>JAZNYM010000042.1:0-127222 GCA_045594385.1 Bacteroidaceae bacterium
AAAATAATTCTGTAACTTTGTCTTCGGTGAGCATAGCGATTATTGTTTGTAACACTTTGTATTTTAGCACTATAAAGTTACAACAATTTTCGCTAATCACCAAATTTATAAGCAGTTATAATTCGTCGAACTCACGTTAAAGTAAGTGATTTCATAGTTGCGGGTGTTTGACTTACTTGTTGACGATCTTTTGTCCGTTCCTGATTACAACTCCTTTTGTGTTAGACTTTACACGCAATCCTGACGTGTTATAGGTTGCCTGGCTTCTTGTCTCGGAGGTGATTTCGGCTACTTTGGAGATGGAAGTTGTTGCCGTAGCAATCTTATATAGTGCATACTTGGATAAAGTTCTGTCGTAAGCAGATACATAGAATTTACCATTGATGGAAACTACGGTGCCGAATGATGTTACACCATTTAGTGTCTTCTTGATTGTGCCATTAAGTGAGACGACATCTGTACCAGTATTCTTTATTCCACCATACACTTTGTGCTTGATGAGCGTGAAGACGTACCCTCCCAATTCGTGATTATACTCCATGGTGTACTCGTCGCATGTTTCACCGCCGAAACTTGGACATTCCATGGATATGTCATTCCCAGAACTACTATTGTCATCAGCTGCGCAATATGAAAGAGGCATCACTTCATAGTGGGCTCGGAGGAATTCGAAATCGTCATCTTCGTTGAACAAAGTCTGAGAAAGATACATATAACGGGAATGGTAATTGTTGTTATCCTCATATACCTCAGGGCCTTCTATCCAATTATTGTATTCTGTTTTATCCTCAGTAACATCACTGATCACCGTCCAATCATCAAGGAAATACTCTGCTCCCGAAGTTGCGCGTGTGCCACCATTTATCGATTCGGAAAAAAATCTCCTTTGGTAGGTGACAGTCCTTGTTGAGTAATTCAGGACCTCTGCCTCAATTTCGGCTTGTTCAACAATCTTTACTTCATCATTGAATATGGTAAACCATGCCTTGCCAGATTCGTAGTCATTTCTATAACTATACATGAATGCTGTATTGCTTGAAGTAAGTTTCGCAGGAATGAAATACAAATCCCCTCCATCGTATGTTACGGCAGGCTCAATTTGGGCAAATGCTTCTATAGAAAGCGCGAGGAATAGTATTGGTATTGCGTTTTTCATAATTTGTAAATGAAAAAATGATTTATAAGTTCTTGACTCTATTCACGTCTTGATTCAATAGCCCTACCACTTTTGGCCAGGTGCTGGTTTTTGTTATGCAAATATACGTTTTTCCCAACCTTCGTCCAAATGTTTGGTGAGTAAAAACAAAATGGCCATTATTTCCTCATACCTAAAAATAGTGATTTTTATGCTAAGAGGATAAAAAACGATGATGTAATGCCTGTGGAATTTTATTTTTTCGTAACTTTGACTCTGTCAACTAAAGACCACGAATGCCTATGACACAGATAACGGATGCTGACCGAAGGTTCATGCAGATGGCGATAGACCTGAGCGTGGAGAATGTGAAGAACGGAGGCGGACCTTTCGGTGCCGTAATAGTGAAGGATGGCGAGGTGGTGGCAACTGGTGCCAACCGTGTGACGGCCAATAACGATCCGACTGCTCATGCCGAGGTGAGCGCCATACGCGAGGCTTGCCGGAAGATGAGGCACTTCAAGTTGGAGGGGTGCGTCTGCTACACTTCGTGCGAGCCATGCCCCATGTGTCTGTCTGCCCTCTACTGGGCAGGGGTTAGCGCCATCTTCTACGGCAATACCAAGGAGGATGCCGACCGCATAGGTTTTGGCGATGACTTCATATACCGGGAGATAGAGAAACCATACGAATACCGTTCCATTCCCATCCATGGCATGATGCGCAACGAGGCCCTGGAGGCTTTCCGCCAATGGGAGTTGAAGGAGGATAAGATAGAATACTAAAAAACGGACCCTCCCCCAACCCCTCCACAAGGGAGGGGAGTAGGATGTCATGTAATATCACCAGCATGATGTAATTGCTCCCCTCCCTTGCGGAGGGGTTGGGGGTGGGTCCGGATAATTGCACAAAATGACACTTGCAGAACTTAAGATAGGCCAGACGGCCACAATCCTCAGTGTGGGTGGTGAGGGCGGATTGCGCCAGCACTTCCTGGATATGGGCGTGTTGCCGGGTGTGCCCATAACTTTGGTGAAGTATGCTCCCATGGGCGACCCCATGGAACTTCGTGTGCATGGCTACGAACTGACTTTACGACGTGCCGATGCTCGCAAGATAGAGGTGAGACGAACGGAAAACGGAAAACGGAAAACGGAAAACTTTGAGGAGAACGGGAAACAACCTTTCACCTTTCCGATTTCCGATTCCCGTTTTCCCGAACCGGAGCATCCCGGTCTTGGCGAGGGTGGACACTATCATCAGGAGCAGGAGAAGGCGAGGAGGGAAACGGAAAATGGGAAACGGAAAACGGAAAACTATTTGTCCACCCCCTCCCCCTACGGGGACTCCACCCTGTCTCAGGGGGAGAAAGGAACGGTGAGTGGTGATAAGGACCGCAAACTTACCTTTGCCTTGGTGGGAAACCAGAATTGTGGCAAGACAACGCTTTTCAACCAACTGACGGGTGCTAACCAGCACGTGGGCAATTTCCCAGGCGTCACCGTTGACCGTAAGGACGGTGCCATAAAGGGTTATCCCAATTCCGTGGTGACGGACCTGCCGGGCATATATTCCCTGTCGCCCTATACGGCGGAGGAGGTGGTGAGCCGCCGTTTCATCCTGGAGGAGCGCCCCTCAGCCATCATCAACATAGTGGATGCAACGTGCATAGAGCGCAACCTGTACCTGACCATGCAGTTGATGGAACTTGGCATCCCCATGGTGCTGGCCCTCAACATGATGGACGAGATAAAGAACAACCATGGTTCCGTGCGCATCAACGAGATGGAGGCGCTGCTCGGCATACCCGTTATCCCCATTTCCGCCATGAGAAACGAGGGTGTGGACGAGGTGATACGGCATGCCGTGCATGTGGCACGATACCAGGAGGGCCCCTTGCGCCACGACTATTGTTCGCCCGACGAGAACGGCGGTGCCGTGCACCGTTGCCTGCATGCCATAATGCACTTCATCGAGGACCATGCCCAGAGGGCAGGTTTGCCCATACGCTTTGCGGCATCCAAACTGATAGAGGGCGACCCATTGGTGGTGAAAGCCCTTTCCCTGAGCCAAAACGAGCAGGAAACCGTGGAGCATATCCTTTGCCAGATGGAAGAGGAACGGGGCCTTGACCGCCAGGCGGCCATTGCCACCATGCGCTTCGACTTCATCAACAATATCTGCTCCCGTACCGTGGTGCGCCCCGGCGACACGAGAGAGTACCTGCGGAGCCAGGCCGTGGACAAGGTGCTTACCGGCAAGTGGACGGCCCTGCCATCGTTCATTGCCATAATGGCGGTGGTCTTCTGGCTCACGTTCGACGGGATCGGAGGCTGGCTTCAGGAGCAGATGGAAATGGGGGTGGAGTGGTTTACCGGCCTTACGGACACGTTCCTGTCCTCCATAAACATAGCCCCTGCCATACATAGCCTGGTAATAGACGGCATATATGGCGGTGTGGGTACGGTGATAGTCTTCCTGCCACTCATCCTTCTGCTTTTCTTCTTCCTCTCCATGATGGAGGATAGCGGCTACATGGCACGCATAGCCTTCGTGATGGACCGCCCATTGCGAAAACTCGGTCTCTCCGGCCGAAGCATAGTGCCCTTGCTGATGGGATTCGGATGCAGCGTGCCCAGCGTGATGAGCAGCCGCACCCTGCCCAGTGTGCGCGACCGCCGTCTCACCATCATGCTCACCCCCTTCATGTCCTGCACGGCCAAGATTCCCATCTATGCCTTCTTTGCGGCGGCCTTCTTCCCCGACAATGCCGCCCTGGTGATGGGAAGTCTTTATGTCATGGGTATAGTGGTGGGCATACTGGTGGCCTTGTTGATGAAGCACTCAATGTTCCGTGGCGAGGCGGTACCCTTTGTGCTGGAACTGCCCAACTACCGCATGCCCGTGCCCTCCAACGTCATGCGCCTCTTGTGGGACAAGGCCAGCGATTTCCTCCGTCGTGCCTTCACCGTCATCTTCCTTGCCTCCATGGTGATATGGTTCCTGCAGACCTTCACCTTCCACCTGAAGATGGTGGCCCCTGGCATGGAGCACGAAAGCATGTTGGCACAGATGGCCGGAGTCCTGCAACCCGTCTTCTCTCCCCTCGGTTTGGGTGATTGGCGCATCATAACGTCCCTGGCCAGCGGACTTCTGGCCAAGGAGGTGGTGGTAAGTACCCTGTCCACCCTGTTTGCCGGAGTGCCTCTGTCTGAGGTCTTTACCACCGCCACGGCATACGCCATGATGGTCTTCTGTCTGCTCTACACCCCATGCATTGCCGCCATGGCAACGATACGTCGCGAACTGGGCAACACATGGGCAATGATAATCCTTGTTTTCCAATGCACCATTGCATGGCTGGCGGCATTCCTTGTAACATTGATACTATGAACGTTCAAAGCATAATCCTGCTCGTCTTCCTCCTAATCGTGGCCGCCTACGCCGCCTACAACCGCTTCTTCAAGAAAGGCGGTGGCAAGGGCGATTGCGACGGTAATTGTAGCGGAGGATGCGGTGGCTGTTGCGGATAGGGATGTGGAGAAGGTCTACTTCACCAACACTTTGCAAAGCATGTCCTGATACAGGCGGCTTTCCTCTACGGGAGAGTTGCGGTTGATGATGGCAAAGGCATACCAGCGGCCGTTGCGTCCGTGGGCATAGCCGCAGAGGCTGGAAGCACCGATACTGGTCAGCGTGCCCGTCTTGCAAAAGATACGGTTTTCGAACAAAGGACCGTTCATGCGGTATATCAGCGAACCGCGCCGTGTGGGATGGCCGGGTGTGGCCAGAGCCTCGTTTATCAGTATGTCCTTTATCTCAGGTTCTGTCCAGGCATAGCGCAGGAGGGCAAGGAGGAAATCGGCACTGACCATGTTTTCGGGTGAAAGGCCGGAACCGTCGTTCAGAGTGAAGTGACTGGTGTCATAGCCAAGGTTCTCGCGCAGGAAGGTCTCGAGTACCACGCCTCTTCTGCCTGCCCCAGGGGTGTATCTGTCCTTGTAGTGGTGGACATGGTAGTGCAGGGCATCGGCCTTGATGTTGCAGCTGAAGATGAGCATGGGGGCGATGACATCGGTCATGTCCGTGGTCTTGCTCTTCAGCACGCGTGCCGTGGGATATATTTTCAGTCCCTCTTCCACGATGGGGCGTGGCGCGTCTATCCCTGCCTGTCTGAGCAATAGCCTTATTTCCTGTGCTATGCGTGGCGCACCCTTCAGCAGGATGGGCGTGCGGTTGTAGGGTATGTCCCAGAAACTGGCCGTATGGTGTGCCCTCAGTGTGTCGGCACGCATTAGGTTCAGTATGAAGCGTCCGTCTATCTTGCGTATGCCTGCACGGCTGATGGCATGGATGTATTCGTCCAGAGTCTCCACCATGGGATTGTCGTCGGCCTGGAAGATGATGTCGCCATGCAGGGTGCCATGTGTCAGGGTTCCCGTCATCAGCACCTTTTCCGTGTATTTGTGGCCAGGCCCCAGACGCTTCAATGCCGATATGGCGGTGAGGAGTTTCAGGCTTGAAGCCGGAACCATCAGTTCCTGGTCGTGCCATTGCAGGGCAGGGGTGTTGCTGCTCAGGTCCCACACGCTTACCGCTATGTCTGCCGTGTCCAGTCGGGTGGGGGAGGCGATGAAGCGCAGCAGTTTCTCTGTCATGGTGGAGTCCGCCTCGTGGGTAGTGAGCACCTTGCTTGGTTGGTATGCCTTTCTTTGCGTGTCTTCTTGTGATGCCTCTGCCCAATACTCGTGCAAGGCGTTGGCCGGCCACCATATCATCCATGCGCCAAAGGCAAGGACCATGCTCCAGAGCACGACCCTTACCCAGCGTTTAAGTCTGCGTTTCTTCTTTTTTGCCATATTGCCTGCAAAGGTACGGCATTTATTTGGCAATCTACACACTAATTTATAACTTTGGCGTCAAAATGACAAAAACCGAACGAAATATGAAAAGAATTCTGTCACTTTTGCTGACACTTTGCATGGTTGCAGGTGTCAGCGCACAGTCTCTGCCACAGGATGCCGAGACACGCAAGGGCCAGTTGCCCAACGGCCTTACCTATTATGTCCGCAAGAACGTGAAGACACCCGGACAGGCCAATTTCTACATTGCACAGAAGGTAGGCTCTGTTCAGGAGGAAGAGGAGCAGCGCGGCCTGGCCCACTTCCTGGAGCACATGTGCTTCAACGGTACCAAGCACTATCCCGGCGATGCCTTGTTGCGCTATCTGGAGGGCATAGGTGTGAAGTTCGGCCAGCAGTTGAATGCCTACACTTCCATCGATGAGACCGTATATAATATAAATAATGTACCCACGGCCCGCACCTCCACCGTGGACAGTGTCCTGCTGATCCTGCACGACTGGAGTTGCGACCTCACCCTGGATGAGAAGGAGATTGACAAGGAGCGTGGCGTCATCCACGAGGAGTGGCGCCAGCGCAACTCTGCACAGATGCGCATACTGGACCGCCAGTTGCCCACACTGATGTCCAACAGCCGTCCCGGCAACCGCATGCCCATCGGTCTGATGTCCGTGGTGGACAACTTCCCCTACCAGGTTCTGCGCGACTATTACCACAAGTGGTACCGCCCCGACCTGCAGGCCATCATCGTGGTGGGCGACATCGACGTGGACCGCACCGAGGCAAAGATAAAGGAGATGTTCTCTCCCATCGCCATGCCCGAGAATCCTGCCGAACGCATCTACTACGGCGTGGACGACAATGAGCAGCCCATTGTGGTTACCGACCACGACCCCGAGCAGTCCATGACCATCGTGTCCCTGATGCAGAAGCACCAGCCCCTGTGGCCCGAGGACCAGAAGAACACCGCAGAGTACCTGCGCCACAAGGCCGTCAAGTCCATGGTTACGGGCATGTTCGCCTCTCGCATGCAGGACATCCTTCAAAAGCCCGAGACTCCGTACCTGATGGCTTCCTTCAACGAGGGCATGTTCCTCCTGTCCAAGGTGGCAAAGTGCACCGAGTCCTACATTGTGCCCAAGGAGGGACAGATATATCCGGCCATCACATCTGCCGTGAAGGAGATGTGCACCATCCTGGACCATGGCTTCCTGCAGAGCGAACTGGACCGCCGCCGTGCCTCCTTCCTCTCTTCCATAGATCTCCAGTACCAGAACCGCAACAAGCGCGAGAACTCTGCCTTCATACAGGATTGCCTGGACAACTTCCTTGAGAACGAACCCCTTGTTTCCATCGAGGACGAGGTGAATGCCTACAAGCAGATTCTGCCCACCGTCACCCTGGACGAGGTGAACGCCCTGTATGCCAAGATGTTTACCCGCGACCTGAAGAACCTCGTTGTCCTGGTCATGAACCCAGAGAAGGAAGGCTACACCCAGCCCACGGCCGATAGCCTCCTCATTGCCGTAAAGGCAGGTATGGATGCCAAGACCACAGCCTTTGTGGACGAGACCGCCAGCGGTGCCTTGGTCAAGGACCTGCCCGCTCCCGGCACTATCGTGAAGAGCAAGGCCGGACGCTATGGCAGCAAGGAACTGACCCTGTCCAACGGTGTCCGCGTGATAATGCTTCCCACCACCCACAACGATAACGAGATTCTCATGCAGGCATACAGCCCCGGCGGTACCAACCGCTATGGTGCCGAGGACTATATCACCCTGGAGGTTGCCGAAGAACTATGCTCCGTTTCCAAGTTGGGTGGCTACAAGCAGACCGACATCCGCAAGATGCTTGCCGGCAAGCAGGCGCAGGCCAACGGCAGCATAGGTTCGCAGAACGAGTACATCTCCGGCGGTTCTTCGCGTCAGGACCTGGAGACCATGATGCAGTTGGTGTACCTGCAGTTCCAGCCCCTCCAGCCCGACATGGATGCCGCACAGAACATGATGACCCAGTACTACACCATGCTTCAGGGCAAGGAAAACAATCCTCTTTCATGGTATGCAGACAGCGTTTCGTCTACTCTCTATGGCAAGAACCCACGCAACATCGTCATGAAGAAGGAACTTCTGCCTGGCATCAACTACCAGCGCGCCCTGGAGATTTGGGCCGACCGCTTTGCCGATGCTTCCGACTTCACATTCTTCTTCGTGGGAACCTTCAACGAGGACACCCTGTCCAAGTACTGCTGCCAGTATCTGGCCACCCTGCCCACCGTGAAGCGCAACGACAAGCCCGTCTATACCGACCTTGTCATCCGCAAGGGCAACATCCAGAACATCTACAAGGCCAAGATGGAGCAGCCCCAGGCCATGGCATCTCTGGTCATGCACACTCCTGCCAAGAAGAAGAATATCAAGGACGAGATCGTCATGAGCATACTGGGTCAGGCCATGCAGATGAACTACACCAAGACCATCCGCGAGGACCTTGGCGCCTCCTATGGCGTGGGTGCAAGTGGAAAACACTATGACGGCAACGACGGCAAGTGGAACTATATGTTCTCCGTTCAGGGCAACGTGAAGCCTGAGATGTACGACACCTGCCTGACCGTCATGCGCGAGGAACTCCGCAAGGTTGCCGCACAGGGTATCCCTGCCGAGTACATGCAGCGCGTGAAGGAATACATGCGCAAGACCTATCAGGAGCGCCAGAACAAGAACGGCGCATGGCTCTCATACCTGCAGAGTTACTACCGCTACGGCATAGACGTGCAGAAGGACTACCTTCCCACCCTGGAGAAGGTTAGCCAGAAGGACATCATGCGTGCTGCCAAGGCACTGGTGAACAGCAAGAACGAGGTTACCGTGGTTATCCTGCCCGAGGAGAAATAACAGATACTACACCTTATTTATATATATATTATAAATGGAATACAACAATTATTACGACAAAGGCCAGACACTGGCTCAGAGCAGTGTCTTCGCCGTGCTTATGCGCAATGTTTATACATGGATGGCTTGTGGCTTGGCCATGACCGCCCTTACCGCCATGATAGTGGGACGCAACGAGAACTTGGTATATACCATTGCCACCAGTGGCATGTATTGGGGATTGCTCATTGCCGAAGTGGTGCTGGTGGTGTTCCTGTCTGCCCGTATCCACAAGATGTCCTTTGCCACGGCAGGACTGATGTTTGCCGCCTATGCAATCCTGAACGGCGTTACCATGTCCTTCATAATGCTTGTCTATACGGCAGAGAGCATAGCGCAGGCATTCTTCGTTACGGCCGGCACCTTCGGTGGCATGTCGCTGGTGGGTTATTTTACCAAGAAAGACCTGTCGGTCATGGGGCGTACCCTGATGATGGCGCTCATCGGCCTTATTATTGCCACCGTGGTAAACATCTTTTGGCAGAACAGCATATTGGCATCCATACTGAACTATGCCGGTGTAATCATCTTCGTCGGCCTTACTGCCTATGACACCCAGAAGATTAAGGTTATGCTCCAGCAGGCTCAGCATGCCGGCATCAGCGACGAGACCAACAAACTGGCCCTTATGGGCAGTCTGACGCTGTACCTGGACTTCATCAACCTCTTCCTCTACATCCTGCGCCTCTTCGGCGACAGAAAGTAAGTGCCCTTTAGAATAAAAACCAAGCAGGGGGATATGCTCGTCAGGCATATCCCCCTGCTTGTGGCAATGCATTGGCTCTTCTAAAACTTGGCGTACTGCGGATTGCAGTTCTCCCTGATTGCCACGCACTCCATCTCAATGAGCCATGTGGGACGGCAAACCGGGGCTAACGTTATTACGGTGGGAATCTCGGGGAAGCGCTCCTTGAACATGTCGCGTACAAGCGCATAGTCGGCTGTGTCGCGCAGGTAGACGATAATCTGTGCGCAGTGCTCCATGGTCATGCCCGCCTCTTCCAGCAGTTTTTCCACGTTCTCCCACATGCGCAGGGTCTGCTTGCGGATGTCTCCGACGTACACCACCTCGCCCTGGTTGTCTATGCTTGCCGTGCCAGAAATGTAGGCATGGTCGCGGTCGCCGTACTGCATCAGTGTGCCGCGCTCGAAGGTCACGCCATAGTCGCTGGTACGGTTCAGGTGGGTGGGGGCATAGAGATAGCGCTGCTGTTCGGGTTGGAAACCGGTCAGGGCGTATGCTCCCAACTGCACGAGGGCCTTGGGGTCGGAGGGGTTGCCACCGATGCCTGTGGAGGAAATATAGTGCGTGTCTGCCGTCAGGCCTATGTAGTTGAAATAGTTGCGTCGTGCCACCACAAGTCCGTGGTATTGTGTGTCCACGTCGCGTACGAAGAACCATGTGCGTATGCAGTTGTCGGCAATGGAGGCCTGGTGCGATGCAAGCGCCTGTTCGTATTGTCCCAGCAGGGTCTGCGTCTGCTGGTGGCTGTCGCCCTGGTTATCCATCAGTCCCATGGTCCAGATGTGGCGGTAGCCGTTGTGGCTCACCACCGTGGAACCGGCCTGGTCGGCAAGGTATTCCATCTCCATGCCCTGCTGCATGTATATCCACAGAGCCACCTTGCTTCCGTCCAGAGGGGGCTGCTGTATGTAACTTATGGTGCAATGGGAACCGTCCTCCTGCATGAGGGGTTGCTGGTTGGTGCTGTCGGACAGGAAGTAGCGCTTGAACACGGTATGTGCCCCTTCCAGTTCGGGCATCTCCGCCAGTATGGCTTCGGCCTGGCGTATGCGCCTGTATTGCTCCAGGAACATCTCTCCGCATGGTTCCACATGCAACATCGCATGCCACTCCTTGGTGCCGTTGCCTGTGGAAAAGGATGAGATTTCAATCTCTACGCCCAGTTCCCTGATACTTGTTTGTAGGTATTTCATGCGGCAAAGGTACAAAAAAATGAATAACGAAGCATGTGCGGTGCGGAATTATTTATAACTTTGCGCAAGAAATACACAAACATAGTTACCGGCCAGCCGTGCCTTTGATATAATACAGTTATGACCGACAAGTACAGAGCATCCGACCCCATGAGTGAACTGATAAGCGACGACTACCGCATGCTGCAGGTGATCAGCCGCTTCGGACTGGCATTCGGCTTTGGCGATGCCAGCATACAGACCGTGTGCAGGGAGTGTGGTGTGGATGTGCCCACATTCCTGGCAGTCGTGAACTTCATCAGGGGTGGCGACCATGTGAAGGTCAGCGAACTGGTGGATGATGTGGACGTAAACGCCCTGATGGAGTACCTGAAGAAGTCGCACTCCTATTTCGTTGACTTCCGCCTGCCGGCCATAAAGCGCAAGTTGCTGGAGGCCATAGGGGTGTCCAGCAACCAGATTGCCGTGCTGATACTTAAATTCTATGACGAGTATGCCGCCGAGGTGTCGCGCCACATGGACTATGAGAACCACCACGTGCATCCCTATGTGGAGCAGTTGCTGGCAGGACGCCTGCCCGACTCGGAGCATGGCTTCCATATCCTCAGCCACCGTCATCAGGACAACCACAGCAGTATCGAGAAGAGTTCGTCGGAACTGAAGAACATCCTCATCAAGTACTATCCTGCCAAGAGCAATGTGCAGTTGCTCAACGAGGTGCTGATGGACATCTACATGATGGAGGAGGACATGCTCAGCCATTGCCGTCTGGAGGACCACCTCTTTGCCGAGTGCGTGCACCGTCTGGAGGACGAGGTACGCCTGCGGGGGACTCAGCAGGCCGAGGAAGAGGCGGTTGCCACTCCCCGTGCAGAATCTGCCGACAGCCTTTCCGACCGTGAGAAGGAAGTCATCGTGGAAGTGGTGAAGGGCCTTTCCAACAAGGAGATTGCCGAGAACATGTTCATCTCCGTGAATACCGTCATGACGCACCGTCGCAACATCTCCAAGAAACTGAACATACACTCTCCTGCCGGCCTGACCATATATGCCATAGTGAACGGTCTGGTCAAGTTGGACGAGATAGAGTTGTAATGCAGGGACATAGTTGCCCAAGTTGTAATTATTTAGGGCGGCATGCATTTTTTGCCTAAAATATTTTGCCGTTTACTTGGAATGTTGTACTTTTACACCCTGAAAACCATGTAAAATAACGTAATTCACGTTCTGTGATGCAGTACACACAAACCAAATCCGTCTTGCCGATGCCAGAGGCTTGTTCCTATGGCAAGAGGGCTTTGTGTGCTGATATACAGTCTGTTACCCCCCCCCCCCATTCCGTTTCCTTATAGGTCTTGTAGCATTCCCTACAAACCAAATTCTTAGGTGTACTGAAGTTCAGTATGCCTATAGTTTCGTTGCCTCATGCGGATAGGTATGGGATACTGCTGTTTATAATCAACAATCAATAATTATTAACAAAACACAAACTATCTTATGAAAAAACTATTACTTTCATTAGTTGCCCTGCTGACTACAGTGGGAGCGTGGGCGCAAATTACTGCGCTCAGCGAATTGAACAACACTTCGGCTTACACAATTCAATCTTTGGTACGTGGTTTCTTTTTCTTTGATTGCAGTGGTGATGTAACTTCGTCATCTGCACAAACACTTACAAACGTGGCTCCTTCGGGAACAGATGTTAATGAAAAATTCGCCTTCTTGCGCGGTGAAAAGACTCCCGAAGGACAATACTACCTGTATTGTGTGGAAGGTAATGGATTTGTTACTCATAACAGTGGTGTTGATGTTGTTTTGACTGAAGAACCTCTTCATCGTTGGACAGTAGCACCTGCTAATTTTGGTGGAAATTCTGGATTTACGTTAACGAAATCAACAGGTAATGAGAAACTAAATATAACAAATGCGGCTAATGGAGCAAGCAACGGATGTAAGGTTGCTGAGACAGGTGTTGATGGTGGCAACTTGATGACGATTCGTGTTTACGGTTCTGCTGGATCAGAAGATTTCCAAGAAGCTTTAGACAAAATTGCAGCTTTGGAGTCTTTTGGTATGGAGCAAAACTATACCACTGATGGCGCTTTCTGGACTGAGTCTTCCATATATCCTAAGGGACTCAAGAGTAACACGACAGCCAATGATCAGAATAGCAATGATCATGTTGGTGCAGAAGGACATACGATCAAAAAGGCGGCAACTGCAGTTGTTACTAATGGAACAGAACTTACTGTAGTGTTCGATTATGATAATGTATCTGCTCCTTCTTGTGGTCTGTACATTTTAGGTGTTGATATTGTAAATGCCACTGGTGAGGTAGTAGCTTCTGACTATAAGCTTGGATTCACAGGAACATCCACTGTAGCAAACTATTCATTGGGTGTCGTTCCCCAAGGTAACTATATCATCCGTTATTATGTATGTCATGATGGAAGCAATAGACTTGATGCAACTGCAGGTACCATCACCGTAAGCGGTGCTAAGGAGATTACAGAGGTCGCTGAAGTTGGAAACATGTTGACTTCTCTCAAGAGCAATATAGGCACCTATGTTACTCCTTTCATGGGTGACGGGCTTGGTTATTATAATACGAGCGCAGTTACTGCCATTAAGACCCAAATTGATGCAACCGTTGAAGGGACAGTTACAGCCCAAACTGCAGCCTTCGTGGCATTGGATGACGCAGTAGATGCTTTGCCTCCTCTGGTACCTGACGGCACATTTATCCGTATCAAGAACAATGGAGAAACAGGTTATCTGGTTTCTGGTACAGGCACTGGCTTAACACAGTTTGAGGCTGTGGCTACAGCAGCTACAACGGCAAATAGCGTATTCTACTACACAAACGGCAAGTTATTGTCATTCAGAAATGGTATGTATATCGCAAATGGAAGCATGTTGACTTATACCAACACAGTAGGTGAAGCTGCTGGAACTACCATCAACTTTGAGGTTTCTCAAGTGGCAGGCAAGGTTCAGATGTCGTTCATGAATGGTAACGATGTTCGTTACTTCTATTCTGCAGGAACAGGGGCCAGTGACGCTGCCGACTTTAATGCAAAATTTACTGGAACTCCTGAATACCGCTTCACTATTGAAGAGGTAACTTCTCTCCCCGTTACCATTGGCGAGAGCGGTTATGCTACCTTCTACTGCCCCGTTGCAGTTACTCTGCCCACTGGTCTGGAAGCATATTGTGTATCAAGCACAACAGCTACATCTGCTACCATGACAAAGATTGAAAGCGGTGTGGTTCCTGCCGAGACTGCCGTAATCCTTAAGGGTAACGCTAATGACTATAATCTGACAATTGGTGGCGAAGCATCTGAAATAGACGCTAATGTTCTCGAGGGCACTGTAGCATCAACTTATATTACCAAGGATGCCTATGTATTGTCAGCACCTGCTGGTGAGGCCGGCTTCTACATGGCAACAAAGAACCAGAGCGGTAATACTGCTTTCCTGAACAACGGTTTCAAGGCTTATCTGCCTGCTGCTGGCGGTGAGGCTCGCTTCCTGAGTTTCGACTTCGGCACCGAGACCGCCATTGAGAGCATTGAAGGTGAAAACGGAAATGTGAAGGCTGAGATCTACGACCTGGCTGGCCGTCGCGTTCAGAACGCACAGAAGGGTCTGTATATCGTAAACGGCAAGAAGGTAATCAAGTAATAAAAGAATACAGTTTTAGTTTTAGTTTATAGTGGGGGTCTTCGGACTCCTTGTCCACCCCCTGCTCCTTTACCGTGAGGTACAGGACAGGGAGGATGGCAGAAATAAAGTGAAACCATAAGAAACAAATACAGATTATGAAAAAGACATATATCACTCCCTCTGTGGAGACAATAAAGGTAAGTGCCGTGAATATGCTGGCTGCAAGTTTGGGCATCAATGATGAGACAGTTGACACTTCAGCCGCTGATGTCCAGCTCGGCCGTGAGGACAACGGTCCTGCTGCTCCCGGCATTTGGGACAGCGAATGGTAATATATCAAGCCGCCGGGGTTCGAACCTCGGCGGCTTTGTTTAAAGTTTAAAGTTTAAAGTTTAAACTTGAAACCGCTCTCACGACGACGCACTCGAATCATTACTGTTCGTTCGCCGAACGATTACCGATGGTGAAGTTTACCGTCACTGATGATAAAAACGGGCCATCGTGGGGAGTGTAACGAACCAAAACGAAAGCGGTCCCATCTGCTCTTGACAGCAGATGGGACCGCTTCGTTTTTTTATACGTAATGCCTTTTTATTTCTTGGCCAGTACCTTTTCCATGAAGTAGGGCAACTGTACGCGCCACCAGCACCAGTCGTGGTCCACGTCGAAGCCCCAGTAGTCCATGTTGGCGGGGATACCACGCTGGCAAAGTACGGTGTCCAGTGCACGTGTGCTTTCCAGCAGTTCGTCCTCCCACTTGCCCTGGCCCACGCAGATGTAGATGTTGCGCTTCTTGTAGAGGTCCATCCAGGGGTGGTCGGCAGGCATTTCGCGCAGGAAGTCGATGGGCGAGTTCATAAACGTGAGTTCGTCGCTGTACATGGGGAAACCGTAGCCGGCAGTGTACAGGCCGCTCAATGCAATGACGGAGTCGAAGATGTCCGGGCGGCGGAAGAAGAAGTTGCCGGCATGGAAAGCACCCATGGAACAACCCGTTACGATGAAGGTCTCGGTCTTGCGCTTGCGCACCTCGGGGATGAGCTCCTCGGTAATGTAGTGATACCAGCGCTCGTGCTGCTCTATGCGCCAACGGTTGTCGGCAGAGCGGTTGCTCCACGTCTCGCCGTCTATGCCGTCCACGCAGATGGCACGTATCTCGCCCTTTTCTATCCAGGGTGCGAGTACGTCTATCATGCCGAAGTTCTCAAAGTCGAAGTAGCGGCCGTCCTGCGATGGGAAGATAAGCACGGGACGTCCCTTCTTGCCGTATGTCTTGTACTCCATCTCGCGCTGGAGATGATTGCTGAAATGTTTGTTGTATTGTCCTTCCATTATATATTATATAAGGTATAGTGATAAAGTTTAGGCAGGTCCGGAGTGAGGGGGACCTGCCTATGTGTTTGTCCTGTCGTTACTTTCTGTTGCAAACGTCGTAAAGGAACTCGTCGCGCTCCCATTCCGTGCGGAAGCGTGCAATGTAGGCATAATCGCCCATGGCAGGTGCCAGAGCCTTGTCGATGTTCGGGGTCATCTTCATGGCGTATGCATACTTGTCCAGTATCTGTGCGTCGTTCAGGTGATACTCCACACCTGAGCGTCGGCCGGCATAGACGCAGAAGTAGTCGTCGTTGGTGTCGGGCTGTTTGCGCTGGTCAAATGCCACCATGTCTGCCCAGATCTGATATACGTCCACGTTGTGGGCATAGTTGATCATGTCGGGGGTGTATCCGCCGCCGGGACGCATGTTCACCTCCAGGGCCACGAAGTCGCCCTCGTTGCCGAGACCGCGGTGGGCGCGTCCCAACTGGAAGAACTCCAGGTGCACGAAACGGCTCTTCACACCGAATGCCTTGATGGTCTGGCGGCCCCAGAAGCGCAGGTTCTCGTTGATGTGCTGCTGGACGTAATAGGTGCTGTCGAGGTTGTAGTTTACTATGTCCGAAATGGACGGGGGACATACGCACATGCTCTCGAACATGGGCTCGCCCTTGGAGTTGATTATGGCATCGTAGGTGCAGATGTTGCCGGTAACGAATTCCTCGATGACATACTCGTGGATGTGCGGAGTGTTGTTGAGGAACTCGCGCAATGCCCATTCGCTCTCAATTTTGTGCGTACCGCCGGAACCCACGCCTACATCAGGCTTGGCAAAGAGGGGGTAGCCTGCTTCGTAGGCAAACTTCAGTATGTTGTCCAGGCTGTCGCTTGCCTTTATCTGGCGTGCGGTACGTATGCCGCCGGCGGCATAGTATTTCTTCATCTCGGACTTCTCCTTGATGCTGTCTATCTTGTCCGTCTTGATGCCGGTATTCACGTTGAAGTCGGTGCGCAGGCGTGCATCCTGCTCCAGCCAGTACTCGTTGTTGCTCTCTATCCAGTCTATGCGTCCGTACTTGGCGGCAAAATGTGCCACGGCACGATACACCTGGTCATAATCTTCCATGTTGTTGACACGGTAATACTCGGTAAGACTCTCTCTGAGACGGTTGTCCAGGTTGTCGTACGGAGCATCGCCAATACCAAATACAGTTACACCATTCCTCTTCAGTGCTGCACAGAAGTTCCAGTAGTTTTCCGGAAAGTTGGGGGAAATGAAAATGAAGTTCATAATAGGTATGTTATTTGGTGGATACTATTGTTTGCGGTATTCAAGGTGCAAGCGCGCCTTGACAGTATTTCTGTGTTTTTAGGTCCCAGCAGTGCAAAAATAATGTTTTTATTTGAAAAATCCAAATAAATGCAATATCTTTGCCAAATATATGTTCACTCTGTTTCTCACCAGCAGTCCATGCGGACGCGATGGAACCATATTTGAAAAGAACGGGTTCCGCGAAGAACTTCTCCGTCAGTTGAGTGGAGAGGTGCGTGGCCTGTATGTCACTTCCTCGCCCGATGATTTCGGGGGGAGCGAGAGCGCCTCGGAGGGAATGCGTACTGCACTCCAGGCCTGCGGTGTCAAGATTGTGAGTTGGACCCTGTTGGACAGAAGGAACATAACACTTGCCCACTCTCTTGTGCGGGAATCTAACCTTGTTATTCTCGGAGGCGGCCATGTTCCCACCCAGCACAGGTTTTTCCAGGAGATGTTCCTGCGCGAAGCCCTGCTTGTCTACGAGGGCGTACTGCTCACCATCAGTGCCGGCAGCATGAACTGTGCGGACGAGGTGTATTCAATCCCCGAACTGCCCGGCGAAGTGCGCGACCCCAAATACAAGCGCTTTTTCCGCGGCATGGGCCTGACGAGCATACAGATTCTGCCCCATTACTACGAGTGGAAGGACTTTGTGCTGGACGGCATGAAGATATACAACGAGGTGGCGGCAAAGGACAGCATGGGCAAGCGTTTCTACGTCTTCCCCGACGGTACCTACCTTTACGGCATGTTCGGCTATGAGGAGGTCCGCGGCGAGGCTTTCCTGATGGAAAACGGCATCTTCCGCAAGATATGCGAGGACGGGCAGAAGGTGCTGCTGCCTATAATATGATTGGACGGGGGGATTATAGTCTTTGGTGGATATTCTAGGCTTTCTAGTCTTTCTAGTTCTTCTAGATATTCTAGTCTGTCTAGTCTGTCTAGATAGTCTAGATAGTCTAGATCATCTAGGCAATATAGTCTTTGCTATCTGAAATACTTGCCCACCACAGGCAGGTTGCGCAGGGGCAGGTCGTGATAGATGATGTGCCCCACGAAAGCAAGTATCAGCACGGTATTGATGGCCATGCGGAGTATGGCAGGCCATTCCTGCGGCAGCGCTTGCATGATAGCGAAGAAAAGGCAGGTGATGGCCACGTAGACGGCCATGCTCTTCAGAGGGTAGTTGATGGGGTTCTTTCTTTGTCCTACGACATAACTGAGTACCATGGCCGTGGCGTAACCGGCAAAGCCGCCCCAGGCGCATGCCATGTAACTGTAATGGGGGATGAAGATGATGTTCACGGCAAACAGTACCGCACATCCCGCCAGAGAGAACCACGCTCCGTAGATGGTCTTGTCTATGAGTTTGTACCAGAAGGAGAGGTTGAAGTATATGCCCATCATTATTTCTGCGGCCATCACTATGGGGATGACGCGCAATCCCTCCCAGTAGTCGCTGCCCACCATGTATTTAAGCATGGGCAGGTATGCCACCACGCAAAGGAATGCCAGCAGGGTGAAGATAAGGAAATACTTCATGCCTATGGCGTAGGTCTCGTTCTTGTCCTTGTTCTTGCTTTGCGCGAAGACAAAGGGTTCGTAGGCATAGCGGAAGGCCTGTGTTATCATGGCCATAATCATTGCCACCTTCACACAGGCGCCGTATATGCCCAGTTCCACCACACCCTGTGCGGTGTCGGGATAGATGAGGGGGAATATCATCTTGTCCGCCGCCTGATTGAGTATGCCGGCAATGCCAAGTATCAGCACGGGCCACGAGTAGGATAGCATGCGTCCGAGCAGACGGAAGTCCACCTTCCACTTTATCCTTGCCATTTCGGGCAGGAAGAAGAAGGTGATGATGCCTGTGCAGGCCAGGTTTAGGGTGAAGACATAGAGCACGTCGGTCTTGCCCAGCCAGACGAAGTAAAGGAGGTTAAGGCCGATATTGAGTGCTATGAACAGGAGTTTGAGTGAGGCGAACTTTATGGCCTTTTTCTGGTATCTGAGGTAGCAGAACGGCAGGGCCTGTATTGCATCCAGGGCAACTACGGAAGCCATTACCATTATATATTCGGGGTGCTCGGTGTAGCCCATCAGTCCGCTTATCGGTGTGATAAAGTCCAGAATGCCGGCCAGGAATATCAAGGCAAGAGCGGCCACCACGGCAAACGATGTGGAGAAGACGGTATCGGGGTCTTCGTCCTCCTTGTTGGCGAAACGGAAGAAGGTGGTCTCCATGCCGAAGGTGAGCAAGACGAGCAACAGGGCCACGTAGGCATAGAGGTTGGTGACTATGCCGTATCCGCCGTTTGCAGCGCTGATGACGTGCGTGTAAAGGGGGACGAGCAGATAGTTCAAGAATCTGCCTACTATGCTCGACAGACCGTAGATGGCCGTGTCCTTGGCAAGGGATTTCAAGTTTGCCATGTGGGTAAGTGTTTATAGTTGAGGACCCCCTCAATCCCCCTGTAGGGGGAAGGCAAGATAGGGGGTAAGCAAGTTTGACTCTGCCCTCGCTTACTCGCAGATTTCCGCTTTCTTTGTCCCCCTAAGATAGGGGGACGAGCGCGAAGCGCGGAGGGGGTATGTCAATTTCATCCTTTCCCGTTTCCGTTCTTCTCTTTCTGTTTTCCGTTTTCCGTTTCATCATACCCCCTCCGCTTCGCTCGTCCCCCTGTCTCAGGGGGACAAAGAGGGTCTTTAGAAGAATGACTGAATGTCATTCTGTACCCTCTGAGGGTTAAACTCTCCAGTTTAACGATGGGTAAGCGCGAAGTTCCGGAGGGGGTATGGCAATGTTCCCAGTTTTCCCTTTCCCGTTTTCCGTTTCCTTTGTCCCCCTAAGATAGGGAGGGCGAGCGGAGCGGAGGGGGTATGTTCGTTTTCCGTTTTAATCCGACTTTGTCGTCTTGAATCTGCTCCCGCTCGGCAATTCAAACAGGTTTGATTGCCCTCGCTTACTCGCAGTTTTCCGTTTTCCGTTTTCACTTTTCCGTTAGAAGAGTCCGTACAGTCTCTGGTCTATTTCTTCCGTCACTGTACGGAAGTCCTCGGGGCTGTCTCCGAACTTGCAGGTGTCGCCATCTATGATCAGTACATGTCCGGGATACTTCTTTATCCACTCCTCGTAGCGGTCGTTCAGGCCCTTCAGGTAGTCGATGCGAATGCTCTGCTCGTATTCGCGTCCGCGCTTGCTGATTTGTGCTATGAGGTTGGGGATGGTGCTGCGTATGTAGATCATCAGGTCGGGCAGTCCCACGAGAGACATCATCAGGTCAAAGAGGTCGGTATAGTTGTTGAAGTCGCGGTCGGACATGTATCCCTGGTCGTGCAGGTTGGGAGCGAAGATTCGCGCATCCTCAAAGATGGTGCGGTCCTGTATGATGGTGCGGTCGGTAGCCTTGCTTATCTCCACCACGTCCTTGAAGCGCTTGTTCAGGAAGTAGATCTGCAGGTTGAAACTCCAGCGCGACATGTCCTTGTAGAAGTCCTCCAGATAAGGGTTCACGTCCACCGGTTCGAAGCGAGGTTCCCAGCCGTATCTCTTGGCCAGCATCTTGGTCAGTGTGGTCTTGCCACAACCAATGTTTCCTGCTATTGCTATATGCATAATCGGTATTGTTTGTTGGTTTATATTCCGGGCTCTTCGGGGAAGAGGCTGTAGAAGATTCTGTCTATCTTGTCGGTTATTGACTTGAAATCATCGCGGTTGTTCAGGAAGTCCATGTTGTCCACCTCTATGGTCAGGACCCTGCCGGGGTATTTGTTCCGGATAAAGTCCTCGTAGCGGTTGTTCAGGTTCTGCAGGTATTCTATGGGTATGCTCTGTTCATATCCTCGTCCGCGTTTCTGTATGTTGGCCACCAGATGAGGTATGGAAGCCCGCAGGTAAATCATCAGGTCCGGGGTGCGTGCCACGCTGGTCATCTGCTGGAACAGTTCCATGTAGGTGTTGTAGTCGCGTTGCTCCATGTTGCCCATTGCCTGGTTGTTGGCGGCAAAGACATGTACGCCTTCAAAGATGCTTCGGTCCTGAATGATGTCCTTGTCGGTCTGTGATATGGCCAGAAGGTCGCGGAAGCGCTCCTTCAGGAAGAAAGTTTCCAGGCAGAAACTCCACCGGTGTATGTCCTTGTAATAGTCCTCCATATAGGGGTTTGTGGCCACTGCCTCGTACTTTGGCTCCCAACCATAGTGCCTGGCCAGAAGTTCGGTCAGTGTGGTCTTTCCTGCTCCTATGTTTCCTGCTACTGCTATGAACACTGTATGTGATGTATTATTATTATAATATGTATATGTCCTCTGGTCTATCCGAAGAAGGCGTATGCAATGAATATTGCCGCCACCACTCCGATGAGGTCTGTGATGAGGCCTGCCGATACGGCATGGCGCGTGTGGCGTATGCCCACGCTGCCGAAATAGACGGCCAGTATGTAGAATGTGGTGTCGGTGGCACCCTGGAATATGCAACTCAGGCGTCCGACGAAACTGTCTGCTCCGTATGTGCTCATGGCATCCACCATCATGCCTCTGGCACCCGAACCGCTCAGGGGTTTCATTATTGCCGTGGGCAGGGCCGGGACAAAGTCGGCATTTATCCCCATGCTTCGTACTGCCCATTCCGTGCTGGAGATAATCACGTCCATCGCTCCTGAGGCACGGAACACCCCTATGGCCACAAGGATGGCCACAAGATAGGGGATAATGCGCACGGCCGTTTCAAATCCGCCCTTGGCCCCCTCCACGAAGGCTTCATAGACATTCACCTTGCGCCTTAATCCTGCTATGATAAAACCTATGATAATGGTGAACAGGACCACATTGGCTATGGTGGTGCTCCACAGGTTCATCGTGTCCCTGTCTACCTGAGTGCCCAGCCAAACCACACCGCTGATGAGCAGGCATATTCCAAGCATAGTGCCCAGGATGGCACGGTTCATCAGGTTTATCTTCTGGTAGAGGCTCGTCACGATGATGCCTCCCAGTGTGGCAATGGTGGTGGCCAACAGTATGGGTATGAAGATGTCGGTGGGTTGTGCCGCACCCATCTGTGCCCGGTACACGAGTATGCTTACTGGTATGAGCGTGAGGCCCGAAGTGTTAAGCACCAGGAACATAATCATGGGATTGGAGGCCGTGGCGTTCAGTTTTTCCGCCTCCTCGCGGGAAAGGCCCTGTTCTGCCATCCTCTTCTCTGTCTGTAGCCTGTTGTGCTCCTGCATGGACTCCATGGCCTTCAGTCCCAATGGTGTGGCGGCATTGTCCAGCCCCAGCATGTTGGCGCTGATGTTCATGAACATGTGACCATAGGCAGGATGCCCCTTGGGAAGGTCGGGGAAGAGGCGGCAGAACAGAGGTGAGAGCATGCGGCTAAGTGCGCTGACCAGTCCGCCCTTCTCGCCTATCTGCATGATGCCCATCCACAGGGACAATACTCCGGTAAGGCCCAAAGAAATCTCGAAGGCTGTCTTTGCCGATGAAAAGGTGCTGTCCATTATGGCGGGGAACACCGAGGTGTCGCCCATGAACACCAGACGCACCAGTGCTATGAGGAATGCTATGAGGAAGAATCCTATCCAAATGTAGTTCAGTACCATGTTGAAAACGGAAATCTGCGAGTAAGCGAGAGCAGAAGTGAAGTTTACTTTAATTATGCCGAGCGTGAGCAGGTTCAAGACGACGCAGTCGGATTAAAACGGAAAACTCTCTGATTATTCTGAAAACTCTGATTACTCCGATTACTCCGAGTTTATTCAGAAATCAAAGAGACTCTGCTGGCCGTTGGCGGCAAGGGGTGTGCGCCCCAGGTGCTGGTAGGCCAGTTCTGTAACCTCGCGCCCTCGTGGCGTGCGTTTTATGAAGCCTTCCTTTATGAGGAAAGGTTCGTACACCTCCTCCACCGTGCCTCCGTCCTCGCCGATGGCGGTGGCGATGGTGTTGATGCCCACGGGGCCGCCCTTGAACTTGTCTATGATGGTCAGCAGTATCTTGTTGTCTATCTCGTCCAGGCCATAGCGGTCGATATTCAGTGCCTCCAAGGCGTAGCGCGCTATGTCCACGTCTATCCTGCCGTTGCCCTTCACCTGTGCAAAGTCGCGCACACGACGCAACAGGGCATTGGCTATACGTGGCGTGCCACGGCTGCGGCTGGCTATCTCGCCGGCGGCCTTGCCCTCAATGGGTACGCCCAGGATGCTGGCACTCCTCAGGATAATCTTCTGCAGGGTGATGCTGTCGTAATATTCCAGATGCAGGTTTATACCGAAACGGGCACGCAGGGGAGCGGTGAGCAGACCGCTTCGTGTGGTGGCGCCCACCAGAGTGAACGGTGCCAGGTCTATCTGTATGGAGCGTGCCGAGGGACCCTTGTCTATCATGATGTCTATCCTGTAGTCCTCCATGGCGGAATAGAGGTATTCCTCCACCACGGGACTGAGGCGGTGTATCTCGTCTATGAAGAGAACGTCGTTAGGTTCCAGGGATGTCAGTATGCCGGCCAGGTCGCCGGGCTTGTCAAGCACCGGACCCGATGTCAGTTTGAACCCTACACCCAGTTCGTTGGCAATGATGTTGCTCAGCGTGGTCTTGCCCAGGCCCGGAGGTCCGTGCAACAGGGTGTGGTCCAGGGGCTCGCCCCTGTATTTGGCGGCCTCCACGAATATGCTCAGGTTCTCCACCACCTTCTTCTGTCCGCTGAAGTCCTGGAATTTCAGCGGACGTAAGGCGTTCTCGTAGTCCTTCTCGCGGATTTGCCCTTCGTGTCTTATATCGAAATCTTCCATAATAGACTGCAAATATAGTAAAATTATGAAAATAAACACGGTTCTCCCCGACAAAAACACAGGCGCCGTGCCTAAAAGGCAAATAAAGCGGAATGCACTTTGCGCAGGTTGCCTCTAATTCGTATATTTGTCCTTGCTATGACAAACGAGGAATACATAGAACTGCACCGCCTTGACGATGTCCGCACCCTTGCCCTGAGGAGAGCGCCTGAGGGCATTGACATAAAATGGTGTCTGCAACAGATAGAGGGCTGGCAGAAGGCCCGCGAGAAACTACCCCGATGGGCAGGGACGGACGGGCTTTGGTATCCTCCTGCCCTGTCCATGGAGCAGTGCTCCAGCGAGCAGACGGCAGAGTACAAGCGTGGCATAGTCTGTCGCCTCCTGCCCGAGGACTCCGGGCGACAGGTCTTTGCTGACCTGACAGGCGGTTACGGCATAGACTTCAGTTATCTTGCGCCCCTCTTTAGAACCTCTACCTACGTTGAGCGCAATCCCGAACTATGCCGCATTGCCGGACACAACTTCGGACACCTGTATCTGGACGGGGCAAGTGTCGTATGCGCTGATTCCACCGAGTTTCTGGAACAGGGGGGCTTGGCATGCGGCCTCATCTATCTCGACCCTGCCAGAAGGGATAACGCTGGCAGGAAGACGGTTGCCATAGCCGATTGCACGCCTGACGTAGTGCAATTGCAGGACAGACTGATGGCGGTCAGCAGATTTGTAATGATAAAGTTGTCCCCGATGCTGGACATCAGCGCCGCATTGTCCGTGCTAAGGCATGTCAGGGAAATACATGTGGTCAGCGTCAGGGGTGAGTGCAAGGAACTGCTTTTCGTGCTGGATAGCACGTACGAGGGCAGCCCTACGTACTATGCCGCCAATCTTGGCCTTACCGACGAGGTTTTCTCTTGCACGGATGAACAGAGGAAACGCGCCCCGTTGCGAGTGGCCGAGGAACACGTTGCAAGTGCCTCCGCAACGTGTCTCTACGAACCTCATGCCAGTATCCTGAAGGCTGGCATCCAGGACGTGCTATGTGAACGGTATGGCGTGGCCAAGTTGCATCCCATGAGCAACCTTTTCGTGTCAGCCTCTCCCGTTCAGGATTTTCCGGGTCGTAATTTCAAGATTGTGGCTTCCTGCGGTTTCAATAAAAAGGAATTGCGCACCATGCTTGCCGGTGTTTCCAAGGCAAACATTACGGTAAGGAACTTCCCTACCAGTGTCGCTGAAATCAGGAAAAAACTGCGTCTGGCTGAGGGTGGCGACGTGTACTTGTTTGCCACAACCGTGGCCGACGGGTCACACCGCCTTATCCATTGCGTCAAACAAGACTGAGGCCTTCTTTATGTCCTTCTGAATCTGTGCTTTCAGTTCGTCCAGAGAGGCAAACTTCTTCTCCTCGCGTATGCGCTCAATAAAGGAAAGGTGCAGTTCCTTGCCATAAAGGTTGCCCTCATAATTCATAATGTGTACCTCTATGGAAAGATTCGTGCCGTTGTCCAGTGTAGGCCGTCGGCCGATGTTCATTACTCCGGCTCCCAATTCGGTTGCCACGGCATAGACACCATTGGCAGGAATAAGTTTCTCTTGCGAAATGCGCAGGTTGGCCGTGGGAAAACCCAAAGTGCGCCCCACCCGATGGCCGCTTTCCACTATTCCCGTCAGCACGTATGGATGGCAAAGCAATTTGGCGGCCTCTGCCACATTGCCCTCGTTTAACAGCCTTCTTATCTCGCTACTACTGGCATAGTGACTCTCGAATTGGCGTGCTATGGCCACCTTTATGCCACACTCTTCGCCCCATTTCATGTAGTCTTCATGAGTACCTCCCCCATGTCCGAACCGATGGTCGTAGCCCATTACCAGGGTGCTCACATTCAATTGCTCGCGTAGAATCTTCTTCATGAACATGCGTGCATCCATTGCCGCCATCTTGTGGTCAAACTCCAGAACCTCCACATGCTCAATGCCGCTTTCCCTGAGCAGAGCCATCCTTTCTTCCGTTGTGGTAAGCAGGCATGGCACATAATCCGTTGCCACTATGGTCTTCGGGTGGCGGTCCATAGTGATAGCCATGGAGTGCAACCCCTCCTGTTGCGCCTGCTCCAGAACCTGAGAGATCAGGAACCTGTGCCCGCAATGCACCCCGTCAAAAAAACCTATCGTAGCCACAAACATAGTGCGAAGGTACAAAAAAAACTCGAATATTGCTTGCAGTATCGGAAAAATGTTATACCTTTGCACTCGCTAAGGAGAAATCCCGACGCCCGGACTTGTAGCTCAGTTGGTTAGAGCAACAGACTCATAATCTGGAGGTCCCTGGTTCAAGCCCAGGCTGGTCCACTTTAAAAATCAGGCAGTTACGAAATTTCGTAACTGCTTTTTTCTTTATCTGCGTAAACAATGCGTAAACATTTTATTTCAGTCTCCCCTTTTCGGGCACAGATAGTCACAGAGATTCTGCGACATTCAAAATCCTTTGCTGTAGTCATTATTAGACCTGTATGGCCTGTATGGCACAGAGTCAAGCAATAAATGGCTTGCCAGAATCAAAAGAAACATTAGAACAACTTAAACTTTTAACCTCAGACAAATGTATTCCACCTAAAGAATCTGGCTCCATAATTACAAAGTCTTTATTTTCTCCTGTGCAACGATAATAGCATCGTTGCACAAGTCCCGTTCCTGCTCATCTTCAACAGCATCAATGAACTTGTCTGCTAACCACAAGGTAAGCATTTCCTTTTCATCCTGATGAAGATACTCCGCAAGCTTGATGACCTGCTCACGCTTTGCTCTTCTGTCACCACGTTCAATCTTACTGAACATTGGGGTGTCAATCTCTAGGAATGCAGCCAACTGGCGTTGTAGCAAACCTTGCTCTTCTCTGAGCTCTTTAATCTTATCTCCGAATAACATGTTTATATCTATTTTTAGTCCTTCAGCAAGTTACCAGCAAGTTACCGACAAGTTAAATTTAATTATTTAGCTTCCTTAATATCAGTAATTCGACAGTATTACAAACTTTATCATTGGTGTTTCGGCAAGTTGCCAGCAAGTTACTGGCAAGTTAAATTCTTGTTATGTAGTTATTTTTTTGCGACGATATTTCTGATTTGGGTCGTTGGGTTTTTCGGGAATAGTACGTTCAAGAACACCGAGCTCTATTAAGGAAGTAATATACTTCTGCCGATTTTTAGATTGATTGGAAATTTTCAACCTATCCATAATTTCCTGCGCAGTCCTCGGTACGGAACAAAAGTTTCTAATATCCTCTTCCTTCTTTGTCAGTTTACGAGTAACCAAGTTCATGCGAGGTTGGTTACTTTTCTTATCAGCTTGGTTACTTTTATGCTCATTAGCAATCATAGCTTGGTTACTTTCTGCTTGAACTTGGTTATTTTTTTCATTAGCTTGGTTACTTTTACGCTCATTAGCAATCATAACTTGGTTACGTTCTGCTTGAACTTGGTTACTTTCGCGAGGTATGGTAATAACAAATTCGTTGGCGGCATGAGTGATTTCTTTGTCTTCTACTCCATTGGAAAAAGCGGTATTTGGATTGTATTCAAGCGCACGGCGCACACCACTTCCTGCTCCGGTATAGGGTAACAGGTAGTTGGCATTCGTAAACAAGAACATATTGCGAGGCATTGATGTGCCGTTTTTTATATCTTCAATTGTCAACCCATTTGGCAAAGTTCCTGGACTGTGAATTTCTACACGATTGTCAAATATGAAAATACGAATCGGAGACTTAATATTCAGCGAGCGGTGTACAAGTGCATTAACGACATACTCGGTAAGACTTTCGTAAGGTATTTCCAGTTCACCAATAGAATTGAATTCCTTTTCGACCTGAACCTTACGCAGATTGCGAGTAAAGAAATTCATAATGGTACGGAATTGATGGAGCAAGTTACCCTCAATTTCCATATCATGCATTTTATCACGGAATTGTGTACCACCAACAGAATTACCGATATAGCTGATACATTTTGCAGTCATAACAGGTAGCCAACGCTGCGTATATTTACCGAATAGCAGCATTGCCGCAACATTTATTTTGCCATCCGGACGGATGAAATGTAGATTTCTGAGCAATTTTTCGATGGTTGTTCCTTTTATAATGGTTTCGGCCATTGCATCAAGCGAATAATCTTTCATATTCAACTCGTCGATGTTTTTCCCTTTAAATACCGGTGCAAAACGGCTCATTAGATAATGTTTGATAGTATCTGCATCCAAATCATCAATAGTGGCATTAGGTACGGCAGCCTCGTCTGGGGCAAAACTACCGCATTCACTCATCATCTCTGCAAGCTCTGAATTGTCGAACACCTTACGTTTGTCTGCACCATTCTTCACCCATATAATCCCCTTGTTGTCATGATATGGCTTGTTCTTACCTTCTGGAATTGTGGCGATAACAACTCCACCACCTTTCACTGGAACATTCTCCACTTCTATTAGTATATTGGGAATAACATTTTCTGATGCAATATTTGTCAGTAGATTTGTCGCTTCCTGCAATTCTTGATATGACAGAGCATTGATTACCCCCGTCTTGTCATTTATGCCTATGACAAGTTGTCCACCACGAGAATTGCAAAACGCCACTATCTCGCAACTTATGTCATATCGATCATTCGCACGCTCCTTAAACTGTAACTTTCCATCCTCTGCCAAGTCACGCATTTGTAGTAGTTCTTGCTCTGTCATATTCTTTGATAATAATTTTTGCTGATTATATGTTTCAGCTTTAACTCGGATACTTTATGGTTTCTGTAGAAATTTAATGTCAGACTCTATTAAATCTGCGTCTGTCAAAAAACCTAATTTATATTTTAGGATACGTCTAAGTTTCACTTTCCCTCCTCCTGACAAAGAAAAATAATCACTAGTATAATCAACGTCTGAAATTAATGAAATATATTTTTCAAATGAATCTTGAATGCCTTCATTCTCAATGATAGCTTTCAATATATCAAACAACACAGATATGCCTATTGTCTTAGTAATGACACTATCTGCTGACGCATTTTTCCATAGAATTTCATTCACTGCATCAAAATACCTAAATATAATTTCATATATTTCTTCGTCTTTGTTTTCTATATACAAGTTCCTTAATACAGAAGTATCTCGTTTGCCATTACTTTCCATTTTTCCCAAATCAGAACGAGTACCAGTTCCAGACCACAAAGAACGTTTCATGGCAAGGAAATCTCTATCTTTTTGAGGATTAGAAGATATGAGGTGCATGATACCTTCTACCATAGCTGCCGTTGACAATAGCCATTTTGTTCTATCTGTAATTTCTTCTATTGATGAGAAAAGCGGGGCTAACTTTATCTTTTGATAAAGCGGAGAATCTTTTCTAAAATTAAATTTTCGAGTAAGATAAACAGCTAATTTTTCTGGCGACCAGGTATTTGAAGGTTTGTCTTCAACATCATATCCAAAAAGTTCTAAAGCCAAGCTTTTATCAACTCTTTTTTGATTACCGTTTATTGTAGCGAAAAGATATGCTTGATAAGGATTGGGTAAATCCAAAAATATGGAGCAGACTAATTCTATATCCTTAAATAGTTCTTCTGTATAAGAGAACGCATTAAGCCTATGTTGACCGTCAATTATTAGTGATGAAACTTCTGACGGAATTTTTATTTCAAAGCAATCAGAAATAGAAGTTGGATGTATACTCCATCTTTTAGACTGCTCTTCTATAATATTTCCTTCATTGTCAACGTTTGCGGCAACTAAAATAGAAGTAGGAAAACACATCTCGGCAGATTTTATAAAATTCGCGATTGCCTTTAATCTCGGCAATTTAAGAGGTCTTTGATTTCCGACCAATTTCCCCTCTTTATTATAACGAGCAACAGAAGATGTTGAAATCTCAAGTAAATCTTTTGCTTTGATTTTTGCAATAAAGAAGTCTCCAAGAGGTTGACTAACTCTTATTCCATATATTTTTTTCATACGATAATATAATTCTATATATCTCCTCCAAGTGGACTTGTCGGATTTTTGAAAATATTTCTATTTCTATTCTGATACCACCACAACCAGCAATATAAGAAATAAACAAGTATAGATATAATTAGAGCAGCAATTTCAGATCGTTTAAGAATACCAACTACTATAATTGATGCCAATAATGGTACAACTAACCATGCAATACCGTAAAAGTCATCGTTGTCATCTCTAGTTTCTGACTTGTTGTCTATCATTTCTAAGATTCTTTCTGCAGAAGCACATACAGAAGCAATAGCAATTGTAATTAATCCAATTGCCACGTCTTTACATCCTATATCCAGAAACAGAATAGACATCCATATACTGCTAGATCCACATATTAAGAAAAATAATATGAAGAACATCAATTTGCGCCTATGTGATTTTATCCAGTCCATAATTTTTTCTTATATTATTTTTCTTTCCAATACTGAACAACTTCAAACAAGTCGCCTTTTTGCAATTCTTTAATATTAGATACACATTGTCCGTTATCTAATTTTTCAAGATTTCGCATAGTTCGAGAACCATCCTTTTCACTCAGGCCAAGGAACTTATTTATAGCTTTTGTATTGTTGAGGTCATTTATCGGCAAAAGGAATGCTGTTTCACATTCTTGCGAGAAATCGAAATTGCCTTGATTATACTCCGATATGCCTTGAGAGAGAAGAACTATAGAGACTCCATATGAACGAATTTTTCTAAGTAAAACTTCCAAAATCTCCAAAGACTTCTTTTCACGGAATAAATCGTGAGCTTCATCAATCATTAACACATAACGCATGCTTCGGTTACCTTCAATGACTTCTGTACCACCCATATTAGTAAACACATTGAAGATGTAGTTGATGATAAGAAAGATTGATGTAAATCGAACAGTACTATCCAATTCACCTGATAGTGAAAAGTAATAATTGCTGTTTAGGAAGATACTTGGGTCGTTGACTTTTGAAGCGAAGAGTTCATACTCACTCAAACGCTCCATAATCTCTGTAAGAGTGTCACGGTTATCACCTACTGATTCTATCACTAAATCGTAAATTTCCTTTAATGAAGGGTGTTTTCCATCTTTATGTTGAACAAACGCTTCTTTCGTAGCATCTTTTAGTGTTTGCTGTTGTTTCCTGCCAATATTGGAGTATTTAGCAATAATATCAACAAATTTATTTATACCTACAAGTTTGTTCTTTTCATTAACATTATCAATGAATGAAACTGGATTCAATGGAAATGGTGTATGAGGCGCATTTATACATTCTGTATGAGTTTCTGTAAAGAAATCTCTCATTTTATTCCTGTCATCTTCACTTAGTCCCTTAAAATCAAGGAACAGAAAATTGACTTGACCTTGCGTCTGTGTATACAATTGGCGAAGAAATTCAAGTGCAAATTGAGTCTTGCCAGAACCAGATTTTCCTGCTACGGCAATGTGTTGATTGTTGTAGCGAGTAGAATCGTTGAAGCAACAATATATATCCTCTCTTGTTTCGATATTATATCCCACTTTGATTTTAATAGGACCAGAAAATACACTTTTTGTGATGTGTTGATTTCTATTCTCAACACAATCGAATCTTTCGGGAGAATCTTCAATCATATCAATTCCCTTTCTGAAATATTCAGTTAAGAAATCGAAGAAAGTATATTGTGGATTATTTTCAAACAGGTAATTTATCTTTTCTAATCCATGATCAATATGTAGTTTTATGTACTTGGGGATAAGCTCGTCATTTTTAGTTATTCCATATGCCTGACAAATTAAGGCAATATAGAAATCTCTATACTGTCCATCAAATAGGATATGGTCCTTGTATTCTTTTCCTTGTGAATCGTATGCAGAAAATTCCTGTTGTGTAAAGCGTTTACCTGTAGACAAAGAATAGCCTAATGCAATACGAGCTATCACATTTTCTTTTGTACCCCCAGTAAGTTTTTTTGTTAATTGGGTTACAATGGCTTGGTTTTCGCCAGATGTTTTGATGTTAATTTGCATATCCGCTATTGTTATATTCTTCAAAAAGATTCTCTGGTTTCACTTCAACAAAGTGCGAACCATCTTTTTCATTGTTTATCAAATAGGATTTATTTACGATTGGTTGAATATATTGATATTCTTCTTCCGTCAATTCTTTTTTAAGAAGAGGAAATAGAATCACTTGTTTTGAAACATTTGGATAGAACTTCGTGAGTACATTCTTTGTATGTTGCGGGTCAAATTTCTGCATTGGGCTATCTATGAAAACAGGAAACTCAATTTCTGTTTCATCAACCAAAGCACTTAATAGTGCAGATGCAAACATCTGACGTTCCCCCATGGAAAGAATGCTATTATCAATTTTCTTATCATCATATCCAAATAGGCAAATGTCAACATCATCACCATTGCCATTGATGTCAACAATTACCTTTTTAACAAGATTGGTCTTGTGCAAATATGATTGAAGCTTTACTTCCAGTTTCTTCGCAAGTGCCTTTTTCTTTTCTTCCTTAAAACGAATAAGGAATTTTTGTATTGTATTGATTAGGCGCGCAGCTTCATTGTCAACTGCACGGTTCTGATCTGAAACATTTATTTTTTTAGAGAGAATCTCCTTTTGCTTTTTATGAGCAATCACTTGTTCTTTAAGTAACTCTATTTCACTTTGTCTTTTCCCGATTTCTACACCGATGGAATCTATCTGACGATCGATATTTTCTTTTCGGGTTCTCAAATCCTGAACATAATCACTCTCTGCTTTTTTCTCAGCCTCTCGAATATTCTTTTCGATTGTGTATAATTCAGATTTGGCTTTGGTATATTTATTAATTAGATTCTCAAAAGAAGATTTACTATCTTTGATTTTCGCAATAAGATGCATAAACTCTTCAACCTGTCCCTGACTAAAGTCATGCAATGTACTGAAGTGTTCAAACTTACTTTCATCAGAAACGTTATAAAAATGCTTTTTGATGAGTTGCCTGATTTGAAGTTCATAGAAATCTCTGGTCTTTATATCAATTGAGAAATGGAGATCCTTCTTTGCTTCTTCAATATCGCCGAGTATGACATCAGTTTTATCATTAACTCCTTCCAGTTGAAGTTTATTCTGTTTATACGCTTTTTCTGTTTCTAATTGTGTTGAAAGTTCAGACATAATACCTCCTGCCAAGCCAAATGGAATAAGGCTATATAAATCTTTAAGGCTGTCATCTGCTTCCCTTAGCACTATGTCAAGTTCCGCCTTCCTACTATTTAATTTCTGCAATTCGTCTACAGACATAGTATCGCCTTCACGAATCAATTTTGATTGAAGTTCGGCTGAATTATGACGTTTAAAAACTCGGTCTTCTTCCAAATTACTAATTTCCTCAGTCAACCTATCAATTTCACCCTCTTTGAAATCAATATCTGCGATTAGTCCATTAAACTCGCGTTTCTCTTGAGGTTTAGCAGATGACTTTCTATAGTCATCCTGGATTCTGACCAATTCATTTTTTAGATCTTCATATTTTTGTATGCCAAGAACTTGAGAATATGCAAGACTTAAATCCTTTCGTTGTTCTGGAGTATTTATTTGAGCAAATGAAACTATCTTTTCTGCATCAAAGAAAAAGAATTTTGCAATCTCTATTGGAAGTATATAATCCCGAATAAATATTTCCTCTTCTTTTGCAATTTCCTCTTTTGATCCCGTGAACAAATCGTTCTTCCGGCCATCAATCAGAATTTCTAACTCGTCATCATAATTTGTTGCACTATCATAGGAACGAACAATTGTTATCTCGGTGCAAGGCGTATCTGGAATTTCTACATCCGTAAATGTAACGGACACAGAGAACCGAGTTTCGCCTTCTTTCTGTGCAGCAAAGTTGAGACTATTACCAATGTATTTACTATAACCTCCTTTTTCGTCAATTTCTTTACGGTATAGTTCATCAACCTTCCCCATGTTCTTACCATATAGGCACCAAACTAATGACATGAGAAAAGTTGTTTTGCCGAAACCATTATTACCACTGACGATAATCAGATTCCTATTCCCATCGGGAAAAAGTTCAATCTTATTCTTTCCTTTATAAATTCGGAAATTATTAAGTTCAATTTCGCGTATCGTCATGATTTCTTTTTATTTACAAATTCCTCTAAACGAGACTCAATTTCTGTTTTCAAGCCACGGCGTCGCTGCATGAGTGACTTGCTTTTCTGAAGCATAAGAAGTTGCTCTATCAATTCACCTTCTTCAAGGTTTTCTTGGCAAATTTCTTTCATCAAATCTGCTTCCAATTTGTTTTTTATCTTGCCCTCTTCCATATTTAATGAGGAATTATAGATTTTGTTATATATTTCTGATACTTGATGTGCAAAGTTAAAATCTCGATACCAGTTCACTTGAATTGCAATCAATTCTTGATCAGTAATGAGTTTTATTTCAGGATTATATTGTTGCAATTCATGTTGAACATTTAACAGTCCTTCCAACATTTTCGCTCTATATGTGAAAGTGTAGGGTCCCATATCGTTTACGGCTCTTCTCCCATCCCGGCGCAACGGGAACCGATTCTCAATGATATTCCGTTCTTGATCCAGCTTTAACCTAAAATCATAAAGCGGTTGCATCCATTCTCGACCATTTTTTATAAGCGAACGCATGGACTTATCATCCTTCACAACAGTGCAAGTCCAACAGCCGAAACGACTTTGACCACAAGAACCATGACTTTTGTCTGTTACAACGGTTGGACATTCGTAATCGTCCGCACTTGCATCAACATAAATGTTAAACAGGATTTTGTTATCAAATCCCCAGGGTGATGGAATGGTATTTATTATATACCAGACTTCTTCCAACATCAATTCTTTGATTGGTGCATAGACATATGTATTTGCCAACAGAGTATGATTGGTAAGTCGCTTGCCATGAATTTCATGTTTCTTGATGGAACGAGCGCGAGTCGCACTTTCTGCTTTTCTTGTTCCAATTAAAATTATAGCTTCCCCACACTCGTCAACTTGTTCTATTATAAAACGAGCTGTAGGCTTAATCTTCATTTTCTCAGTACACCATCTAAATGCTGTGTTTGGAACAGGATAACCTTTCCCTATAACATTCACCCAAAAAGAATCTTCCAATCGAGGCGTAGTCTTCCGAACAAAAATAGGCAAGTCTTCTTCTCTTGCTTTTTTTTCTATCTGTTCAAGAACTTGGTCAACATACGATGCAATTATAGGATTTTCAACCATTGTATCATTACATACGACATATATTGGTCTACGAAGTTGAAACGGCCCCGGTAGTTCTTTTAATTTTTCAAGCGCAATCCATACAAGCATTAGTAATACAGTAGAATCCTTTCCCCCACTGAATCCTATAATCCATGGTCGGGTAGACTCATCAGCATACGCATACTGGTCAAGAATTTCATCTATTATATATTCAATACGTTTATTCCTCATTTTGGATTTTTATCATAAATCTGACATCCGATTTATAGGCTAAAAAGTTTTAAAGTCCTTATTTACCAAATCGTTCAATTCTACATCTAATAGGTGTGATATTTTAATTAGGGTTTCAATATCTGGCTGAGAACTATTCGTACACCATTTTGAAACGGTGGATGGGTTGACATTTAATTGCTCACACAGCCATTTATTTGTCCTCTTCTTTTCTGCTAAAACTACTTTCAGACGATTTATATCTGTTTCCATATTGGCAAAATTTGTTATTTGCTCACAAAAATAGTGATTTTATTTCACTTGGCAAAAGAAATAATTGAGTTTACGGTAAAATTGACCTAAAATACTGATTTGAATCAGTATAATAAACGTTATAAAGTATCTATAGAGATTTGGCTATGCCTTCTATTTATATGTTTCCAATATGCTTAGTGTCAGAGTTGGAATTGAAAGTGTCCAAGTTAGTATTCATTTGATGTCAGAAGTGTTTAAGTCAACGTGTAAATTACTAAGTTTGGTGTCAGAGCCAGCATTAGAAGTGTTAGAGTGTCTAAGTTGGTGTTGAAAATGTTAGAGTGCTCTTGTTGTCTATGTTTAGAGTTACACTCCATTTTTTTGTCGCAAAAACACAAATCATTTGCGACAATAATAAGACTTGCGCAAAACAAAAAAGGGACCTGGCATTATTCCCAATAGGTCTAATAACTGTCTTAATACACCCAATTCTGCGTAAACAATGCGTAAACAAACGGTTTCAGTTAGGGGTATTTAGTGAGTCTCATAGAGGAAAGTGAATTTTGTAACTAACTGCTATTCAGTTAAGATTAGTTAAGCGAGCTATCACGAAACGTCATCTTATCGTTCTCATAATCTGGAGGTCCCTGGTTCAAGCCCAGGCTGGTCCACAAAGAAGAATCGCCCAAATGGCGGTTCTTTTTGTTTTAAGGGCCTGGACTTTCACCGCTTGTTATCTCCTTCGTTCGTGGCTCGCTCCAACTCCGTTGACAACGACCACTCAGTCGATGGGTCTCTGCGAGACAAATCTCAAGCCCAGGCTGGTCCACAAAGAATACTAAACGCTAATTGCACTAAATCAGGCAGTTAACATTTTTGTTTTGTCTATTATGCTGTGGTGCAAAATGATGATGTAGTCATCAGTTTTATGAGTTTTATGTGCATTTGTTTACCGCTTGTTTACCGCTAAAAAACAAATGTAACATGTTAACAATCAGTGCAGAAATCAAGAAGGATGGAAAAAAGGTTAGATGGAACTTACAATGTTAAGCTCAGATTTACGCTTGGTAGAAAGGTAAGGAGAAAATCAACAAGTTTATTTGCATTGCCCAAAGACCTAACTAAAGACTTTAAAATTAAACAAATATCACCATTAAAACCTAAAGTTGACGATTTAGTTAAGGCCTATCAAGAGAAGTGTGCAAAACTGCAAATAGAATTGAACCACTACACTCTTGACGATGTAATGGACTATCTGAAAGGCGAACATGAGAAAGAGCAGATGATAGACTTCATAAAGTTCAGTCGTGAGTGGATAGCCTCAACTTCTATCAAAGGAGCACCCAATTACACAACTGCTATAAATGCCTTAATTCGATTCGTTGGCAAGGAAGAATTAGATATAAATTTGATTACGCAGGATTTCTTGGAGGGATTCAAGTCATTCTTGAATAAAGAAAGGGAAGTGCGTAGGAAAAACCTAATTCAACAAGGTAAGCGTGTGCCATCCAATCGTACATTGTCGCTTTACTTGGTAAGCATAAAGAAATTATTCAATGAAGCGAAGAAGAAGTACAACCGCAAAGAAAGGAACTTGATTCTTATAGCCCATTCTCCTTTTGATGATTTCTCAATACCAAAGCAGGAAGCCACAAGGAAAAGAGCGATTCCATCGGATATTATATATAAGGTGTGGAAATTGCCATATAAGGAAATGAAGAAGGGCTACAAATCAACATGTCGCTACAACCTCGCAAAAGATTGCTTTATTTTGTCTTTCTGTTTAATGGGCATGAATTCTGCAGACCTTTACAATGTAACTGATTTGAACAATGGCACAATCACATATAATCGCATGAAAAAAAAGGAACGAAGATTAGATGGCGCAAAAATGCAGGTTAATATTCCTCGTCTGATACTACCTTTGATAGAAAAGTACAGAGACAGTACAGGCAAACGCATCTTTAATTTCTACAAATATTATTCAAATGAAAAGATTTTAAACAAGGCAATCAATTATGGTCTAAAGGAAATAGGAGCATTGTTGGGCATTGATGATTTGGAATACTATGCAGCAAGGCACTCGTGGGCTACTATTGCTTTGAATAAGGTTGGCATCGATAAGCACACGGTTCATGCTGCTCTCAACCATGTGGATGAATCTATGAGGGTTACAGACATCTACATTGAGCGTGATTTTGTTAACGAAAATAAGGCTAATGATAAGGTAGTCAAATATGTTTTTGGAAAATCCGCTGACCCGTCATACTCAAAGATGGCATTGACGAAGTGTGTGAGAGGGTATATGGCGAGAAACGCTGAACTACCTCATTCAAAAACCAGATTGGCAAATCACCAATCTGGTTTTTAATTTCTTTGGGGATATGTCTCATTCCTGCTCAGAATCTTCAGACATTTGCTAGCGAAACTCTATTGATTATCAGTCTATCTTGTATGATCGCTCGTAAATTTGCTCGTAAATGCTCGCAAATTTCAAAATTTCACGAGCGATGTTTCTCTTTGTATTTCAACGGCTTACGCAAATTACTCATTCCGCATCGCTCGGAAAACCACACATAATCGCTCGGAATTTTCATATTTTTGCGAGCGACCATTGAGAATTGATGCTCTTTGCTATATTCGTCAGTTGCAACTGCTGAATTACAATTGCATCATTGTTTTTGCCATCTCTTTGACCACTATCAAATGGAATTTGTTTGTTGCTTAATTCACCAATTGCGATTGGCGAATTAGATTCTTCAAAAGTGGGCCATGATATTTTTCGTTGTGATTGCCCCTTTATCGGCCATAAACTACAAAATATTGACCATTTTCTGCTTCAAGTCATCCTTATCAACCACTTCGTCCATTACAGTTTTAGTGTTTTGGTCAATATCCGATGCTAAGTGTTGGCAATAATGGCGAACTCCCTATTTTGCAGTAGCAGTCTTAGCAGTCGGTCTTTATTATCTTGCGTCATATATTTTTAGCGTATTTTCAAGTTGCTTTATTACCATATTGTGTAAGACTGTTCTCTGCCGCCATCAGTGGCTCTTCTTCGGTAATCTCATATCTATAAACAGTCTTGTCTTGTGGACAAAACTTATGGATGTACAGATTTCGATAATTCTCTTGCGATATCATGTTATTGCACCCAGTTCTATCTGGCTTATAATTGGTGCAACCAAGGAAGGGAAGCCCTTTGCCTTCCTTGACTATCATAAAGCCATCACGGCATTTGTCACATTTCATAATTGGCAGAATGCCACCTTTTAGATTGTTGGTCATGAAGTCGCAAATTTCAGGTTCATTTGAGCAAATCCACAATTTTAATCCGTATGCTTTCTTATATCTCAGTTGAAGAGGATAGCCACAAATCGGGCAACGGTTGACAGTCAGGTTCTCCCTCGTATCTTCTAAAACCAAATCTCCAATGACTTTGATATTAGGGTAGTCGTTTAACAGTTCCACTACAAACTCCGAGGGATGTTCTTGTGGCGTTACAATATAGACTCGATTCTTGGTTCTTGTCAGTGCTACATAGAACAGTCTTCTTTCTTCTGCATACTCTATTGAATGGTCATCCTTTACTACAAATTTCAGAACTGGATCTTCCTGAACTTGCGATGGAAATCCATAAACTTCATTCCGAGCGTTAATGATGATGACGTTGTCATATCCAAGTCCTTTAGCCCGATGAACAGTCATAAATTCTATGGGCTTGTTTTTAAAGGTCTTGGAATACAAATTGCCCGATTTCTCGTCATAGATGAAATCTGACGACCGCCCCAAGTTGTAGGCATCAAAGCCATATCGACCTAACAAGAGGATGGAAGAATGAGGATTCTCTTGATAAATATGCTTGATGATATTCTCGACCGTCTTACCTATCAGGAAATACTTTCCGCCTTTACCCTCATATTGTTTTCTGTCAACCTCTTCTGTATAAGTGTCTATTACAACAGGGTTCGCAATATGTTTAGGAGAAATCAGTGTCTTCTTGATTTGCGAAGTGTTCTTCTGAATAAAACCACCTGCAATATCAATAACCTCCTGAGCATTACGATACGTCTTGGTGATACTCAGTTCCAAATCATATCCGAATGCCTCTTTGAAATGGGTAAACAGTGTGATGTCTGAACCTGCATAGGCGTAGATTGACTGCCAGTCGTCTCCAACGGCAATAATCTTGGCATTACACAATTTACTTAGCTCTTTAGTCAGATTGAAACGCTGTCGGGATATGTCCTGGTACTCATCCACAATGATGTATTTGAAGTCGAGTTTCTTGCCATTAATTTCCTGTTCGCGAATAATCTTGGCAGAGTCGTTTATCATATCCTCAAAGTCAATCGCGTTCTTTTCCTTCAACCGCTTGGAGTATTCATGATAACACTGCTCACAGATGTCAAGGAATAATCTGGTTCTGACATTATTCGTCTTATATCTGAAACTATCGAAATGGTCGAAAGGATAGCCATTGGTTTTGAAATTCTGGATAAAAGTGCAAACTAGTTTGACAAGATTGGCGATATATCGGTTTTCTTCCGTGTTAACAATCTTTTCAAATACTTCCTTAGCTGAACGTTCCTCCAGCTTAAAACCATGCTTCAATAGTTCTTCGTTCAGATGCTCCAAGAGGTCTCTCCCATCTTTATAGCTGGAGAAAGTATAGATAAGGTCGGTCTTGTGTTTGCGATGTAAGAGGACCTTATCGTTGACGGCTTTCTTATATCGCTTTAATTCTTCTTCCGAATACCTGTTATTCCGACCATCCTCAGTAATTCCAAAATGCTCAATGTAGGCAACTTTGTCACCTTGCGTTATTGTAAAGTCAGGAGTATATGGTTTGTGAGAATACTGAATATTGTAGGGGTAAGGTTTTTCGTAAACATACTCGATATTGTTAAGATACAAGAAGTTGGCAATCCTCACTTCTTGTGAAGAACGTAATATCTCACGAGCTATAGTGATTCTTTGTCCTGTACGTTGGTTGATGATTTCTTCTGTATATTCGCTCATGTTTCCACGGAGAGTAGAAAAGTCTGCTTTAGCGATATAGTTGAAGAATGTATTTAGGTCTTCTCCTTCGTATGGCGCATCAAAGTAACTGCCAAAAAACAGAATTAGTTTGTCAACAAGTTCAGGATTCTCAAGGATATTTCCTTTTAGATAGTTACTGATGACGTTGAACATAAATCCTCCATCGACTATCAACTTCCTGTCTTCTTCCTGACGACGAAGAATAGCATAACCAGTTTTGTGGAATGTAGTTACTGGACAGTTTATCTTCAAAGCTTTATTGATTTTTGATTGTAATTCCCCTACAGCCTTATTTGTAAACGAGATAACAAGAATCTGGTCAGGCTGTATATGTTTCTTCTCGACAAGATATTTCACCTTCGCTGCTACGGTAGTCGTCTTGCCAGCACCAGCACCGGCTATCACGAGCATGTAGTCTTCTTCAGAAAGAACTACTCTTCGCTGCTCATCATCAAGGTTTATAGCTGGGTCAACCATTTTAAGCACATTGTCCAGATATGCTTTGTCTGCCACAAGATGTTTTTCCAAGAAAGACCTATTATGCAGAGTGATTATTTCTGTTCTTTCTTGCTTGCTGAGGTCCTTAAAAGTTTCAATGAAAGACTCAATTTGTTGCACATCGACATGATTCTGCGAGCAAAAATACTCTAAAGTCTTCGATTTCTTCAGTGTAGAGAATTGCTCATACAAATCCTTATATTCAGTACATAATGGCTTGTAGTCACTTCGAGCCAAATAGACATCTTTACCCAACAGTTTACGTAGTTCCTTCTCAAACTCTCCTAGGCGTATAATTTCTGGAGAGCCTGATTCCGTTTTGTCTACGGATTTAGACTGTAATCCAAATATCCTACTGAATATCGACATCTTTAATTAATTGATTTCTATGTTTGGGCATCTCGGCAAACTCAACACTCAGATTGTCGAACAATATCTTTTGCTCATCTGTTATAGGCACTAATCCATGTCCAATCTCCCGATACCATTTTCTCAGGGCAATCTCATCATGGCCTCCATCCATGAAAGGATAATGTTTGTTCTGAATCACGAACAAACGGAATCGGGAAAGAATCTCGAAGAACGAGCCAGAAGGTAGCTCAACCAATTGCCCATTCTTGTCGTAATCACGTTTCTGTGGGACAGTTACCACACCTGCCTGCTCATCAACATGCATACGATAGCCTTCTTTCAAAAGGTGGCACAGCATAGCGATAATTCTGTCAGAATGCTTTGTGGAAGGTGCAACATAATCATTTAAGTTGATTTCAAGCGGTCCTTGATAATTCCAGTAAGCTTTCTCAGTGATTACCTTCAATACCTTTCGCCATTCTATCGATTTCCAGATGTCAAGGTCAATCTCGTACTTGGTGCCTTGTATCGTAATCTGATTCTTGAGCTTCTTTTTTTTCTCTTCTTTAGACTCTTCAGTCATCGGAGCCGGTGCCGCATCTGGGAGGGGGAGATTGTCCTGGTCGGTAGCATATTCCTTGATAACCTCTATAAACGCAGTTCCATAATTGTCGCGTTTGTGCTCTCCAATGCCAAAGGTATTACCAAAGGCATCAAGTGTTGTGGGACGCTCTATTGCCAGATGATGCAGCGAGCGGTCGGACAGAACAACGTATGCTGGCCACTGGTGTTCATCAGCAATACGCTTGCGGACTTCTTTTAATTTGTTGAAGAGTTCCATGTTTTCATTCGCGCCAGCATTCTCAATAGTTCTTAAGCTCTCCTCACGCTGTCTCTTTCTCCGTGCTTTCACGCTAAAGTCCTCACGATTGATAAATGCCAGTTGCACCGCATGCTTTCCGTACAGTACCTCCCGTCCCAAATCGGTAACATGTATATGGCGATCCTCGTTGTAGGCAATCTCGATAAATCCCATCTGCAGCATCTGCAACAAATAGTTGTGCCAATCACGATGAGGAATGTCACGTCCCACCGCGAAGGTCTTCAAGAGATTGTATTGATGTGAAACCACGTCGAGCGACATGCTGCCTCGCAAAATGTCAATAGCCGTTGTGAATCCAATATTTTCCCCTGTACGTATGATTGCTGACAAGGCTTTCTGCACGATGGTTGTGCCATCAAACGTCTGTGGTGGCGTGTGGCATACATCGCAGTTGCCGCAACCCTTGTCACTTGTCTCCCCAAAGTAGTTCAGCAAAATGCGACGGCGACAGACCTGTGCCTCTGCATACTCCTGCATACGTTGCAGTTTCTCAAGGTTAATCTCCTGTTGTCCGCTCTCATCAGCAAACTTCCGTAGCGTGATGATGTCGCCTAAATTATAGTAAAGCACGGTCTCGCAGGGCAGTCCGTCTCGTCCGCCACGCCCTATCTCCTGATAGAAACTCTCGATGCTTTTGGGTAAGTTATAATGCACCACAAACCGCACATTGCTCTTGTCGATACCCATACCAAAAGCGATGGTAGCACAAATCACCTGCACGCGATCTGCCACAAAATCGTCCTGCACACGGTTGCGCTCCGAGTTGGGCAAGCCGGCATGATAGACATCTGCCGCAATGCCTTCCTTTTTCAACTTTTCCGCCAGCTCTTCCGTCGTCTTGCGAGCCAAACAATAGATGATTCCACTCTTACCAGAATGATGACGAATGAGTTCCACGATGGAACGCAGTTTCTCACGAGCTGAATAGCCACGTTTTACATCGAGACTCAGATTCGGACGGTCAAAGGAACCGATAAACGTCTGGGCGTCCTCGATATTCAGCTGCTTTAGGATGTCCTGTTTGGTTATCTTGTCTGCCGTAGCTGTCAGCGCCATGATAGGAACACTTGGAAACAATTCACGTAATAGTCTCAATTGTGTGTACTCTGGTCGGAAATCATGACCCCAACTGGAGATGCAATGTGCCTCGTCGATAGCAAAGAGCGATACGTTTGTCTTCTGCAATAGGTGCATCATACCTCTCACCAGTCGTTCTGGTGAGATATAGAGCAGTTTCACCTTCCCCTCTAGGCATTGGTTGATGATATCGCGGTTCTTTCCCTCATCATTGCTGCTGTTCAATGCCTCTGCCGCGATGCCGTTTGCCTTCAGTGCCTCCACCTGGTCCTTCATCAGTGAGATGAGCGGTGAGACAATAACTGCCATTCCGTCCATTGCTAATGCAGAAATCTGAAAGCAGAGCGATTTGCCTCCGCCTGTTGGCATTAGAACAAGAGAGTCACCACCATCAATGGTATGGCAGATAATCTTCTCTTGCATCGGTCGAAAAGTATCGTACCCGAATTTCGTTTTGAGCAACCTATATAATAAATTGTTGTTCATGATAAACACCTATTTTAAATTCGTCGAACTCACGTTAAACATTCTTCTTTCGCCTGATTAGAAGGCGGAAACTGCCCCCCAATCCTATTCTTACATGCAGTCTGATAATCTTTGTCCTTTACCAAGTCCCGAATGCTATAATCAAACGGGTATTCCCTTGCTTCGCTGAACAATATTTGGACATGAAGATGTGCTATTGTTGAGACCCCTCTTGGATTCTCATAATAGCGTTTAGCTGAAAAGCGACTATAATCCTCGCCATCTTTGATTGGAGAAAATCCATCCTCATATTCGCCAAGGCTATTCTCTATCGTATTGTCATAATTCAAATTGAATATGTTCGTTCTTCCTGACAAGGATTTCCAAAAGTCCAGATACCATTGCTCAGATCTCATGTTCTCACTAAACGATGTGTCGTATTGGTTTACAATACTCATTACAGTCTTTTGCAACTCATATGCGGCTCTGATGTAATCATATGTCTGAATATCTTTCAGGAAATCGTCTGGTTGAATTAAGGTTCCGAACTCTGGAAATGAAAGCCAAGAAATGTATTCTTTACGCCAACAGCCGCTATATGCAATACACATTTCGAGGACATGCAACAAGTTCTCAAAATTTAATTGTGGTGGAATATAGCGATTAATCTCTGGACGGCCTACTTGTTTCAGTTTCCCAACAATATAATCATTAATTTCACGCAAAAGCGGTCTTTCACCTCCATCCACTTTCTGGATGCTCGGTTTAAGCACCTCATCTGTGATATTCTTCACAGAAGGAAATATGCCCTTGTGTTCAAAATCCAGAACGGCACCTGCACCTACTATAACCGTTACCCCTTTGCCCATCGACTTATCCTCATCTACACATATTGGTTCACTCTTTTGTATTCTTCGCACAGCGCCAGCAACTTTTTAAAGGCCTCAACTCTAGTTTCTTTCAAGATCCGCTATTATACAATTTCTTATTATGATGGATGAAGTGAAACATATGTTTCTTCTCCAGATTGTGTTTTGAAGGTTTTACGTTGCTCGCGCTCCATAAACTCTACCACCTCATTATACCGTATCATCCAACATACATCCTGTGTCATGTTCTTTCAACTTAAGAATATTAATACAAACAGTACACCTCATACTTTGCACCGTCAAATGTATAATAACGCCTAAAGTTTGTGAGTCTGAGAAACTCCTTAAAGTTTGTCTGATCTACCTCCAACCCATAGCGTAAAAGTCGGCTCTTATATTGGAACAATTCCTTAAAAGTTTTCTTATCCTGTAGTTTATCCATACTTGAAAACACAGCTGGGTTCACGTAGAAACAATTCTTTACATTGAAGCCAATTATAAAGTGCGGCAGGAAGCCACACCTTAAGGTAACCTCCTTCTGTTCTGGATAAACAGGAGTATCCCAATAGGGCATACCTGACTGCTTCACAACCGCTTCATTTTCGGTGACCACATAGTCAATAGTTCTATATTCCCGACGATTTACGCCCGTTGGTTCTTTAGGGACCCATCCATATATACACACATCATCAGTAAATACTTGGGCGACATCTGCATTTGTCGTAGCTGACACGAAACTTGAAGCCTTTTTATAGCCATAACTATTGATAGTGTGAGCTATAGCTAAATAATATAAGTTAACAGCACGGCGTTCTTTGGATTTCAACTTTGAATACTTTGCCTCAATGTCATCAGTATTCTCCAAAGCACTACAAAAATCTATGTTTCTATCATGGAAGTTCCTCATTATGAAAGACCTTCCAGTATTGCCTCTACAGCCCTCATTGATATACCGTTTTAGGGCTTTGCATATCTTTCTGAAATTCTCTGGGGTAATATCATCTGGATTCAAGAACGTCTTATTATTCCAACATAATCTACCCTTCTCACCTACCATAAACAAGTATTTGGCCAACAATGTTGGATTCTGGGTATCTGTACCATACTGGCTTCTCAGATTATCATCAGATTCCCCTCGCAAAATGAATGTTGTTAAAGTAGAACCCACCATCATATTATATAGCCCCCATAACTTTATCAACTCGTCTTGTGATAAAGCTCCGCCTTTATCATTAAGCAATCTACAACCGCTCATAACAAAATGTATGGGTCTATAGAATCTCATTCCTCCAATTCTTTCCATATCATTTCACTTTATAAGTAGAAATCTCTGCTGCAATTTTTAACACATTTGTTGGGAAATGACGCATACTAGCAACTTCTAATCTTTTATAAAATGCCCACCATTCATCCCAGTGAAGCATATTAATTGTTTCTTTTCCTTTGACAGTACAATTGTTAATATCAATCACTGTCCTCTCATCATCCATATATTTAATATGATCGTCTGGATCATCATAATAAGAATGTACTATTGTGAACTGGTTTGCATCGTATGTGACTAAATCAGCCGGTTCAACAATTGTCTTATTCTGTCCCTTATTTACGGGAGCGTTACAACATGTGCATGAAGACACAAGATTATAAGGTTCAAACGTAAACGCTCCATAATGCTTCTTTGGTGCAATATGTTCTATATCAACATCTCCTTTTGCCAACACCTTTTCACAATATGCACATCTTCCACCTTGCGCAATAATTGTATGCTCGCTGATATGATGTTTTATCGCAATGGTCTCAGGCGCAGAGTCACTCCACCCATTCTTTCCTTTAGGTTTCAGGTTGGCTTCGATATGCGCTTTCTCTTCATCAGTATACCTTACAGGGTCATTGAGCTTTAACATAATTTTCGGCAGTTTTAATAAGATGCTTCAAAGGGTCTTCAGGAGCTAATTGATAAAGAGAAAGTTCATTGACTAAGACTTTGATTGCTCCAACATCTTTATCCCTCTTGCTTATCCTGTCATATAACTCGGCTACTTTCTTCTCAAACATATAGTTCCTTGTATTTCTCACATGGAACACCCTATACAGAATGTCATCTACAGACCAGCATAAAGTATTCACACCTTCAGCAATATTACGAAGTCCCGTTTGACTTCTGTCCAACGCAATAATATCTGATGTGTGTGGTTCCAAATCAGATAGCATGAAATGAGAATGGGTCGCTATAACGAAATGACAGTTGTAATAATGCTCAAAAATATTTTTCAGCCACCCTATATAGTTAATTTGCCAGTTGGGATGGGCACTATTCTCTGGTTCATCTATTAAAACAATGCTGCCCGGTTGTATCTCGCTCATGATACTCACCATCTGGCAGAACAAACTCCACTCACCTGAACTACTCTGATCAAATAAGAAGTCGCTGTCCTTATATACCTTTAAACTAGGATACGAAACTAAATCTAATGCAGAAAGGATTTTCAAAGCATTCCTGTCCTCATGCACATTACACTCTTCATCAAGCAAATCATAGTATAAAGTTTCCTTTTTCGTAAAGGCTTTATTATTGCGTATTGTCTGATAGAAGTGAGCTATTTCATCCAATTGTTCTATTTGCTCATATTTAATTTTCTCATAATTCTGAGTTCCCCATAGCAATGTTGTTCTCTTCTTAAAAGTTTCTGATTGTTCTTCAAAAATTTGTTGGATCTTTACCCGATCAATTTCTTCTTTTAGCAATATTTTCTTATACCTTAGTGAATATGTCAACTCAAGTCTAGGCTGTAAACCCAAATGATGTAATAAGTCTTTCAGTTGTCTTCTAAAACCAACCTCCGCATCAAGGCTGTTAAGCAGACTTTCAACAGTCTTTCTAACCATTGTTCGGGTTCCGGTAGAACTTGGGCTCTTTTCATTTCTCATGCCCTTATAACGGTACATGTCTGTGCTCTTGGCTACAAATTTATCGTTAATCGTAGTAGAAGAAACAATAACTCGCCATGGTAAGTCCATCATGCCAATATTCACTCTTTCTCCTGCTTTTTTAAAGTATAAACTTGTATACTTTGATCTTCCCGCAGGATTGTAGTCAGCAAAGTTAGAGAATTCATATTCTACCCATTTTGCACAATACTTAATCCTGAAGTAATAAGATGGAACTTCTTGGTTTTTCTCACTGTATCTATTTTCCAAAAGGCAAAAAATCTCAGTGATAACATTAAGCAAATGACTTTTCCCGATGCCATTCGCACCAATAATCACAGACGTATGAATTCCCTGCGGTACACCATCATACTGACAAAAGTCAATACTAAGATTGCCTAATATAGGATGCTCAAGTACCGTCAAAGACCTCAACCTGAACAACATTTGGTAATTTTCGCTAATTGGTCCCATATTTAAATCACAATCACCCCAGTCTCTTCGAATTCGTTCTAAACACATTCGACGATATCAGCCCCTTAAACACATCTTCATTCAAGAATTCCAATACCCTATTCACTTCGCCCAAAGTCCTTGGCATGTTTATCTTGTTATTTTTTATGTCAATATCAATATTCACCGCCTTGGCTATTTTCCCTCTTTTCCGTGCGTCCATCTCCATAAATGTCTTCAGAGTACCCGATTCCGTTATCATTTTAATCAGCCTGCGTGTTTTCGTATTTGCACGCTTCGTCAGCCAGTCCACATCTATGCTGATATAGCTGCTGTTTCCAAACTCGCTTACTTCCCTTGTCGTAGCCTCGACCATTTTGTCTCTGAGGTCGAATATCTTACTGACGCTTGGGAAAGATTTGAAATATAGCTTACCTTTTTTATAAATGGCCTGTATCTTACTGTTAATGATAAATGCCTTATCTGTAAATCGGTTAAAGTTATGCTCCTCTTGCAGAAACTTCACTATATATTTACTCTCAAGTAGGTTCCCCGCAGAAAACATTTGGAATAAAATTTGCCCATCTTCATACCAAAATAAGCTCTTTATATCATCGTTTTCGATATCCAACGTTGTTATGCCCTGCTGATTATCTGGTATATCAGAGAAACTATCTGGCAAATCCCATGTTACATACGAGATTTCGTTCTCGTCCTCCCTTATTACGTAGTTTCCGTTAAACTCTACCTCCTCGGTTACGCCTTTTATCAACTCTTCCGCGGCATTGACAAACAGTTCTCTCGTTGGTTCGATGATCTCATCAGCAAGGTCAATATACCTTATCTGGTCATCTCTCAGTAATGCATATAACTGGTTCATAATAATAGGATTTTTAGACTACGAGCGCAAAGTTGTCCGATAACATAACAATTCTGCGTATATCCTTATGACTTCTCCAAATTCTTTTTGACAAGAGTTGGATCTTCATCCCATTTAAGTTCTCCCCTTCATAGCGTTTATAACCACACAGCAGGAATATCAAACTAGTATATCCTTGCCTTGACACATAAAAAGCAATGCCCAAAGATACTAGTATCGTTGATACAAGAACTACCATAGCCTCATCTTTCAGTAATAGCGTTATCCATGGTGGCAACATCGCAACTACAGGAAGCACGTTATTCGTTGTTGTATTTTGGAGCGATGTCAAGATTATAGACCTCTCTCCTCTTTTTTGTATTATCAATTTCTTCAGAAACCGTTTCGTCCAAAATAATGATGACAAAAATACCAGAACAAATATGTTAGGTATCCACCAATACAAACTCTTTGGTATTATCCCCAAACATATCAGATCACTCCACTCGCAACCATAGCCAGAAGAATATAAACATACCAATACTATCGCTATTGATAGCAATAGAGGCGTTACAATCGTAAATGCAAGCAAAAGCTGATTAAATCTCGAAATCATAGCTGGCTTAATAATTTCTTTTTTCTCTATTAAAAAATTTCTTCTTTTCGTATCTCTGTGCTTCCTAAATTCCGTAATACCACACGAAGTGCCTCCTTCTATCCGTAAACCGTAGCTCCTTATTTCCGTAGTTCCGGCATCCTTTAGATGCCCTCACACCCTCATCAGCCACTTCCAGACCGGCACCACGGGTATTCCTTCCTCAGTGTCCTCCTCATCATACGTAATCAGTAGGCACTTCCAGTCCTCGTGTGCCTTGGCATACTTCACCAGTGGCGGAACCTCCCTGTTGTAAGTGGTCTCATCCTTGATGCTGTAGGATACCTGTATGGCTAGCTTCTCGTTAGACACGATGAAGTCTATCTCCTTCTCTACGTTCAGGAAAAACACATTCTCCTTGCCAAACCGCCTGCACAACTCCACCGCTACCATATTCTCCAGCAGCGACGTTTCTGAATTCATCAGAAACAGGTTCAACAAACCGTTATCGATAAAGTAATACTTCTTCTGAGTCTCCTTCTCCGTCAACTTTCCTACCTCGTTCTCCATGGGCAGTATCAGCCAACTATCAGCTGCATATTCTGCATAGTCTATCGTAGTAGGCACGCTGATGGGTGACCCCGTTGCCACTATCACGTTCTTCAGCCTGTTATACGACAGCGGTTGTTTCACACTCTCTGCCATCTTCTTGATCAGGATGTTCAGCACCCTATCATTCTTAATGTTGTTTCGGGCACAGATGTCACCCAAGTAGATTTTCTGGTACAAGCTCGAAAGCATAGCCCGTTTATTCTTGAACGATAGGATCTCCGGCAGACCGCCATAATAGAAGTACTCATTCAGATGTCGTTTCACCTCACTTCTCTGGATAGTGTCATACTCCCAATGCTCCTTCAGTTCTACCTGCTGCGCTGTCAGATACTCTTTGAATGAATATGGGTACGCATCATAGATAAAGAACCGTCCGCCCAATGTAGTTGCCACCTCCTTGCTCAACATCTTCGCATTGCTTCCCGTTACATACACTCTGTATTTCGCATCAGCCAACCTCCGCACGAACTTATCCCAGTGCGGAATGTTCTGCACCTCGTCCAAAAACACCACCGGCTTCTTACCATACAGTTCCAGATGAGCTTCCAGCAGACTGTTGAAGTCTTCCGCCTGGAATTCCGCCAGACGCTCATCCTCAAAGTCCACAAACAGAATCTCGTCCCATCCCTTTCCTGCAGCCTGCAACTGACGCACACGCTGATACAGCAGGTACGACTTACCCGAATGTCTCACGCCAACTATCACATAGTTGCCGTTCTCTTCGAATTCAACGGGACGATTTACTATCACCGCCTCATCTACCTCGCGTTGCTTATTAATCAGGCACTGTTTAATGACATCTTTACTGATACTCATATAAATTGTATTTTATAGGAATTGTACTATTTTATAAAGTTTGGTTTGCAAAGATAGGTAATTTTTATAAAGCAAAATTAACAACCCCTGTCTTTTTTGCGATAATTTCACACTTTTTTATCACAAATCATCATTTTCCCTGTTTGCCTATTGTATTTGCGTTGCCCTAAACACTTCTGTCAGATACGACACAATTCTTCTTCCACGTTGCCACTTTGAGCTTTTGGATGTCATAAATTTCTTTTCATCATGATAGATGACGGTATGACCCCTCTGGGCGGGGTCATACTTGTACTCTCTGCTAGAGAAAGTGCAGATGGCACGGAGAAATAAGGAAAATGAAGTGTGCGGTTCAAGATGATGAGAGCGGATGAGTGCAGCCTTGATGTAGGCGGTTTCGTATTCGTGTTCCATGTCGTTGAGAGCCATCAGAATCGCCTCCTTCAATGCTTGTTTGTCGTCGGCTATAAGAATGTCATCAATGCTCTGCTCTTCTTGCTGAAAGGTTCTGCGTCCGTGTTTGCCCTTCGTGTCGCGTAGAGTATTCTTCATGGCTTGCTTCAATTCTGCGTCTTCAACGTCCTTAATCTGTTTAGTCCATTCTGCCTTCTTGTCAAGTTGTCTTGTACTGAAATATGTTGACTCCCAGATAGCCTTAAATGTTAAATTATCCAATTCATTTAAGGCTATCTGGGAGTCAACATATTTCAGTACAAGACAGACTGTTATGCGCTAATGAAGCCCTCTTTTTGTCATCTGTTTCCTCGCTTCTCGGTTACAATGGAACCCCATTGCTCCCTCAAGGTGACAAAACACTTGTTGAAAATAAAGGCTATTATCGTCATAACGCTAATGACCGATTTGGGTTTAAATCACTCCGCGCACCTTGTCGTCGAAGGCGGAGAGGGCAGCTTTGGCGCCTTCGCCCATGGAGATGATAATCTGCTTGTAGGGGACGGAGGAGACATCGCCGGCGGCATAGACGCCAGGAATGTTTGTGCGGCAATGGGTGTCGATGATGATCTCCCCAATGCGGGATTTCTCCAATTCATCGAAGGGCTGGCTGTTGGCGCTGAGGCCTATCTGTACGAATACTCCGTCCAGGGGCAGGTCGTGCTCGGCATCGGTGGTGCGGTTCTTCAGGCGGAGGGCTGTAACTTTTTCTCCATTGCCAATGACCTGCAGGGTTTGGGTTGAGGTAAGAATCTCCACATTGGGCAGACTCTTGGCCTTGTCCTGCAGAACCTGGTCGGCCTTCAGGGTGTCCATGAACTCGAGGACGGTAACCTTCTTGCAGATGCCTGCCAGGTCTATTGCTGCCTCGACGCCCGAATTGCCGCCGCCCACCACGGCAACCTCGCGTCCGGCATAGAACGGACCATCGCAATGAGGACAGAATGCCACACCACGTCCGATGTATTCCGCTTCGCCCTCCACGTTGAGCCGGCGCCAACCGGCACCTGTGGCTATGATTACGGCAGGAGCAGAGAATACCTCGCCACCTTTTACCTTGATTTCCTTCTCCTTGCCAAGCAGGGAGGTGCTCTCGATGCGACGGTTCTCGAACAGTTCTATGGTGGGGTAGTGGGCAAGATGGGTGCGCAGGTTGTCGGCCAGTTCGCTACCGGTGGTGTAGGGTATGGATATCAGATTCTCTATGCCCACGGTATCCTTTACCTGTCCGCCAATACGCTCTGCCACCATGGCCACTTTCAGTCCCTTGCGCGCAGAGTATATGGCTGCCGATGCACCGGCTGGGCCGCCGCCAAGGATAATGACATCGAAATGCCGGTGGAATTGGGCATTTTCGTTCTTTTCGGTTTCTTGTGAAGGCGGAAAAGCCTCCTCCAGTTTCTCCAGCAGTTCTCCCAGGGAACCACGTCCCACGTGTATCATCTTGCCTTTGCAGAAGACGGCAGGAACGGCTTGCACACCCAGTTTGTCCACTTCGCTCTGGAAGAGAGCTCCGTCCACCATTTCGTGACGGATGTTGGGATTGAGCAGGGCAAAGATGTTCAGCGTCTGCACCACATCAGGACAATTGGTACAGGTAAGCGAGACGAAGGTTTGCAGATGTATGTCCCCCTTCAGAGCACGGATGCGCCTTGCCACCCCCTCGTCGGGCAGGTTCTTGCCCTTGCCGTCGGCATTCAGTATGGCCAGGAGCAGGGATGTGAACTCGTGCCCGTTGGGTATGCCACGGAAGGAAATTCCGGTTTCTTCGCCATTTTTCAGTAGAGCAAAGCCAAGGGTGTCGCCATCGGTTTCCAGAACCTCCACATTGAGATGGGAGGATGTGCCCTGAAAGTCATTCAGGAACTCTATCAACTGTTTGCTTTCCTCTCTTCGGGGAGAATGGTTGATGCGAAGTGTATAGTGGGCTTCCAGAGTGCGGAAGACGTCGGTAACTTGTTGGAGAATGGAGGTATCTAACATATTGAATCTGTGTTTAAGGGTTGGTTTAAGCAAGGGGCAGACATCTGTCCGCCCCCTACCGAAAGTATTAGAATTATAATTTGCCTACAAGGTCGATGCTGGGTTTCAGGGTCTCTGCCCCCTGCTTCCACTTGGCGGGGCAAACTTCGCCGGGGTGGTTGGCAACGAAGAGGGCTGCCTCAACCTTGCGTACAAGTTCCTCGGCATTGCGACCGATGCTGTTGTCCTGAATCTCGGCAATCTTTATCTTGCCCTCGGGGTTTACCAGGAAGGTGCCACGGTATGCCATGCCATCTTCCTCGATCATCACGCCGAAGCCGCGAGAGAGAACGCCGGTGGGATCGGCCAGCATGGGGTAGTTGATCTTGCGGATGCTCTCGGAAGCATCGTGCCAAGCCTTGTGAACGAAGTGAGAGTCGGTGCTAACGGAATATACCTCCACGCCCAGGCTCTTGAGCTTGTCGTACTGCTCTGCCAGGTCAACAAGTTCGGTGGGGCACACGAAGGTGAAGTCGGCAGGATAGAAGAAGAACACTGCCCATTTGCCCTTTACATCGTTGCTGGATACTGTGGTGAAGTTGCCGTTGTGGAAAGCCTGTACGTTGAACTCAGGGAGAAGTGAATTGATAATAGGTGTCATAATCGTTTTCTTATTTTTAGTTGTTAATTGCTATTTGTTTTGTTTTCCTGATGCAAAAGTATAGCAATATTTCCGACTAAGGAAAGAAAAACGATTGAACGATTTTATGGGGTGATAGATGGTGTCTATGACGCCAAGGAAATTGCTGGAAATGAATAATCTACACCAGTGCTTGTCCGGCATTGAGCTTTAGCATGTTCTTGGGTATGCATGCCTGTATCTCGCTGGCGAGCACATTAAGTAGCGTCTGACGTATGAAATTACGGTTGGTGAGCAATACCAGTTCTCTGGTGGGTACTGGGATGGCAAACGGCCGAACCAGTTCCTTTTGCGAATCGTTCAGTTGCAGGGAGGCAAGTTCGGGTATGAACGTGATACCCATGCCGCTCTCCACCATGCGCATGAAGGTTTCCATGCTGCCCAGGCCATATGCCAACTGGCTGCTTTGTGATGCCTTCATCTGGCAAAAGCGCACCATCTGGTCGCGGAAGCAATGTCCCTCGTCCAGCAACCACAGTTGTCCGCTGCTCGCCACATCGGCGGTGCGGATGGATTCCCTGGCATACAAGGGGTCTTCTCGTGAAACATACCCCACGTACCTTTCATAGAAGAGCGGGGTTTGAGCGTACTCCTCCAAACCGTCAATGGCGGCAAGTATGCCGGCATCTATGTCGCCCTGCAACAATGCTGCCTTTATCTCGTGCGTCTTCATCTCCTTCACCCTGATGTCCAGTGCAGGGTATTTTTTCATCAGTTGAGGAAAGAAGCGCGGAAGCAGATAAGGGGCGATGGTAGGCAGGATGCCCAGACGAAATATGCCTTGCATGGACTTCTGCTCCTCCAGGATAATGTCCTTGATGCTTTCTGCCTGCTCCAGCACTTCGCGTGCACGGAGTATGACCTTCTCTCCAACGGGTGTGGGGCGGATGGGCTGACGGTTGCGGTCGAACAGTTTTGCACCCACTTCCTCTTCCAGTTTGCCTATCATGGCACTGAGCGTGGGTTGAGTAACATTGCAAGCATCGGCAGCTCGTCCGAAGTGTCCGTATCGGGCAACAGCCAGGATATATTCAAATTGTTGCAGGGTCATAATAAAGTTTGCATATATAATAAGGTGTATGTGCTTATTGGTGTTACGTGTAGTGCTTGGACAATTCTATATTTCCATCAGCCTTTGCTCAAATTCCTTCTTGGGGTACAGGGCGATGGCATGGATGCGGCTTCTGTAATTGTAGATGGTGGGAAGGGAGTAGTTCAGGAAATGTGCTATCTGCCCGATGTCCTTCACTCCAAGGCGTATGAGGGCAAAGATGCGGAGTTCCGGCGTCAGGTGTCCGCCGTCGGGAGGAATTATCCTGTGCTCGGGTTGCAGAAGTTCGTTGAAACGCTGGACGAAGTTGGGGTGGGTGTCCAGGAAGGCTGTGTCAAAGTCGTTGAAGAAATGCTGTTTCTCCTCATCGAAGTATTGTCCGGACTTCAGTTGCTTTATGACGTCGTTCTGCTTTCCGGCCTTAGCCAGTCTGAGCAGGTTTTTGCGGTACTCGTCCATGTTTTCTATGTACGAGCGGCAACGGTTCAGGTAGAATGTGATGTATTTCTCCTTGGTGCTGTCCAGTTTCTTCAGGTCGGCATTTGCTTCGCCCAGCAGGCGGTTGGCGTTCTCCAGCCTGGAATTGCTGATGTACAGTTGGGAACGTGCATATCTGAGACGCTTGGATTCAAAGTAGAAGTACACGGCAAAACCTATTATCAGCAGTGTCAGCGAGGCAAAGGCAATTACCGCCATGTGCCTGGCCCTGCTTTCGCTATTCTGCACCTCCTGATGGGCGTGGTCTATGATCGGGTATATCTCGGCAATGGCAATAGAGCGCAGGCGGGCATTGCAGAATGTGGCGTCCTCCATGGCACAGACCATGTAGTTGTAGGCACGTTCTATTTCCCCACGCTCGTAGAGAGCCACGGCAAGTTCCTGCAGAGCGATGTATTCTGTCACGCCACGGCGAATGTCGTGTATGGCGGTGCGGGCCAAGTAATGTACCAGACTGTCCGTCTGCCCAAGATGCTTTTTCACTGTTGCCATATTATATAAGGTATATGCCAACTGCTCTCCCTTTGCCTGCTCCTTGATTCCGGTCAGCAGACTTTCGGCCGCCCTGATATTTCCCTGGCTTATTTCCTTGTCGGCCATACACACCGCGTGGCTGATGGGGTCCGTTTCCAGTGTGAGTATGGAATCGCGGTACAGTTCGGTCAGTGTGGTGTAACTCTCCTGCACATCGCTCAGATCCTTGGTATATTCTGCCAGCCATCCGTATATGGTGCGCCGTACATGCATGTATTGCAACTGGCCTTCCGGAGTGACTATCCTCCTCTTCAGACTGTCCAGTTGGGCATTTGAATGGTGGTATGTGCCCATGATGCCCATCGTGAGGGATTGCTTTATCAGTGCCACCTCCTGCATCTTCTGGTCTTCGCACTTCACGGCCTGGGCATAGAGCTGTTTTGTGTAGAGCAGGGCAGAGTCGCTCTGGAAATGGGCATAGGACCTGTATAATTCGTGGTACACGTTCATCAGAGCCTTGCCGCATACAACCTGCTTCATGTTTTGCAGGCTGTCGATGGATTGGCGCTTTTCTGCATGGTATCTGGCCTTGTTGCGAATGGTCTGGTCCAGTTCCTTCAGTATCTCCTGTGTGCTGCTCTGGCTTCTGCACAGGTTAGGTGCGAATATAAATAGGAAGAAAAGGAGAAACGCTTGTCTCATGGTTAGTTAGATAAGGTTAACACGAAGACAAAATTACGAAAATATAATTAAATAATGAAGTCTGGGACATGGAAATTGTAGGAAAAGCCGTTTTAGAAATCTACATTTTAATCTCATTGCTTTCGTATAAACACTTGACAATCAGCATTTGCGTTCTTTAAAACATCTACATTCTTTTTATATTGACGTTGATGATGTTATTAAAAAGGATAAATTAGCGTTCGGAAAACCTTAAACAACAAACCATACCATGTTCAGACGTTTTTATCTTTTGTTTGTTCTAACAATCTGTGTAACAACATTATGTGGTGCCGCACCGGCCAAAGTGGGCAAGACTGAGGTTCATCCTGCCTTCTGGTGGGCAGGTATGAAAAATACCACTCTGCAGGTGCTGATTTACAGCGATTTAGTTAAGGATTGCGAGGCAGTGCTTTCAGGTGCAGAAGGAGTGGTTATTGACCATGCCGTGAGACTGAAGAACCAGAATTACCTGATTCTTTACCTGAACACCAATGGTGCACAACCCCAGAAATTCAGCATAAAACTGTATAACGGCAAGAAACTCTACAAAGAGATTCCATACGAACTGAAGCAACGCTCTTCACGCCCCGTCAATTCTTTTGATGCCGGTGACGTGGTGTATCTGCTCATGCCCGACCGTTTTGCCACCGGCACGACTGACGAGCAGAAGAAGCAGATGTACAAGGGCATGAAGCAGGACACATGGAGCAGTGCCGACATGGCACGACACGGAGGTGACCTGGCCGGCATGACTAAGCACCTGGACTATCTTCAGGACCTTGGCGTGACGGCCGTTTGGCATACCCCAACTCTGGAGAACGACATGCCCGAGCAGAGTTACCATGGCTATGCCATTACCAATTACTATCGCACGGACCCGCGTATAGGCAGTAATGAGGACTATCGCAACTGGGTGGACGAATGTCACAAGCGGGGCATAAAGGTAATCAAGGATATCGTGTTCAACCATTGTGGTAGCGAGAACTTCCTGTTCCGCGACCGCCCTGCCGATGACTGGTTCACATACAACAGTGTATATACCCCCACAACCTACAAGACCGGCATGCCCGGAGACCCCAATACCTCCAAGTTGGACTTCGATCTTACCGTAGACGGATGGTTTACCATGGCAATGCCCGATTTCAACGGCAGAAATCCCCTTGTGGCCGACTATCTGATACAGACCAGCATCTGGTGGATAGAGTATGCCGGCATTGACGGAATCAGACAGGACACCTATCCCTATAACGACTTCGACTTTATGCGTCGCTGGTGTATGGACGTTGAAAGGGAGTATCCCGGTTTCAACATCGTGGGCGAGACATGGATCAACAACCCCGTGGCGGTGTCCTACTGGCAGAAGGACAGCCCACTGGCAGCACCCAAGAACAGTGAACTGAAGACCGTAATGGACTTCCCCATGATGTATATGCTTAACTCATGCGTGGACGAGGAGACGGATACCTGGGATCACGGTTTTGCCCGCCTGTGCGATCTTCTTGGCCAGGACAGGGTCTATGCCAATCCCAACAGCGTGTTCACCTTCCTTGCCAACCACGATACAAATCGTTTCCAGCCTACAGAGGAGAAGGCCAAGGACATTACACGCTACAAGCAGGCTCTGGCCCTGTTGCTCACACTGAGAGGCATACCCCAACTGTATTACGGCGACGAGATAGGCATGTTTGCCAACAAGAGCGTGAACGACGGCGCCCTGCGCCAGAACTTCCCCGGCGGATGGCCAGGCGACAAGAACAATGCCTTCACTGCTGAGGGACGCACGGAGTTGCAGGCACAGTATCACGACTACACACGCCGCCTGCTGAACTGGCGCAAGGGCAACGAGACGGTTTGCTACGGTTCTCTGGTACAGTTCACCGTGCGCGACGGAGTGTATGTGTATGCCCGTGTGAAGGACGGCAAGACGGTTACCATCGTTGCCAACGGTACCAGCAAGCCGGCAAAGGCAAAGTCCTATATATATAAAGAGGTATTGCCTGCAGGTCAGGCATACGACGTGATAAGCGGCAACACCGTTACGTTCGGCGAGGAGATAGAACTTGCCCCCAAGCAGATAATGATACTTGATTTCACCAAATAACCTATCCACCAACCATGAAACATTTCTTATTGACCATTGCATGCCTCTGTCTTGCCACCATGGCAGGATATGCACAGAAGCAGACCAGCCCCGACGGCAAGGTGGAACTTGCTTTCCGCCTTGATGCCCAAGGACGCCCGGTCTACAGTCTGAAGATGGACGGCAAGACCATCATTGCCGACAGTTACCTCGGCCTGCAACTCAAGGAAGAGAACCCCGAGAAGGCCACCGACTTTGAGTACAGCCAGTTTGCCGCCAAGCAGGAAATAGCCAGGCGTGCCGACATGCAGACCGGTTTCAGCATTGCCAAGGTGGAGACCTCTGCTTTTGACGAGACATGGGTTCCCGTCTGGGGCGAGGAGACAGAGATACGCAATCATTACAACGAGATGCTCGTAACTCTGGACCAGAAGAAGAACGACCGCCAGATAGCAGTCCGCTTCCGTGTCTTCAACGATGGTCTTGGTTTCAGATACGAGTTCCCCAGCCAGAAGAACCTCACCTATTTTATAATAAAGGAAGAGAAGACCGAGTTTGCCCTGACCGGAGACCATAAGGCATGGTGGGTAGCCGGCGACTACGACACCCAGGAGTATGAATGGCAGACCACAAGGCTCAGCGAGATAGAGGGCAGGATGGACAAGGCCATTGCCCCCAACAGCAGCCAGACCCCTGCAGGTCCCACCACCGTGCAGACCGCCCTGCTTATGCAGGCCGAGGACGGCTATTTCATCAACCTGCACGAGGCAGCCTGCATAGACTATGCCACCATGCACCTGACACTGGAACAGCCCGAGGGCAGAGGTATGGTGTTCGTCAGCCACCTCACCCCCGATGCCCAGGGCAACAAGGGTCACATGCAGACACCGCGCAGCACTCCGTGGCGTACCGTCATCGTTGGCCGCACTGGTGCTGATATCCTTGCCAGCCGCATGACCTTGAACCTGAACGAACCCTGCAAGATAGAGGATACCAGTTGGATCAAGCCCACAAAGTACATAGGCGTGTGGTGGGAAATGATTCAGGGTGCCTCCTCATGGGCCTATACCGACGACGTGTACAGCGTGCAGTTGGGCGTTACCGATTACAGCAAACTGAAGCCCAACGGCAAGCATGGTGCCAACACCAAGCATGTGAAGGACTACATAGACTTCGCAGCAGAGCACGGTTTTGATGCCGTCCTGGTGGAAGGATGGAACGAAGGTTGGGAAGACTGGTTCGGCAAGCAGAAGGACTATGTCTTTGACTTTGTCACCCCATATCCCGACTTCGACATTGCCGAAATCAGCCGCTATGCCAAGGAAAAGGGCGTGAAGATGATTATGCACCACGAGACCAGTTCCAGCACGGTAAACTACGAGCGTCATCTGGAGCAGGCCTACGACCTGATGAACAAGTGGGGCTATACCAGCGTGAAGAGCGGATACGTGGGCGACATTGTCCCCTATGGCGAGCACCACTACAGCCAGCCCATCAACAACCACTACCTTTATTGCATCAAGAAGGCTGCCGAGCACAAGATTACCGTCAATGCCCACGAGGCAGTACGTCCTACCGGTATTTGCCGCACATATCCTAACCTCATTGCCAACGAGAGTGCACGAGGCACCGAATACGAGAGTTTTGGAGGCAATCCCGTGGACCACACCACCATCCTGCCCTTTACCCGTCTGATAGGCGGCCCGATGGACTACACCCCCGGCATATTCGAGATGGACTGCAGCAAGATGAATCCCACCAACACCAGTCATGTACGCAGCACATTGTGCCGCCAGCTTGGTCTGTATGTGGTTCTTTACAGTCCTCTGCAGATGGCCGCCGACATTATAGAGAACTACAAGCCCCGCATGGACGCATTCCAGTTCATCAAGGACGTTCCCGTGGAATGGCAGAAGTCGCTCTATCTGGAGGCCATGCCCGGCGACTACGTTACCATTGCGCGCCAGGACAAGAACAGTAACGACTGGTACATAGGCAGCAGTGTTGACGAGAACGGACACCGCAGCGTCTTGAAACTGGATTTCCTCACTCCAGGCAAGAAGTATGAGGCAACCATCTACCAGGATGCCAAGGGAATCAGTTGGGACAACAATCCCAGCACCTATGAGATACGCAAGCAGAAGGTGACCAGCAAGACGGTGCTGAAGTTGCAGAGCGCCCCCGGCGGTGGTTTTGCCATATCCGTGAAGGAGATAAAATAACCTAACAATAACCTAATATTAACCTAAACAATCTAAAACTAATTCGCATGAAAAGAGTGAATTCAGCGATGCAGAGATGTTGGGTCATGCTCATGGCTCTCATATTCTGTGTCAGTGCCTTTGCACAGACAACTGTGAAAGGACTTGTGAAGGATGACTTGGGTGAACCATTGGCAGGCGTGAAGATTGCCGTCAAGGGTGGACAGGCCATCGGTACGACAGATTTGGAAGGTAATTTTCAAATCAGATGTGAAAGGGGAACTACCCTGGTATTCACTTACATGGGCTTCCTCCCACGCGAGGTTACGGCAACAGCCAACATGCTTGTTGTCATGTCCGAGGACACCAAGACTTTGGACGAGGCCGTAGTTATCGGTTATGGTTCTGTAAAGAAGAACGACATGACCGGTAGCGTTGTGGCTTTCCGTCCCGACGAGAAGAACAAAGGTATGATTACCAGTCCTCAGGAGATGCTGCAGGGCAAGGTGGCCGGTGTGGTAGTTAATACCCACAGCGGTGAGCCTGGTGCAGGTGCCATGATCCGTGTGCGTGGCGGTTCTTCTCTGAATGCCAGCAACGACCCTCTTATTGTCATCGATGGTATGGCTATGGACAACAATGCCACCAAGGGTATGTCCAACCCTCTGTCTTTGGTTAACCCCAACGATATTGAGAGTTTCAGCATTCTTAAGGACGCAAGTGCCACAGCCATCTATGGTAGCCGTGGTTCTAACGGTGTTATCCTCATCACCACCAAGAAGGGTAGGGCAGGCGGTCCTGTCAAGGTAAGTTACAACGGTTCCGTATCATTCTCTACCAACTTCAACACTCTCGACGTGATGAACGCACAGGAATATGTGGACTTCATCACCAATTACTATGGCGAGGGCAGCAAGGCATGGAACCTGCTCGGCTGGAAGAAGCGCGATGCAGACGGTAACCCCTTGAAGGAGTTTGGCACATACGATACCGACTGGCAGGAGGAAATCTACCGTACAGGCGTTAACCATGACCACAACATCACTTTGCAGGGTGGCGTGCAGGCCGAGGACAAGTCAGTCTTTGCCATGCCCTACCGTGTAAGTGTAGGTTACACCGGCCAGCAGGGTGTGCTGAAGGGCAGCGACTACAAGCGCCTGACAGCCAGTGTGAACCTGAGCCCCTCGTTCCTGGACAACCATCTGACATTCAACATGAACGGTAAGTTCGTGAAGAGTTGGACCAACCCCGGTAACGGCGAGGCTATCGGTGCGGCAGTAGGTATGGATCCCACACAGCCCATCAAGGACATGGAGAATCCCAAGTTCAAGAACTATGGCGGATACTTCCAGTGGGTACAGGAAGCCGAGTACGGCAACCCCAACTGGGGCTACACCCATCAGCAGGGTCCCAAGAATGCAGTTGAGTTGGTAAACAACTATGGTTTCGACAAGGCCGCATGGGTGTTCATGGGCAACGTGGATGCTGCCTATAAGGTTCATGGTCTGGAGGACCTGTCGCTGCATGTTAATCTGGCAGGCGAGTGGACCAACGGTCAGGAGAACACCTACCAGTCTCCCTACTCTATGTCCGGTTACTACTATGGCAGTTATGGCTGGAACACCGAGGAGAAGCATAATCTTCAGTTGAGCGCTTTCGCAGCCTACGACAAGGAATTCAACAAGAACCATAGCCTGAACGTAATGGCAGGTTACGAATGGAGCGAGTTCCAGTATATGGGTCGTGAGAAGTTCTGGGGCTACTATCCCGAGGGCGACAGAAAGTACAACCCGGATCCTGCGCAGAACATCTACGATCCCACAGGCTATCCCGAGGACGGCAAGCCCTGGGGCAACCGCCTGCACATGGTTTCATGGTTCGGCCGTGCCAACTACAGCCTTCTGGACCGCTACCTCTTCACCTTCACTGCCCGTGCCGACGGTAGCAGCCGTTTTGCCAAGGGCAACCAGTGGGGCTTCTTCCCCAGTGCCGCTTTTGCATGGCGCATCAACGACGAGGGCTTCATGAAGGACGTGGACGAGGTAAGCGAAATGAAGTTGCGTCTGGGTTGGGGTAAGACCGGTCAGCAGGACTTCCCCGGCATGTATCACTACTACCTGCCTGCTTACAGCGACAACAAGTCCGATGCCTATACCTATCCTTTGGGCGGCACCGACGGCAGCATGACAAAGCCTGATGCCTACAATGCAGACCTGCGTTGGGAGACCACTACTACCTACAACTTCGGTCTGGATATGGGCTTCCTGAACCAGCGCTTCACCGCAAGCGTGGACGCTTATCTGCGCAAGACCACCGACCTGTTCAACCTGAACAGCGTGCCCACCGGTTCAAACTTCAACAACAAGGTATACTCCAACGTAGGCTCTCTCACCAACCGTGGTGTCGAGTTCTCATTCGTGGCACGTCCCATAGTTACCAAGGACTGGTACTGGGAGATTGGCGGTAACTTCGGTTACAACAGCAACGAGATAGACGAACTCTATGGTGGCCGCGACATGGTTGAAGGTGGCGTATGGCATGCCAACGAGGCAATCACATACCACAAGGTAGGTCTGCCTGCCAACAGTTTCTACGTTTACCAGCAGGTTTACGGCGAGAACGGCCAGCCCCTGATGGGTGTCTATGTGGACCGCAATGGCGACGGTGTCATCACCGACCAGGACCGCTACTTCTACAAGAGCACCACATCTCCCTGGACCGCAGGCCTGAGCACACGTCTGCAGTACAAGAACTGGGATCTGGGCATGAACTTCCGCGGTGCATTCGGCGGTTATGTCTACAACGAACTGGAGTCCGGTATGGCAAACATCGGTCAGGCATACACCCAGAAGGGCGAGGGCTGGCTGAACAATGCTACTGCCGACCTCGTGAAGATGGGTTGGACCTCTTACGTTTACGGTGCATCCGACTACTTCGTGCAGAACGCATCATTCGTCAAGTGCGACAACATCACCTTGGGCTACAACTTCGAGAATCTGTTCAAGACCCAGAAGTACCAGGGCATCAGCGGTCGCTTGGCATTCAGCGTGAGCAACGTATTCTATATTACAAAGTACAAGGGTCTGGACCCCGAGCAGACCAGCGGTGCGGAGAGCAGTCTCTATCCCCGTCCACGTACCTATATGGTTAACCTGAACCTGAACTTTTAATGGAACCAAGACATTATGAAAGTAAATAAGTTTCTATCATATATTGCAGCCGGACTGTTCATGGCCGGAGCAATGACATCTTGTATGGGAGACCTGAACAGTGAGATTATCGACCCCGATGTGAAGCCGCTGGATCCCCAGAAGATGTATGTGAAGTGTTACGCTTCCCTGATTATGGAAGGTAATGACGGCAGTGCCGATTTCGATATCGACGACGCAGGTAAGAGCACCCTGTTGCGCAACATCTACAATCTGGAGTGTCTGAGCACCGACGAGGCTATCTGCTGGTGGACCGACGGTGGTCTGGTGAATGCCAGTTACAACCAGAGCGGTGCTGAGGACCAGGTATTGCGTTTCATGTACTACCGTCTGATGTCCAACATAACCTATTGCAACCACTATCTTGAGACCGAGGCCTGCCTGGCACTGGGTAAGGACAAGGCTGCCGAGGTACGCTGGATTCGTGCTTTCAACTACTATGTGCTGGCCAACACTTTCGGCAACGTGCCTTTCCTGACCAAGATTTCTTCCGAGGCTGCACCCCGTGCCACACGCGAGGAAATGTACCATTGGCTGGTGTCCGAGTTCCGTGCCGTGGAGGAGGACCTGCTCGAGGCTCGTCCCAAGAGTTCTTCCGACCCCAACTACGGCCGTCTGGACAAGGCCGCCGCATGGCTCATGCTCAGCCGTATGTATCTGAATGCCGAGGTTTGGAAGGGTGACTTCAACGATGCCAATGGCGGCAACCTTCTGGACTCTGTCAAGGTGTTGTCCGACAAGATCATCACCGAAGGCAAGTATGAACTCTTCACCGGCAAATCTGACGTAACCGTAGAAGGCGTGGATTGCCACTATACCGCATACGACATGCTCTTCATGGCCGACAATGGCGAGAGCGGTGCTGCCGCCGAGGCTATCCTGCCTCTGTTGCAGGATGGTGCCGTTACACGCGGTTGGGGTGGCTCTCTGTTCTTCACAGCCGCTCACTGGAGCACTGCCATGAAGACCGTTTGCGACCTTTCTGCGGGTACCACCGGCGTTGACTGGACCGGTATGCGTGTCCGCCGTCAGTTGGTGGAGAAGTTCACCGACAATCCCGAGGCATGGGAGGGCAAGACCGCCAAGGAAATCCGTGCCGTTGCCGGTGACGACCGTGCCCTTTTCTGGGGTGTGGACCATTCTGTAAGCATTGGCGACAACACCATGTTCGAGCAGGGTCTGGCAACTGTGAAGTGGAACAACCGCAGAAGTGACGGCCAGCCCACCAACAGCACCTACGAGGTGGACGGCGACTTCTTCCTGCTCCGCGCCGCCGAGGCTTACCTGAACTATGCCGAGGCCGACATCCGTCTGAACGGTACATGTTCCGAGAAGGCAAAGGGCTACATGGATGATGTACGTGCCCGTGCACATGCCGCAGCACATCTGACATACTCCTTGGAGGATGTTCTGGACGAGCGTGCACGCGAGTTCTATTGCGAGGGCTACCGCCGTACCGACCTGATCCGCTTCGGACAGTATGGAGGCAACCAGGCCACATACGTGTGGGACGGCAAGAACGGCACCACTCCCGGCACTGCTTTCGAGGCATACCGCAACATCTATCCTATCCCGACTTCCGAGTTGATGACCAACGACAACCTTTGGCAGAACGACGGATACTAACAGACGAGACAACAACCTTTAAAAAGCATAATCATGAAATTCAATAAGATATTATCATACATGGCTTTCGGCGTGGGCATGGTTGCCTGTCTGGCTTCCTGTACAGACGACCGTGTGTCTAACCCCACACTGATAGAGCCTGAGGCAGGTTCATTCGTTTTGTTCCAGCCTGAATACAGTGGTTCTGTCGTAGACCTGAACAATCAGGACAATCCCGACTACGGAATCGTGCTGACATGGAACCAGCCCACCTACACCAGCAACGGTGCTCCCATCGGCTTCAATGCAGGTGCCGGTACCAGTTACAAGGTGATGATTTCGCCCTCAGGCCAGTTTACCAATGCCTATGACCATGCCCTTCTGCAGAAGGACGGTACATACACCGGCGAGGCTTTCGACTACGTTGTTGTGGACGAGGTCTACCAGACCACAACCACCAACGTTCTGGCCAAGACCATCAACCTGGCCTTGAACCGCTGGAACCAGCATAACCCCGCCACAGAGACGGTATGGACCGATGGTATGGACCTGGAACCTATGGATATTACCGTTAAGGTTCTTTCCCGTGTTGTGGACGGTGGCGAAAACCTGCTCTTCACCATCGAGTCCAACACTATCACCTTGAAGGTTAAACCCTATTATCAGAAGACCCAGGAGGAGAGCGTTCCAGAGCCTATCTACATGCCCGGTAACGGCAATGGCTGGAATCACGACTTCGCTCCCATCCTCACCTACAATGCTGACCTGAACGCATTGAGCGGCTATGCCTACATGGATGGCGAGTTCAAGTTCACCGTTGCCGACAACTGGGCTGATGGCGAGTACAACTGCAGCCACTTCAACCAGGATCTCTGCTCTTCCAACATCGTCATCAACGAGGGTACCGGCAACATCGGCTTCAGCGGCGAACCCGGCATGTATGTCGTTTCCGTTGACCTGAAGAACGGCAGCATCGTGGCAGAGCCTTCAACATGGCGTCTGGTAGGTGACTTCAACGGTTGGGCTCCAGACGACGACACCCAGATAATGACCTACGACGTGGAGAAGCACTGTCTGGTGAAGACCGATGCAACGGTAACCGAGAACGGTTGGAAGTTCACCAGCAACGGCAACTGGGATGTCAACTACGGTGGTGATCTGAAGGCCCTGGAACGCAATGGCGCCAATATCGAGATTGCTGGTTCAACCATCTGCCTCTACCTGGAGAACACCAAGACCACTCAGGGCGTTGTCTATGCTACAGTGGAATAAACATTAGAATCTCTGTTAAATAATGAATAATATGTATAAGAAGATATTTATATCATTGGCTCTCGTTGCAGGACTCAGTTCCTGCGACGGAGACTACACGGACTGGGTTCAGCCCGAGGAGAATACCCAGCAGGAGGCTAAGGAAGTTGCCATGCAGTTCACCGCTGTTACAGACCTGATAGACCTGGACAAGGTGGAGGGCAACACGGTGAAGATAGGTGACTTCACAACCGCCAATGTGCAGAAGATTACCGATGCCGTCTATACGGTAAAGGCCGGAGACAGGAGTTATGGCATTCCCGTAGCCGAGGATGGAACCGTTGCGGTTGACAATTTGAAGGGCGCCGTGGTGGAACTCTACGGACGCGATGTGGAAGAGCGTACCCTTGAGGGCAATATCTCTGCCAAGGGTTGGACAGACACTACCGGTGTGCAGAGCCAGAACCTGGTTGTGCTGCTCAAGACCACAGAGCCTGTGGTAATCAAGGTTATGCCCCAGCCCATGCCCAATTACTACTTTGTTACCGGTAATCCCAACAACTGGGCAAGCAGTGCCGTTACTCCTCTGTTCCCCACAGATGCCAAGCATCAGAGCCTGACAACATACTTCTGGGGCGCATGGGATGTGAAGTTCTGGTATGTAGGCGATATCGGCAACTGGGACAAGGCCTATGGTTGTGAGGTGGACGGTTGCAACGATCCCGCCGGCAAGATTATCGGTCAGAATGCTCAGGCCATATCTTCTCCCGAGGCAGGTTACTACACCTTCTCCGTGGACTTCTCTACCAACGAGTACACATGGACAATGTGCGAGGAGCAGTTCCCCGCCGAGTACGAAGTTATCGGTCTGATAGGTTCAATTACCGATTGGGGCAGCGACATAGACATGACCCAGGTAATAGGCAAGGACAATGAGAAGACCCACGTATGGTACGCCACAGGTGTGGAGATTCCCGAGAACGGTGAGGTTAAGTTCCGTGCCAACCACGACTGGGGTGCCAACTGGGGCGGCCAGGAGTTCCCCTATGCCACCGGTGCAAAGGACGGTGCCAACATCGTTGTCAATCCCGGCGGTACTTACGACATCTACTTCAACGACATTACCAAGCAATACTTGTTTATCGCTAAATAACTCTTAGGTTGTCATGTCACGTTGTGTTCCCGGCTTTGGCCGGGGCACAGCGTGGCTTCAACAAAAAAGAAACGGGAATAGTCGGGAACAGACTCCGTTAGGGCAGGCGAATCATCACTTCGGCAGCCTTTTGTCGTCCCGAGAGCAAGGCAGTGTTGTCACGACAACACTCCTGTGTTGATGCGTCAACACTCCAGTGTTGTCAGTACAACAAAATTCCACTATCGAGACACCGTCCCCATATCTTCGGGGCATCAGCATATATCCATCACAAGGAATCAACAAAAATACCATAAAGGACAATATCATGAACAAGTTTCTACTTTCCTTTGCCATCATCGCTTCATCACTGTTTTTCACACCTTCTAATGCCCAGGCACAGGGCTGGCCTTCGGAGTACGAAGGAGTGATGTTGCAGGGATTTTATTGGGACAGTTACACCCACACCCGTTGGACCAAACTGGAGGCACAGGCCAAGCAACTTGCCACCTGCTTCGACCTGGTGTGGATACCCAACTCGGGCTATTGCGCCGGCCACAACAACATGGGCTACATGCCCCTGTACTTCTGGGACCAGAACTCGTCCTTCGGCAACGAGGCCGAGTTGCGCAGCATGATATCCACCTTCAAGCAGCACGGCATAGGCACGATAGCCGACGTGGTCATCAACCACCACAATACCGAGGGCTGGTTTGCCTTCCCCAAGGAAACCTATAAGGGCGAGACTTACCAGTTCCAGAGCACGGACATCTGCAAGAACGACGACGGCGGTGCCACCCTCACACAGGCCAAGGAGGACGGTGTGAGCCTGTCGGAGAACAACGACACCGGCGAGGACTGGGGCGGATGCCGCGACATGGACCACAAGTCGGCCAACGTACAGCGCATCGTCAAGGCCTACGAGGACTATCTGCTCAACGACCTCGGTTATGCGGGCTTCCGCTACGATATGGTAAAGGGTTTCTCTCCCTCCTTCATTGCAGAATACAATACGGCATGCAAGGCACAGTACTCCGTGGGCGAGTACTGGGACAGCAGCGACAACATAAAGAAGTGGGTGGACGGAACCGCCTCGGACGGCGTGCCCACCAGTGCTGCCTTCGACTTCCAGTTCCGCTACCGCGTGCGTGACGCCTTCAATGGCAACGATTGCAAGAACCTTCTGGCCGATCCTGCCAATACCGGCAACTATCCCCTGGCATATCAGGAAAGCCATCGTAAGTGGGCGGTAACCTTCGTGGAGAACCACGACACCCAGTACCGCAACGAGAACGAACCCCTCGACCCCCTGAAGAAGGACACCGTTGCCGCCAATGCCTTCATGCTGGCAATGCCCGGCACGCCTTGCGTGTTCCTGGCGCACTGGCTGGATTGCAAGGCCGACATACGCAGGCAGATTACCGCACGCCGCATAGCAGGCATACACAGCCAGAGCACCTACGAGAACATACAGAACAGCCCTGCCGCCTTTGCCAATGTGGTGCAGGGAAAGAAGGGTTCGCTGATAGTTGCCGTGGGAACCAGCGTAGGCCGCTATACCCCCAGAAACTATACTTCCACGCACACCCTCATCCTCTCCGGCCACCACTACAAGTACTATCTGAGCAATGAACTCGTGGAGGAGTGGAACGAGCAGTTGAAGGCCATCGAGGCCGAGGAAGAGGCAGAACGCGAGGAGGAGGAAAGTTTCGTACCCTACACCGCCACGGTGTACTGCAAGGCCGACTTCACCCCAGTCTACTTCTATGCCTGGGACAGCAAGGGCCAACTCTTGGGCAACTGGCCCGGCCAGTTGATGGAGGGCAAGACCAAGGTGGTCGACGGTGAGGAATGGTACTATGAGGAATTCCCCATCCCCACCAAGGACTACGAGTTCAACATCATCTTCAACCAGGGTAGCGGCAAGCCCCAGACGGCAGACATCGTGGGCATCAAGACCACAAGTTTCTTTACCGCCACAATATCCAACGGACGTGTAGACTACAACAATGTTACTGACGAGCACGAAACCGGCATAGAAGAAGTGAAAACCGAAAACGGAGGACTGAAGACGGAAATCTACGACCTGCAAGGCCGACGCCTCGGCACTCTGCCGGCAAAGGGCATATACATCCAGGGCGGCAAGAAGATACTGCGCTGATTACCTGTGCCGGAGCAAATAAGAATACATATTATATATAATATACTGACCTTAAACCAGAGCAATGAAAACACTACCCAACCTTTCCTTCTGGAAACTTTTCAACCTGTCTGCAGGATTCTTTGGTGTGCAGATAGCATACGCCCTGCAGAGTGCCAACATCTCGCGCATCTTTGCTACGCTCGGTGCTGACCCGCACCAGTTGTCCTTCTTCTGGATACTGCCTCCGCTGATGGGCATGATAGTGCAACCTATCATCGGTGCCCTGAGCGACAAGACATGGTGCCGCTTCGGCCGCCGTATCCCCTACCTCTTTGTAGGTGCCATAGTGGCTGTGGCTGTGATGGTGCTGCTGCCAAATGCTGGCAGTCTGGGCCTGACTACACAGGTGGTGATGTGGGGCCTGACCGGAACAATGCTCTTCGGCCTGATGAGCCTGATGCTTCTGGATACCAGCATCAACGTGGCCATGCAACCCTTCAAGATGATGGTGGGCGATATGGTCAATGAGGAGCAGAAGGCCACGGCCTATAGCATACAGTCTTTCCTGTGCAATGCCGGCAGTTGCGTGGGCTACATCTTCCCCTATGTACTCACCTTCCTGGGTGTCAGCAATGTGGCCGACAAGGGCGTTATCCCCAATTCCGTGATATTCAGTTTCTATGCCGGTGCGGCAATACTGATACTATGCGTACTCTACACCACAGCCATGGTGAAGGAGTATCCCCCGCAGAAGGAGGAAGCATGTGCCGGAAACGTGGCTGGAGAGCATGTGCAGGAAGCGGCACATCATGGAACCAAAGGACAGAGCGTGGCCTATCTCTTCCTGTCCATAGGCACGGTGCAGTTCTTCTGTTGGGCAGCCTTCATGTACATGTGGACCTATACCAACGGTTCCCTGGCAGAACAGTGCTGGGGAACAACCGATGTCACGAGCGTGGGTTATCAGGATGCCGGCAACTGGGTGGGCGTAAGTTTCTTTGTCCAGGCCATAGGTTCCATGATATGGGCACCCTTCATACCCATGTTCAAGAATCTGAAGGTAGCATACGTTGTCAGTCTGCTCATAGGAGCCGTGGGCTTCATAAGCATGCTGTGGATAACCAACGAGAACGTGGTGCTGTTCAGTTTCCTGCTTGTAGGTGCGGCATGGGCGGCAATGCTGGCCCTGCCCTTTACCCTGTTTACCAATGCCCTGCAGGGACATCCCCGTTTGGGAACATACTTGGGACTCTTCAACTGCACCATCTGCATACCGCAGATAGTGGCTGCCGTAATGGGCGGATTCATCCTCAGACTTGTAGGCGACACCCAGGTGATGATGCTTGTGGTGGCAGGTATCCTGCTTGTGCTGGGCGCCGTCAGTGTTAAACTAATAAAGACAAGATAAACCATGAAACACCTCGAACCGGGCACACGCATTGCAGGTTGTGCCATACCCGTATTCTCGCTCCGTAGCAAAGGGAGTTTCGGAGTGGGCGACTTCGGCGACCTGAAACTTATGATTACATGGGTGGCACAGACAGGCCAGAAGATCCTGCAGATTCTGCCCATCAACGATACCACCTCGTCGGGCACTTGGGTAGACTCCTATCCATATTCCGCCATAAGCATCTATGCCCTTCACCCCATGTATGCCGACCTGCGCCAACTTCCTGCACTGAAGGACGGCGAAGCAACGGCACGTTTCCAGACCTTGCAGGCAGAACTCAATGCCCTGCCCCAGATAGACTACGAGGCTGTGAACAAGGCCAAGAGGGAATACCTCCTGCTCGTCTTCAAGCAGGAGTTTGCCAAGGTGAAGCGCACCAAGGCCTACAAGACCTTCCTGCAGGAAACCGACTTCTGGCTGACAGGCTATGCCGACTACTGCATCCGCAGGGATGCACGCCTTTGGCCCGATGAGGCTCCGGTGAGTTCCGATTTCTATCGTTACATGCAGTTCGTACTGGACACCCAGATGCGCCTTGCCCACGAGCATGCCCGCACACTGGGCGTGATGCTGAAGGGCGACATACCCATAGGCGTGAACCGCTATGGGTGCGATGTGGAGATGGAACCCCGCTACTTCAACATGAACGGACAGGCAGGTGCTCCCCCCGACAACTTCAGCGCCGACGGCCAGAACTGGGGCTTCCCCACCTACAACTGGGACGAGATGATAAAGGACGGTTGCCAGTGGTGGATACAGCGTTTCCAGAACATGGCACGCTACTTCGATGCCTACCGCATAGACCACGTGCTGGGTTTCTTCCGCATTTGGGAAATACCCGTGCATGCCGTGGGCGGTCTCCTGGGACAGTTCCAGCCCTCTCTGGCCATGAGCATGGAGGAAATCAACGGCTATGGCCTGTACCTCAGCGAGGACTTCATGACACGTCCCTTCATTGCCGATTGGGTGCTGGACAGAATCTTCGCCAATCGTGCGGACGAGGTGAAACAACGCTTCCTGGTTCATGAGCATGACGACATCTGGTCGCTGAAGGATGAATGCGACACGGAGCGCAAGGTGGAGGCTATGGCTCTGGATGCAGAAATGACAAACGGCCTGTATGCCCTGATACGCAATGTCCTCTTTGTACGCGACCACAAGAACCCACACCTATACCATCCGCGTATTGCAGTGCAGAACGATACTGCATACGAAACACTGTGGCAACATGATAAGGATAACTTCAACCGTCTGTACAACGACTACTTCTATCGTCGCAACAACCAGTTCTGGTATGAGGAGGCCATGAAGAAACTGCCTCTGCTTGTCGATGCCACCGACATGCTGGTTTGCGCCGAGGACCTGGGCATGGTGCCCGATTGTGTGCCTTGGGTGCTGAACCAGTTGCAGATACTGTCGCTGGAACTCATTTCCATGCCCAAGGACAGCAGTGTGCGCTTCGGCATACTGGACCGCAATCCATGGCGCAGCGTTTGCACCATTTCCAGTCATGACAGCGCCACCATGCGCATGTGGTGGGACGAGGACTATGCCATGATACAGAGTTTCTACAACGAGTATCTCGGTTACGAAGGCGCCGCACCCCATCCCATGCCGGGATGGCTGGCTCAGGACATGTTGCAGCGCCATCTCAACAGCCCCTCGGCCCTGTGCATCCTTACCCTCCAGGACTGGCTCGCATGCAACGAGCGTATGCGCCTGCCCGAGGCCGGAGCGGAACGCATCAACATCCCCGCCAATCCCCGCCACTACTGGCGCTACCGCATGCACATGAACATAGAGGATCTGATGGAGGCCATAGAGTTCAATACCCAGATAACAGGCATGATATTCCAGAGCGGCAGGTAATATCCGTGACCGCTCTCTAAACGATACAGGAGGTTTACAGATGAAAAGACATTTTCTTTTATTACTACTTTGGATAATAGGCATGAGTGTGTTTGCCCAAGATAAGTTTGACGAGTTGCAGTACAGCAGCGAGGAGTGTGTGTTCAACCTGAATGCCCCCAGCAGCGTGCGTTCTGTGAAGGTGAGGATATACCAGAGTGCCGATGCCGTGAAACCCGTGCATGTGCTGAAGATGAGACGCAATGGCCTGGACCGTTGGCGTGCAAGTCTGAAGGGCGATTGGGCAGGATATTTCTATACCTTCGACATAGGTCGCGGCGAGTGCCCCGGTACTTTTGCCAAGGCAGTGGGCGTGAACGGAAAACGTGCTGCCATTGTCAGGATGGAAGATACCGACCCCGAGGGTTGGGACAAGGATGTGCGCCCAAGGTTGGAGAATGCCTCGGACATGGTTGTGTACGAGATGCACCATCGAGATTTCAGCATACATCCTTCCAGCAAGAGCCGTTATCCCGGCAAGTTCCTTGCCCTGACGGAACCGCACAATATATGGTACCTGAAGACATTGGGCGTTAATGCCGTGCAGATTCTGCCCAGTTACGACTATTTTACCGTGGACGAGTCCCAGCCTGAGAAAGCTCAGTACAACTGGGGTTACGATCCCTTGAACTACAATGTGCCCGAGGGAAGTTACAGTACCGATGCAAGGACTCCGGAGGTGAGGATACGCGAATTCAAGCAGATGGTGCAGGCATTGCACGATGCCGGCATCCGTGTTATCCTGGATGTGGTGTATAACCATTGCATGAACATAGACGGCAGCAACTTCCAACTGACCTACCCCGACTACTACTATCGCAAGACAGCTCCCGGACAGGGTGCCAGTGGCGACATAGGCACTACGGGCGGAGACTATGCCAACGCTTCGGGTTGTGGCAATGAGACGGCCAGCGAGCGTCCGCTGATGCGCCGCTTCATGCTTGAGAGCGTCCGCTATTGGGTGGAGGAGTACCACATAGACGGTTTCCGCTTCGACCTGATGGGCATCCACGACATAGAGACCATGAATCTCATACGCAAGGAACTGGACAAGATAGACCCTTCCATCACCATCTACGGTGAGGGTTGGGCCGCCAGTTCTCCTGCCATCGATTATAACCTGTGTGCCATGAAGGCGCACACCTACCGTATGCCAGGCATAGGTGCGTTTGCCGATGAGATGCGCGATGCACTGCGCGGTCCCTTCTCGGACGACACGCAGTCTGCCTATCTTGCCGGCAAGGCAGGGCACGAGGAGAGCGTGAAGTTCGGCATTGTTGGCGGCATTGCCCACAATGGCGTGGATATGTCCAAGGTGAACTACAGCAAGGCAGCCTGGGCGGCACAGCCTTCACAGCATGTAAGTTATGTGAGTTGTCACGACGATATGAGTCTGGTGGACCGTCTGCGTACCAGCATCCCCGGCATTTCCGACAAGGAGGTGGTACGCCTGAGCCAGTTGGCGCAGACCTTTGTGCTGACCTCGCAGGGTGTTCCCTTCCTGTGGGCAGGCGAGGAGGCTTTCCGCGACAAGAAGGGTGTGCACAATAGTTACAACCAGCCCGACTCCATCAACCAGATAGACTGGTCACGCCTGATGGAACACCCCGAACTGTTCATGTACTACCGTGGGCTGATAGACATACGCAAGCAGCACAAGGCTTTCCGTATGGGCGATGCCGGTCTGGTGCGCCAGAACCTCCGTTTCCTGGAAGCACCGTCCTGTGTGATAGCCTTCACACTGAACGGTGCCGCCGTAGGTGACACATGGAAAGAGATTGTATGCGTGATGAACAGCAACAAGACTCCCCAGCAGGTTAACGTCCCAGAGGGACTTTACACCGTGGTGTGCCACGACGGCATGGTATGTGCTGACGGCCTGGGCAAGATGCACGGAGGCAAGGTTACCATTGCTCCGCAATCTGCCCTGATAATATACAAGACCGAATAAAACCTAAGGCTATGTTCAAGACGGGAAGACTGTATGCACTGTTGGCACTGTGCTGCATACCTTTCATTTGCAGTGCCGAGGACCGTGTGGTAGGTGGCGACATATCGCTGATACCTGCATACGAGCAGGCCGGAGACCAGTGGCTGGATGCCGATGGCAATGTTATCCCCGACCTGATAACATTCCTGCACGATGAGGCCGGTTGGACCGCGGCACGTGTAAGGCTGATGGTCGAACCGACACAGGACAGCGACCCCGGTACGTGCCAGGACTTGGAGTATGTGAAGCAACTGGGCCGACGCATAAAGGAGGCCGGAATGCTGTTCCTGCTGGACATATTCTACAGCGACACATGGACAGACCCTGCCCAGCAATGGATACCGCAGTCCTGGAACATGGGCAAGAATACCGCCACCAATGCCTTGGCAGACAAGGTGCGTGCCTATACTACAGAGAGCATAGATGCCCTGGTGGCGGCTGGAGCCACGCCCGACTATGTGCAGATAGGCAACGAGGTCAGTTACGGTATGTTGTGGGACAACCTCTCCGCCAAGGACAAGAGCAGGCACGTAATCTATCTGGATCCGCAATGGTTCTCATACGAGAAGCAGGAGGCGCAGATTGTCCGTCTGGCATCCTTGCTCGGAGCGGCGGCAGAGGGTGTCCGTGCCTCTGATGCCAAGGAAGCACGCATCATCCTGCATATAGAACGAAGTGGCGAGCCCGAGTGGGCAAGGAATTTCTATGAGTGGGTTGCCAAGGCCGGTTTCACGGATTACGACATCATTGGATTGAGTTATTACCCCTTCTGGCATGGCGACCTCAATACTTTGTCCTCAACGGTAAAGACACTGAGACAAGCCCTGCCAGGAAAGGACATCCACCTTGTGGAAACAGCCTACAATTACCAGTGGGGACCGTCGGATGCAGTGTGCAAGGACTGGGAGTTTACTAAGGAAGGCCAGGCTACATTCCTGCATGATCTGGTGAAAACCTTGAATGCCCTTGACGTAAAGGCTCTGTACTATTGGTTTCCTGAAGAGTGTGGCAACGGCAAGAATGCCGTGGTGCAGAACGGTTGGCTCAACCGCGGACTGTGGACCAACGGCAATAGTCCCCATGCCCTTAATTCCTGGGAAGCCCTCGATGCCTTCAAGGCTTTTGCCCCTACTACCGGTGTGAAGGACATTACGCTGTCGGGTGCATGCAGTACCGACAAGATTTACGACATGGGTGGCCGGCGCCTGTATGCCGTACCCGAACACGGCGTCTATATCCGTGGCAATGAGATGTTCCTGTGTAAAGAAAAGTAACAATATCCTGAATCGTTATGTTGATGAAGTTCCGTTCTCTGATTATGGGGTTATGCCTTTGCCTGTTTGCCCAGGTTTATGCCCAGCGCACCGTTTTAGACATCCGCGATTGGCAGTTCTCGCGCGACAAGCAGACATGGCATCCCGTACGTATTCCGCATGACTGGGCCATAGGAGGTCCGTTCGACAGGAAGTGGGATCTTCAGTTTGTGGCCATAGAGCAGAACGGTGAGAAGGTTGCCACGGAGAAAAGCGGACGTTCGGGCGGTCTGCCATGGATAGGCAAAGGTTTCTACCGTACCGAACTTGTAGTTCCGGAGGGTTATGGGCATGCCATGCTCCACTTTGACGGGGCTATGGCAGAGCCTGTTGTCTATATAAACGGACAGGAGGCAGGACACTGGGTGTATGGCTATAATGCTTTCCAGATAGATGCTACTCCATACCTCAAGGCAGGTCAGCGCAATACGATAGAGGTGGCTCTGAACAACGTGGAGGAGAGCAGCCGCTGGTATCCCGGCGGCGGCCTTTACCGTCCGGTGTGGCTTACGCTTTCTTCCGAAGCGCATATCCGTGACTGGGATACCTTTATCCGCACCACAATGGCAAAGGGAGAGGGCAGGAAGGCAGTGCTGGCCGTAAGCAGCCATATTGAGGGAATGGAGCACCGTCATTCGCAGGCCCGTGTGGAATATGCCCTGCTTGATGCCGAGGGAGATTGTGTGGCCCGTAGCGAGGAGGCAGTGGATGCCTTGGGCAACTGTGCCACGGAACTGAAATTGTCCAAGGCCTGCCTGTGGAGCCCGGAGACACCTTATCTATATACGTTGCGCACACGCCTGACGGTGGACGGCAAGACGGTGGACGAAACGACAAACAAGGTAGGTGTACGTACAATCCTTGTTGACGACAAAGGCTTCCATCTCAACGGAAAACTCAGGAAGTTCCAGGGTGTATGCCTGCATCACGACCTGGGTCCCCTGGGTGCTGCTGTAAACCGTGCGGCACTCATACGTCAGATACGCATATTGAAGGACATGGGATGCGATGCCATCCGCACGGCGCACAACATGCCCTCCACCATGCAGATGGAGGTGTGCGACTCCATGGGTATGATGGTCATGGCAGAGAGTTTCGACATGTGGCTCTATCCCAAGTGCAAGAACGGCTATGCCCTGCATTTCAGGGACTGGGCCGAGCGCGACATGACCAACCTCGTCCTGTGCCACCGCAACCATCCCAGTATAGTGATGTGGAGCATCGGCAACGAGATTCCTGAGCAGTGGAGCGTGCAGGGACGTCAGTTGAGCCGTTGGCTTCAGGACATCTGCCACCGTCTGGACCCCACACGACCGGTTACGCAGGGTATGGACAAGGCCGAGGCTTCCTTGCAGAGCGGCTTTGCACAGGTGATGGACGTGGCAGGTTTCAACTATCGTGTACATAAGTTCGACCAGAGCATCTCCCGGTTGCCCCAGAAGGTACTGCTCGGCAGCGAGAGTGCCAGTACCGTTTCTTCCCGTGGAGTGTACGACATATCCTGCTCTTCTCCGCGTGAGGCAAAGGCAGTGACGTCAGGCGGTTTCCCCTTGGAAGGCCAGTGTTCTTCCTACGACACCGACTTCTGCTATTGGAGCAACCTGCCCGAGGCTGACTTCATAATGATGGACGATCGTCCGTGGACCATGGGACAGTTCGTGTGGACGGGCTTTGACTACCTTGGCGAACCTACCCCCTACGACGAGTATTGGCCCAGCCGTAGCAGTTATTTCGGTATCTGCGACCTGGCCGGTCTGCCCAAGGACAGGTATTATCTCTACCGCTCGCAGTGGAACCGAAAGGACCATACCTTGCACATCCTTCCTCACTGGAACTGGAAGCGAGGCGATGAAGTCCCCGTGATGGTCTACACGGACTTTCCCGAGGCAGAACTGTTCTTGAACGGCCGTAGCCTTGGACGACAGAAGAAACAACCCTATACCATCCCCTCCGGCACTGCCGAACAGACAAAAAAACTTGTAGAGACAAAAGGCCTGCTCTGCCGTTACCGTCTGATATGGGATGCCGTGAAGTATGAACCTGGCGAACTGCGTGTGGTGGCCTACGATACAGAGGGTCGTCCGGCCATGGAGAAGACAATGCACACGGCAGGTGCCCCGGCGACATTGAAACTGGAGGCTGACCGTAGTGTTATAAAGGCAGGAGGAGACGACCTTGCCTTCATCACCGTAAGCATGCAGGATTCAAAGGGCACTCTGTACCCAGATGCGTCGGACAAGGTATCCTTTAATGTCAGCGGTGCAGGCACATTGCGTGGCCTGTGCAACGGCGACCCCACCTCGTTGGAATCCTTCCTCGGCTCGGAGATGCAGTTGTTCCACGGCCAACTGGTACTGGTGGTGCAGTCTTCGGTTCAGCCCGGAAAGATAAGGGTGACGGCCACCTCTGGCAGCATATCCTCCACCATGGAAATCTCAGTAGAATAAGTTTGTTTTTGGTTATATAGACTGGGCATCGGTACGGGAATGTATAGAACGTATCGATGCCTTTGGTATTGTGTCTATTCCTGATGTATAAGCCTGTAGGCTATGGAACCTTTGGGAGGAGTGGCAGGACAATTGTTGCGTGGGAACCAGGCAGCACGTTGCAGTTCGCTTTCCTGTACATGTATTTCTCCGCTTTCATACTCAGCGGTGAAACCGAGCATCAGTTGGGAAGGGAACGGCCAACTCTGACTGCCGAAATAGCGGATATTGCGGACGCTGATGCCTGTCTCTTCCATTATCTCGCGCCTTACTGCCTGTTCTGCCGACTCTCCAGCCTCCATGAATCCGGCTATACATGAGTAGTATTTGGAGATACGGTTGCGGTGCAAGGCGAGCAGGATGTCGTCTCCACGGTTCACCAATACTATGATGCATGGTTCTATCCGGGGGAAGATGGTGTTGTGGCAGTTGGGGCACACGAGCGAAGTTTCTTCCTCGCTTGTGCCGGGTTCCAACCTTGTACCGCATATTGGGCAGTAGCGTGTCTTGCCGAGCCACTCGTATAGCGCCTTGGCACGGAAGTAGGGTAGGGATTCCTCCTCTCCGTGTTCGGCGAAGTAGTTTCGTAGGGTCGTCGTTTCAAAGCTTTCGGGCAAAGATACGGTTTGTGGCAACCCCAGCACGCAGATGTCTGTATGTTTCTCCTCGAAAAACATGTTGTCGTCCGATGACCCCTGAAGATATTTCAAATCTCCGAACACCAAGGGCCTGCCGTCGCGTCGCAATACAACCTCCGTACCGGCCAGGGCTATGCATCGGCAGTTTGAGGTTTCGGGTGACAGGATTATGGACATGGGGGAACGGATATCTGGGAACGGGGAACTGAAAAGCGAAGGCAGGAAACGGGGTATTCCCCTTTACTTCGTCTTGCGCATTATGAGACGGTAGACGTTGCATCCCAGGAAGTTGCCCGATGCGATAGCAAGCCAGAAGGAAAGCACCTGCGGCAGATGGGCAAGGGTAAAGTCTGTGGGAACGCACAAATAGAAGAAGGAGTCTGCCACGCAATGGGGGAAGCCGCAGTTGATGAAGACGGGGATACCGAATAGCATGGGCAGGTTCTTGCCCTCGCGAGCAAAGGTCACTACTGTGGTCATGATGAAGCCGCACCCTATTGCCAGTATGCCGCCTTTCACGGGGCCTAAGGCCAGACGGGCTTCCATAATGCCTTGGGCAGTTTCCTGCAAGGGCATGGGCGAGCATCGGAGTATCAGGGACATGGCGGCGCAACCCATAAGATTGCCGAAGAGAATCAGCATAACCTGGGAGAATTCTCCTTTCTTGAAGAAGCCTGCCGTGCCGGTGTAGAGTTTGAGGCTGTAGCCCACCACGGCCAAGAGACCGAAGGAGAAGAGTACCGCTCCTATGATGTTCTTCTCTGCCAGATAGCCGAAACCGGCTATGCCTATGCAGATGCCGGCAATGAATGCCGAGCGCAGCGTGAACCAGATTTCCTTTATTGTCATTGCTTTTGTGCTTTTGCCTGTATTGCAGCACAGGCGATACATTAAATATTGTTGCAAAGATACGTAAACCGTATGGAACGGCAAAGTGTAGGTGGGATTATTTGGTAAAATCCCCCTCATGTGTAGAGATAATCCCCCTGTCCTTTATGCAAAATCCGTTGTACGGCAGGGTTAAGAGGTGTATCTTTGCGGTGTAAACAACATGAAGACCTGCTTTAAAAAACTTACTACTATGAAAAGAATGATGATTGTTTCAGCGTTAACGATGGCAATGCTTATGCCAAGTTTGGAATCCAATGCTCAGGCTCAGGGTCGCGGACGCAACCGTGAGAGTGTAGAACGTCGAGAGGTACGTGGCCACAATAATCGCGATGACTATCGCCAAAAGTCCAAAAGGGACAGACGTCCTGACCGTATGGCGCATGCCCCCAAGCACAAGGACAGGCACGGCAGCCATTTCGTTCCTCGTGGAGGCCGCCTCGTGAAATGTGCCCCTCCCCGTATCAGCCGCGGATGTTATGTGCCAGGTTGGGAGGGCCGTGTACGCTATCATCACGACGGACGCTGGGGGTACTATGTAAACGGTGCCTGGAGGTATTACAACTGCTACTATAATCCCTACGATTTCTTCTGCGAACCAGCTCCCGTACATGTGCACCACTCTCGTCCGGTGTATGCTGGTCATGCCTCTGCAGGAGAAGTGGCGGCCGGTGTTGTTGCCGGAACCATCCTGGGGTGCATAATCGGTTCCGTGGCAAACTGACAAAGGTTATATTTCCTTAAATCCTTGCACAGAAAGCAAAAAGCCCTTAGGAAACCGATGCCTTTACCATAATTTATCGTATATTTGTCGTACCGGCAAACATCGGTGGGTTGTCGGGAAATGAAAAACACGATTATGAGTAACAAGAATTATTGCCTGATTCTGGCCGGAGGCATAGGTCAGAGACTATGGCCAGTAAGCCGTAGTTCCAAACCCAAGCAGTTCTTGGATTTGTCCGGGACAGGACGCACGATGCTTCAGCAGACGTATGACCGCGTGTCGCGGTTCATAGATAGCGACAACATATATATAAGTACCAATGTGCAGTATCTTCCTTTGGTGTACGAACAGTTGCCCCAAGTGGACGACATGCACATATTGGAAGAACCGCTCAGACGCGGCACTATGGCTTCCGTCGCATGGGGTATGGCCATGATAACTATGCGCGAACCGAAGGCAAGGGTGCTGGTTACCCCGTCCGACCAACTTATCCTTAACGAGGATGACTACGTCCGTGACATGCTGGAGGGACTTGAGTTTGTTGCCGAGCATGGCAATATGCTGGTAATGGGCGTGAAGGCCACTCGTCCTGAAACTGGCTATGGATACATACAGAAGGGTGACGATACCAATGAAAAAGGCATCAGCAAGGTGAAGACCTTCTCTGAAAAGCCTGCCCGCGAGTTTGCTGAGATGTTTGTGCGTGATGGCGACTTCCTGTGGAACACGGGGTTGCAGGTGTTCCGTGCCGACATTTTCTTGGATGCAGTGTGCCGTATGGTGCCAGAGTATCAGATAGGAATCCCCCGCATGATGTCAGATGCAGAGAGCGATGATGCCAAGTTGGTGCCCGAGGTGTTTCAGATGCTGCCCAACCTCAGTCTGGCAGTTGGGGTGCTTGAGCGTGCCGAGAACGTCTGTGTAAAGGAATGTTCCTTCGGTTGGGCGGATATGGGAACATGGACATCCATTCACGATGACCTTCCGGCAGATGCCAATGGCAATGTGCTCATGAACACCAAGGCTTATCTTTATGAGTGCAGTGACAATGTGATTCGCCTGCCAAACGGGAAGACGGTAGTCATAAAAGGTCTTCACGACTATGTGGTGGCAGAGGAGGGGGACATACTGATGATTTGTCCGCGCGAGGATGTGGCCACCATGCGCCGCATGCACACGGATACAAAGTTCATGTAGCAAAACAAGACCGCGCCAGGAATAACCCTGGCGCGGTCTTGTTTTGCTACTGGCACATATCCGTTAGAACTGTGCGCGAATGCTCTCGGCAACTTGGTTGAATTCCTCTGGTGTAAGTTCGAGATGAGGATTTGTAAACCTCATGTCTGCCTCACTTTGCATGGGTATAAGATGGATGTGTGCATGGGGTACTTCCAGTCCCAGTACGCACTGGCCCACCTTCACGCAGGGGATGGCCTTGCGGATTGCTACTGCCACTTTCTTGGCAAACACCTGCAAACCGGCAATCTCTTCATCACTCAGGTCAAAGATATAATCCACTTCGTGCTTGGGGATGACCAGGGTATGCCCCTTCTGGAGGGGGCTGATGTCAAGGAATGCGAAGTAGTTCTCGTCCTCGGCAATCTTGTAGCAGGGTATCTCGCCTGCCACTATACGTGAGAAGATGCTCATAATCAGATGTCGTAACTGATGCTGGTAATCTCCAGTTGGATTTCTCCCTGAGGCACGCGGATGGTGGCAGTCTCTCCCACTTTCTTGCCGAGGAGGCCCTGGGCTATTGGGGTCTCTACGCTGATCTTGCCGGCGCGGTGGTCCGCCTCGGTGGCGCTGACGATGGTGTACTTCATCTCCATGCCGTTGTTGGCGTTCTTCAGTCCTACGGTGGCCATGATCTGCACGGAACTGGTGTCCATGTGGCGTGTGTCTATGATTTTTGCATCCAATATGGTTTGCTTCAGCAGTGCTATCTGGGTTTCCAGTTTGCTCTGCCATTCCTTTGCTGCATCGTATTCTGCATTCTCGCTGAGGTCACCTTTGTCGCGTGCCTCGGCAATTGCTGCACTGGCGGCGGGACGGTCCACGCTCTCCATGTGCTTGAGTTTTGCTACGAGGTCATCGTAGCCCTTTTGTGACATGTATGCCATGTTGCTCTATTTGTTTGTTTGGTTATTATTATATTTATTCTGTCTCCGTGTGGCGGTGGTGCCTTTTTGAAGACCGCAAAACAAAAGAATTCCAACCTTTCGGTCAGAACCCTTAGTCGGTATCGGTCTGTTTTCAGAATTGCAGTGCAAAGGTATAACATTAAAATGAATAAACAACCATTATGCCTCTAAATTGTTCTCTTTTGACCTTTTTTAAGGAATTGTTGTATATATATAATAAGGTATATGGGACTTTTTCGTATCTTTGCATGGATAAAGACGTTTTTTATACACACAATAGAAACAAGAAGATGAATGTAATTACAAAGACTGTGTCTCTGCCTGATGGACGTACCATCAGCATCGAGACCGGAAAGTTGGCCAAACAAGCCGATGGTGCCGTGATGTTGCGTATGAACAACACCGTGCTCCTGGCCACTGTTTGCGGTGCCAAGGACGCTGTCCCCGGCACAGATTTCATGCCTTTGCAGGTAGAGTATCGCGAGAAGTACAGTGCAGCCGGCCGTTTCCCCGGTGGTTTCACCAAGCGCGAGGGTAAGGCTAACGACGATGAGATCCTGACCTGTCGTCTGGTGGACCGTGCCCTGCGTCCCTTGTTCCCCAGCGATTACCATGCCGAGGTTTATGTTAACGTGATTCTCTACTCCGCTGATGGCGTGGATATGCCCGATGCCCTGGCAGGTTTTGCCGCCAGTGCCGCATTGAGCTGCAGCGACATTCCCTTTGACGGTCCTATCAGCGAGGTTCGCGTAGCCCGTATCAACGGCGAATATGTCATCAACCCCACCTTTGCCCAGTTGGAGAAGGCCGATATGGACCTCATGGTAGGTGCCACCGAGGAGAATATCATGATGGTTGAGGGCGAGATGAAGGAAGTGAGCGAGCAGGACCTGCTCGGTGCCCTGAAGGCTGCCCACGAGGCCATCAAGCCAATGTGTCAGTTGCAGAAGGAACTGGCCAAGGAACTGGGTACCGATGTTAAGCGCGAGTACTGTCACGAGGTAAACGACGAGGAACTGCGTGAGCAGGTGAAGGCTGCCTGCTATCAGCCCGCCTACGACGTTACCAAGCAGGCTCTGGAGAAGCATGCGCGTGCAGAGGCTTTCGAGAAGATCCGCGAGGACTTCAAACTGGAGTATGCTGCCGCACACACTGAACTGACCGACGACGAGTTGGCCGAGAAGAACGCTCTGGTGGACCGTTACTACCACGATGTGGAGAAGGACGCCATGCGCCGTTGCATCCTGGACGAGGGTATCCGTCTGGACGGCCGTAAGACCACAGACATCCGCCCCATCTGGTGCGAGGTAAGTCCTCTGCCCATGCCTCACGGCAGCGCTATCTTCACACGTGGCGAGACTCAGTCGCTGAGCACCACCACACTGGGTACCAAACTCGATGAGAAGATGGTAGACAACGTGCTGGACAAGAGCTATATGCGTTTCCTGCTGCACTACAACTTCCCTCCCTTCTCTACTGGTGAGGCCAAGGCACAGCGCGGTATAGGCCGTCGCGAAATCGGTCACGGCCATTTGGCATGGCGTGGCCTGAAGGGTCAGATTCCTGCCGACTACCCCTACACTGTTCGTGTGGTAAGTGATATTCTGGAGAGTAACGGTTCAAGTTCTATGGCCACCGTATGTGCCGGCTGTCTGTCTCTGATGGACGCTGGTGTGCCCATCAAGGCTCCCGTCAGCGGTATTGCCATGGGTCTGATCAAGAACCCCGGTGAGGACAAGTACGCAGTGCTGTCCGACATCCTTGGCGACGAGGACCACTTGGGCGATATGGACTTCAAGACCACGGGTACTCCCAACGGTCTTACAGCAACCCAGATGGACATCAAGTGCGACGGTCTCTCCTATGAGATCCTGGAGCAGGCTCTGATGCAGGCCAAGGCCGGTCGTGAGCACATCCTGGGCGAGATGATGAAGACTCTGTCCGAACCCCGTGCCGAGTTGAAACCCCACGTTCCCCGCATTGAGCAGATTATCATTCCTAAGGAGTTCATTGGTGCTGTCATCGGTCCTGGCGGTAAGATTATCCAGGGCATGCAGGAGGATACCGGTGCTGTCATCACCATCGATGAGGAAGACGGTGTGGGCAAGGTACAGGTATCAGGTTCCAGCAAGGCCGTGATAGATGCTGCCATGAGCAAGATTAAGGCTATCGTTGCCGTTCCCGAGATTGGCGAGGTGTACGAGGGTACTGTACGTTCAGTAATGCCTTATGGCTGTTTCGTGGAGTTCATGCCCGGCAAGGACGGTCTGCTGCACATCAGCGAGATAGACTGGAAGCGTCTGGAGACCGTGGAAGAGGCCGGAATCAAGGAGGGTGACAAGCTGCAGGTAAAACTCCTGGAGATTGACCCTAAGACCGGAAAGTTCAAACTTTCTCGTCGTGTCCTCATTGAGAAACCCGAGGGTTATGTAGAGCGCGAGCGTCGTCCCCGTCCCGAGCGCCCCGAGCGTCCCATGCGTGGTGACCGCCCCATGCGCGGTGAAAGAGGTGAGCGTGGCGAGCGTCGTCCCCGTCCCAACTTCGGACATCACGATAATAGCGACAACAGCGAAAGCGCAGAGTAATTGATTTCTGCACATACCTCATGTTTCGAGGATGTGTAGGTGAATGATAATGGTTGGGTCGGCTTAGGTCGGCCCAACTTTTTCCTTCCGCCCCCCTCTGAGGCGAAAGAGACTACTGTTATGTTATAGCGAAGTGCAGTAGCACGTAGTATTCTGGTGAGATTGCAATTCCGGAGACCGTTGTGCGTGAGGGTGCAACACATCATGAAGGTGAGGTGTTGCGGTTTTGTTTTAGACGCAGTTTCGTGGTGTGTGTGTTGTACCCTATGGGGACCCTTGCCGAGCTGTCGGTGGCGGTAAGATGAACCGTCACTGATGATAAAGTTTACGGTCGGTGACGGTTCATTTTGCCGCCACCGATAACAAAAGTCGCCGCTTATATGAGTAACATTGCGGTGTCGCTATCAAATAAAAAATGGCAGGAAGAGACTTTGCTGTTCTTCCTGCCATGGTTATGGTGTCTAGTAAGGGCTTATGCGTCGATATTGGCAAAGGTGGCGTTCTGTTCGATGAACTCTCGGCGTGGTGCCACATCCTCGCCCATGAGCATGGAGAAGACATAGTCGGCCTGTGCTGCATCGTCGATGGTCACCTGCTTGAGCAGACGGCGTTCGGGGTCCATGGTGGTCTCCCACAACTGGTCGGGGTTCATCTCACCAAGACCTTTGTAGCGCTGGGTGTGGATGGCATCCTCGCGGCCGTTGGCGTACGTCTGGATGAAACGCAGACGGCTGGCTTCGTCGTAGCAGTACTCTTCGTGCTTGCCTATGGTGCAGCGGTAGAGTGGAGGAGTGGCTATGTAGAGGTGGCCGTTGCGGATGAGTTCGGGCATGTAGCGGTAGAACAGAGTCATCAGAAGTGTGTCGATGTGGGAACCATCGACGTCGGCATCGGTCATGATGATGGTCTTGTAGTAGCGCAGTTTGTCGTAGTTGGCTTCCTTGCTGTCCTCGCCTAAGCCGAAACGCACGCCCAGAGCCTGTATGATGTTGTTCACTTCCTCGTGTTCGAAGGCCTTGTGCCACATTACGCGCTCCACATTGAATATCTTACCGCGGATGGGCAGAATGGCCTGGAAATGGCGGTTGCGGCCCTGCTTGGCGCTACCGCCTGCAGAGTCACCCTCGACGATAAAGAGTTCGCAGTTGGCTGCATCCCTGTCGGAGCAGTCGGCCAGTTTGCCGGGCAGGCCGCCTCCTGCCATGGGAGACTTGCGCTGTACGTTCTCGCGGGCCTTGCGTGCTGCTACACGTGCTGTGGCGGCCAGGATTACCTTGTCAACGATAACCTTTGCCTCGTGTGGGTGCTCCTCCAGATAGTTGCTGAGAGCTTCGCCCACAGCCTGCTGAACTGCACCTGCCACTTCGCTGTTGCCAAGCTTTGTCTTGGTCTGTCCCTCGAACTGTGGTTCTGCCACCTTCACGCTGATAACGGCGGTAAGACCCTCGCGGAAGTCCTCGCCGGAAATCTCCACGTGGTTCTTGGCCAGTTTCTCCAGTTCTTTCACGCACTGCTTCTCGGCATAGCCCTTCAGGGTGCGTGTCAGTGCGGTACGGAAACCCTGCAGGTGCGTGCCACCCTCTATGGTATTGATGTTGTTCACGTAGGAATGCAGGTTCTCGGAGTAGCCTGTATTGTACATGATGGCAATCTCGATGGGCACTCCCTGCTTCTCGGTGTTCAGGTAGATGACATCGTTGATGAGGCGTGTGCGTGTGCTGTCGATGTAGCGCACGAAGTCGCGCAGACCGCCCTCGCTGTAGAATACCTCCTTGCGCACACCCTCGATGCCGGAAGCCTCGTTTACGTCCAGGCGCATGTCGGTAAGGGTAATGTGGATGCCGGCATTCAGGTAGGCCAGTTCGCGCATGCGGTTGGCCAGGATATCGTATTCATAGACGGTGGTGGTGAATATCTCTGCGTCGGGCCAGAACTGCTGGCGTGTGCCTCGCAAATCGGTTTCTCCTACCACTGTCACTGGAGCGTCAGGTTTGCCCTGATGGTACTGCTGCTGATATACCTTGCCGTCGCGGAACACCTGTGAGAGCATCTTCTGTGAAAGTGCGTTCACGCAACTTACACCCACGCCGTGAAGACCGCCGGAAACTTTGTAGGAACCCTTGTCAAACTTACCGCCGGCATGCAGTACGGTCATAACAACCTCCAGTGCGCTCTTTCCTTCCTTCTCGTGCATGTCCACGGGGATACCGCGGCCGTTATCCTGCACGGTTATGCTGTTATCTTCGTTTATGGTTACTTCTATGTGTGTACAATATCCAGCCAGAGCCTCGTCGATAGAGTTGTCCACGGTCTCGTAGACGAGATGGTGCAGACCCTTCTTGCTGATGTCGCCGATGTACATGGCGGGACGCTTGCGTACAGCTTCCAAACCTTCCAGAACCTGGATGTTGGAGGCACTGTAACTGGAATTGTTCGTCATTGTCTCTTCCATTGTGTCTTAATGTATTATATACGGGTACAAAGATACAAAAAAAACGTGAGAAAGCGTAATCGCGCGTGTACTTTTTTTGTGTTCTCGGGATGATAAAAATGAGAAGTTATCTTGACGGGCAAATACAGAAAACGGCCTCCTTTTTAGGGAAGCCGTTGTATTTTTCTGTCTTGAAAAGAGAATCGTTCTCGATTAACCCAACTTCTGGATGTGATGAGCCAACTTGCTCTTCAGGTTAGAAGCCTTGTTCTTGTGGATGATGTTAATCTTGGCCAGCTTGTCCAGAGCCTTCTGAACGCTGGGATACATCTCGATAGCTGCTGCCTTGTCTGTTGTGGCACGCAACTTGCGTACAGCATTACGCATGGTCTTGGCGTAATATCTGTTGTGGAGTCTTCTCTTCTGCTCCTGACGGATTCTCTTTAAAGATGACTTGTGGTTTGCCATGTCTTACTTAATCTATTTCTTTTTTTACTTTGTAGTCCCTAGGAGAGTCGAACTCCTCTTTAGAGAATGAAAATCTCTCGTCCTAACCGATAGACGAAGGGACCTTACCTTCGGCTTTTATGCCAATGCTCAAACGACGTTGTCCCGTTTTTGCGGTGCAAAGGTACGTTGAAACTTTGAATTGACAAAATATTTTCGTGGAAAAATGTGCATAATGACGTATTTTTTGTGATTTTATCTCTCCTTAATGCTATTTTGGATAAATTCGCATAATTAATATCCTATAGGTGCATGCAAACGACAAGGGGCATAGTGTTGAGGACAATACGCCATAGTGACAGCCGTATCATAGTGACTCTTTTTACCGAGCATTTTGGCATGCTTTCTGCAGGTGCGCGCCTGACACGAGGGGGCAGGTCAGGGGGGAGGTGTGCCTTGTGGCAGACACTGAATGTCGTAGAAATGAATGTTGATTATCGTCCTGCAAACGATTTACAGAAGATATCCGAAGTTTCCATCTCCACACCATGGGTGGAATTGCCCTATCATCCGGTAAAGGCTTCCATATCCATGTTTTTGGGTGATTTCCTTTTCCATAGTCTCAGGGGTGAGGGAGAGAACCGCCCTTTGTTCTCTTTTCTATATAATTCGCTCCGTTGGCTTGATGAGGCAGACGGTGGAGTGGCTAATTTCCATTTGTTGCTGATGATAAGAATGACCAGATTTCTGGGTATATGGCCCAGTATAGATGGATATGGCAGAAATTTGGTATACGACATGAAGGCAGCCTGTTTCTCTGCTGTCCTGCCTGAGCATGGCCAGTATCTTGAGGCGGGAGATGCCATGTGGATTCCTCTGTTGCTGAAGATGGACTATTCGCAGATGCACAGATTGAGGATGACAAGACACGAACGATGGCACATGTTGGAGGTACTGCTGAGGTACTACCGTTTGCATGTGCCATCGTTCGGTGAGTTGCAGAGTCTGGAGATTCTGCGTGAACTGTTTTCCTGAGTGTTTAAACCAAATCACTCAATAGACTGTTGCGCGCTATTGAGACCATCTTATTGTCATCCTGTTCCGGCGCTTTTCGGTTACGATGGAATCTCATTGCGCCCTCAAAGTGGCAAAACATCTGTTCAAAAACAAACGCAATTATCATCATAACGCTAATGGCCGGTTTAGGTTTAACCGATGCTGTCGCTCTTCAACCGGTTCAGGTCTTCCTTGCTGCGGCGGCAGGTGGGAGTGGCATCAACGCGGGAAATGATATCATCGTTGTCCATGTCTTCTGCCGAGTAGATGAAGATGTTGTTGTGGCGGCGTTTTGCCGTATTGTTGCCGTCAGGATAATACACGTTTATAAGGTCCTCACGGTGCTCCTTGAGTTCCTTGTCCTCTTCGCTTATCCTTATACTTGGTTCTTCCTGATGCGTGCTTATGCCATTGATGCTCTGAAGGCCGAAACCTGTGGCTAGCAGGGTTATCTTTACCTTGCTGCCAAGGGTGGAGTCTGTGGCAAGGCCCCACTTTGTTTCCACATCGTGACGGAACTTACCCATAAAATCGTGTATCTCATTCATCTCTTCCATCATGAGGGAACTGTGGTCGTCGTCGGCGCAGAAGTTGATGTTGAGCAGTACCTTCTTGGAGTTGAAGATGTCATTGTGGTTCAGCAGTGGAGAGTTGAGGGCTTCCTTGATGGCCTTTGTGACGCGATTCTCGCCTTCACCATATCCTGTGCTCATGATGGCTACACCTCCGTCTTTCAGTACGGTGGTGACATCCTCGAAGTCCAGGTTCATGATACCGTGCATGGTGATGATTTCCGCAATGCTCTTTGCGGCAATGGTAAGGGTGTCGTCGGCCTTTGCAAAAGCATTGATAACGGTCAGTTCGGGATAGATCTCGCGTAGACGCTCGTTGTTAATCACCAACAGGGCATCGACGTGCTTTGAAATTTCCTCCACACCGTCAAGAGCCTGGTTTATCTTCTTGATGCCTTCAAACTTGAAGGGTATGGTCACTATGCCTACAGTCAGTATGCCGGCCTCCTTGGCGCAACGGGCAATGATAGGTGCGGCTCCGGTACCTGTGCCACCGCCCATTCCGGCAGTAATGAAGACCATGCGTGTTCCGTCGTTAAGCATCTCCTTGATGGCATCAATGCTTTCCTCCGCTATCTTGCGCGCCTTCTCGGGTCTGTTGCCTGCTCCAAGTCCGCATCCGAGTTGCAAATGGTTGGGCACAGCCGAATCCTCGAGTGCCTTCTTGTCGGTATTGCAGACCACATAGGACACATCGTGTATGCCCTCGCGGTACATGTGATTGACAGCATTGCCACCACCGCCACCTACGCCGATGACCTTGATAATGCAGTTGTTTGTCTTTGGAAGGTCCACGATGGGAAGTCCCAAGTCAAAGTTGATATCTTGCTGATAACTCATATTCTTCTGTGTTTAGATGGTGTAATACTTATTCTTCTTCATCAGTGAGGGCGTCCTTGATTGTTTGCCAGAACGAGCGTTTTTTCTTCTTTGCTTTATCCTCATTGTCCACTGTTGGGTTGCCGTTGTCAGTAGTGTCTGTGTCCTGAGTATCGTTGTCAGTCACATTGAGTTGTGAGGGCTGGGGGGGCTCATGTTCCACAGGAGTGTGTGTGGTGACGTTGTTGTCTTGCTCGGCTTTGGGAATGATGCAATTCTGGTCGCCATGAAGGAGGAGTGACAGGATGCTGTTTGTGCGTCCGTTTTCAGGCAGGTATACGCCAGAGGCAACACAAATGTCGGCAGGAAGTCCTTTGACAATTCGTAGTTGCTTATTCCTCTTTGTAATCTGCAGGAATGCTTCGCTGAGGAAGCGTATCTGTGCTCCGCCACCGGTAAAGACGAAACCGGAAGTGAGTTTGTCGCTCTCATTCTCTATTTGTGCCCATACGTTGTGCAGTATTTCCTCGTATCTGGCCTCGATGATTTCGCAAAGGCGGCTTTCGCTGCTTTCTCTGCCATGCGACAGTTGCAGGATGTTGTTCTGGGCAGTGTCGTAGTCCTCCAACCATGCACGTCCGTACTTGAGTTTCAGTGCTTCTGCCTCGTCCAATTCGATGGTAAGGCAGTTTGCTATGTCCATGGTTGCATTGTTGGCTCCCAGTGGCACAACCACTAGTTTGCGAAGCATGTTGTTGCTGTACACGCTGATTGTGGTGGTGTCTGCTCCCAGGTCAACCAGAGCACAACCGGAACGTTTTTCGCTGGCGCTCAGTATAGAGTTTCCAAGGGCCAGTGGGGTGATGAGTAGTTCGGCTATCTCGAAACCTGCTCCCTTGACGCATTTTTCTATGTTTTCGGCCAGTGAGTTGCGTGCAATGACATTCAGGAAGTTGGCTTCCATCTGCTCAACCTGTACACCAACGATGTCGGGGTAGGTCCTGTTGCCTACCTTATACTCCTGGGGGATGACTTCGAGTATCTCAGAGTCGGTATATACGACACCACGGTTTGTGTCCATCAGCTGGTCAATCAAGTTGTTGCTGATTTGGGTCTTTTCGTTGAAAGAACGCTGTATGCGGTTTTGAACGGTGTGCAGAGACTGTCCGCCCAAACCTACGTATAGGCGTGATATGGTCTGGCCTAGCTGAAGACCGATCTGGCCAAGCACTCGGGAAATGGCTTGTGTGGTCTTGTCGATGTTGTCTATAATGCCCTTGCGGATACAGTTAGCCGCATTTTCCTCTGCAAAGGCAAGTACTTGCATTGTCCCGTCGGATATGCGCTGTCCTGCAATAGCACGGATGGAAGTGGTGGCCAGTTCCAATGCTACGATAATGTCCTTTTCTGCTGCCATAATATAGTGTCTTTATTTTTTGTTTCTCTTTGTACAAACCACCTGATCTGCGTAGTTCAGGTTGATGATGCTGTATTTGTTCCAACCGGCTTTATCAAGCCCGTCTTTATAAAAGGTGGATAGCCTTTCCATTTTGTCGGCAATGTCTGTGGGTTCGCCGAGGACGATGATGTGATCTCCAGACAGAGGGATCAGTTCTATGTGCTTTTCGTTTTTTACGTATATTTGCTGGATGTCATTGTTCCATGGTGAGTTGTTGTTGATGAACGTTGCTATGTTTAGAAGATTATCCATTGCGTATTGTTTGCTGATGTTTCCTGTGGCCAGGCAGATATCCAGCAGAAAGACATCGGTAGGCATTGTGTTGCCCTTTATATCCATGTAGTAACTCTCGCCTTTGTTTGGCATGACATGAATTATGGGTGTGCGGGTGCTGACGCGTATGCACATCAGGTTGTCGGGGGTATAATAACAAATTACGGAGTCGATGTAGGGGCTTTTCTTAAGGTGGTTTTCGATGTTCTTTATGTCGATGTTTTTAAGGGCTATGCCTTTTATAGGTATTTTAGTTTGGTCAAGCAGACCTTTGATGAAACGTGTGTTGACATAGTCAGTGCTTGTGGAATCTTTGAGCAAAATCTCCACTCCGGTGCACACCCGTTGTTCTTCATCGCGCGACAAGGTGCTTACGGCGAATATTATGTATGCAAGGACTCCTGTCAGAAGTATTATTTTGATGACTATCTTCATGTAAAATTAAAGACTTAGCATGTTTGTTATTTCTTGGGCATAGTTCTCGATGTCACCTGCTCCCAAGGTTATCAATACGTCAAACTCGTTCTTGTTGACGTGTTTCAGAATATCTTCCTTTCTGCACATCTTCTTTTGTATATCTGGACGAAGATTGTCATAAATCAACTGTGATGTTACGCCGGGAATGGGTTCTTCGCGTGCGGGGTATATGTCGCAGATAACAACATCATCAAGTAGGGAGAGGGCATCGGCGAAGTCCTTGTAGAAATCGCGTGTCCTGGTATAGAGGTGAGGTTGGAAGATGGCTCTGATGCGACGGCCTTCGTACAATTGCTTGATGCTTAGAATGCTTTGCTTGATTTCCTCGGGATGATGAGCATAGTCTGATATGTAGACCATATCATCTCTGCGTACATGGAAGTCGAAGCGGCGGTCGACACCACCGAAGCTCAGCATGGCTGCACGTATTTCGTCTGCACTGGCACTGGCAACTTGCGCCAGAGCCATGGCGGCGATGCCATTGTCTATGTTGATGGCTAAGGGAACACCCAGTTCAATGCCCGTGATGTTCTCTATGGGAGATACCAGGTCGAAGATGATGCGTCCATTGCCTATCTTGATATTTTCAGCGTGGAAATCGCCTTCTTCCCTACTATAATAATATGTAGTTACACCCTCTTGTGCGTTTGGTTTCATCTTCATCCCGGTATGCATGATGAGGTAGCCTCCGGGCAGGATTAGGTTTGTGTATTTTGTGAATGACTCAAGATAGGCTTCTTCTGTGCCGTAAATGTCCAGATGGTCTGCATCGGTGGAGGTGATGACGGTAGCCCATGGTGTGAGCCAGTGGAAGGAGCGGTCAAATTCGTCAGCCTCAATGACAACATACTGGCTTTTTGTTGACAGAATATAGTTGGTGCCATAGTTTTTTGTTATTCCTCCGAGGAAGGCGTTGCAATCTACATTGCTTTGGTGTAGGATGTGTGCAGCCATACTGGACGTTGTTGTCTTGCCGTGCGTGCCTGCAGCGCACAAACCTTTCAGCGAGTGTGTGAGTGTGCCAAGAACTTGTGCACGCTTCTGCATGTCAAAACCGTTTTCCTTGAAGAAGTTCAGTTCCGTATGGGTTGCTGGGATTGCAGGGGTATATATAACGAGGCATTCGTCCTTTTGCATGCATTCTGCAGGGATGAGGTTTACGTTGTCTTCGTAGTGGATGACTGCACCTTCCCGCTCCAGAGTTTCTGTCAGCGGAGATGGAGTCTTGTCGTATCCTCCGACAAAAATACCAGTGTTAAGGAAATAGCGGGCAATGGCACTCATGCCAATTCCTCCGATGCCAATGAAATATACTGCTTGCATACGTGTCTGTTAGTTTTTGATGAGATTGAAGATTTCTTCTGCTATCTTTATGTCCGAGTCGCGGAAGGCCATGGCCAGTGCGTTCTCGCCAAGGTTTTGCAGTAGGGCAGTGTCCGTTACCGTTTTTATGGCTAGAGGAATGAGTTTTTCCTCGGCTTCGGCATCCTTTACAATAAGCGCCGCATTCTTGTTGACGAGTGCCATGGCATTGTGCGTCTGGTGGTCTTCGGCAACATTAGGACTTGGTACTAGTATGCTTGCTTTGCCGAGAAGACACAGTTCGCTGATGCTGCTGGCACCTGCACGGCTTATGACGAGGTCGGCAGCCTTGTAGGCCTTGTCCATGCCACGGATGAAGTCTGTGACATACAGGTTTCTAGGCGTGCCGTATCGTTCCAGTTCCTGTGTGATGTTCTCTTTGTAATAGCTGCCTGTCTGCCAGATGAACTGGATGTTTGAGTTGCGTATCAGTTCCAGTGACTTTAGGATACTGCAGTTCAACGTCCTTGCTCCAAGGCTTCCGCCAATCAAGAGAATGATAGGTTTGTTAGGATTAAATCCGAATTCGGTCGCGGCATCTTCTTTGCTTATGGTTGTGTCTGCAAGATTCTGGCGGACAGGGTTGCCGGTCAGTATTATTCTCTCGGCCGGGAAGAAACGTTCCATTCCCTCGTAGGCAACGCAGATTTTGCTTGCCTTCCTTGCCAGGGTCTTGTTTGTCAGGCCGGCAAAACTGTTCTGCTCTTGGATGAGGCACGGTATGCCCATGTCGTAGGCGGCGTTAAGGGTGGCGGCACTGGCATACCCTCCCACACCAACGGCAACGTCAGGTTTGAAATCTTTTATGATCTTTTTTACTTGCCTTTTGCTCTTGAGGAAGTCTACAAGGATACCTATGTTCTTAGGGTTCCAAAGTGGACGTATCAGTCCTTTTACTGGCAAGCCGACAATCTTGTATCCGGCTTGTGGCACACGTTGCATCTCCATGCGGTCCTTGGCCCCGACGAACAGGATTTCTGTTTCGGGGCATAACTCCTTTAGAGCATTGGCAATGCTGACAGCAGGGAATATGTGGCCCCCTGTGCCACCTCCGCTTATTATTATTCTTGGATTCTTCATGCTTCAACAGGTATTACTTCAGCATCCTGACTGCTATTCTCGTGTTCTACGGTCTCTTCTGATTTGCGGGCAGAGCGGCTAACACTAAGCATTATGCCCAGATAGGCGCAATTGACGAAAGTACTTGTTCCGCCACGGCTGATGAGTGGTAGTGGTTGACCGGTAACAGGGAATACGCCTACCGCAACAGCCATATTCACCATCGCTTGCATGACAAGCATAAGGGCCAGTCCCATTATCAGGTATGCCGGGAACAGGGACTTGCATCGTTGTGCAATACGCAGTGCCCTATATAATAATAATAGGTATAGGAACATTACCGTTCCGCCGCCTAATATACCGAACTCCTCAATGATAATAGCATAGATAAAGTCTGAAAAGGCCTGGGGCAGGAAGTCTCTTTCAATTGAGTTTCCCGGGCCACGTCCTGTGATGCCACAGGTCGCTATTGCTATTTGAGCATGTGTCACCTGCACGTTTTTTGTTATGTCGTAGTCTTTGGGATCGGGGGGCAAATCATTCTTACTCTTGAGCCTGTTCACCCAGGTGGGTACGCGGTGCATTATTCCGTCGCTTTTGGCCCATCCGTCCAAAGTGCTCTGAGGGATGTTGACGGCGGAAAAGTATCCGGCCAGGGCAAGACCGAGAAGTGAACCTCCCAACCATAACAGTATCTTTGACGACACTTGCGCGTAGAAGCAGACAAGATACATCACTATGAATATGATAGCGGCCGTACTGAGATTTTCTGTTACGATAAGCAGTAGTGTACAACCGATATTTATTGCTGCTAGTTTGAAACCGAACGAACTTACACCGTCCTTGTCCCTGAATACACTAAGTACGAAGGCGGTTGCCATTACCAGTCCCAGCTTGGCTATTTCGCTTGGCTGGAATGTTATTTCACCTATTCCCACCCATCGCGATGCACCATTTACCTTGCCGGCAAACAAGGCGCAAATGAGCAGGATGTATGAAAACAGCGTTATGCACAGTCCGAGCAACTTGTACAGTTTGCACGGCAGCATGTGCATTACCCACGTGAAGCCTATACCTAAAAGTATGAAACTGCCGTGTCGCATGACGGGAGCCCAATATTTGCCGGAGGTGTAGGTCATGTTGCTGGAAGCGCTATATACGGTAATGATGGATATGAAGCACAGCGAGAGAAATACCATCCATAGGACCATATCTCCCTGCATAAGCCCGTTCTCCTTAAAGTTCTTCTTGCTCCAATTATTCATGTGGGTGTCTGTTGTTTTGTTCTTGTGTAGTGTGTTATATCAAGTCGGCGTGCTATAGGTTTCGGACCAGTTCCTTGAACTGCTCGCCTCTGTCCTCCATATTCTTGAACAGGTCAAAACTTGCACAGCATGGGCTCAGAAGGACGGTGTATCCTGGTTTCGCCATTTTGTTGCATGCCTCTATGCACTCCTTCATGCTGTGGGTGTCGGATGTGGGTATGCCCATGGGGTCGAAGAAGTCGTGCAGTTTGCTGTTGTCTGCCCCGAGGAACACGAGTCCGGCACACTTCTTTTTCACCAGTTCCCTGATAGCCTCGTAGTCATTGCCCTTGTCCTTGCCTCCGATGATGAGGATGGTTGGTGTGGTCATGCTCTCGAGGGCATACCAGCATGCATCGACATTCGTGGCTTTGGAGTCATTGATATAGTGCACTCCTCCTATGGTGGCAACCTTTTCCAAACGGTGCTCCACACCTTGGAAGTCGGCAAGGCTTTCCCTGAGTTTCTCGCTACTTACACCGGCCAGTCGTGTGGCCAGACCTGCAGCCAGGGAATTGTACATGTTGTGTTTCCCGTTGAGGGCCAGAGATTCCTGCTCCATATTGAATGGGGTAGGTGTTTCCAGAGTGTAGGTGCCGTTGTCTATATAGCCTATCATGCCGTTCTTGCTCAGGATGGAGAAGGGGCACTTTTGTGCCTTGATACCATACTTATCCAGTTCTGCCTTGATAATCGGGTCGTCTGCCCAATAGATGAATGCATCTTCTGCCTCTTGGTTGCGTATGATTCTCATCTTGGAGTCTGTGTACTTCTGCATGTCATTGTCGTAGCGGTCCAGATGGTCGGGGGTGATGTTCAGGAGCACGGCAATGTTGGCACGGAAGTCATACATATTGTCCAACTGGAAACTACTCAACTCTATCACGTAGTAATCGTAGGTGCAGCCTTCTGCAATCTGCAAGGCCAGCGAGCGCCCGATATTGCCAGCCAGACCTACGTTATAGTTGGCGTTCTTCAGAATATGGTATATCAGGCTTGTTGTAGTGGTCTTGCCGTTGCTGCCGGTAATGCAAATCATCTTGGCATTGGTGTAGCGTGCGGCAAATTCTATTTCGTTTATGATATGTATGCCTCTGTTGATTGCCTCAGCAACCATGGGCGCATTGTCGGGGATACCAGGACTCTTGATTACTTCATCGGCATCAAGAATTCTGCTTGCGGTATGTTGTCCTTCTTCCCACTCGATGCCATGGGCGTTGAGCATGTTCTTGTAGTGCTCTTTTATCATGCCCATGTCGCTGACAAAGACATCGTAACCCTTCTTCAAGGCCAGGACGGCTGCTCCAACACCGCTCTCGGCGGCACCAAGTATTGCTATCTTGCTCATGCTTGCTATCTTATTTTAAGTGTGACGATGGCAAGGGATGCCATCAGTATTGTGATGATCCAGAATCTTGTTGTGATCTTGCTTTCCAGCCAACAGCCTTTGGGCCAGTTCAGCAGAATCTTCAGGTCGGGACTCAGTTGTCCGGGTTTGATGCGGAAGGTGTCGTGGATGGGGGCGCGTTTGAACACTCTCCACTTCTTTCCGCGCTTGTTGCCCATTTTTGCCACGTTGGTCTGCAGAAGCACGCTGATACTTTCCATAAGGAACACGAAGCAAATTACTGGAATCAGCAGTTCCTTGTGTATTATGATGGCGGTAACGGCAATGATGCCGCCGATGGCCAGACTGCCGGTGTCGCCCATGAAGACTTGTGCCGGATAGGCGTTGTACCACAGGAAACCTATCAGCGCTCCCACGAAGGCCAGAAGGAAGATTACCAGTTCCTCGGACCCCGGGATGAACATGATGTTCAGGTATCCTGCCAGGTTGATGTGACTGGAAACGTAGGCCAGTATGGCCAATGCTATGCCCATTATTGCCGAGTTTCCTGCACACATGCCGTCCATGCCGTCGTTCAGGTTCGAACCGTTGCTTACTGCCATTACTACGAATGTAACCACAAACACAAAGAATACCCATCCTGCTGCGGTACGGTATTTGCCCAGGAATGAGAACAGGTTGCTGTAGCTCAGGTTGTTGTTCTTTACAAAGGGAATTGTTGTGATGGTGCTCTTGACTGGTTCACTCTTGTGTATAACTGTTTCAGTGGTTCCATTGCGTGATATGGAAACGTTCTCGCGTATCACGGCATCAGGACTCAGCCACAAAGTCAGTCCCACAGTCAGTCCCAGCAGGGCCTGGCTTGCCAGTTTGTATATTGGTTTCAGACCGTCTTTGTTGACCTTCAGTTTTATGTAGTCGTCCATGAACCCGATGAATCCCAGCCAGACCGTGGTGGCAAGCATCAGCAGCATGTATATGTTGCGCAGACGTCCCAGAAGCAGGCAAGGAATCACGATGGATACGATGATTATCAGGCCGCCCATCGTAGGCACGCCCCTCTTCTCGACTCCATAGGGGTCTATGCTTTCGTCTCTCTGAGCCTCGCTGATGTTGCGTTCCCTCATCCATTTTATGAAGTATTGGCCGAACCACATGGATATGAGCAGGCTCAGCACCAGAGTCATCAGTCCTCGGAACGAGATGTACTGCCACATTCCCGCTCCGCTTATTCCAAATTGTTCCAGGTATCGGAATAAATAGTATAGCATTTTACGTTACTGTTATATGTTCGTGTAGTATTTGTTTTTTATTCTATGCCAAAGGCTTCGCGTACTACTTCGTGGTCGTCAAAGTGGTATTTCACCCCCTTTATTATCTGGTAGTCTTCATGTCCCTTGCCGGCAATCAGTATCACGTCACCCTTTTTTGCCATCATGCATGCAGTCCTTATGGCCTCTTTCCTGTCCACGATGCTAATGGTCTTCTTAAGTTCTTCCTTGGTCAGTCCGGCCAACATGTCATTGATGATGTCCTGAGGCTCCTCGTCGCGTGGATTGTCGCTCGTTATGATTACCCTGTCGCTTTGTCTGGCCGCCTCCTGTGCCATCAGGGGGCGCTTGCCTTTGTCGCGGTTACCGCCGGCACCGCACACTGTCCAGCACTGTCCCTTCCCTGCCAGCACTTCGTTTATGGTGCTCAGCACGTTGTTCAGTGCGTCCGGAGTGTGTGCATAGTCAATCACGGCAGTTACGCCCTCGGGAGAGCGGAATGTCTCGAACCTGCCGTTTACGGGTTTCATGGCGCTCAACTGTATAAGAGCATCCTGAGGGTCAAAACCTATCATGCATAAGGTGCCGTATATTGCAAGAATGTTCTGCACATTGAAACGTCCTACGAACTGCACGAACACCTCAAGGCCATTCATGTCCAGATTCATCCCCTCAAAGCTCTCCTCCAGAATTTTGGCATGGAAGTCTGCACCGCCTCTTATTGAATATGTCTTTACTGTTGCCTTTGTGTTCTGGGTCATTATCAGACCGTTCTTGTCGTCAGCATTCGTTATTGCAAAGGCATCCTTTGGCAACATGTCGAAGAATCCCTTCTTGGCATCCCTGTAGTTATCGAATGTCTTGTGGTAATCCAGATGGTCGCGTGTCAGGTTTGTGAATACGCCTCCTGTGAAGGTCAGGCCGGCAATTCGTTTCTGGTCCACGGCGTGGCTGCTGACTTCCATAAAGGCATATTCACACCCTTGGTCGGCCATCTTTCCGAGCAGGCGGTTCAGGGTTATGGGGTCCGGTGTGGTACATTCGGTAGGGTAGACCTCTCCGTCTATATAGTTGCACACGGTGCTACAGAGGCCGGCTTTTATGCCCATCCTGCGAATTACATTGTACAGGGTGGTGGCAATGGTAGTCTTTCCATTTGTGCCGGTGATACCCACTAATTTCATCCTCTTTGTCGGATTGCCATAGAATGTGGTTGCTAAAGGACCTACGATTTCTCCCGTATTGTCGTATACTACGTATGTCACATCTGGTTTGATGTCTTGTGGCAGGGTCTCACATATTATGCAGGTGGCTCCCAGACTTATTGCCTTCCCTATGTATGCGTGTCCGTCGGTCTGTGTACCACGTATTGCCACGAAGGCTGTGCCGGACTTACACTTCCTTGAGTCAAGTTCAATGCCTATGACATCAATGTCGGTATCGCCTAGTACTTTTATGGGTTTGTATTGTTGTGTCAGTTCGGATATTCTCATATACCTTATATATTATATATGTTAGACAGTGAATTCTAACGGGACTTTATGTGAACCTTAATTGAGAACCAGTTTTATGCTTTGTCCCTTGGTTACTTCTGTTCCAGGAACGATACTTTGGTTTTTTACCATGCCTGCGCCCTGTATGTTCACCCTTATGCCTCGTTTCTTCAGTACATAGACAGCATCCTTTGCTCCCATTCCCCTTACATCTGGGATTTTCGTCAGGTTGTTGTCTGCTTCAGAGCGTGCAATCTTGTTTATTGGGGTGAAGACAGACAAACTGTCGGCCAGTTCGCTGGCATCACGTTCCAACGTCTGTGCCATGATAAATTGCGAAATTTGGCTGAACACAGGTCCGCATTGTCCTCCACCCGATGCAGGCATACCGTCTTTCACGATACATACGATACAACTGTATTTTGGTGCCTCGGAGGGGAAGTAACCGCAGAAACTTACCATGTATCGTCTCGTGCCACTGTGATATCCTTTAGTACCACTGGCCACCTGTGCAGTACCAGTTTTGCCGCTCACTTGGAACAGTTTGCCTCCATTTCCAGCCTTTTTGCCTAGACCTATGCTGACCACATTGTTCAGACAGAACTGTATGTCCTTCAGTGTTGAAGGCTTGCACATCTGTTCCACCAGTACTTCTGTCGGGAATTCACGTATGACCAGCCCGCCTTTCATTTCTGCTTTTATGAATTTAGGTTTTACTATCTTGCCCCCGTTGGCAATGCCGTTGTAGAAGGTCAGGGTGCTTATCACGGGTTGTTGTGTCACATATCCTATGCTCATCCACGGAAGGTCGGACTTGCTCCAATAACGTATCTTGCTATTAGGCTGTGGAATTACGGGCTCACCTTTTCCCACGAACGGAAGGTTCAGTGGGATGCCGATTCCCAGTCTGCGCAGACCGTCCACATATCTCTGTGGATTGTCTCGGTATGCCTCGTCAATGATGCGGCTGACACCGATATTGCTGCTTTGCTCCAGAATCTGCGAGAAGGTCAGTACACCATATCCGCCGCGATGCCAATTGTGGTCTTTCATGTGTCTTCCATGCATAGGATAAATACCCCCGCAACAGTCTACCGTTGTGTTCAGCGTGGCATGACCATCGTCCATCGCCAGCATCATGCTTGCCGTTTTGAAGGTAGACCCTGGCTCCATGAGATCGCTGACCGCACTGTTCTTCATTTCGTAATAATTGCCGTCCTTTCCTCGGTGCATGTTCACTATGGCCTTCACTTCTCCCGTAGCCACTTCCATTACAATGGCCATACCTAGGATGCCATTCACCATGGGTTCTTTCAGTTTGGCAACCAGAGCCTTTTCTGCCATATCCTGTATGTCCACGTCTATGGTACTTATCAGGTCGTGACCGTCTTCAGCCTCGATGTCGGTAACCTGCACACGCTTGTTTCTCATCTTCACGCTATGACTTAATCCGTCCTTGCCCCTGAGTATTGTGTCATAACTCAGTTCCAGGCCGTTTTTGGCGGCATTTGAATCTGTTCGCAGGCTTCCAAGAGTGCGTGATGCAAGGGAACCGTATGGATGTTTTCTCTGCATTATTTCGTCGACATAGAAACCGCCTTTGTACGAGGTCTCTTTGAACAGGGGAAGTTCCTTGCACTCCTTGTACTGTATGTATGTTGCATTGCGTGGATATATTCTCCAAGCATGGCTTCTGCGCTTTTTCCCCTCCAGAAGTCTGTTCTTGAACCACTTGGTATTTTCGTTGTGACTTCGGTTATTGTCAGGGAATATGCGTGCCAGCCCCTCTGCAATAGTGTCCACTGTCGCATCAAAAACAGAGTCTCTCCAGAACTGGGCCCTGCATCGTGCGGTGCTATCCTTGTCTATTACCACATAGTCCATGTACAGGCGGTACTCGGGAACAGAACCTGCCATCAGTCTGCCTTTGCAATCATAGATGTTGCCACGTGTTGCAGGAATGTTGATGTCCTTGCGTACGAACATTTGGCTCACTTCTGTCCAGTACTCCCGTTTTGTGAGCATGGTGTACAATGCGCTACTCACTATGTAGATGCCCAAAAGGCATAAGCCGAAGAAGATTATGCGGAAACGGCCGATGCTGTTATTCTTGTCTGGTTTCATGTGATGTTTGGGCTTATTCTCTTGTGACTGTTGTTATGAAGGGGGCTTCTGTACTTACTTTTAGCGTGCTGTCTCCGAAGTTTTTCAACGCATTTTCTATCTGGCTCTGTCTGGTCTTCAGTGTCAGTTCGCTGCTTCTTGTCAGTGTCCTGAATTTCCAATCCTGAAGTTCCTTCTTGAGTTGTCCTTCCAGTATTATCTCCTGTTGCGCCTGGTATCGGCACGTTATGTATATGATTATGCCTGTTACGGCTAGGATAATTACGCCAATCTGCTTTTTGAACCACTGGCCGTCAATGCTCATCTGGCGGATGACGCTTTTCCATTGTTTCAGCGCCATTTCCTCCTCCATACTGTTGCTCAACATGGAGAACAGTTTGGACTTTTTCTCTGTTTCCGGTTGTTTTTGCTTGTTCTCCCTCATCTCTTTTCTGCTATTCGTAGTTTTGCCGATCTGCTTCTTGGATTGCTTGCCAATTCTTCGGGCGATGCTGTTATTACGTTTTTGTTGACTGCTTTCAGGATTGTCCTTGTCTGGCCGAATATCAGAGAATGGGCATCCTTGTTGTCTTTGTTTTCCTTGTCGTTGCCTTTTATGTGGTTCTTTACGATTCTGTCCTCCAGGCTGTGGTATGTCATTATCACCAGTCTGCCTCCCGGAACCAGTATGTCTGTGGCGTTGGCGAGCATTTCCTTCAGAACCTTCATTTCTCCGTTCACTTCTATTCTCAAAGCCTGGAAAACCCTTGCCAGGTCCTTCTTTTCCCGGTCGAAGCCCAGCGTGGGACCGACCGCCTCTGCCAACTGGCCTGTTGTGGAGATGTCGCCATTGTTCCTGGCTTTCACTATGGCTGATGCTATGCGCCGGCTCTGTTTCAGTTCGCCGTAGTAGTAGAGTATGTCGGCCAGTTGCTCTTCGCTGTATTCCGCTATTATGTTCTTGGCGGAAACCTTGCCGGCCTGGTTCATCCGCATGTCCAGGGGAGCGTCGTATCTGAATGAGAAACCTCTGCTCCCTTCGTCCAGGTGGTGGCTGCTCACTCCCAGGTCTGCCAGTATTCCGTCCACCTTCTCCACACCATAGTACTGCATCCAGTTCTTGATGTAACGGAAGTTACTGCGGACAAAGGTGAATCTTTCGTCCTCTATGGCGCCCTTCATGGCGTCAATGTCCTGGTCAAAGCCATACAGGTGTCCTTTGGCAGACAGGTGTTTTATGATTTCTTTGCTGTGGCCTCCCCCTCCGTAGGTCAGGTCTATGTATATGCCGTCAGGCTTTATGTTCAGTCCGGCCAGACACTCGTCCAGCATAACGGGAATGTGGTAGCAATCAGGATTCATTGTTGTTTGGATTCATTAAGCATTCAAGACTGTCGGCAAGTGCCTCGGGATTGTTCAGCAGATTGTCTGCCTTTTGCCTGTTCCATATCTCTATCGAGTCGTCCATGCCAATAAACCTTACCTCTCCCTGTATGTCGGCAGACTCCAGATATCGTCGTGGAATCAGTATGCGTCCGTTTCCGTCTATGCTTATTTTTTCCGCTCCGGCAACGAATCCTCGCATTGCGGCCCTCCCCTTGTTATCAAAGGGGTTCGTGCGCTGTACGATGGCGTCCACCATAGAATCCCATACGCTTTCCGGATACAGGACCAGGCATTGCTGGAATATATCCTTGCGCAAAATGAGCCCTTCAAGGTTGGCCTGCTGCAACTGCTTGCGGAAGGTTGCGGGGATGAAAACCCTTCCCTTCTCGTCAGTCTTCGCGTCGATGTTGCCGGTGAATCTCATGTGTGCGTACCTTATATTTTGTTTTTCCGCCACAAAGATATAAAATTCCCCACAATTCCCCACTCTTTTCCACAAGAAACTTTGTTACTTGCCTCAAAATAATTTTAAGACTTTTCTAGTGAGAAATAAGGAAAAGAATTCTATCACGATGAAACCGATGTTTTTGTGAAAATGAGGGATTTTTGTCCTTGTGCCTCAATTTTGGTGCCGTTGATTTGGATGGTGGGGAATAAAATAGTATTTTTGTACTCGAAACCATGACGTAATGAAAATATGAGCAGAAAAATCGTCTTCTCTATCTTGCTGGCACTTGTTGTGTCTGCCTTGCCATTTTCGGCCGATGCCGCCAAAAAGGAAAGGCGTAGTGTTGTCCGTCTGGAAACTACGGCCGGTAACATCCGTATAGCCCTGTCGGACCTGACACCGGTTCACAGGGACAATTTCCTGATACTTGTTGAGAAGGGCTATTATGACGGAGTCTTGTTTCATAGAGTGATAGAGGATTTTATGATACAGACAGGCGATCCCGACAGCAAGGGTGCTCCCAAGGATTCCCTTCTTGGCAACGGCGGTCCCGGCTACACCCTGCCGGCGGAAATTGTTTTTCCCGAACTTTTCCATGTTAGGGGTAGTGTGGCAGCGGCACGCGAAGGCGATGATGTCAATCCGGAATTCCGTAGTAGCGGATCGCAATTCTATATTGTTTGGGGGCGTAAGCTTACGCCAGGAGGTATGAAGAAGGCTATCTCGCACCTGAAGGAAAAAGGTATCGAACTGGACAAGTTCATGATTAGTGACTACCAGATGTATGGAGGTACACCTCATTTGGACGGGACGTATACCGTTTTTGGTGAAGTGATTGAGGGCTTGGATATAGTGGAGGCTATTCAGAAATGTCCTACGGATGCCAACGATCGGCCGGTGGAGGATGTGATCATCTTGCATGCAAAGGTGGAGCGTGTAAGCAAGTCGGCTTACTCCACAAAACGGTGATATCATTACGTATTTGCTGATTCTTGGTTTAAAGCCATCGTGGGCCAAAAAGTTTGGCGGTTTCGTTTTTTTTGTGTACTTTTGTCCTTGTGAATCTGGATGCGATTATAGTAACCGTGGTGTTTGCCTGTTGTGCAACGGCTCATTTCGTGGGAATGTGCCTGACAGGCATTTTGGCACGTCACCGTGTCCAGTACCTCAGTTTGGCATGGATTTTGGCCATCTTCTTTGTGGTCATTGCCATTGTTGCAATGTTTGGTAGGACGGTGGCCGATGGACGTCCCGGTTTGCTCAACCCCTATATGTTGTTGATGCTGGTAGCCGGTTCCTATTTGCAGAGTATTTATTCTTTGGGTTTGGTTATGCCCGGTTTCCTGCAATGGGGACGAATGCTGAGATATGCCTCCCCTGTCCTGCTTCTGGCAGTGGTCTATATTATTGCCATATTTCCGGCAGGGCAACTTACTATTGTATATTCAGCAGACGAGTTGTTTCAGAACATCCTTTCTCTGGACTTGCTCCTCAGGTTGCTGGCTCTGTTTTTAGGCGTCTTCTATGTTGTAAACATTGTCTTTCTGCCACGCCGCCTGGCTTATAAGACGACCTTCCCACTTTCGCTGATAGCATATACTGTCGTATTGATCCTGTCTGTTGTGTTGTATTTCTACACGGCTCTGAATTATACTCCCATGCTGCTTTGCTCCTACATGGTGATGTTTACCTTGTTGAACTTCTTCTGGGTGTGTCATTCCATGGAGATACTTGTCTCAAAGGTTCCCCATCCCGATATCACATTGAGTGTGGAGGAGTCAAGTATGGAGGAGAAGCCCGAGGAGGCTCCTTCTGACAACAAGCGCCAGATGGACTTTAATGAGATGAACCAAAGGCGTTACATCCAAGTCCAGTTATGGATGCAGGGGCACAAGGCCGACTGGCTCAGCAATGGTTTTACCCGCGACAGGTTATGCGAGGAAACGGGTATAAACCGTCAGCTTATGCTACAGTGTCTTCGCAGCCAGGGGCATAACAATATCCACGATTACATTACCACATATCGTATAGAGGAACTTAAACGCTTGGTGCAGGCCGGACGTATAGGTTCAGTTTCCGATTGTGTGCAGGTGGGATTTGCCACAACCAAGACCGCACGCTCCTGTTTCGAACGTATCGAAGGTCGCAGCTTGGACGAATACATTGCGCACGGGGCGGGATGATTTTTTTCATGTAAACTTTTTTCTTTTGCTACGGGGGCAACGGCGTTGTTGTCGCTACATATGCATTTTGTCCTCCTTGACGATTGCGATGTGTTGTCGTGACGGCAAGGGCGTGTTGTCGTGACAACAAGGGCGCGTCCTCGTGACGACAGACTGCCGTCTTCGGCATGGCACAGTCCGTCCCCTGTGCTGCCGCTCCATTCCCGTCGTTCTTCTCATTCCTTTTTGTGTATTTCGTCTGATGCGAGACCATCATAAAAGGCGCATTGTTCCCGATGAAACCAATGGTTATGCGCAATCGTGTATGCCCCTCGGACGAGATGCCTTCTTCTGCTTTGTGTTTGCGCTGCATTCCATGGTCGGGGGGCATGTGACATGCCTGGGGAACATTTTATACATCTTTTATTGGTAGTCATGTTTTTTTTTCGTAATTTTGCGCGTGAAATAGTGTGACGTCCTTCCCCGAACACCCGTTTCATTCATAAAGGGTACAGTGTATCTGGCATATATATTACAAAAGTGATATGAACTATTGGTATAACAAATTAAACTTGATGCTTATGAAGAAACTTTTACTTTCATTCGTTGCCCTGTTTATGGGCATGGGTATGGCTGTTGCACAGTCAGAACTGATTTATAGTCTTGAGCCCGTAGCAGGCAGTAACAACAGCTATGCGGGAAATTGTGATGTTGAGATTAACGGAATTACTTGGAATGTGGAGGGTAATACCCAGTATGCTTACGATGGAGTTCAGCTTTATCGCCTGGGAGGCAAGAATATTTCTAATGTAGATAGAGCAATAACAAGTAAGACGCCCATGTTTGGTAGTGTGGAAAAGGTGGTTCTGACTACTCATCGTATAAATCTAACAATCAATAGTGCAAAATTGCTTGTTGCAGACAATGCTGATTTTGAAAATGCGTTGGAAATCACTGCCAGTCAGGTTCCTGCAGAGAGCGAGACTGAATTTGAGGTTTCTGCTCCCCTGGGCGCATATTATAAGTTCGTTTTTAATGTAACGACTTCAGGCACAAGCAACCAGTACATAGAGGTTAAGAAGGTGGATTTTTATGGCACTATGCCTGCGGGTGCAGTAGAAGCGCCTGTGTTCAGCCTTGATGGTGGCAGCTATGTGGGAAACCAGACACTTGAGCTTTCTGCGCAAGAGGGTTGCAAAGTATACTATACACTTGATGGAACTGAACCTACGCCAGAAAGCACAGAGTATACCTCTCCAATCACAATAACAGAGACGACAACGGTAAAGGCTATTGCCGTTAAGGACGGTGTTTCAAGTATAGTGGCAACGGAGACCTATAACATCCTTCAGGTGATGACACTTTCTGACCTTCACGTAGCAGCTACAAAGACAGATACTGACGTTGCGGTAAATACAGACGGCTGGCTGTGCTCAGGCGTCAGGAGCAGTAATGTCTACTTTACCGATGGTGCTGGCAAGGGTATCCTGTTGTATTCAAACAATCATGGATTTAGTGTAGGTGACAAGCTTTCAGGTGTTGTGGTTACGACATTGACCATTTATAACGGTGCTGCAGAATTGAAGAACCTTAAGGCAGATGATGAGAACCTGACGATTACACCTGACCAGGATGTTCCTGTGTTGGAGATGGAGGTTTCCGAGCTTTCTGCCGCCAGTCAGGGCGCATTGGTGGTGCTGAGGGGTATTGTTTATAAGGACGGCAAGTTCTATCAGGATGATGCCACCATCACTCCTTACAAGTCTTTCATGACTTTGCCTACTTTTGAGGAGGGTGCTGCATATGATATTACTGGTGTTGTCAGCTATTACAATACACTCCAGATTTGTCCCCGTAGCGAGGCTGATATTGTAAAGGTAGCTGGTACCGGTATCAGTTCTGTCAACGCTTCTCAGCTTTCTGCCGACGGCAAGTTCGTTGAGAACGGCCGTGTCGTAATCGTCAAAGACGGCAAGAAGTACAATACCGCAGGCCAGTTGCAAAAGTAAACAGGCAAGAAATAAACTATCTCATCAGACCGTTGTCCCAATAAGAGGATTAGTTGAATGATGAGACCACAAACATGATGAAAGGAATATTGGTAATACTGATGTTGGTCGGTGCTCTGCTGGAAGTCACAGCGGCAGCACCGGCCAGTTTCCAGCATAAGACAGAACGCACACAGAGGCAGGACAGCACAATACGCGTACCCCAGAAAGAGCGAGATAGGGTTGTAGGTCGCAAGATGAGCCATTCCGCATATCCTGTCCAGATGAGTGTGGTGGGCAATGCTGTCAGGGTAGAAAGTCCGGAGAGTCAGATATTGCCGATATACACACATACAGGTACATTCTATCTGATCGTGCGTCTGAATAAAGGTACAAACTGGTTGAACGGACTGCCCAAGGGGCGGTACTTTATCAACAACAGACTGATTGCCATTAAATAATAATACCATAAAAACATAAAGAAACAGTTGCTGTTCCGGCACATAGCTTATCATGGAAGAAATAATAGCAAAGGTTCCCAGAGAGCTGATAAAGGCAGAACTTACAGAAGAACGCAAACTGCGTCGTACCAACAAGAGTGGAAATGACATTTATATTGTAACATGGCAGGATTCGCCCAATACATTGCGCGAGATAGGACGACTTCGCGAGATAGCGTTCCGGGCAGCTGGCGGAGGTACGGGCAAGAGTATTGATCTGGACGAGTACGACACATGCGACAATCCCTATAAGCAGCTTATAGTATGGGACCCAGAAGAGGAAGAGATACTGGGAGGATACAGATATATTCTGGGACGTGACTGGAAGATAGGCGAGGATGGTCAACCTCTGTTGGCTACAAGCCATATGTTCCATTTCTCCGAGGCTTTCATGCGCGATTATGCCCCTTGGACAATAGAATTGGGGCGTTCGTTCGTCACCTTGGAGTATCAGAGCAGCCGCATGGGCACCAAGGGACTTTTTGCTTTGGACAACCTTTGGGACGGACTGGGCGCCGTTACTGTCATAGAGCCGGACGTGCGCTACCTTTTCGGTAAGTTCACCATGTATCCTTCCTACGACCGTCTGAGCAGGGACATGATCATCTATTTCCTCAACAAGCATTTCCCCGATCCCGACAACCTTATCGAACCGCTGGAACCATTGCACTACGAGCACGACACTAAGCAGTTCGAGGAACTTTTCATAGAGGAGGAATTCAAGGCAGACTACCGTATTCTGAACAAGGCTGTCCGCGATCGTGGTCTGAACATCCCCCCGTTGGTAAACGCCTATATGGGTCTTTCTCCCACGATGAAACTTTTCGGTACAGCCATAAACGACGGTTTCGGAAACGTGGAGGAAACCGGTATCCTCATTGCCGTAGACGAGATTTTGCAGGAAAAGCGCATGCGCCATATCGACACTTTTGCGGCTGAGCATCCCGAACTCATCAAAGTCACCTCTGGTGCCAACAAACTTTTCTACCCTGTAGAAGACAAGAAATAAGGAATGCCTTGCCCCTAATATGATGATATAGTAGATGAATTGGGAACAGTTACTATCCAACAAGAGGCTTGGCCAGGAACATCAGCAGCATAGCGTGGACGACCGTACGGAATTCCAGCGCGATTACGACCGTTTGATATTCTCCGCCCCGTTCCGGCGTTTGCAGAACAAGACGCAGGTCTTCCCCTTGCCAGGAAGCATTTTCGTCCACAACAGACTTACTCACTCTCTGGAGGTGAGCAGTGTGGGACGCTCTCTTGGCAACGATGTGAGCCGTGCACTTTTGGACCGACACCCGGAATTGAAGGATACCCATTTCATGGAACTGGGCAGTATCGTCTCGGCAGCCTGTCTGGCTCACGATTTGGGCAATCCGCCCTTCGGCCATAGTGGCGAGAAGGCTATAGGAACGTATTTCAGCGAAGGAAACGGCCGCTTCCTCCAGGACTATTTTTGTGATGAAACGGGAGATTCTCTTACAGCGGAGCAGTGGAACGACCTTATAAGTTTTGAGGGCAATGCCAATGCTTTCCGATTGCTCACTCACCATTTCAAGGGGCGTAGGCAGGGAGGTTTCGTGATGACATACAGTACTCTTGCCTCCATAGTAAAGTATCCGTTCAGCAGCAATCTGTCCGCCGGCAAGAGGAAGTTCGGCTTTTTCCGCGAGGAGATGGACTCCTATCTGAGAATTGCCGAGGAGTTGGGCATCAAGCGTCTGGACAGTCCCGAGGGCACATTGAGGTATGCACGCTACCCACTCGTGTATCTCGTGGAGGCAGCAGATGATATCTGCTACGAGATAATGGATATAGAAGACGCCCACAAACTGAAGATTCTCACCACGGAAGAGACTAAGGGCCTTCTGCTGTCATACTTCCCCGAAGAGCAGAGGGAGCGCATAATCCAACGCATGAGTACGGTGGAGGACAGAAACGAACAGATAGTGTACCTCCGTTCCTGTGTGATAAATGCTTTGGAAACCGAATGTGTTAAGGTTTTTGTCGATAACGAGGAAGCCATACTTAACGGAGAGTTTCAGGGAAGTCTTATAGACCACATCAATGAGATTCCCAGGCAGGCGTACCGCCAATGCGAGCAGGTCAGTTACGCAAGAATATATAACAGCAAGGATGTCATGGATATTGAAATTGCCGGTTTCAAGGTGATAACCACTCTTCTTGACCTGATGGTAGAGGCTGTCATCCACCCCGAAAAGGCCTTCTCGCAGTTACTGATAAACCGTGTCTCCACCCAATATGACATCAAGGCACCAACCCTTTACGGACGCATAATGGCAGTGCTAGACTACATTTCCGGCATGACCGACGTATATGCCATGGATATGTACCGCAAGATAAACGGCATGTCCATCCCCACACTATAAACAACGAAACCATTACATGATCATGAAGTCAGTTAGGATAGTAAACAAATCACGCCATCCTCTGCCACAATATTCCACCTTGTGCAGCGCAGGCATGGACCTCAGAGCAAACCTTGAAAATTCTGTCGTTCTCAAGCCCTTACAGCATGCTTTGATACCGACAGGCCTGTTCATGGCTATCCCCGAGGGCTATGAGGCTCAGGTAAGACCTCGGAGCGGGCTGGCTTTGAAGCACGGGGTGACTGTGCTGAACACTCCCGGAACGATAGATGCCGATTATCGCGGAGAGGTGGGTGTGATACTGATAAACCTGGGGCAGGAGGACTTCGTCGTCAACGACGGTGAACGTATAGCCCAGATGGTTGTTGCCAAGTACGAGCAGGCAGAACTTGTGCCGGTGGATGTTTTGGACGAAACGGAGCGTGGCGAGGGAGGCTTCGGACATAGCGGAGTGAAATGAGGGCGATAGCAGTCATACTGACAATGTTGTTGTGCCAGTTATCCATGGCACAGACGCGCTTGGACTATTTCATGGCCGAGGCCGCAAAGAGCCGTATGTCGGGGCAGTGGTCCAAGGCCATGGAACTCTACACCCATTGCCTGCAGATAGATTCCTGCTCTGCAGAGGCTCTGTATCAGTTAGGTAGGATCAGTTTTTATCTTCGCCAGGACAGTGTTGGCCTGGAGTATCTGCATAAGGCTGTGGACCTGGATCCGGACAATACGTATTATATTGAACCTTTGGCGGCAATTCTGCTTCGCCAGGGTTGTGAAGAAGATGCCCTGCCACTGCTTGAACGTATCAGCGAGTTGCAGAGCAGGCGTTCGGATGTGTTGTCGCACTTGGCCAGCATTTATTCCAAGACCGGCAGGCTGGAGGATGCGATTGCCACTTTGGACCGCCTGGAAATGCTTGAAGGAAAGATGTCGCAAATCAGCAACGAGAAGTTTTCCCTCTACATGGAGATGGGCGACAGCGTGAGGGCTTTTGCCGAGTTGCAGAGTCTTTGTGATGAATATCCGGCCGACCTATCCTATAAGATAGACATGGCATATTGTTACCAGCAGTTGGGCGATTATGAAAAGGCGCTGCAAATGTATGATGAAGTCAAGTCTGTTGATCCTACTAACGTTTCGCTTCAGATGGCCATGCTGGACTATTATCTGTCGCAAGGCATGGACAGTCTTTATGATGCTGCACGCGATTCCATACTGTATGCCCCCGAAACGGATACAGGCAAGCGCATCGTGCTGATACAGCAGATGGTGCAGCGTATGTCTCCGGACTCTGCGGATACCCAGCATATAATCGACAGGTTTGACAGGGTTCTCCAGTTGGACTCCACCAATGTGGAAATACTCACCATGTATGCTGCTTTCCTGGACTATAGGCAAAAGCCACAGGAAATGATACAGACTGTAATGTCGCGGGTATTGTCTGTGGAACCTGATAACGAGATGGCCACGCAGTGGCTGCTTCAGTATTATGCTTCGCGCAAGGACTATTCTTCATTGGAGGAAATATGTCGGCGAGGCGTGAACTATCATCCCAAGGATCTGGTATATCCATATTTTCTGGGCATGATACTTATGGACCGCGACAGCAATGCTGAAGCACTGGAGGTGCTGGACCGCGGTATACGCATGCGCTCGGAAGACACACGTCATGCACTGGTTTCGGACGCTTTCACCGTAAAGGGCGATGCATATTACAATATGGACAAGCACCGCGAAGCCTTCCTCCAGTACGATTCGGCCTTGGTCTATAACAAGGACAATATATTGTGCCTTAACAATTATGCCTATTATCTGTCCCTGCGCAATGAAAATCTTGATAAAGCCGAGGAGATGAGTTACCGTACCATAAAGGCAGAACCGGACAACAAAACTTATCTGGATACCTATGCATGGATTCTGTTCATGCAAGCCAAGTACGAGGAGGCACAGGAATATATGGATAAGGTGGTGCCTCCTGACAGCAGCGAGCACTTCCTGATGACTGACCTCTACACCAGTACCGCCATATTGGAGCATGCCGGTGATGTGGCATGGATGAACGGAGACGTTGAGCGTGCCGCCTATCTGTGGCAGTTGGCGGTAAGGCGAGGAGATGACGAGTTGACTCCCATCTTGAAGAAGAAGGCAAAGAAACGCAAGTACTTTAAGAATAAACAACAGAGATGAAGTATATACATTATTATATATTAGGAGTGTGTGCCATCCTTTTAATGGGAGCATGTTCATCCAGTCGCAGGGCCATAAAGGACGGGTCGGGACATCCCGCACTTTCCGTCTGGAAGACGGGGGAGTGTGTTGTTGCTCGTGCGAACATTAGTTTAGCAGATGCTGGGGGCAAGGAAGTTACCGTTGGCGGTACGCTCCGTATGAAGCGTGACGACGTTATCCAGTTAAACGCCACATACATTTTCGGTATACAGGTTGGCACGATGGAGATATCACGCGACAGCGTGCTCATAGTCAGCCGTGCTACCAAGCAGTATGCCGTCTTTGATTATCAGGAGTTGTCTGCCTTGTTTGGCCGCACACTTACTTTTGAAGACATGCAGAATATCTTTTGGGGTGAGGCGGCAGAATTTGATGTCAAAGGGGTGAGCTGGAAGTATGGCAGTTTCACCGGACTTGCGGATGGTCGTAGGCTACCGGAGAATCTGGAGATTGCTTTCTCTAAGGGCAGTGTGGGCGTGAAACTACTACTCAATACGTCCAATCATAAACTGGAAGAAGGTTGGGCTACCCGCACTAAGGTCAATACTGCAAGTTACGGACGTCTGACCTCTAGTCAGGTAGTAAGGATGCTTACGTTGCTGATGGGAGGCTAGAATATGTACATGGGAATCAAAGTTTTTTTGCGTTGTATCTGTGTTATGTTGTTGATGCTGTGCATTGGCATGCCTGTGTGCGCCCAAAACAGTAAGAAGGTAAAGAACCTTAAGGCGCAGAAAACACAGTTGCAGAAGAACCTGAAGAAGTCCCAGCAGGCTCTTGCCAAGACGGGTAAGGACGTGAAGGACGGCCAATCCTATTTGCATCATATTGATCGTAAGTTGGAGGATCGTTTGGAGCATATCCGCATCATAGAGCACGATATGGATAGTATAGATACGGAGGTAAAGCATGTACGTGCTAATATTGTGAGTCTGGAGGCTCAGTTGGCAGACAAGAAACAGAAATATCTGCGTGCCATACGCTTTTCCCGCCAGTTCCCCAAGGTTAAGAATACATTGGTTTTTGTGCTTAGTGCCAAAAGCCTGACGCAGATGTATCGTCGTGCCAGATACACGAGGGAGTATGCCGTATATCAGCACGATTTAGGCCGGCAAATTCAGCAGAAGCAAGGCGAACTGATGAATGCCCGGAATTCGTTGCTCGCCTCTAAAAGTCGTATGGCCGGTCTGTTGCAGGAGGTGATAAGGCAACGTCGCAAACTCAACGAGCAGCAGGTGCGCCAGCAACAGTACATAAAGAACCTGAAGCGGAGAGAAGACAATCTTCGCGACAAGGTAAGCAAGCAACAGAAGGAACTTTCTGCCCTTAACAAGAAGATTGATGACCTGATTGCCTACGAGATAGAGCAGGCCAGGAAGCGTGCCGAAGCAGAAGCCAGGCGTAAGGCAGAGGCAAAGCGCAAGGCAGAGGCAAAGAAACGGGCAACGAACAGTACATCTACATCGAAGAAACCGGCCTCTTCCGGAGGAACTGGTTCTAAGACACAGCAGACTACCTCTTCTTCTGGATCATGGTTGACGGCAAGTGACCGGAAACTGAACGGTACCTTCTTGCAGAACAAGGGACGTTTGCCTGTCCCTATTACTGGACAATACCGTATTTCCGGTCGGTTCGGTAAGTACAATGTTCCAGGTTTGAAGAACGTTACTTTGGACAATAAAGGTGTGAATTATGTTGGCAAGTCTGGTGCTCGTGCCCGATGCATTTTTGATGGCGAGGTAACGGCCGTGTTCCAGTTCTCTGGTTCCAAGAATGTCCTTGTGCGTCACGGCAGTTACATTTCGGTCTACTGCAACTTGTCTTCAGTTGTTGTCCGCAAAGGCCAGAAACTCAAGGCTCGCGACCTTATCGGTACAGTACAGACCGACGAGTCAGGCAACTGTATACTGCACTTCCAGTTACGTAAGGAGACTACAAAACTAAATCCCGAAGCATGGATCGGTAGATAGCGATGGCTTCGCCTATTTCTCCGATTTTGATGAATTCATCGGCAGTATGGCTTCGTGAACTCTCGCCTGGGCCCATCTTCATCGATGGGAAGCGCATCAGTGCCTGGTCGCTCAGTGTGGGACTGCCGAACGGTTTGCGTCCAAGTGATACGGCCTTTTCCACAAGCGGGTGGTGCATGTCTATTCTTGATGATGAAAGGCGGAAACTGCGTGCCTTAACCTCGCTCTTCACATTCTCCTTTACGATGTTGAAGATTTCTTCGTTGCTGTAAAGTTCGTTGCTTCTCACGTCCACGGTGAATTGGCATTCCGATGGAATCACATTGTGCTGCGTGCCTGCATTCACTATCGTCACGGTCATCTTCACGGGACCCAGTAGCGGACTTTCCTTGGGGAAACGGAAATCCTTCAGCCATGCCATGTCTTCCATGGCATGGTATATGGCATTGTCGCCTTCGTTTCTTGCTGCATGCCCCGAAACTCCATGTGCAGTCAAATCCAGAACCATCAGGCCCTTTTCCGCAACGGCAGGGTGCATCCCCGTGGGTTCTCCCACAAGGGCAACGTCTATTTTGGGCAGTTTGGTCAGCAGGTGCTCCATGCCGTTTTTTCCGCTCACCTCCTCCTCGGCACTGAGTGCCAACAGCAGGTTGTAGGACAGTTGCTCGTCTTTCAGAATTCTGAATACTTGAAGGAGGCTGACGAGAGACGCGCCGTCATCGTTTGTGCCCAGGCCATATATGGTGTCGCCCTCAGTGCTTGCCCGATGCGGATCGTGCTTCCATGCCGGGGTGGTTTTTACCGTGTCTATATGTGCGTTCAGCATTAGGGTGGGCTTGCTCTCTTTGTATCCAGGGGCCATGCACCACAGGTTGTTCCCCTCCCTTTTTACGTCCATGCCGCAGTCATTCTTCATGTATGCTTCCAACATGTCGGCGGCATCCTTTTCCTCTCTGCTCATGCGCGGTATTTCCACCAGTCTGCATAGCAGTTTTATGGCTTCTTGTGTCAGGTATTCTGTGTTCATTGTTTTTTTGAGGTGTATTCTCACAGCAAAGTTACTCTTTTTTGTCACAATACGGAAATTATTCTGTTCAATATTCCGCAAGTATGTCAGGAAAATAGTATCTTTGCGCGTGATTTAAGGCATAACACCATGCAGAATTTCAGTCCGTTACAAAAACTTGTGCACGATCAGGCCCGCATCTACGGCGAGCGTGTGGCATTGCGCTATCGTGACTATTCACTCGGTATATGGAAGGATATCTCGTGGAAACAGTTCTCGCTCAGTGTGCGTCGTCTCTCGGACGCAATGATAACGTTGGGCGTGGCAGAGCAGGAGAACATTGCCGTTTTTTCGCAGAATATGCCAGAGGGGTTGATGGTGGACTTCGCATCCTATGCCATCAGGGCAGTCGTGATACCGATGTATGCTACCAGCAGTGAGATGCAGGTAAAGTACATTGTCAGCGATGCCAGCGTCAGGTTTATTTTTGTGGGCGAGCAGGATCAGTACGACATTGCGTTCCGTGTGCTCAAACACGGTTCTACACTCGAGCGTCTGATCATATTCAGTCGTGATGTTTGCCTTAACCCCGAGGATAGTATCAGCGTTTATTTTGATGACTTCCTTGCTTCCGGTTCGGATATGCATAAAGGTGTTGTCTGTGCTCGCTCCGAGAAGGTCCAGCCAGACGACCTGGCCAATATCCTTTATACCAGTGGCACGACAGGACTGTCCAAGGGTGTGATGCTTACTCACGAGATGCTTAACACGGCAGTGGCTTCGCATTATGGTGTATTCCCCCTTTCAGACAAGGACGTGGTGCTTAACTTCCTTCCCTTTACCCATGTGCTGGAGCGCGGATGGGCATATCTCTGTATTGCCAATGGCTGTACGCTGGCAGTGAACCGCAAACCTTCCGATGTGCTCCAGTCCATGCGCGAAGTACATCCGACATGCATGTGTGCCGTACCTCGTTTTTGGGAAAAGGTATATTCCGCCGTACAGGAACGCATAGAGCGAAGCAACCCCATGCAGAGGAAACTTCTGCTCGACGCTTTGAGTGTGGGGCATGAATACAATGTAGAGTACAGGATGAAGGGTATAGAACCGCCTTTGGCCTTACGCCTTCAGTATTCTATTTACGAAGGTACAATGATAGCCTTCCTGAAGAAACAGCTCGGACTGGAGCGTGCCAACTTCTTCCCTACTGCAGGTGCGGCTGTTCCTCCGAAGGTGGAAGACTTTGTCCGTTCTGCCGGTCTGATGATGATCGTGGGCTATGGCCTGACGGAAAGCACGGCCACGGTAAGTATTGACCGTTTCAATCGCCCTGCTTCCATCGGAAGTGTTGGACGTTTGCTCGATGGTGTACAGATCCGTTTCGGTGAAAACGATGAAATCCTGCTGAAGGGCAAGACCATCACCAAGGGATACTATCGCAAGGCTGAGGTAACGGAACTCTCCATCGATGCCGACGGTTGGTTCCATACCGGCGATGCCGGTTACATCAAGGACGGGGAACTGTTCCTTACCGACAGGATAAAGGACCTCTTCAAGACCAGTAACGGCAAGTATATTGCGCCTCAGCTCATAGAGTCCAAATTGTGCGTGGACAAGTATATAGACCAGATTGTTGTTGTCGCCGAGCAGCGCAAGTTCGTTTCTGCGTTGGTGATCCCTCAGTATGACCTTCTCAGGGAACTGGCCCGCGACTATGGTGTGGATTGTGCGGATAATGTTGAACTGTGTGCCAACGAGCGTGTTGTCAAGTTCATGATGTACCGAATAGACACTCTGCAACAGGAATTTGCAAATTACGAACAGATTAAGAAAATAACATTGCTCCCCGAACCCTTCAGTTTGGAGAGGGGCGAACTGACCAACACGCTGAAGGTGAAGCGTGCAGTTCTGTACAAGAATTATAAGGAGCAGATAGAAAAGATGTACGAAGAAGAATGATTACACAAGACCAATTGAAGGAGGTTCAGTCCCGGGTGGAACAGCTGAACCACTATCTCAACATTCCGGCGAAGAAGATCCAGTACGAAGAAGAGCAACTGCGCACCCAGGCGCCCGAGTTCTGGGAGGACCAGAAGCGTGCCGAGGAGCAGATGAAGGTTGTAAAGGGACTGGAAAAATGGATCAAGGGCTATCAGGAAGTAAGTACTTTGGCCGATGAATTGGCGACAGCCTTTGATTTTTATAAGGAAGAACTGGTTACCGAACAGGAAGTGGATGAACTCTATGCGCGGACTATCACCTCTATAGAGGAACTGGAACTTAAGAACATGCTCCGCAAGGAGGAAGACTCCATGGATGCCGTGCTGAAGATCAACTCCGGAGCCGGAGGCACGGAGGCTCAGGACTGGGCACAGATGCTCATGCGCCTCTATATGCAGTGGGCCGACAAGAACGGCTACAAGGTGCGTGTCGCCAACCTGCTGGAGGGCGATGATGCAGGTATAAAGTCCTGCACCCTGGAGATTGAAGGCGAGTTTGCCTATGGCTATCTCAAGAGCGAGAACGGCGTGCACCGTCTGGTCCGTGTCTCCCCTTACAACGCTCAGGGCAAGCGCATGACCTCTTTTGCCTCTGTCTTCGTTACCCCTCTGGTGGACGATACCATCGAGGTGAACATCGAGCAGGCACGTATCTCGTGGGATACATTCCGCAGTTCGGGTGCCGGCGGTCAGAACGTCAACAAGGTGGAATCCGGCGTGCGTCTCCGCTACATGTACAAGGACCCCTATACCGGTGAGGAGGAGGAAATCCTCATCGAGAACACCGAGACCCGTGACCAGCCCAAGAACAAGGAGAACGCCCTCCGCCTTCTGCGCTCCATGCTTTACGACAAGGAACTGCAGCACCGCATGGAGGAGCAGGCCAAGATAGAGGCCGGCAAGCGCAAGATAGAGTGGGGCAGCCAGATCAGAAGTTACGTGTTCGACGACCGCCGTGTCAAAGACCACCGTACCAACTACCAGACCAGCGATGTGGGCGGTGTCATGGACGGCAAGATAGACGCATTCATTAAAGCATATTTGATGGAGTTCGGAGGCGAGTAGGTCTCCGGCAGCATTTCATTGGACAAAATGGCGCATTACGAGACAGAGAGGAAGTTTCTGGTTGTCGGCGACTTCAAGTCGCACTCCTACGATGCCACACGGATACAGCAGGGCTACATTGCCAGCGGCAACGGGCGCACCGTGCGTGTACGCATCCGTGCCGACAAGGGCTACCTTACCATCAAGGGACCCAGCGGTCTGGCCGGTCTTACACGTTACGAGTTCGACACCGAGATACCTTTGGCCGACGCTCGCGACCTTTTGGAGATATGCGAACCAGGTATCATCGACAAGACCCGCTACCTCGTCAAGTCTCCAGACGGGCGTCACACCTGGGAGATAGACGAGTTCTATGGCGACAACGAGGGACTTGTCCTCGCCGAGGTGGAACTGGCCAGCGAGGACGAACCCTTCATGAAGCCCGATTTTATCGGGCGTGAGGTTACCGGCGACCGTCGCTTCTACAACAGTCACATGCGCAACTACCCGTTCAAGTTATGGAAAGAGGAAATTTCGGAAGCAAGATAGGCGCCGTACTTGCCTCGGCCGGCAGTGCCGTGGGACTGGGCAATATATGGCGTTTCCCGACAGAATGTGGCAGCAACGGCGGTGCTGCTTTTATTCTGATATACCTGGTGTGTGTGTTTTTCCTGGCCATGCCTGTTATGGTGGCCGAGTTTGTCATAGGACGTTCCAGCCACTCCAATGTGGTCGGCTCGTATCGTGTGTTGGCCCCGGGCAAACCGTGGGTAGTATCCGGTTTTATGGGTGTGCTGGCCGGTTTCCTTGTACTCTCGTATTACAGTGTTGTGGCAGGATGGACTCTGGACTATACCTGTGAGTCCCTTGTGGGCAACCTCATGTCGGGCTCGGACTTCGGACAGCATTTCAATGATTTCGTGTCCAGTCCCTGGCGTCCCGCCCTGTTCCTTACCGTATTCCTGCTTCTCACGCATTATGTCGTGGCCACGGGAGTGGAGAAGGGTATCGAACGTTACAGCAAGATCATGATGCCCCTGCTCCTGCTCATTATCTTTGTCCTTGCCGCATTCTCGCTGACCATGCCCAATGCCATGGAAGGTCTCAGGTTCCTGCTCACGCCCGACTTCTCCAAGGTCACCAAGGATGTGGTCATCAGTGCCATGGGGCAGGCGTTCTTCTCGCTCAGCGTAGGCATGGGCACGTTGGCCACGTATGCCAGTTATTTCAACAGGGAGACCCGCCTATTCTCCTCGGCCGTGGGTGTATGCACCATAGACACACTGGTTGCCGTTTCTGCCGGTTTCATCATATTCCCTGCCGTGTTCAGTGTGGGAGTCAGTGCCGATTCCGGTCCCGGACTTGTGTTCATCACCCTGCCATACGTCTTCCAGGAGGCATTTGGCGGTGTGCCGGTACTGGAGTACATCTTCTCGGGCCTGTTCTATGTGCTCCTGCTTCTTGCTGCCCTCACCAGCAGCATTTCCATGCACGAGATATGCACGGCATACATACACGAGACTTTCAAGTTGAGCCGCCCAAAGGCCGCCGCTGTCGTCACCGCCGTCTGCTTTCTGATGGGCATAGCCTGCAGCCTCTCGTTCGGCTTGTGGAAGGAAATCACGGTTATGGGCAAGGGTTTCTTTGACCTGTTCGACTTCATCACAGCCAAGTTCCTCATGCCTCTTGGCGGTCTGCTCATCTGTACCTTTGTCGGATGGGACATGAACAAGAAGCTCGTGGCTCAGGAACTCGATTCAAGATTCACTCCCCTGCTGATGGTTCTGTTCAGTTGGGTTGCGCCAATAGGTATTGGTATAATATTCATTTATGGTTTGATTAGCGGATAATGGAGAAACACGCGAATTTCGGTAGTCGTATGGGAGCCATCTTTGCCGCAGCCGGCAGTGCAGTCGGTTTGGGCAATGTGTGGCGTTTCCCTATGGAGGTGGGCAACAATGGTGGTGCCGCCTTCATTCTGGTATATCTTTTATGTATCCTTCTGATGGGGTTACCCATCATGGTCAGCGAGTTTGTGATAGGCCGTCACACGCAGAGCAACATGATAGAGGCCTTTCGCAGGCTTGCCCCCGGCAGGTGGTGGCGTTTCATAGGCATACTCGGCATCTTTGCCGCCTTTGTCATTCTAAGTTATTACATCGTGGTAAGCGGCTGGACGCTATACTACACCTATAGCAGTTTCAGCGGCATGCTCATGGATAAGGACACGGATTATGGCGCATTCTTCGGCAACTTTGTTGCCAATCCCTGGCTCAGTGTCCTCTTTGCCGCCTTCTTCATGCTCCTTACCCACATTGTCATTTCCCGTGGTGTTCAGGGTGGTATAGAGAAGTGTTCCAAGGTGATGATGCCCGTATTGTTGCTCATCATAGGCCTGCTGGTACTTTGTGCATTCAGCATGCCGGGTATTGATGAGGGTCTGAGGTTCCTGCTGAACCCCGACTTCTCCAAACTTACCGTATCTGCCGTGCTCAGTGCCATGGGCCAGGCTTTCTATTCGTTGTCCCTGGCCATGGGATGCCTGTGCACCTATGCCAGTTACTTCGGTCCCAAGACACGCCTGATGTCTTCTGCCGCCAGTGTGGCAGCCATAGACACCTTCGTGGCAGTACTCAGCGGTTTCATCGTCTTTCCGGCCGTCTTCTCTGTGCCTGGTGTCGAAGCCAATGCTGGTCCCGGTCTGGTATTCCAGACTCTGCCATACGTCTTCAATATGGCTTTCGACAGTGTGCCATGGTTGGGCTATCTCTTCAGCGGCATGTTCTACATACTGCTCTTCCTTGCCGCCCTCACCAGTGCCATATCCCTGCACGAGTCTGTCACCGCCTATGTGCACGAGAACTGGCACATGTCCCGGAAGAAGGCCGCCACTCTGGTTTCCGTCAGCACCATGTCCCTTGGTGTGATATGCAGCCTCAGTTTTGGTGTGTTGAGCGGTTGGACGGTATTCGGCATGAACATCTTTGACCTGTTCGATTCCGTATCCTCCAAGATTATGCTTCCCATAGGCGGTGTCCTCATTGCCCTGTTCGTGGGCTGGTATCTGGACCGCAAACTGGTGTATATGGAGGTGACGAACAACGGCACTCTGTCCGGACGCCTTTTCGGCGTGCTCATGTTCCTGATTCGATGGGTTGCCCCCATTGCCATCACGTCCATGTTCGTCAAGGGGGTGATGGAGATGCTTTAGCGGCGCATGAAACGGCGGAAGTGGTTCACGCGTACGCAGGTCATCTTCCTGTTGGCCGTCCTCAATGTCAGCCTAGTGATATTGGGGGCAGCCTTGCTTTCCAGATGTTGCAGTGACAAGGGTGGTAGGGTAGGAGAGGCGCTTGTCTCCATCGCCTCTGACTCTGTTTCTCCGAGCTCTTCCCGTTACTATGCCGTACCCCAGGAACAGCCAGACTCTTTCCTGTTCGATCCCAACGAGGCAGACAGCACCCAGTTGCTTCGCCTTGGACTGGCTCCGTTCCAGGTCAGGAGCATCTACCGTTATCGTGCAAAGGGCGGTCGATTCAGCACGAAGGACGATTTCCGTCGTGTCTACCGTCTTACCAACGAGCAGTGGGGACGTCTTTCGCCTCTGATACGCATTGCGCCCAAGTACCAATTGGTGCCTGTCCTGCCTCAGACGGACAAGCGTCTTTCCCCCTCGCGCCTTCCTTCTTCTGCCACAGATTCCCTGACGGGCCGTCCCGTGCCCTCTCCCGATTCCTCTGCTTCTCCGAGAGCTAGGAATGTTTATCCGCAGAAACTTTCCGGCGATGAAACCATAGACCTCAACCTTGCCGACAGTGTCCTGCTCTGCCGTGTCCCGGGCATAGGTCCCTATTATGCACGCCGTATCCTTCAGTACAGGAAGCGCCTTGGTGGTTATACCTCTGCCGACCAACTTCTGCAGATAGAGGACTTTCCTGCCGATGCCCTTGCATGGATGGAGGTGTCCGACACGTGCCATGTGCAGAAGTTGCAGATAAACCGCCTCAGCGTCCGCAAACTCATGAAGCATCCCTATATGGGTTATTACCGTGCTTCCGAGATTGACGCTTACCGTCGTGTGCACGGTCCCATCCGCAGTATCGGCGTACTTCGCTCCTTGCCCCATTTCTCAGAGGACGACATCCTCCGTCTCTCTCCCTATATTTCCTTCGACTGATTATCGCGTGCGCGCGTATATATAATAAGGAAGCAGGTGCATTGTGGACGAGTTCCTTAAATTCAAATCGGTCATTGTACAATAACCGATTTGGGTTAATATTTTGATTTTCTCGTAAAATATACTACCTTTGCGCACGAATTAAGAAAATGTGAACATGAATAACGTAAAAATGCACAGTAATAAGGGTGGGTGGTTATACAGAACCTTCAGGACCTACCTCCGTTTCCTTCACGATAAGATTTTCTATAAAAAGGTATATCTGGTAAACACAGAGCCCATTCCGCCTGCTGGCACACCGCTGCTTATTGTCTCCAATCATCAGAATTGCCTTAACGACCCCTTGGGGCTGCTTTTTGCTATACCAGGTCGAAAGCCCTGCTTTATAGCCCGTGCCAGCGTGTTTGCCGTTCACCCCATAGCCGACAAGTTCCTGCGCTCCATCGGTTTGCTTCCTGCCTTCCGTCTGAATTACGACGGAGCCGAGGCGCTTTCCGAGAACACCAGCACCTTCAAGGTTTCCGAACAGGCATTGATAGACGGACAGACAGTGGTCATCTATCCCGAAGCAGGCCATCAGGACAAGCGATGGCTCGGTAATTTCTCCATGGGTTATCTGAAACTGGCTTTCGAGGCAGCAGAACTGGCCGACTTCCAGAAGGACGTTGTCATCATGCCCACCTGTAACCACTACTCCCACTATTTCGGCATCCGCAACAGGTTTGTCATCAAGTTCGGCGAACCCATTTCGCTCATGCCTTACTATGAACTCTACAAGACCAAGCCCCGCACGGCACAGCGCGAGGTCAACAAAGTGGTCATCAAGCAGATTTCCGACCTGATGCTTGACATACGCGATCTTGACAACTACGAGGCTATAGACTTTATCCGCACCACCTATGGCGACGATTATGCAAAAAGGCAGGGGGTAAAGCCTTGGCATCTGCCCGAACGCCTCCTTACCGACAAGCAACTGGTGGCACGTCTGGATGCTCTCAAGGACGATGAATCGGCTGACGTGGAGGGCATTTACCGAGACACCATGTCCTTGAAGAAGGGACTGGACGAGTTGCATATTTCCGACAGAAGCCTAAATTTCAGCAACAATCCTCTGAGTCTGGGATTTAACCTCCTGATGCACATCATCTTCTTCCCCCTGTGGCTGTTCTCCTGCTGGCCCAGTCTGCCCATGTACCTGCTGCCCATGTCGTTCTTCAGGATGAAGATGTCCGACCCCATGTTCAAAGGTTCTATGCTCTATGGTTCTGCGGCCTTGTTTACCATCCCCATCTTCACCATTGGCACTCTTTTGGTAGTTGGCTTCAATTTCGGATGGCTGCCGGCAGTGTTGTATGTGTTGTCTTTCCCGATTCTGATTGTATTCTGCTGGTTCTATTCCGTGTCTGCACTGAATATGTTCAAGGGAATGCGTTGTATGTTTAACGGCGCAAAGGTAAGGCGGCTTAAGCAGATGCGTGCAAGCATATATGAGCGTCTTGACCAACTCTTGGGGTAAACTCATATACACGACAAACCGCCGTCTGGAATTCCGGGCGGTGGTTTGTCGTGTTATAGGAAAAATGATTGTTTTGAACCCAAATCGGTCATTGTATATTCCAATATCCTTTATACTTTTGCATTTGTTAACGACATCAAGAAGTGGAATAAGGCCGTTCGGTCATTCGTCGTAAAGACTGTGTCTAATGTTTAGCCCCCACTCCTTAACATCCGAA
>JAZNYM010000043.1:0-83944 GCA_045594385.1 Bacteroidaceae bacterium
CATTTAACATTTATTACATCAACTATCCAAAAGTATATGAAATTAAGATGATGTTTGATAATTTCATAACTGTAGCCAAGGAGGTACAGAAGGATACAGCTGGTAACGCTTCTGCCCATCTAGGAGCAAAAATGGGACTAGGCTTTTTAAAACTATTTAGTGGTGAAGGCAATGCTGATATAAATGTGGGAGGGAGTGCTTCTAAAAAAGTATTAGAGACCATTGAGATTAAGACCACCAAATCAATTATATTAAGTGATGTTGTAGACGCAAGTAAAAATATTGCTCAGTTTGATAATACGATTAAGGAAGGCGAATTGGTATTGATTAATAATGTCCAATTATCATTAGAAAATGAGGTTGAGCTAAGGACTGTAAAACTATTTACAAGCGGAGCTTTCAAGAATCTTTCCGTTCCAGGGGCTAATGGGTTTGATATAACAAACTTATTTAACTCAATGTTTAAAGATTATGCGTACAAAATTAAAGGTGTACTAGTAAATGGTAATGATAAAATTATCATAAAGATACCTGTTACTTTTGAAAATGAATTTGAAAGTTCATATAATGTAGATGATTTATTTATTGGTAAAGTTAGTGTCCTAGGTATCTATAAAGGAACTATCAAGATAGATCAGTTAGGCAATACCTTTCAGTACTTTGCTGAATTAGGGAATATGCAATCACAACTAAAAAAGACATCCGAATTTGAGGAGATACAAGAAAGTCAATATCCCATTGAGCAACCGACATATAAAGAGTTTGCTAGCTCAGGAGATAATTCTTTATACCATTATATTGATTTATTAGCTGTTATTCAGAATATACACACCACAAAGTAGCATGAAAAAAGAACTCTTGTTTTATAACCAAATAGAATTTGAGTCAATAAAGACATTGTTTAAGTCTTTAGAGTATGAGGTGATAAGTTTAAGTTACTTTTTAGACGACTTGAAGGATCTTAACAAATTCACTCCTTACAAAAGTGGCGTATGTGTTATTGATGTATCGATATTAGGTGGAGGATATTATAATACGGGGGCTATTCAGGCTATTGGAGAAAATGTGTTTAGGATATTCACTAATGAAGAAATTATTTATATCTGCGACAATAGACATCATGATCAACTTAAATATGAATTAAGATATTGTTTTGAACAATTTATAGACATCAAAGAAAAATACGATATTTTCTTTGAACAATTGCCTAGCCCTATAATTGCGACAGATAGAATACATAAGAAGATTACTGATTTTACTCCTGAAGAATTTGAAGCATTTTTTAAATCATTTAGAAAATCTTTATACGGACATGAGAAGTTTAAAGATGATTTTTATGAAATCGCAAAATCATTTCGATTATTTAATAAAATCGGAGAACACAAAGTACTATCGTTGTTCTTATTAGGAGAATCAGGTGTTGGTAAGACAGAAGTTGCTAGGGCGTTATACAAATGTCTTGGAGGCGAGGAAAATTTAGCAAAAGTAAATTTCGGAAATTATAGTAATGAGTTCTCTTTAAGTTCATTAATAGGCAGTGCTCGTGGCTACATCGGAAGCGATGATGGTGAGATTTTTATTCGTGTTCGTAATACAGATGTAGGCGTTATTCTAATCGATGAATTTGAAAAATCCAATGCTACACTATTTAATTTCTTTTTGGATGTACTAGAGAGTGGTAAGATGGTAAGTTCTCAAGCTGTAGAAATAGACATCAATGGTTTTATAATCATATTCACTTCAAATATCACCAAAGAAGAATTCCCTAGTAGGATTTCACCAGAACTGCGCTCAAGGTTTGATTACAAAGGGCATTTTACAAGACTATCTAATCAAGATAAAAGAAAATATGTAGAATATCGTATCGGTTCTATTATAAGAAAATACAATGAACACTACAAGGAATCATTAGGTAAAGATGTTGTAAACTATTTTGTAACAAATATACCTGTAGACAAGTATGAGAACATGAGAGATATTAACAAAAGGATTAAGATTGAATTTGTAAAATACATTGAGAAGGCCAAACCTATTCAACATAGAGTAAATATCCTATCTTCAATTTTTAAAATAGGTACATAATAATGTTTAAATGAATTAACGAAATTATATCATATGTCAAAATATCCATTCGATTCTATAATAACAGCGAGGTGCGAGCTGTTTGGGAATAAAGTATTATAACTTGTACAAGTCAAATTTTATTGTAGGATGATTGAAGAAAACAACATATCACCAATGCACTCAGACTTTGAGCAGATAAAGAAATTGGCAGAGGATGGACAAGAGTATTGGACATCAAGAGAATTATACAATGCTCTTGGGTATAGTACTTATCAGAAGTTCACCCGTATTCTTAACAAGGCCATCGCAGTTGCCAATGGTAAAGGTATGAAAACGGCAGACCATTTTAACCAAATGGTTGAAATGGTTAAGTTGGGTTCTGGTACATTCCGTAAGGTGGAGAATATGCACTTATCTCGCATAGCATGTTTGATAATTGCAGAGAATGCCGATGGAAAAAAGCCTCAAGTGCAAATAGCAAGAGAGTATTTCAAACAGGAAGTATTATCTGCAGAACTTGCTGTTAATGCACTATCATCCAATATCTTATTATATAAAACAAAACAAGGGGAAGCTCGTATTGAAGTTGTTTTCAATAACGAGACTTTCTGGATGTCTCAAAAGCGAATGGCTGAATTGTATGGTGTGGATGTCAGGACAGTGAATTATCATCTCGCACAAATCTTTGAGTCTGGCGAATTGCAAGAATCGGCAACTATCCGAAAAATTGGGATAGTTCAAATGGAGGGTGACAGAGAAGTTAATCGTCCTCAGATGCTATACAATCTTGATGCAATCATCGCTGTTGGCTATCGTGTAAATAGTTATCAAGCTACTCAGTTCAGAATATGGGCAACCTCGGTACTGAAAGAAATGATAATTAAAGGCTTTGTTCTTGATGATGAACGCCTAAAGCAGGGCAAGCATTTCGGCAAAGATTATTTCGATGATTTGCTTGACCGTATTCGCGAGATTCGACTTTCGGAGCGTCGTTACTATCAGAAAATTACGGATATCTATAGCGAATGTAGTGCCGACTATGACAAGGACAGCGAAACAACCAAGTTGTTCTTCAAGACGGTGCAGAATATGATGCACTATGCTGTAACAAAACAGACGGCGGCAGAAATCATCTATGACCGTGCCGATGCTGAGCGTCCTCATATGGGCCTTACCTCATGGAAGAATGCTCCAGATGGGCGAGTTATTAAGTCGGATGTTACGGTGGCTAAAAACTATCTGAGCGAAAAGGAAGTTGATGCATTGAATAGATTGAGTAATACCTTCATAGACATTGCAGAACAACGAGCCGAAGATCATGTGTTGATGTCTATGGCTGATTGGAAAGAGCTTCTCGGTAGATATATGGAACTGAACAATAGAGCATTGCTTCCCGATGCTGGGCGTATCACACACGAACAAGCTGAGGAAAAGGCTTTGACGGAATATGAGAAGTTCAGAGTGATACAAGATAGAGAGATTATGAGCGACTTCGACCGCCAGTTGAAATCGCTATTTGATGGGCATATTCCAGATGGGAAATAAGGCATAATGGAGGTTGTAAATCTACTGCACTATGGACAAACTGACTCCAGAACAACGGTGATTAGCGGACGGGAGGTTAAGATAGTGATGAGGGTAAAGAAGGGATAGAAAGGAAAGAGCGATTAGCCGATGAGCGGTGAGAGGACGAACGGGTTAGCGGGAAAATCATACCCCCTCCCCCCTATGGGGTACTCTCTCCGAGCCCGACGTTAAACTGGGGAGTTTAACCCTCATAAGGCACAGAATGACATCAAGTCATTCTTCTAAAGACCTTATTCGCCCTGTCTCAGGGGGAGAGTCAGTTACAACAGAATAATGCCCCAACGCCAAGGGATTCTATCCTACTTTTTGTCCACCCTGCCGAATTTTGCAAGTTTTTTGACAGAATGATGGCCAGATATACGCTAAAGAACACAGGGAAGCGTTCCTATCATCGAGAATCAGCCCTCTCAAAGGCTGAAATCATACTTATCCGTCGGTAATGATGAAAATTATCATCAGTGACGGTACGTACCGCCACCGGGGAATAGAAATATGATTTTGGGGAGTACGAGTCAGAGACTCGCCACAATAGCCTGAGGCCATACCGCGTTATTCCTGCCATTCTCCCTTGTAACCGATACGGTCGGCATAGGAAGGGGAAAGGTTTATGTATGCACCTCCGTCGGGGTATACTTCAATTCTGAAGTCGTATGTAGCGGTGGAGTTCTTGCATGTGAAGCGGATTACTGTTTTGCCCTTTTTGCCGGGTTTTACGCTCTTATCCGCTACGGGAAGTTTGAAGTTGAGACCGTCCGTGTTTCCGTATGTTGGACGATACGCCTGACCCATGTAGGGGAGGTGTGATATGACGGTGTCGCCCTTCAGACAGAGGGAGAAATCGGTAACGGCACGTGTGGAGTAGCGCTGTGGCATCATGTAGTTTACTTCTATGCAGATGTTTTCTGGGTCGGCCTTCAGCGTGTCCTGCTGTGCCATGGATGGCATGATGATAGCGAAGAGCAGTGCAGATGCGGTATGTCTCATAACGTTTTTCCCTTTATGTGTGTTTGTCTGTTGTTTTGGTCATGCGTTGCCCTGTGTTTCTCCCTTTTTGATGATTAGATTGAAGTCGTTGCCAAAGTCATCCAGATAGTATTCCGTAAGCGATGTGTCTTGCAGACGGTGGATGTGTATGTTTGAACCATGCTTCAAGGCAAACATATCTCCAGTCCTGACATCCAAGGCAATGCCCATTTCTTTGCAACGTATGCATTTATCGTTGACAAAGATTTCCAGATTAAGGTATCCCGTTATGAATGCCTTGTAGTTATGGACATTTATCCGGTATTTCCTGGCTCCGGCAATGGGGTTGGATGTGTATTGGGCCAGCAGGCGCTGGTACATCATCCTCACTACTTCGTCCTTATTGAAATAGCATGTATTCAAATCCAACCATGTGCCATCACCCTTTTTTATAGACAATATTTCCCTCTGGCTTTTGCCTATGCGTTCGGTATAGGTTCTGGCCGAGACAATGTCTGTGAATTGCAGGTCCACGATGTATTTGCGTGGGAAGAAATTAAAGTTGTATCCTTCGTAGTGCAATGAGGTGTCGTTGTATTGTAATTTCCCCTTAATGTCAACTAAAATGGAGCGTATGATGAAGTATGCAGGTATGATGCCTAGGACTCCAAATACAATGACAATTGTCCAATCTGCATCGTCTGAATATGGTTCTGTTATCAAACAGGTGACATCCGGCCAAATTAGGTATATAGTATAGAGTATAACGGCGAGCCACATCAGTATCTCAAAATAACTGGATATGCCACACCCTATTGCACTCCACTTTTCTTTGCCGCAACTCTTTTCTGTTTTGCTGTAGTTGTTCATTTGGCGTACATGTTGCTTCAGATCTATTCTATCTCACCGCCTCCGGAGTCCAGTTCTTCAGGAAGCGCAGCACCTTGGCCTGGTCATACGAATTGCCCGACTCCAGGAAACTGCTGTCCTGGATGTGCAGCACCTTGCCCGTGGAGCTGAGCACCACCAGCACGGGATAACCGAAACGGCCGGCATTGTCCAGACGCTTCTGCAAGGGTGCTGCTGCCTCGTACTGGGGAGTGCCACGGCGTGGGATGTTCACGTGGATGTACTCATAGTGCTTGCCGATGGTTGCCTTTATGTCTGCATCCTTGGTGATGAAGTCGGCAAACCTCAGGCACCAGATGCACCAGTTGCCGCCCAGTTGCACGATGACGTGTTTCTTCCCCTTGGCGGCCTTGGCCACAGCCTGGTCAATCTGTGCGATGGGGTCGGCTTTCTCGTCGTAAACCTTGGGAAGTTGTGTCTGTGCCTTCATGCCGAGGCATGCAATGACGAGGAAGAGGATGAGAATGGTCTTTTTCATGTCTGTATGTATTTTATTTGTTGTTTGTCGTATTCATAGTTTTCTTATTGCCTCCAGATAGTTCTTCATGTTGCCTGCCTTCATTATGCGTTTCCATGTCTTGCGTTCCAGTTGGCTCTCCTGATATTCCCAGAAGGCATGTATGTGCAGGAGTATCTGCGAATCCACCTTGTACTTGCGTGTGCAATAGCCGAGCATGTCCTCGTGCATCTGCATCAGTATGGACATGCGTTCCTCATGTGGCATTTCCTTTCCCATGAGACACTCCTGGGCCAGGGTAGGACGTGCCAGAAGGCCGCGTCCCATCATTATGCCGTGAAGGTTGGGGTATCTTTCCGACAAGGAGGAGACCTGCTCCATACTTGTCACGTCTCCATTATATATAATAGGTAAGTGTATGCTGTCATACACTTCGTTGAAGGCATCCATGTCCACCTCGCCCTTGTACATCTGTTTGCCTATGCGCGGGTGTACTGTAAGGTGTTTCAGGCAGGAGGAGTTCAGCATGCCGGAGAGTTCCCTCCATTCCTCTTTTTCTTCAAGTCCCAAACGCATTTTGGCAGAGAAGCGCACTTCGGGTCTTCGTCCCATCTCCTTCAGCAGGGCGGAAACGCGCGTTGGGTGAGGCAGTATGCCGCTTCCGCGCATCAGTTTTGTCTGCATGGGGGCGGGGCACCCCATGTTCAGGTCCATCTCCCCGTATCCCAGTTCCTGTATGGCATCTGCCAGGCGATTGAACTCGTCCGTATCCGCACAGATGATTTGCGGTATTAAGTGCAATCCCTCGTTATTCTCAGGAAGGATATCCTTGATGTCCTTGTCGCGTATGCCACCCTTCTCCCATCTGATAAAGGGAGAATAATATGTCTGCACACCACCGCAATGTCGGGCATGAATCCTTCTGTACTCAAAATCCGTGTATCCCTGCAAAGGGGCAATGTGTATCTCCATGCTTTTATTTTATCTATGCAAAGATAGGATTAAGTGTGCATAATGCAAAATAAATGTATGAAACTTTGTCTGATTCCTCTTTTCTTTGTAAATTAGCAGTGTCAAAGACGCATAAATCATTACTATGAGAAGGCTTTTAGTCCTCTTTTTAATCATGAAGAGTGCCATGTTTGCCTATGCACAGGACAGTGGCAGTATGTGGTCTACATTGCAGGATAATGCCGATATGGCACGACGTATGGGATACCAACCATATCGTGTGGATTCGGCACAGACAAAGACCCTCGGCATAGAGTTGGAGGCACTGGCTTTCTTCAAGGACAATGAGTTTGACGGCAATGTGCAGAGAGGATATTCTCTGCCCGGCGTGCGACTTCAGCCACGTCTCACATACACTCCCATTGACGAAATAAAACTGGAACTTGGCCTTCATGCCACCATATATTCCGGTGCCAACAAATATCCGTGCTATGTGTTTCATGATATAGCCAAATGGAAGGGTGACCAGTATCAGTCGGGAGCACATCTTTTGCCCTTTTTCCGTGCCACGGCTCGTTTCAAGGCTATCACCCTTGCCGTAGGACACATCTACGGAGGTGCTACACACGGACTCATAGAACCACTGTACAATCCCGAACTCATTCTGACGGACGACCCCGAGATGGGTTTCCAGATGATCGTGGACACCAAGCGCTGGCACTCCGACCTGTGGATGAACTGGCAAAGTTATATCTTCGAGGAATCCTCCCATCAGGAGGCATTTACCGTGGGATGGACGCAGAGCATCAACGTGTGGAAACGCAGCAGAGAGGGCAAGACGCATGCCCTCAACATCCCCATCCAACTGACCGTCCAGCACAGAGGAGGGGAACAGGACAAAACCCATTTGGGCGTGCAGACGATAGCCAATGGGGCGCTGGGACTGGCATACGACTATCAGGCACCTGCCAACCGCATCGTCACCGCCATCCAGGCAGAGGCCACGGCCCTGTATTGCCTTCAGCAGAGCGGCAGTCTGTGGCCCTTCAAGAACGGTCCTGCCCTTTGGGTGAAGGCCAGCGTGGACTTCATCCGCGACCTCCGCGTTACGGCAGGCTTCTTCTCTGCCAAGGACTTTTGTTCCCTTTACGGCAGCCAGTATTTCGGCACCCTCAGCACCAAGCATGCGGGAGGGCGTTTCAGCAGCATGAACACTGGCCTGCTGGGTGTGGAGTACTCGCGCACTTTTGCCAAGGCATACACCGTAGGCGCTCACCTCAAGGCCTATATCTGCAAGACCGGCACGCTTATGCTCCCTGCCGACGACACGCATCCCCAGCCCTACACCATACCCGGAGAGTTCCGCACTCCGTTCAGTTTCGGAGTCTATTTCCGTTGCTCTCCCTCCTTCGTTCTGAAACGTTTCGGCGTTGCCAAAGACAAATAGATGTTACACCTAATAAAAATCATTCACCATGCTGAACATTGAAAAATTCATGACCTCTCTGGAGGCCAAGCATCCGGGAGAACGAGAGTATCTCCAGGCCGTACGCGAAGTGCTTGTCAGTATTGAAGATGTTTACAACCAGCATCCCGAATGGGAGCGTACCTCTCTGCTCGAACGCCTTGTCGAGCCCGAGCGCATCATCACATTCCGTGTTCCCTGGGTGGACGATAAGGGCAAGGTGCAGGTCAATCTGGGTTATCGTGTCCAGTACAACAGCGCCATAGGCCCCTACAAGGGAGGACTTCGTTTCCATGCCAGCGTAAACCTCAGCATTCTCAAGTTCCTGGGATTTGAGCAGACCTTCAAGAATGCCCTCACAACCCTGCCCATGGGCGGTGGCAAGGGCGGCAGCGACTTCTCCCCCCGAGGCAAGAGCGATGGCGAGATAATGCGTTTCTGCCAGTCCTTCATGAGCGAACTTTTCCGCCACATAGGTCCCGAAATAGACATCCCTGCTGGCGACATCGGTGTAGGAGCCAGGGAAATAGGTTATCTCTTCGGTCAGTACAAGCGTCTGACACGCGACTTCAGCGGAGTCCTCACGGGCAAGGGTCTTGACTACGGAGGTTCCCTCGTGCGTCCCGAGGCAACGGGTTTCGGCGGACTCTACTTCGTACGCGAAATGCTCCAGCGTGCAGGTCACACCATCGAGGGCAAGACCGTGGCTATCAGCGGATTCGGCAATGTGGCATGGGGCGCAGCCACCAAGGCCACGCAGATGGGTGCCAAGGTAGTTACCATCAGCGGCCCCGACGGCTATGTCTACGACCCCGAAGGCATCAGTGGTGAGAAGATTGACTTCATGCTCGACCTCCGTGCCAGCGGCAACGACATTGTTCAGCCCTATGCCGAGAAATACCCCTCTGCCACCTTCTTCCCCGGCCGTCGTCCATGGGAGCAGAAGGTGGATATAGCACTGCCTTGTGCCACACAGAACGAACTCAACGGCGAGGATGCCAAGAACCTCACCGACAACGGCGTGCTCTGTGTGGGTGAAATCTCCAACATGGGATGCACTCCCGAGGCCATCGACCATTTCCTGGAACTCCAGACCCTTTATGCACCCGGCAAGGCAGTTAATGCCGGCGGTGTGGCCACCAGTTGCCTGGAAATGAGCCAGAATGCAGCCCACATCGTATGGAGTGCAGAAGACGTGGACAAGCGCCTGCACGAAATCATGCACAGCATCCACACCCAGTGTGTCCGCTATGGCGAGCGCGAGAACGGCACCGTCAACTATGTCCGTGGCGCCAACGTAGCAGGCTTCATGAAGGTGGCCCGTGCCATGATGGCCCAGGGAGTGGTATAGTGCAAAACGGGATTGCATTAACCCCAAATCGGTAATTAGACTGTTACGCGCTAACAAAGGAAACTATTACCATCATAGTTCCAATGACCGATTTTGGTTAAACAAAGCAATGGGGGGTGTTCAAACACCCCCCATTGCTATACATTATTTATATATGCAAGTGATTTAAAAGTTCTGACGGAACTGAATCATCTTCAATGCTGTTATTGCACATTCATCACCCTTGTTCCCTAAGGCTCCACCACATCTGTCAAGAGCCTGCTGCATGGTGTTGCAGGTGAGAAGACCATAGATGACGGGGACCTCGGCCTGGCGGTTCAGTTCTGCAAGTCCCTGAGTAGTACCCTGGCAGATGTAGTCGAAATGGGGGGTATCGCCACGGATAACGCAACCTATTGCAATGACTGCATCTACGGCTGTGTCCTCTATCATGACCGCAGAACCGTAAACCAGTTCAAAACTGCCGGGGACGGTCTTCACGATGATATCGTCCTTGTCCACGCCATGTTTCAGCAAAGTGTTGTATGCACCCTCAAGAAGGGCACCAGTCACCTCTTCATTCCATTCGCTGACTACGATACCTATCTGCCAGCCATTACCGTCGGGCACGGTGGCAGGGTCGTAACTGCTCAGATTATGCAATGCACTTGCCATATCGGGTGAAATGTCGCTTGATTACTTTACTCGTTCGATGTACTTGTCTATATCCTGACGCTGCATGCTCTGGGGATATTCGTTCTTGATTGTCTCGTAGCACTCCAAAGCCTCTGCCTTGTTGCCCAGTGACTCGTAGATCTGACCTGCCTGCAGGTAGAAGAGAGGAGAGAGAGTGGTGCTGTTGGCACGCTTGGCGGCCTTCAGCAGAGTGGCTACGGCCTTCTCGCTCTGACCTAACTGCGCATAACTGTTGCCCAATGCACCAAGAGCAGCGTTGCTGACCATCATGTCATCGCACAAATCATAGTCCTCAAGGTATTTTACGGCTTCCTCGGCTCTGTCGGTATGCGCATAGCAAAGACCGGCATAGAGACGTGCAATGTTGCCACTGGGAGTGCCACCGTACTGCTCGATGATCTGCAGGAAACCAATGTTGGTACCATCACCGTTGAGCGCCTGCTCATACATACCCTGCTGGAAGTGCTGCTGGGCAACGGCAATGTTGTCTGCTGCATTTGAATTGTTGGGTTGGATGTAGAACTGGTTTACCAACAAACAAATGATGATAACAGCAAGTACGCCACCGATGGCGCTTGCAATTGTCTTGAAATGCTTCTCGATGAAACTGGTGCCCGCCTTGATTGTCTCGTCAATCTCGTTCACGGGAGCTGCGTTGTTCTTTTTGCTCATAATGTTTATATATTCTTGTTTTTACTGATTCGTTTTTCGGCAATTCAAGGTGCAAAGATAATGTTTTTCCCCAACATGACGAAATTTGCATGACGATATTTTGGCAATACAGTCGTTTTTGCATAATTTTGCAAGTGATATGACACTGAAACATCTGTCCATACTGAACTACAAGAACATTGCCGAGGCAGAACTGGATTTCTCGCCAGGGTTGAATTGTATCATTGGCAGCAATGGAGAAGGCAAGACGAATCTGCTGGACGGCATACGCTTCCTGTCGCTGTGCAAAAGCCTCGGAGTCACCCAGGACTCGTTGTGCATACGTCACGACGAGGATTTCTTCATGCTTAAGGGCATGTATGAACGCGAAGACGAGACGCTGGAGGAGATACACTGCTCACTGAAGCGCGGACAAAAGAAGATTATGCGCCGACAAGGCAAGCCCTACAAGCGTCTGGCAGAGCATATAGGCCTGATACCCATTGTGCTGGTTTCTCCCTCGGACGGCATGCTGATAGCCGGAGGAAGCGAAGAGCGGAGACGCTTCATGGACGTGTTAATCTCGCAGATGGACCTGCAATATCTGGATGCACTGACCCGATACAACAAGGCCCTGCAACAGCGCAATGCCCTGCTAAAAGCAGAGCCTCCATGCGATACGGAAATGCTCTCGCTATGGGAAGAGCAGATGGCCAAAGAGGGCGAGTTCGTATACAACCGAAGGCAGAAATACATTGAGCGATTCACACCCATTTTCCAACGCTACTACGACCTCATAGCACAGGAGCACGAAAAGGTAACACTTTCGTACACAAGTCATTGCCAAAGAGAGCCTCTACTAAAGGTTATACAGCAGGACCGCCACAAGGACCTGGCCGTGGGATACTCACTGCACGGCATACACCGCGACGACCTGGAGATGATGATAAACGGATACCCCATACGGCGCGAAGGAAGCCAGGGACAGAACAAGACCATGCTGGTGGCACTGAAACTGGCACAATACGATTTCCTGCACCATACGGGTAGCGGCACAAGACCCATACTCCTGCTGGACGACATATTCGACCGTCTGGACGCACAACGCGTGGAACGCATAGTGGCACTGGTGAGCGGAGACTCCTTCGGACAGACCTTCATCACCGACACCAACCGCGACCACCTGGACAAAATCCTGAGCATGACATCGCAGGACTACAAACTGTTCCATTGCGAAAACGGATGCTTCCACGAAATAAACCGCAGATAATGGAAAGGCACAAAAGCGTACCCATAACCAACCTCCTGGACGCATGGCTGCGACAAGAGGGATTGGAGACTCCCCTACTCCAGCACCGGATGATAAAAGGATGGCCGGAGGTGATGGGAAGCACCGTGGCTCAATACACAGGTGACATCAGAATCTATGGCAACGTGCTAAGAGTGCAGATAAAGAGTCCGGCACTGAGACAGAACCTGCTGATGATGCGCACCGAAATTGCGCGGAAAATGAACGATTACGTGAAAGCACAAGTCATACAGGAAGTGACCTTCTACTGAGCATCAGCACACAATCTCCATCAAACCCCAATCGCTCATCAGCATTATGATGACAATAGCCTTTATCTTGAACAATGCTTTGCCGCTTTTGAGGGGTGCACAGGATTTCATTTTAATCGAGAAGAAATGAAACAGGTGACAAAAAGATGGCATAATTAGCGCGTAACAACCTATTGACCTATTTTGGTTTGTGCACTCGGCAAGTAACCTAATATACGCTAAAAAGGAACTTTCACTTTAAGTCTCAAAGAAAAAACACTTTTGAAGTTTGCCCTAGCGAGGTATGAAATGAAGTCCAACTGATTAAAGGATTGACTAACATTCCGTTTTATATCGTTAAGGGCGTTCATAACTTAACATTCCGCCCTCCGCTCATTTACTTCTTATGTGTCATGATGTCAAGCACCATGCGGTCAGTTTCCTGCATGCCTCTGGCACCTACGAGGGTGAGGTTGCGGATGCAACGGTCCACATCATCTTCGATGAGGCCTTCCACGTTGGTAACGAACTTGTTCTGTATGGCAAGCATGGCGCTCAGTACGGCAGTTGAGACTCCACTGGACACTTTCAGGGCACAACTGGGTTTGGCACCATCGCACACCATGCCGGCAAGGTTGGCAATCATATTCTTCACACTATACGCCACCTGCTCGTAGCGGCCTCCCATCAGGTAGGTGATGCCGCAACTGCTTCCCGTACTTGCCACCACGCAACCACAAAGGGCACTGAGACGGCCAAGGCTCTGCTTTATGTATATGGCGGTGAGATGACTGAGCACGAGGGCACGGGTGAGTTCCTCTTCTGTATTGTGGTTTTCACGGGCAAAGACGACAACGGGTAGCGTGGCGGCTATACCCTGGTTTCCGCTTCCGCTATTGCTCATTACGGGAATCATGGCACCAGCCATACGTGCATCGCAGGCGCTGCTTGTAACCGAGAGGATATGGCTGAATATACTGTCGCCCATGATACCCTTTCCGAGGGGGCGAGACAGGGTCTTGCCAAGTTCGTGGCCGTAGTTGCCTTTCAAGGCTTCCTGGGCAGCATTCTCGTTGAGGATACGTGCCTCGTTGATGAAATCCAATTCCTCCAAGGGTGTCTGTGTGGCAAAGTCAAAAACCTGACGGAGGGTAAGGTCACATACGGAATCTCCCTCGGAAATAGAATGCAAAGACGCGCGGTTGTCCAGCATGACGTTATTGTCACAACACAAATACACCAGACGTGTGTGTTCGTGCGCTATGATGGCCTCGGAACGATGATTCCCCTTCTTGCATACGACGTCCACATAAAGTTTGTCGCAAGCGCCCTTATCGAGGGTAATGTTTATGCGTCCTCCGTCTATGATTTTTTTGCCACGCTCCACCGCCTCAGGTGTACAATCATGGAGGACCTCCAGTTGGTAACTGCTCTTTCCGATGAGCGCACCCAGGGCTATGGCAATGGGCAAGCCCACCATACCCGTACCGGGGATACCAACACCCATAGCGTTCTTGAGCACATTGGCACTTAGACCGACCTGAATGTATTCCGGTTCTTCTCCCAATGCCTCAGTGGCATGAGCCACACAGAGAGCCACGCACATGGGTTCGGTACAACCTATGGCCGGTATTACTTCGTGCTTGATAAGGTCAAGGATTTCGTCTTGTGTCATTTCAGGTATTTGTTTGGATTGTCAAAAGAATATTCGTTGGTATAGGATTGCATCGGCATAATTTCCTTCATGGCAGAGCCATTGTGGCAGTATGGCCGTTTCCTTGAATGAGGAGTGCAGGAACAGATTGCGTGCCCGTACGTTGTCCGATGCCACTATGGCATAAAGTTGGTGCAGTCCCTGTTGCCGGGCATACTGGGAAGCCTCCACCAGGGCCTCGCGTGCTATGCCGCGACCTTGTGCTTCGGGCAGGAGCACTATTCCCACTTGTGCACGACGGTGTGAGGTATCCAGGTCGGTAATGTCCAGAAAACCGCATGGTGTGCCCGTAGAGGCGTCCATTATGGTCATGCGCACCTGAGAATCGCGGAACAGGTCTCCCCTGCTCTCCTCTATATACCGCCTTAGGGCATAACGGGAAAGGGGTACAGTGGTGGAGCTGTACCTACACACCAAGGGGTCGTTCTCCACGATGTACATCAGATCCAGGTCCTCGGGTTCTATGGCGCGCAGATATCTCATTCTCTGTCTTTCTGCTTGTTTGTAGCACGTGAAACGGCCTTGTACCTTAGCACATACACCACCACAATCATGCGCAGAAGCCAAAGGAGATTGTCACTGCCTGGGGTGCTCAAGTTCATGTAGTAGTCAATTACCACCCACAGGGCAGAGATGGCCAGAAGTACAAGTTGCGACATGAGCCTTTCCTTCAATATCGTGAAGGCCGATACCATCGATCCAAGGGAGAACAGTATCACCAACATGCGAAAGATGTAAAGCACATTGGCATTCAGTTGCACCTCCATTCCCTTGTCGGCATTAATCTCGAAGGGGATGCACATCAGTATTACCCATACGGGGAGGGCGAAATAAAGTATCTTCAGGTTCTTCATAATCTATATAAATTATCGTTTGGCGAACAGGGGGCTACACGGAGAATGGTGTTCTTCCTGCCAGGGCACGTCCCAGGGTAGCCTCATCGGTATGCTGGAGTTCGTCGTTCTGCGCCACTCCTCGTGCAATAACCGTGATTCGGGGCAAAGAGACGCTCACTTCGTCAGAGTCACCATTACCTGAACTATTACTTTGTGTCAACTGGGAAAGACGTCTGTATATGAAGTAATTGGTAGTATCACCTTCCATCGTAGGACTCAGTGCAAGGATTACCTCCCTGATGCCTCCTGCTGCTACTCTTTCCACCAGGCTCTGTATGTGCAGATTGCTGGGACCTATGCCATCCATGGGGCTGATCACACCGCCCAGGACATGGTAAAGACCACGGTAAAGGCCGGTGGATTCTATGGCCATTACATCCTGTATGTTCTCCACCACGCAAAGCGTGGAGGCATCACGCTTGGGGTTGGCGCATATCTCGCATATATCGGTGTCGGAGATGTTGTGACACATGCGGCAATACTTCACCTCGTTGCGAAGGACGGAGAGTGCCTCGGTCAGTGTGGACGTGACACGTGCATCCTGGCGCAGGAGGTGCAGAACCAGACGCAAAGCAGTCTTGCGGCCTATGCCGGGCAGACAGGAAACCTCGTCTACAGCCCTTTGCAGAAGATGTGAGGAGAAGTTCTGCGTCATAACGTACCCTTGCTCGACGGCAGATTAAAATGTTCGATATCTCTCTTCACGGCCATCTTCATGGCACGTGCAAATGCCTTGAAGATACCTTCTATCTTGTGGTGCTCGTTGGCTCCTTCTGCCTTGATGTTCAGATTCATGCGTGCACTGTCCGAGAGGCTTTTGAAGAAGTGCAGGAACATTTCGGTGGGCATCTCCCCCACCTTCTCCCTCTTGAACTCGGCATCCCATACAAGCCAAGGGCGTCCGCCGAAGTCCAGGCTCACCTGGCACAGGCAATCGTCCATGGGCAGGCTGTATCCATAGCGTTCTATGCCGCGCTTGTCACCAAGGGCCTTGGCAAGGCATTCGCCCAGGGCAAGGGCGGTGTCTTCTATAGTATGGTGTTCGTCCACGTGCAGGTCGCCACGGCATGTGATGTCGAGGTCTATGTTGCCATGGCGTGCAATCTGCTCGAGCATGTGGTCGAAGAATCCAAGACCGGTGCTGATGTTGCTTTTTCCGTTCCCGTCAAGGCCGACGCATACGTTTATGTCCGTTTCGTGTGTCTTGCGGCATACGGAAGCCCTACGGTCTCCGGCAAAGAGGATTTCCGCTATACGCTTCCAATCCATATCCTCGCCTATTATCAGACTTTGACAACCAAGGTTCACGGCCAGTTGGGCATCCGTCTGACGGTCGCCTATCACATAGGAGTTGGCCATATCTACGTCCGGATTCTCCATGTATGATGTGAGCATGACGGTACCAGGTTTGCGCGTAGGCAGATTCTCATGCGGGAAGGAGCGGTCTATGTGCTGGGCATCAAACTCGATACCCTCGCCCTTCAGTATGTCGAGCATCAGGTTGTGTGTAGGCCAGAAGTCATCCTCTGGATATGAATCCGTACCGAGACCGTCCTGGTTGCTTACAAGTACAAGCCTGTAGTCGGTATGACGGACAAGAAACGACAAAGCCCCTATTGCTCCGGGCATGAACTCGAACTTGGCATAGGAGTCTATCTGCTCGTCCTCAGGCTCTCGCAGGATAGTTCCGTCGCGATCTATGAATAGTATTCTCTGTTTCATGTCTTATCTCTTGTAACTTCTCAGCGCACCCAGCAACTCATTGTTCTCCTCCTTATAACCGATGGTTATGCGCAGGGCATTCTGGCAGAGGGTGACACGGTTGCGGTTACGCACTATGATGCCCTTGTCCACCAGATACCGGTATATGGCATCGGCATCCGTTACCTTCACAAGCAGGAAGTTGGCGGCCGAGGGATAAACCTGCTTCACCATGGGCAGTTCCATGAGGCATGGTATCATGTGCTTGCGCTCGTGGCGTACTTCGTTTACCCAACGGTCAATCTTCAGCATGTCGGCAAGTAGTTCGCGTGCCTTCTCCTGTGTGAGCATATTCACGTTGTAGGGATACTTCACCTTGTTGAACAGGCCGATAATCTCCTCCGAGGCAAAGGCCATGCCCAGACGTATGCCTGCCGAAGCCCAGGCCTTGGAGAATGTGTTCAGCACTATCATCCTGGGGAAATGCTCTAAATAGGAGCGCATTGGCTTTAGTTCAGAGAAGTCGCCGTATGCCTCGTCCACCACCACTATTCCCTTGAACTCGGAAAGGAGTTTCTGCATCTCCCTGCGGTCCATATCGTTGCCAGTGGGGTTGTTGGGAGAGCATATCCACACCACCTTGGTGTGCTCGTCGCAGGCCTGAAGCAAAGCATCGGCAGACATAGCGTAATTATCAGACAGGCAGACTGTTCTATACTCAACATCGTTGATGTCTGCACACACTTTGTACATGCCGTATGTAGGTTCTATGGCCACTACGTTGTCTACCCTCGGTTCGCAGAAGATGCGGTACACAAGGTCTATCGCCTCGTCGCTGCCGTTGCCGAGGAATATCTTTCCCGAAGGTACTCCCTTGATGGTGGAGATATCCTTCTTGAGTGACTCTTGCAAGGGATCGGGATAACGGTTGTACGGGGCATTGTATGCACTCTCGTTGGCATCCAGGAAGACGTGTGCATCGCGCCCCTTGAACTCGTCCCTGGCACAGGAGTATGGTTTCAGTGCCTGTATGTTCTTTCTTACCAGATTCTCTAACATCAACTCGTTGCTTATAGTATTATTGTTGATAATTGTGTTTGCGGCAGTGCTTCTTCGGAGGGACTACCTGTTCTTCATTCTCAGTGTCATGGCATTGCGGTGGGCATCCAGGCTTTCCGCCTCGGCCATTACCTCCACGGCACGTCCTATGCTTTCTATGCCCTCGCGGGTAAGGTGCTGGAAAGTTATCTTGCGGCAGAAACTGTCCAGATTCACACCGCTATATGCCTTGGCGTATCCGCTTGTGGGCAGGGTATGATTGGTGCCCGAAGCATAGTCTCCGGCGCTCTCGCAACTATAATGTCCCAGGAACACGCTACCGGCATTCACCACCCTGTCTGCCCAATCAAGAGCCGTATCCATGGCCAGGATGAGATGCTCTGGGGCATACTGGTTACATATTTCGAACGCTTCTTCCATATCGTGAAGCACCACTATGCGGCTATGACCCAGGGAAGAACTTGCCATCTCCTTGCGGGGCAAGGCTTCCAGTTGCCTCTCGACCTCGGCAAGTACGGCACGTGCCACATCCTCGTTGTCGGTGAAAAGTATGCTTTGCGAGTCCATTCCGTGCTCTGCCTGACTGAGCATGTCGGCGGCAACATATTCGGGATGACAGGTCTTGTCTGCCACGATGGCCACTTCAGAGGGACCGGCAGGCATGTCAATGGCCACATCGGTCATGCTTACCTGCTGCTTGGCACAGGTGACGTACTGGTTGCCGGGACCGAATATCTTGCTCACCTTGGGTACTGACTCCGTGCCGTATGCCATTGCGCCAATGGCCTGCACGCCTCCGCACTTGTATATGCGGTTCACTCCGGCCACCTTGGCGGCATAGAGTATGGCTGGATGCAGTTTGCCTTGAGGCGAAGGAGGCGAGCACAGCACTATGTCGGTACAACCTGCTATCTTTGCCGGAGTGGCAAGCATCAGCACGGTGCTGAACAGGGGGGCTGTGCCTCCTGGTATGTAAAGTCCCACCTTCTCTATGGCCACAGACTTCTGCCAGCAATACACGCCCGGGGCGGTTTCAACACAGACAGGCTGCATGCGCTGGGCCTCGTGGAAACGGTGAATGTTGGCATGGGCAAGATTGATGGACTGCTTCAGTTCCTCGCTTACAAGTGCCTCTGCTTCTTGCAGTTCCTCTTCGGTAACGGCCAAGGAGGAAAGTTCTGCCTTGTCAAACTTGGCCTCATAGCGCAGTACGGCATTGTCTCCCTCCATGCGCACATCATTGAGCACGGAGGCTACGGTTGCGCCCAAATCGGCGGCATCCTTGTGCGGACGGCTGAGCAATGCCTGGTAGTCTTCCTTTCCGGGGTGTAGGATAACCTGTATCATATCGTTGTGTGTTCCGCGTATGTGGTTACAGTATCATCTTTTCAATGGGCATGACCAGTATGCCTTGGGCACCCAGTTCCTTCAGACGAGAGATGATCTCCCAGAAGCACTTCTCGTCCACCACGGTGTGTATGCTGCTCCATCCATCTGTAGCAAGAGGCATGATGGTGGGAGACTTGGCACCTGGCAACACGGCCACAACATCCTGCACCTTGTCGGTGGGCACGTTCATCAGCACGTACTTCTTGTTCTCGGCAGCCTTCACGGCCTCTATGCGGAAGAGCAATTCTTCCAGTATGGCACGCTTGCGGGGAGAGAGGTTGCGGTTGCCGATGAGCAGGGCTTCGCTCTTCATCACAACTTCCACCTCTGCCAGATTGTTGCTCACAAGGGTACTGCCGCTGCTTACTATGTCGAATATGGCATCGCTCAGACCAATGCCCGGACTTATCTCTACCGAACCGGTGATTACATGTATGTCGGCGTTTATATGGTTTTCGTGCAGGAAACGGCGCAGGATATTCGGATATGATGTGGCTATCTTCTTGCCTTCGAACCAGCCAATGCCCGTGTATTTTACTGCCTTGGGAATGGCCAAAGACATGCGGCACTTTGAGAAGCCCAGCGGGCGGATTATCTCGGCCTGTTCCTGGCGTTCCTCATACTCGTTTTTGCCAACAATACCCAGATCCGTCACACCGGTAGCCACACACTGTGGAATATCATCGTCGCGAAGGTACAATACCTCTATGGGGAAATCAGCACTCTGAACCAGCAACGTGCGCTTGCTTGTACTGACCTTTATGCCGGCTTCTGCCAGCAACGACATTGTGTCCTCGAAGAGCCTTCCTTTAGATTGAACTGCAATTCTCAACATTCTATACGTTCATTTTATTTGTATGTTCACTTAACTTAGGTTGCAAAGGTACATAATTTTCCTTTAATCCCTACATTTTATCATCTATTATTCGGAAATGCTGATAAAAAAGCCTAACTTCGTGGCCGTAAACTAACACATCAAAACATTTCCACTAATGTATATAATAGGTATAGCCGGCGGCACCGGCAGTGGCAAGACCACCGTGGTGAAGAAGATCATGAAAGCGCTCGAGGGCGAGAATGTGGCGGTTATCCCACAGGATTCCTACTACAACGACAACACTCATCTGACGATGGAGGAACGCCGTAAAATCAACTACGACCACCCTGATGCCTTCGACTGGAATCTTCTGTGCCAACAACTTCACGAACTCCGCCAGGGCAAGGCCATAGAACAACCAACCTACGACTACATCACATCAAATCGCATGAAGGAAACCATACATGTAGAGCCGTGCGAGGTGATTATCATAGAGGGTATAATGGCTCTTTATCGGAAAGACCTGCGCGACCTGATGGACCTGAAGATATACGTTGACACCGACTCGGACGTGCGCCTTATCCGCAACATCCTGCGCGACACCGTGGAGAGGGGACGCACCACACAGATGGTAATCGACCGCTACCTGGAGGTACTCAAACCCATGCACGAAGAGTTCATCGAGCCTACCAAGCGCTATGCAGACCTAATCATCCCCGAAGGTGGCGCCAACCGTCAGGCCATAGACATCATGGAAACCTATATCCGACACCGTCTGAAACCCTGACATTTGCAGGAATAATGAAAATTCACTACCTTTGTACTGAATTTGATAACACAAACATTAAGCATAGATTATGAGTTACGGATTATTGAAAGGCAAGAGAGGCGTTGTTTTCGGCGCACTGAACGAGCAGTCCATAGCGTGGAAGGTGGCGGTGAAGGCTGTTGAAGAAGGCGCAACAATCACCCTGTCAAATACAGCCATAGCTATCAGAATGGGACAGGTGAACGACCTGGCAAAGCAACTGAACTGCGAGGTGATACCCGCCGACGCCACCAGTTACGAGGACCTGCAGGAGGTGTTCCGCCGTTCGCAGGAAGTGCTTGGCGGCAAGATAGACTTCGTACTGCACTCCATAGGCATGTCGCCCAACGTGAGGAAGGGCCGTACCTACGATGACCTTGATTACGGCATGTTAGGCAAGACGCTGGACATAAGCGCCATTTCCTTTCACAAGATGCTACAGGCTGCCAAGAAGCAGGATGCCATTGCGGAATACGGTTCCGTTGTGGCACTGACCTACATGGCTGCACAGCGCACCATGTTCGGTTACAACGACATGGCCGATGCCAAGGCTCTGCTGGAATCCATAGCACGCAGTTTCGGTTACATCTACGGACGCGAGCACCATGTGCGCATCAACACCATTTCCCAGTCTCCCACGATGACCACGGCAGGAAGCGGTGTAAAGGGCATGGACAGGCTCTTCGACTTTGCCAACCGCATGTCCCCCCTGGGCAATGCCAGTGCCGACGAATGTGCCGACTACTGTATGGTGATGTTCTCCGATCTTACACGCAAGGTGACAATGCAGAACCTTTTCCACGACGGCGGCTTCTCCAGCATGGGCATGAGCCTGCGTGCCATGGCCACATATGAAAAGGGACTGGAGGAGTACATGGACGAGAACGGCAACATAATCTACGGATAAGAAGAACACCTGTTTCGCCCGAACGCACACAACACTGAAACTATGACAGAGAAGAATACCTCCACCCCACCCCGAAAGACAGAGGACAACGGGGGGATCATGCTCATGCTTCTGATATTCATCCTGGCTGGTGCCTTTTCCTCCATAGCGCAGGAGATGGGATGTGTGGACAGTGTGGTAAACCTCACGTTGGCCATATTGCCGGGAAACTTCATCCTGATGGGAATGTTCATAGCGGCATGTCTTGTGTCCCTGAGCATAGGTACCAGTTGCGGAACCATTGCGGCGTTGACACCCATTGCCGTGGGCATAGCCACGGCAACATCAGCCAATGTGCCCATGGCCACGGCAGTGGTGGTGGGAGGAAGCCTGTTCGGCGACAACCTGTCCTTCATCTCGGACACAACCATAATGGCCACCAAGACCCAGGGATGCAGGATGTCGGACAAATTCAAGGCCAACATCCTCATTGCCCTGCCGGCAGCACTTCTGACCGTGGTGGCATACATGTTTCTGGGATATGGAATAGAATCGCAGACAGCACTGAATTTAGGCAATCCACTGAACATACTGCCCTATCTGGTAGTCTTTGTTCTTGCCTTGGCTGGCATGAATGTGATATGGGTGCTTATTATGGGCATCCTGACGGCTTCCGCTTTGGGATTTTTTGACGGAAGCATGGACATGGCATCCATCTGGGAAGCCACGCAAAAGGGTATACTGGGCATGCATGACCTGATTATCGTAACCATCCTGGCTGCCGTAATAATCGACCAGTTGCGCAAGCGCGGAGTCATTGACTGGCTGATAATGAATCTGGGGCGCATCGTTTCTTCGCGCCGTGGTGCAGAACTGAGCATTGCGGGTGCCGTGGTGGCGGTGGACATGCTCACGGCGAACAACACCATTGCCATTCTGGCCGTAGGTCCGGTGGCACGCAGTATCTCTTACCGATACGGCATAGAGGCAAAACGCTCTGCATCCATACTGGACACCATGTCGTGCTTTGCACAGGGTATCATCCCATGGGGCGCACAACTGCTCATTGCCGCAGGTTTGGCCTCCATAAACCCGCTGGACATCATACCTTATTTATATTACCCGTACATTCTGGGTACCATCACCATTATTAACATCATCTTCCATAAGAAGAAGTAAAAGAACAATATTCCCATGAGAAGAACCAAGAAAAGCCTGCTACTTACATTCCTGTTTGCCATAGCGGTGTTCTCTCTTGCCTCATGCGTGCAGAAAGGCAAAGGCGGAAAGGAGGACAATAAAAAGGAGGAAACACCTCTTGTTACCGATTCCTTGCACATAAGCAAGAGTACGGACGATATCATCTCCGTAGACTATGACTTCCATTTCCTTAAACCGGGAAGTGTAGTGGCTGATAGCATAAATGCCAAGATTAACGAGCAATGTATTTCCGGCCGTCACGATGCCGACATACGCACTGACATCACCACTGCTCTGGCCAAGGAAATCGATGCGCTGAAGGCCGAGGTGACGGAATTCCATGACCCCGACGACGAGACATTCGGCGAAATCACGTACCACGTCGGCAGGAAGGGACGCTTCGTTGCTGATGCCGCAGACACGGTGATAGTGTACCACTACGCCATTGACATGTACACAGGCGGAGCACACGGTTCCTACGTACCGTTTACGCTGAACTTCTCCAAGCGTACTGGCCTTGCCATAAGTATCAGTGATGTGCTGGACACCGCACACGAACGGGCCATACTGGACATCATGCTGGCAAGACTCCTGAAGGACAACGACTGCTCCACACGCGAGGAACTTATAGAGAAGACGGGCATACTGGGTCTTGGGGACCTGTATCTGACAGAGAATTTCCACCTCGGCAAGGACAGCATCATCTTCTGCTTCGGACAATATGACATTGCCCCCTATTCCAGCGGAATTACATACATAAGCCTCAGTTACGACACACTGAAGCAATACCTGAAGACCAATTGACAAGGACCATGGAACTCATCAACAAATACTTCCCAAACATAACGGAAGAGCAGCGCCAGCGCTTTGCCGCACTCGATGCCCTCTATAGGGATTGGAATTCCAAAATCAACGTGATTTCCCGTAAGGACATAGACAATCTCTACGAGCATCATATCCTGCACTCTCTGGGAATTGCCCAGATAATCAACTTCAAGCCCGGCACACGTGTCATGGACCTCGGTACAGGCGGAGGCTTCCCCGGCATACCGCTGGCCATCATGTTCCCTGAAGTACACTTCCATCTTGTGGACAGCATTGGCAAGAAGATACGCGTTTGCGACGAAGTACGAACGGCCTTGGGACTGACAAATGTCACCACGGAATGGACACGTGCCGAGAACCTGAAGGAAAAATACGACTTTGTAGTATCAAGGGCGGTAATGCCCCTGGCAGACCTTGTGAAACTGGTACGCAAGAACATTGCTCCCAAGGCACAGAATGCCATGCCCAACGGACTCATCTGCCTGAAGGGCGGAGAACTGGCAAACGAGGTACTGCCCATGAAGGCGCACACCCTCATAACAAGCCTCAGCGATTACTTCGAGGAGGAATTCTTTGAAACGAAAAAGGTTGTATATGTTTCACTATAAGCGTTTCGTTGTCAATCCCATAGAGGAGAACTGCTACATCATCTGGGACGATATCAGTCATGAGGGTGCAATAGTGGATTGTGGCGCGTGGACAAAGGGCGAGCATGCAAGAATAAGTGATTTCCTCAGCGAGAACGGCATTACACTGAAATACTCATTGCAGACACACATGCACTTCGACCATTGCCTGGGCCTTGGCACCATCTGCGAACAATACGGACTTACGCCCATGTGCCACCCTGCGGAAATACCCGTATATCAGGCGGCACCCGACATGGTGCAGAAATGGTTCCGCATAGACATCTCCGGCATGCTGCCCAAAGCCGAAGCATCCATCAGCGAGACATCTGTATTGAATTTGGGGAAAACCTCCATCCAGGTACTGCACACACCGGGGCACACACCAGGCGGAGTATGCTATTACATACCGGAGGGAAGGATGGTCCTCACAGGCGACACTATCTTCCGTATGGGCATAGGACGTACCGACCTGCCGGGGGGCAACTACCAGCAGGAACTGGAGAGCATCAGCCACAAGATTTTCACACTGCCCCAGGACACCGTCATCCTGCCCGGACATGGACCAGAAAGTACCGTAGGCGAAGAAATGGACACCAATCCATACCTGTAATGATGTACCAACAGGCATAAATAACGACTTTAGCATCTACAAAAGGACACAAAGTTTTGCTTTTCTTGAAAAGTTTAGTTAACTTTGTGTCGCAAGAATGAACGTTTTTAATCACATAAACTAATACTTAGAATGAAAATCCTGTTAACTGGTGGTGCAGGCTTTATCGGAAGCCACACCCTGATTGAACTGACCGAGGCTGGTCACGAGGCAGTAGTTGTTGACAATCTGGACAACTCATCTCCTATCTCTCTGAAGCGCGTTGCAAAGATTATCGGCAAGGAGGTTCCCTTCTACAAGGTGGACATCCGCGACCGCGAAGGTCTGCAGAAGGTATTCGACGAGCACAAGTTCGACGCATGTATCCACTTTGCCGGTCTCAAGGCCGTTGGCGAGAGCTGCGCAAAGCCTCTGGAGTACTATGAGAACAACATGAACGGTACTTTCGTTCTGGTTGACGTAATGCGCAAGAACGGTTGCAAGAACATGATTTTCTCTTCCAGCGCTACCGTTTACGGTGATCCCGCTATCATCCCCATCACCGAGGAGTGCCCCAAGGGCCATTGCACCAACCCCTACGGACAGACCAAGTCTATGCTTGAGGAGGTTCTGATGGACGTACAGAAGGCCGACAACGAATGGAACATCGTTCTGCTCCGCTACTTCAACCCCATCGGTGCTCACAAGAGCGGTACCATCGGCGAGAACCCCAACGGTATCCCCAACAACCTGATGCCCTACATCACTCAGACAGCAGTAGGCAAGCGTGCTGAACTGGGCGTGTTCGGTGACGACTACGACACACATGACGGTACTGGCGTACGCGACTATATCCACGTTGTTGACCTGGCACGCGCTCACGTAGCAGCACTGAAGGCTATCGTTGCCAAGAAGGGTATCGCCATTTACAATGTAGGTACCGGTCACGGCTATTCCGTATTGGACGTTGTCAAGGCATTCGAGAAGGCCAACGGTGTACCCGTTCCCTACTCTATCAAACCCCGTCGCCCGGGCGATATCGCCACATGCTACTGCAACCCCGCCAAGGCTGAGGCAGAACTCGGTTGGAAGGCTCAGTTCGGTATCGAGGAAATGTGCCGCGACAGCTGGAACTGGCAGAAGAACAACCCCAACGGTTTCGAAGAATAGTTTTTAATATATTTTCTTATAAAACGGGAAAGGATAGAAAATACCTTTCCCGTTTTATTATTATATACATTTTATACCCCAAAAAGAGACGCTACATATCCTAACCATAGCGTCACATTTGACACTTGATTTATATAAAGCTTTATATATTGTGCTAGAAAGACGTAACAAATTATTTTCCGACTACATTTATATACATTATTTATATATACAAAAATAAAAGTGTACATCATACCATTAAATCCAAAATATTATTTGTATCTTTGCGCAAGAATATAGCATTCCCGACAGACAAATGACAGATAAGTACTATGCCAACGAACCGTCTTTCCACGTAGCAGTGGACTGCATCATCTTTGGTTTTGACGAAGGCAGACTGCAGGTCTTGTTCCAGCACCGGACAATAGAACCTTTCAATGGGGAACTGACACCCATGGGTGGTTTCGTGCAGGAGGACGAGACTCTGGACGAGGCTGCTTACCGCGTGCTTACAGAACGTACGGGAATCAAGGACCTGTTTCTGGAGCAATTGGAGGCTTTCGGCGACATAAATCGTGACCCTGGAGGACGTGTAATCAGCGTGGCATACTATGCACTGCTAGATAAGGTTCACTACGACAATAAACTATTGGAAAAGTTCAACTGCAAGTGGGTGGACGCCAACGACCTTCCCATTCTCTACTTTGACCACATGAAAATGATGAAGAAGGCCATAAACCGACTTCAGGACAAGATAGCATACACTCCCATTGCGCTGAAACTGCTTCCGCAGGAGTTCACGATGAGCCAGATACAGAAACTCTACGAGGCCATTCTGGACGAGAAACTGGATAAACGCAATTTCCGCAAGAAAGTGTGCGAAATGCCCTACTTTATCAAGACAGGCAAGATAGACAAAAGCAGCAGTAAGCGAGGAGCGGCAATCTACGTATTCGACTACAAGATGTATCAGGAACAAAAAGACTATCATCTATAATCCACGCAATGACAGACGCTGATAGACTATAAGGAACACATTCAAAACCGACGATAAACATTTTCTAATAAATACTATGCATTCCATCGAAACTCTTAACAAGGCAGCAGACAACATCCGCATCCTGTCTGCAGCAATGGTAGAGAAAGCAAAAAGCGGACATCCCGGAGGCGCTATGGGCGGAGCTGACTTCATATCCGTGCTATATAGCGAGTATTTGAATTACGACCCCGAGAATCCTCTTTGGGAAGGTCGCGACCGTTTCTTCTTGGATCCCGGCCACATGTCTCCTATGCTGTACGCACAGCTCACCATGACTGGCCACTTCACTCTGGACGAACTGAAGCAGTTGCGCCAATGGGGTTCTCCCACTCCCGGTCATCCCGAACTCAACTATGCCCGTGGCATTGAGAACAGTTCTGGTCCTCTGGGTCAGGGCCACACCTATGCCGTAGGTGCGGCCATTGCAGCCAAGTGTCTGTATGCACGCACAGGCAACCCCACCTTCCAGAAAGAGACCATTTATGCCTACATTTCCGACGGTGGCATTCAGGAGGAAATCTCTCAGGGTGCAGCACGTATTGCAGGTACACTGGGATTGGACAATCTTGTAATGTTCTATGATGCAAACGACATCCAGCTCTCCACCGAGACCAGCGTGGTAACCAACGAGGATACCGCTGCCAAGTATCGTGCACTGGGTTGGGAAGTGTTCTGCATTGACGGAAACAACGTAACAGAGATTCGCCAGGCTCTTGATGCAGCAAAGAAAGTCTGTGGCAAGCCCACCCTTATCATTGGCCATTGCGTCATGGGCAAGGGAGCCTTGAAAGCAGACGGCACTAGTTACGAGCGCAACTGTGGCACACACGGAGCCCCATTGGGCGGAGACGCATACCGCAACACCGTGAAGAATCTTGGCGGTGACCCCGACAATGCCTTCATCATCTGGGACGAAGTACAGGAAATCTTCAACATACGCCGCCAGGAACTCAAGGCCATCTGTGCCGAACGCCATGCCGAAGAGAAAGTCTGGACCGAAGCAAATCCCGAGAAGGCAGCACAGCAGGCCGACTGGTTTGCCGGCCGTTTGCCAGAAATACCTTGGGACAGCATAGAGCAGAAGCAGGGCGAACCCACACGAAACGCATCCAGTGCATGTCTCAGCCTTTTGGCAAAGACTGTGCCCAACATGATTGTATCCAGCGCCGACCTCTGCAACTCCGACAAGACCGACGGTTTCATCAAGGGCGGTGCTACAGTAATCTCGCGCGACAACTTTGCCGGAGGTTTCCTGCAGGCAGGTGTAGCCGAACTGACCATGGCTTGTGTCTGCATAGGTATCACCCTGCACGGCGGCATGCTGACAGCCTGCGGCACATTCTTTGTGTTCTCCGACTACATGAAACCTGCCATACGCATGGCAGCACTGATGCAATTGCCAGTCAAATTCATCTGGAGTCACGACGCATTCCGTGTAGGCGAAGACGGTCCCACACATGAACCCGTTGAGCAGGAGGCACAGATCCGACTGATGGAGAAGATGAAGAACCACTCCGGACGCAATTCCATGCTCGTACTGCGCCCCGCCGACTGCAACGCAACCACAGTATGCTGGGCAATGGCAATGGAGAACACAAACACACCTACAGCACTCATCCTCTCACGCCAAAACATAGAACCACTGCCCACAGGCACGCCATACGAACTCTGCCGCAAGGGTGCATACATCAGCGCCGAAAGCGACGAGAACCCCGACATCATCTTCGTGGGCAACGGTTCCGAGGTGAGCACCCTCATTGCCGGTGCACGTTTGATTCGTCAGGAAGGTTATAAAGTAAGGGTTATCAGTGCACCTTCAGAAGGCCTTTTCCGCGAACAACCCATCGAGTACCAGCGCGAACTCTTCCCTATCGGCAGCAAAGTATTTGGTCTGAGCGCCGGTCTGCCCGTCAATCTGGAAGGTTTCCTCGTAGGTGCACACCCCAGCAGTAAAGTATTCGGTCTGGAAAGTTTCGGATTCTCTGCTCCCTACAAGGTGCTGGACGAGAAGTTGGGCTACACAGCAGAAAACGTATACAACCAGGCAAAGAGCATCCTACTTGCAGAATAAGCAACACCCAAATAAGGCTATCGCATATCTCCATAGTGCGGTAGCCTCTTTATATTCCCATAAAGCAAAAAAATCATAACCTCATAACACCCCCATCCCCACTATGGATACAAAGATCGTAGGTCTTGCATCAGACCATGCCGCATACCCCCTCAAAGAGTTCGTAAAGCAGTATCTGGAAGAAAAGGGCATCCCCTATAAGGACTATGGCACTCACTCTGAGGAAAGTTGCAACTATGCCACCTTCGGCCACTTGTTGGCAGAAGGCGTGGAAAACGGCGAAGTATATCCCGGCATTGCCATGTGCGGTTCGGGCGAAGGTATCTCCATGACACTGAACAAGCACCAGGGCATACGTGCCGGCCTGTGCTGGATGCCAGAGATAGCACACCTCATCCGTCAGCACAACGATGCAAACGTGCTGGTAATGCCCGGCCGTTTCATTGACAATGACACAGCCCGCGCCATCATGGACGAGTTCTTCCAGACTCCCTTCGAAGGTGGTCGCCACATGCAACGCATTGCCGACATTCCACTGAAGTAACTCTCCACACCCCTTTGCCGTGCCACAGATGACACTGAAAAGGTTTCTGATATTTCTAATCACTTTGATACACTCTGTGGCCACATGGTCTCAGGGGAGTACCAATCGTGCCTATTGGGCCTATATTGACAAGTACAAGGATATGGCCATGGAACAACAGGAGAAATACAAGATACCGGCCAGTATCACCCTGGCACAGGGGCTGTTGGAAAGTGGTGCCGGACGCAGCCGTCTGGCAACAGAAGCCAACAACCACTTCGGAATCAAGACTCCAGGTGGTTGGACTGGTCCTTACATTCTGGCGGACGACGACCGCCCCAAGGAAAAGTTCCGCAAATACCGTTCTGTCCAAGAGAGTTACGAAGACCATTCCCTCTTCCTGCTGAAACCACGCTACCAAAGGCTCTTCACCTATAGGATTACCGACTACAAGGCCTGGGCCAAGGGACTGAAAGCCTGTGGATACGCCACCAACCCCACTTATGCACAAAGTCTCATCCGCATCATTGAGATGTATTCCCTGCATCAGTTCGACACAAGGAAACCCAGTCACAAGTTTACCCCACCAATCTCCCCCACCCATAATGCAAGAGGGGAAACGGGCAGAATTTCCAAACACTATCTTAAGCGCCTGTCGCGTAACAAGATAAAAGAGGAAAAGATACCTCCCTTCTTCCGCACCCATGCCGTATATCATTGCAACGACAACTACTTCATCATCGTGCAGGAAGGCGATGACCTTGCCACCATCAGTTGGGCAACAGGCCTGAAGATAGATGAGTTGCTGGAATTCAATGATCTTACCCTGGACTACACCTTAACCATAGGCGACATTCTTTTCCTTAGGAAAAAACACAGCAAGGGCGCCAAGGAATACAAAAACCAGCCACACATCGTAGAGCCATGTCAAAGCATGTACGACATCTCGCAGATGTATGGCATCCGTTTGAAAAGTCTATACAAACTTAACAACCTATCGCCACACGAATACGAGATAAAGGTTGGCGACTTAATCTGGTTGCGGTAAAATCTACTTTATCACTTTATTCTTTTTGGGGGACGTAACCACAAGAAGAGGTCCCAAAGATGGTTGAAATCCTTCTTGAACTGCACTCCAATTCCCTGCGTGTTCATTGATGATTGGACAAAGTAACGATCATTCGCCTGGTTGTAGGCCTTTAATGAAATGTTGCCGTTTTTGGTTAGAAGATACTCTACGGACACGTCACTGATGAAGTTGCGTTGCGTATAGTATTTCTCGCGATAACCGAAATTACCGGATAAAAGCAGGCGGTTATCTAGAAGACGGCCGCTGAGCATACCTTCTACATCCATGTTGCGCCATCCGTCTTCTCCAGTCTTTAAACCTGTGCCAAAATTCCAGTTACTTGTACCCACGGCATTAGAAATGAACTGGTTTAGCTGTGACGATAGAGTGGTACTAAGGATAGAATTAACGGCAGCAGTGCTTTGGAACTCGTCTTCTGCGTCGAGATTGTAGAAACGTCCCAACCCTAACAAGTAGATAGCCTGCATGTTACGTTCCTCTTCGGTGCTGACAATGGAGCGAACCATTTGTCGTTCGTCTTCGCTGGCCTCTGGAAGTTCGAAGTCAAACGCAACCATTGGTTGTTCCGGTCTACCAGTTAGGTTCATTATACAATCCACACGCGTTTTAGAGAAACCAAGTGAGTTTGTTGTCAAGTCGTCAAGTGATACACCATGTACACTATATATAGCCTTTAGATTTAGATCGGCCTTCATAGCATTTCCTCCAAAGACAATAGTTCCATTCTGTTGGAACTTGAAATCTCTACGTATAATATCCTGAATGCTAAGTCTATAACTTCCATCCTCTACTCGATATGTACCGTATATATTGAATCTTCCCTTATTGTGGTATTTTGCCCTGATAAATCCTCCGCCCATTATCTCTATCATGTCGCCGGACTTCCTGTCCATGAGCAGGCGTATTTTCGCCGCAGGCGTAATCTCCAAGTCAAAGTTGAGATGGAGGTCGGAAGAGGTGGATTCTTCTTCTTTCTCTTCCGTTTTTCTTGAAGCATGCCCTGTCTTTGCTATGGCATTCTGCGTGTTGGCGGCCAGATTGCCTCCGATGTTGTCCTGTTCTGTTCCGGTATACTCCTTGATTGTGATAAAGCCAGCCTCTGTCAGTGCTTCGGGAGTGCTCACGTTGTATGTGAAGGTTGTTCCTTCTTCGGGCTTGGCGTCGATGTCTACGGTGAGGCGACCTGGTATGCCGCTAACTTTTATGGTTCCCGTGGCTATGCATGTGGCATAGAAGGAGTCTTCGCCAAAGTCCTTGAAATCGTACCCGAGAAGTTTGTTGGCCCTGACCTTGAATTCGTACCTCAGGTTCTTGAAGTGGTCGTGGTTCATCCTTCCGTCCAGAATGCCGGTATGCGGGATTTTGTTGTCGGCAGTGTGGTGCTTGAAGCCGCCGGGGCGCTTTATGGGTTTGACGGTGTCATCTATGAGCAGGGCGTTTATGCGTATGCATCCCGGGCTCAGGTGCACGCTGTCCTGCCGTATGTGGAACGTGGTGCCCAGCATGGGCAATTTGCAGTCGGCATAATCCAGCATCAGGTCGCCTTCCAGGTCAATGCCCTTGAATGGACCGAAAAGCCTGCATTTGCCGGTAGCACGTCCTTGGAAATTTTCCAGGATGCCTTCTGTGAAATGGTTCATGAAGGCGAGGTTGAAGCCTTTCGTGTCTATCCTCAGATCAAGTCCGTTCTGGCGCTCTTTGTCCCCGATGTTGAAGCCGCCTTCTATGTTGGAGTGGTGATTGTTTGCCTCGTCAGTAATGGTGGCGTCGAGTCCAAGCCAGTTGGGTTGCTCTCCCCATGTGGCATGTGCCTTTAGCGTGCCCTGGGGGGCTTTGTTGAAGCAGAAGTTGTCCACCCTGAGGTTTGCTGATGCTTGTGGGGATGCCAGCACGTTGGTAGCGGTGACTGTTCCTGTTGCAAATCCGCTGAATTCAACGGACTTGAAGTTGACGAGATTCAGGATGTACTCAACGTTTATATCTTGAAGTGTTAGTGTCAGCGTGTCTGTATTGCTGGCTGATATACTGCCATTTACTTCCAGTCCGCGATGTTTTGACTGGTAGACTCTGAAGCCCCTCACGCTTGCGGCGTTGTTCTCCCATTTTATTGTTGCGGGATTGATATACCACAGGGTGTCGGATATGGTCAGCGTTTCCGGTGCCACCCACGCTTCAATCCAGTCTTTTCCGTCAGCCGTCTTCTTGAAATTGGTGATGACATCCATCTTGCCGGAGAACCTTGGACTCCTGTTGTTGTCCATGCTGGCTATGGTACGAAGTCTGTTGTTGTTGGCATTGACGGTCAGGGCCCAGTCGACAAAACCGGTCTTTTGTCGTCTTTCTGTCCTGAAGTCGGATTCTATGATGTTGCTCTTTCCCTTGATGCGGATTTGGCTGTTCCTGAGTTCCTCGTTGCCAATGTGCAGACGTGGGATGCCGGCCGAAACGGTAATGGAGTCGTATCCCCTGATTTCGCCGCTTATGCTTGCCCTTTCGGGGATGTATATGTCTTTAAGCAGAATGTTCCGTAGCAGGGTGGTGTCAAGGATGTCGAAGTCGAACTCTATTGTGTCCGCGTTATATGGGGTATGCTTATATGCTATCAGGTTGGGAAGCTGGCGATGCAGGGTGTTCTGTATGGTCGTTGCCAGTGTGCTGAATCTGAAGCGGCCTTTGGCGGACAGGCTGATGTCTTCGGATTTTATGTTCAGGGTTCTTTCCCTCTGTTTGTCGTATTCGGTGGTGACGACCAGATTCATGGGGCCCACTATGGCTGTATCCAGGTTTGAACTTTCCAAAAGGATGTCGTTGATGTGCAAAGAACCGTTCAGGTCGTCTATCGTTTTGCCGTGAAGGTCTATCGTAGCGTCCATGGATATACGCTTGTCGGGATACCTGTGCCCGAGTGCAAGGCGGTCTGTGGGGTATTTGCTGATGTTCAGTCCGCCTGTCACATGATGTCTGGTATCCTGCCTCCATGAAGCATTTGCCGTGATGCCGGCATCGGGTTCCTGTATGTCTGCATTTACCGAGATTTTCTTGTCCTTGATTTGTGCGCGTATTTCGGTGTCAAGGTATTCCTTGCCGTCAAAGACGAGTTCTGGCAAGATGCCGCGTATGTCAATGCTTGGGTTCCCGTTGTTGTCCTTTATGAGACCGGTGGCCTCCACCTTAAGCGCGGCTTTGTTCAGGATGTGCTTCCCGTTGTCGGACAGCAGATTGTCCAGCTGTATCTTAGGCGATGAAACCGAGACATTGAGCCTGTTCCAGTCATAGGCTTCTGCTGTGATTTCCACTTCGGCATGGCGGTTGTCTATGTTTATTGTGCCATATTGGTGATGGTCGGAGATATTGAGTCTTCCGGACAGGTCTATCGTGTCCATGCGCGTCAGCAGCGGGGAAATCTCCCTGCCTTGGCCGTTGAGTTCTTGCGTCAGGTATTGCTGCAGGCGGGCATTGGTCTGCAATCTGTTGATTTCAACGATGTAGTCCGGGTTGTTGAGGTAATCGTTGACAAAGAGCTTGGCCGACAGATTGAGCGAACCGTTATTGCTGAGGTTCAGTTGGGGCACATTGATGCACTCCTCCAAACCATAGACTTTGCTGGTCAGTTCTATGGGGGTGTGGGCATTTGCCAGACGTGGGGCAAAGGCCTTGAAGTCCGATGGTGTAAGGTGTACGGCGGTTTCCGCATACCAAGAGGTACTGCCCAGCCACTTCTTGATGTCCGTACCCTTGGGAGTGTCAGGCCATGTTGCCATGAAGGAGGGTATGGAAAGAGTGGTGTGGGGTAGTTCTATGTTGAAGTTCTCCAACTTTGCACCGTTGCTTCCCGCCGAGAATTCTCCAAGTACGTTGGAAAGTTCAAAACCGCTTGCTTCACTGAAGGATAAGCGCTTTAACGACAGGTTCACGGAGTCTGTCTTCAGGACTTTCAGCCTTGCAGTCATTGCAATGTCCTGAAGATGTATGTGCGACGGGTCGAAGGTGCCGGTTTCCTTGTGCGGCATCCATTGCCTGTCCCACTTGACGTCTATCCTTCTGAGCACAAGGTTGCCTATGCGGATGTTGACGGGCTTGCTTTCGGTGTTGTCGCTTTTGAAAGTGTCTATGATGAACTGGAAGTTGGGCTTTTCTTGTGCCGACCTTTGATACAGGTATGCTTCCGTGCCGAAGAGTTGTGCATTGGCTATACTGATTTTGCCGTCAAGAAGAGGGATGATTTCCAGTTTTGCAGCCAGTCGCGACACGTGCAGCATGGTGCTGTCCTGCTTGTCCTTCAGGTTGATGTCATCGATTATGATGCGGTTCAGAAGTCCAAGCCTTATCCTGCCGATGCTAATCTCCCAATCCCAAAGATTATGCAAAACATGCGACGCCACGGAACCTGCCCATCTTTGCACGGGAGGAATATGCATCGCAACCTGCAGACAGAAGTATAGTCCGCAGATTATGCCTATTGTCCATTGGATGGTACGCTTCAATAGTTTCATGACGTAATTTCTTTGACAAAAGTATGCCTTTTTTTTGATTATTTAAGTCTTTTGTCGGGAAAAAAGCGTATCTTTGTGCGAGATTATATCAACATTTCATTTTATTAACAGTATATGGCAAAAGTAATCAAATTGCGTAAGGGCCTGGACATCAACCTGAAGGGAAAGGCTGCCAAGGAGACTGCTTCTGTGGAATGTCCTGGCGAGTATGCACTCTGTCCGGAGGATTTCACAGGACTGAAGCCCAAGGTGGTTGTCAAGGAAGGTGATGCCGTTAAGGCCGGTGATGCCTTGTTCGTGGACAAGACGCATCCTGAGGTATGTTTTGTCAGTCCCGTCAGCGGTACTGTGTCGTTGGTGGAACGTGGCGATCGTCGCAAGCTGTTGAGTGTCCGCGTAAAGTGCGACATGAAGTTTGAGGGCAAGACCTTCAAGACCGACGGCGACGTGAAGGCTTTGCTCATGGAGAGTGGTATCTTCGGTATGATCCGCCAGCGTCCCTATGACACTGTGGCTAATCCCGACGAGACTCCCAAGGCAATCCATGTCAGTGCGTTCAACAGTATGCCTTTGGCTCAGGACTTCGAGTATGTCCTGCAGGGTCAGGAGGCAGAGTTCCAGGCTGGTATTACAGCCCTGTCCAAGATTGCTCCCGTGCGTCTTGGCGTAAGCAGCAAGCAGAGTGCCAAGGCACTGCTGGGTGCGGCCAACTGCGAGGTTTATGTATTTGACGGTCCCGCTCCTGCCGGCAACGTAGGCGTGCAGATCAACCACATCGACCCCATCAACAAGGGCGAGGTTGTATGGACCTTGGGTGCTGAGGAGGTTATCATGCTCGGCCGTCTGATGAAGACTGGCAAGGTTGACTTTACCCGTACCATAGCTCTGGCAGGCAGCGAGGTGAAGGCTCCCAAGTATTACAAGGTGAAGGTGGGTCAGAAGTTGTCTACTCTCTTGGCTGGCCAGGTTGCAGAAGGTGACGTCCGCGTCATCAACGGCAATCCCATGACCGGTGTCAAGACCTGCAAGGAAGGTTATCTCGCAGCACATGCTACAGAGGTTACCGCCATCCCCGAGGGTGCCGAGGCCGACGAGATGCTGGGTTGGATCATGCCTCGCTTCTCTATGTTCAGCACACACCGCAGCTACTTCAGCTGGTTGCTGGGCAGCAAGAAGGAGTATGTTCTTGATGCACGCGTCAAGGGCGGCGAACGCCACATGATCATGAGCGGCGAGTACGACAAGGTGTTCCCCATGGACATCTATGCAGGTTATCTTATCAAGGCCATCATTGCCGGCGACATCGACCGTCAGGAGGCTTTGGGTATCTACGAGGTTGCTCCCGAGGACTTTGCCTTGGCCGAGTTCGTCTGCAGTTCAAAACTGGAACTTCAGCGTATCGTGCGCGAGGGCTTGGATATACTTAAGAAGGAGAATGCTTAATAGAAGAAGCAGCACTGCCGCAGCTTAGTCGGCGCATGGTTCCGTGCCAGAAAACGCAACGTGTAGCGAAGCGCCTCGCAACGTGAGGCGATGGACATCACAACGTGAAGTGGCGGGTCTCGCAACGTGAAGCGACTCCCCACGGAACACGAAGTGCAAAGCCCACCGGGCAATGTTGCAATTCAATACATTATTTATAATAATATGAAAGCTATTAAAAAACTTTTTGACAGTATGCGTCCGCACGTCCAGGAGGGCGGAAAGTTCCATGCTTTCCACTCGCTGTATGACGGCCTCGAGACATTTGCTTTCGTGCCCAATACAACTGGCCGTAAGGGTGGTGTAAACATCCACGACGCTATAGACAGCAAGCGCATCATGAGTTTCGTGGTGCTCGCATTGCTGCCCGCCTTGTTCTTCGGCATGTACAATGTGGGTTATCAGAATGCTTTGGCCGCAGGTGCGGACATGACCGACCACGTTGGCATGTTCCTCTTCGGTTTGGCTGCCGTTCTTCCCAAAATCGTAGTCAGCTACGTTGTGGGTCTGGGCATAGAGTTCGTCGTTGCCCAGTGGAAGAAGGAAGAGATTCAGGAGGGTTTCCTCGTTTCCGGTATCATCATCCCCATGATCGTGCCCGTAAACACTCCACTGTGGATTCTTGCCCTGGCTGTTGCATTCAGCGTTATCTTCGCTAAGGAAATCTTCGGCGGTACCGGTATGAACATCTTCAACCCTGCCCTGATTACCCGTGCATTCCTGTTCTTCAGCTATCCCAGCGCTCTGACAGGCGACGATACCGTGTGGGTGGCACAGAGTCCTATCTGCGGCCTCGGTCACACTGTACCCGACAGCTTCTCTGCCGCTACCCCTCTGGGTGAAGCAGCAGTAGGCAATGCCATTCCTTGCGAGACTATCTGCGATGCTATCGTAGGTCTTATCCCCGGTTCTATCGGTGAGACCAGCGTCATCGCTATTGCCCTGGGTGCCGTGCTGCTCCTGTGGACAGGCGTGGCAAGTTGGAAGACCATGCTGAGCGTATTCGTAGGCGGTGGCCTCATGGGCTGGCTCCTCGAGGGCGTTGGCGGCAACCAGTTGGAATGGTGGCACCACTTCGTTCTTGGCGGCTTTGCTTTCGGTGCTGTCTTCATGGCTACTGACCCCGTAACCAGTGCCCGCACAGAATGTGGCAAGTATGTATATGGCTTCCTTATCGGTGTTGTTGCCGTGATGGTTCGCGTGCTGAACCCCGGTTATCCCGAAGGCATGATGCTTGCTATCTTGTTGATGAACCTGTTCGCTCCGCTGATCGACTATGTCTTCGTACAGAAGAACATCAGCATGCGTGCAAAACGTGCAACTAAAAAATAAATAAGGTATATGGCTACAAAGAAATTCAAGTGCGAGTTGTGTGGTTATATCCACGAAGGTGACAAGGCTCCAGCCACATGCCCCAAGTGCGGTGCCAGTGCTGACGCTTTCACCGAGATTGTTGAGGCAGGTGCCGAGGCTCCCGCCAAGAAGAAGGGTCTGGACACCAGCGGTAACGTCTATACTATAGTATATGCTTCTGTTATGGTCATCGTGGTTGCTTTCCTGTTAGCTTTCATTTCCAGTGTGCTCAAGCCCACTCAGGATGCTAACGTGGAGAACGACACCAAGGGTCAGATTCTCACATCCCTGAATATTGACATCAAGGCTCCCGGCTTCAATGTTGCTGACGAGTTTGAGAACGTTCAGGACATGCTGTGGAACGGTACCGAGTTGACTCCCTATACAGGCAAGTTCCTCTCTTCTTATGGTTCTGCCATCAAGGCCGGCGAACTCCATGTGTTCGTTGCCCAGGCAAATGGGGAGACCAAGTACGTCCTGCCTGTAACAGGCCGTGGTCTTTGGGGTGGCCTTTGGGGTTACATTGCCCTCAATGCCGACAAGAAGACCGTTTATGGTACATATTTCTACCATGAGAGCGAGACTGCCGGCTTGGGCGCACGTATCGGCGAGCGTTGGTTCCAGGAACAGTTCAACGGCAAGCCCGTCTTCGCAGAAGGAAATACCGAGACTGTTGAACTGAAGGTGGTGAAGGCTGGTGCATCAAAGGCAGAAACTGAAGTTGACGGCGTTACCGGTGCTACCCTAACCAGCGTTGGCGTGTCTGACATGGTTCAGGACGGCCTCAGTGTTTACCTAAGTTTCATTAATAACTAATCAATAGAGAACGCAATATGAGTAAATTGTTTTCCGAGGAGAACCGCGCTGCGTTCTCCAAGCCGCTGAACCTCGACAACCCTGTAGTCATTCAGGTGTTGGGTATCTGTTCGGCTTTGGCTGTAACATCACAGCTCAAGCCCGCCATTGTGATGGGCCTTAGCGTTACAGTCATTACGGCATTTGCCAATGTGATTATCTCACTGCTCCGCAAGACAATTCCCAATCGCATACGTATCATCGTGCAGCTCGTCGTTGTTGCCGCCTTGGTAACCATCGTTAGCCAGTTGCTTAAGGCATACGTCTACGATGTCAGCGTGCAGTTGAGCGTTTATGTAGGTTTGATTATTACCAACTGTATCCTGATGGGTCGTCTGGAGGCTTTTGCCATGCAGAACTCTCCCTGGCCCTCATTGCTGGATGGTATCGGCAACGGTCTTGGCTATGCCTGGGTGCTGGTAGTTGTAGGCTTCGTTCGCGAACTCTTTGGCTTCGGCACACTTCTGGGCTTCCAGATTATCCCCCAGAGCTGGTACGTGGAGAACGGAGGCTGGTACATGAACAACGGTATGATGGTTATGCCTGCCATGTCTCTCGTTATCGTAGGTTGTGTAATTTGGGCTCACCGCTCATTAAACAAGGAGGAGAAGTAATATGGAACACATGATTAGTCTTTTCGTCCGCAGTATCTTTGTGGACAACATGATCTTCGCTTTCTTCCTGGGTATGTGCTCATACTTGGCCGTATCAAAGAACGTGAAGACTGCTCTGGGTCTGGGTGTGGCCGTAACATTCGTGTTGCTTGTCACCGTTCCCGTCGACTATCTGTTGCAGACCAAGGTTCTCGGTCCCGACTGTCTCGTCGAGGGTGTCGACCTCAGTTTCCTCGCCTTCATCCTGTTCATTGCCGTCATTGCCGGTATCGTGCAGTTGGTGGAGATGATCGTGGAGCGCTTCAGCCCCTCTCTGTATGCCTCTCTGGGTATCTTCCTGCCTCTGATTGCCGTTAACTGTGCCATCATGGGTGCCAGCCTGTTCATGCAGCAGCGCATCGGCATGGAGCCCACCAACTCTCAGTACATCGGTTCTGTTGGCGATGCAGTGGCATACGCATTGGGTAGCGGTATCGGTTGGCTGCTGGCCATCGTAGGTCTGGCCGCCATCCGCGAGAAGATGGCTTACACCGATGTGCCCAAGCCCTTGCAGGGTCTCGGCATCACTTTCATCACCGTAGGTCTGATGGCTCTTGCCTTCATGTGCTTCAGTGGTTTGAACATCTAATACAAAGGAGGATATACAAATGAATACAAATTTGATATTATGCAGCATAGCAGTATTCCTGGTAATCATCCTTGTGTTGGTTATCATTCTGCTTGTTGCCAAGAAGTACTTGTCGCCCAGCGGCAATGTTACTATTACCATCAATGGCAAGGACAAGGTTTCCGTACCTCAGGGCGGTTCTCTGCTCAGCACCATGTCCGAGCAGGGCATCTTCCTGCCCAGTGCTTGTGGCGGTAAGGGTTCTTGCGGCCAGTGCAAGGTGCAGGTTCCTGCCGGCGGTGGCGAGATTCTGGACAGCGAAAAGGGCCACTTCACCCGTAAGCAGGTGAAGGAGAACTGGCGCCTCGGCTGTCAGTGCAAGGTCAAGAGCGACATGGAAATCAAGGTTGACGACTCTGTAATGGGCGTAAAGGAATGGGAGTGCACCGTTATCGGTAACCGCAACGTGGCCACCTTCATCAAGGAGTACAAGGTTGCCCTGCCTCCCGGCGAGCACATGGACTTCGAGCCCGGTTCTTATGCACAGATCAAGATACCTGCATTCCAGATCGACTACGACAAGGACTTCGACAAGTCCCTCATCGGCGACACTTATCTGCCCGCATGGGAGAAGTTCGGCCTGTTCGGCTTGAAGTGCGTCAACGACACACCCACCATCCGTGCATACTCTATGGCCAACTATCCCGACGAGGGCGATATCATCACCCTGAACGTGCGTATTGCCACTCCTCCCTTCAAACCCAAGGAGCAGGGTCCCGGCTTTATGGACGTCAATCCCGGTATCGCTTCATCTTACATCTTCAGCCTGAAGCCCGGCGACAAGGTTGTCATGAGTGGCCCCTATGGTGAGTTCCGTCCCAACTACGACACCGGCCGTGAGATGATTTGGGTTGGTGGTGGTGCCGGTATGGCTCCCCTGCGTGCTCAGATCATGCACATGCTCAAGACCCGTCAGTGCCGCGACCGCCAGATGCACTATTTCTATGGTGCACGTGCCCTGGAGGAAATCCCCTTCCTGGACGACTTCCTGGCATTGGAGAAGGAGTTCGACAACTTCCACTTCCACCTGGCACTGGACCGTCCCGATCCCAAGGCCGATGCAGCAGGCATCAAGTACACTGCCGGCTTCGTAGCACCAGTTATGGGCGACACCTACCTGAAGCAGCATGAGAGCCCCGAGGATTGCGAGTACTACCTCTGTGGTCCTCCAATGATGGCCAAGACCGTCCTCGACCTTCTGGACAGCCTCGGTGTGGAGAAGGACATGATTCACTTCGACGACTTCGGCGGATAATTCCCGTCTGGTCAACATACAAAAGCAGAATGCGCCATTTCCCTCTTCGGGGGATGGCGCATTTGCTGTTATGGGGATTTTTAGCAAAATCGCTCATCAGTCCGATGGTGACAATAAGCGTTATTCATGAACAGATGTTTTGCCACTTCGGGAGCAAAATGGGGCCACTGTAAACGAGGTGCGATGAAGTAGATGACATAAAGATGGCTTAAGTAGAGCGTAACGGTTATCGACCGATTTGTGTTTAACGAAGTATTAGAAGAAATATACGAATGGCATTAATTGTCCAAAAATCACCTGTGTATTGATCAAGAAGTTCTTTTTTTTAAAATTAAATTTTAACATTATTTCAAAATTCATTATATTTGCATGAACAACAAACCTAAACAAACACAAATATGAGAAAGATTCTGCTGTTTTTAATGTGCCTGAGCCTGTCTGTTGCGACCAGTGCACAGTTGAAGAAGGTTGCCTTCAAGTCTGCAACAGCGACCAGTTCGCAAAGCGGAGAGGGGGCAGATAGGACTATAGACGGTAATTACGGTACAATTTGGCATTCGTCCTATGGTTCTACGTCGTTTCCTGTGACGCTGACTCTGACTCTGAAGGAGAAGGCTCATCTGGACGTTATACGCTATGTGCCCCGCCAGAACGGTTCCAATGGCAATTGGGGAGAAGTGGAAGTGGAGTATTCGGAAAGTACTATTATGAACAAATGGACCTCGCTGGGTGCATACGACCTTGGCGGAAGTGGTTCATCTTATGACTTTGAAGTGCCCAGTGGTGATTTCAGCATTGCCAGAGTCAGGTTCAAGATAAAGAGCGGTGCCGGAAACTTTGCCTCAGCGGCCGAGGTGGAGGCTTACGTGGTGGACAATACCAAGATGGAGGCTTTCCAACCCTATTTCGAGGACGATCTGCTCACCACCCTAAAGCCCGAGGTTACCTCCAGTGAGGGAATTGAAGATGCCGACGTTAAGGCTTTGGTGGACAATCTGTTGGCTGACAAGGACGGATACAGCAAATTCCGCGTGGGAGAGTACGAACCTTACCGTACCGTACGGTCGTTGCAGTCCGAACTGAAGACCAGTGCTCCTTACAATCAGTGGGAGAACCCCACCGGCATATACCTGAAGGCCGGCGAGAGTTGTTGGGTGGCCGTCAGTGGTGTCAAGGAAGACAAGGTGGGTTTGAAGATCCGCAACTGGGTGAAGAACGAGAGTGGCAGTACCTATTCCCTGCGCAATGGCCTGAACCAGATTACGGCCGCAACGGAAGGTAACGTGTTCGTTGACTACTATACTGACAATTTCGAGAATGCCCCCAATGTGAATGTGCATTTCATCAATGCTCCCGTGCGCGGTTACTGGGATCAGGAGACAATGACCAATGCGGATTGGGTGGCGATGCTGAAACCCTTGAAGAGCGACTCCTCCATAATCATCGTGCGCAGCGAACATGCCCAGGTGGCATATCCCGTATGCGCTTGGAAGCAGCACTGCCCGACCAACGTGGATTCGCTGATGACCCTGTACGAGCAGGTCCAGTGGGCTGAGCGTGACATTATGGGATTGAAGAAATACGGTCGCGAAGCCAAGAACCGCCAGTTGTATTTTGCTTCTACCTACGGTTTCATGGCCGCCACCGATGTTGGTGCATATTGTAATGTGGGCAGTCTGGGCGCCATCATGGCTCCGGACTCCAAGAAATTCGACTTCTGGGGCGTGGGCCACGAATGGGGACACAACAACCAGATAACCCCCGGGTTCCATTGGAGCGGTTGTGGCGAGACCACCAACAACATCTATGCCTCCTGGGCACAGATACACTTCACCGGCAATCCCTCATACCTGCGTCTGGAGGATGAAACCAGCGGTATAGACGAATATTCCAACATGCGCGGAGGCCGCATGCAGACCTACTTTGAGGAGGCTTTGCGCAAGGGCGTACAATGGCAACTGCAGGACGGTCCCGACTATCATGGTGCGACTCCAAACACTAAAACGGTGGCAGGCTATGATTATAATGGCAATCCCATAGGCCAGGTTACTACAACGTCGCGCAACTACGACCACTTTGTAAAGCTTGTTCCCTTCTGGCAGCTGAACCTTTGGGGCACACTGGCCGGCAAGTGTCCGGAAATAATACCTATGGTAATAGAGGGTATCCGCACTACGGAAAACTATGGCTCCATCTACAATACCAACGGCAAGCAGCAGGTGAACTGGATGAAGCTGGCTTGCGACAGCGCCAAGCTGAATCTGCTGCCCTTCTTTGAAAAGGCAGGCATGCTCAAGCCCATAGATGCTTACATCGAGGACTACGGAGCAGGTTGGAACAAGATCAACGATGCAATGATAAACACCCTGAAGGCGCATGTGGCATCCAAGGGCTATCCCAACTTTACCGAGGAGATAAACTACATCAATGCCCACAATATGCACATCTACCGCGATAACCTGAAATTGCAGGCTCCCGCCACTATGGGCGCAGGATGCACATACGCCAACGGCAAGGTGAAGGTTATGCACAACCAGGTGAAGAATGCAGTGGCCTTCGAGACATACAACAGCAAGGACTCGCTCATCAGGATTACCATGTACGGACTGGGAGCAGACAATGCACACTCATACACATATGTTCTGTACCCCACGTCTACCGAAGAGGCCGATGCCGCTGCCTATATCGTGGCTGTGGGCTACGACGGCACACGCGAAAAGGTATATCAGCAGAGCAACATCAAGAAGGGGTTGGCAACAAACAGATTCTACACCATCACCAGCGTGGGCAAGGGCAATGCCCTGAGTTGCGGCGCAAGCACAAGCATAGACCAGAGCGGCAAAATCACCTGGAGTCTTGCACGCACAAACAGCGCTTCCCCCAATCTGATTTGGTTGCTTGAAAACAGGGACGGCAAGACCTATCTGTATAATCCCCAGAGCGACTCGTACTTCACCGGCACGGCAAATGCAAAAACCACCTCGCTTTGCGACAAGGCTTCAGCACCTGCATGGGAAGTAGAATGCGTGGACGAGGGCAAGGCAAGATACACCTTCAACATGAACGGTTCCGGACAGTACATCAATTCATACAACGCAACGGAAACCGGCCTGTGGAGCGGAGGCAGCAGCGATGCCAACAACCTGTGGACTGTAGAGGAATTGAAGACAATAGACATTGTCATACCAAGTTCAGGATACTATCTGGGATGCAGTCCCTTTGCTATCGGCCTGCCTGAGGGCGTAAAAGCTTACGTCGTGGGCGAGGCAATGAACGCCACATACGAGGGAGAGGAGTTTACATACGCCGCTATGGACAAGGTGGAAGGAAATGTTCTGCCCGCCCGTATGCCTGTAATACTCATGGCATCCCCCGGCACATATACGGCAACTCTGATTGCAGGGGACAATACACCCCTAACTACTCCCAATCTGCTGAAGGGAGCAACGCTGAAACAGACAGGCCTGACCAAAGCGACAGTGATGTCCACCATTTCTGTTTCCAGCGAGGCCGGTACAACGGGTATGATGAAGGCAAACCTGACGGCAACTACAGTTCCTGCAAACCGTGCTTATCTGCTGAATACAGATTTCAACGATGCAAGACAGGTCTATCTGCAGACACGTGATGTTCTGACCGGAATCAAAGATATTGACGGCGTGCAACAGGACAAGGACTGCATGTATTACGAACTGAACGGCACACCTGCCAAAAAGTTGCAGGGAGGACGTGTATATGTTACTTCTACAGGCAAGAGAATACTTGTAAAATAAAATATATCCACGCCTGAATTATCTAAAAGTCATTATCCTCTAATAACCAGAGTTGGCATATTGGCAGATGAAAGGTTCTACGACATTGCATGCGAAAGTGTTTACTAATTAAGATAGTGGCATGAGTACATGATACATCGCCTTTATCATCAGTAATGGTAAACTTTATCATCAGTAATCGTTCGGCGAACGAACAGTAATGATTCGTGTGTACCATCGTGAGACCATGAAACAACTACTATAATAGCGGAAATATTATCCGCAAATACAAAAAATCACTCAAAAGGCTGGCATCTCGTGAGAAATGCCAGCCTTTGTTATATGGAATTTAATCCAAATCAAGTCATTAGCATTATGATGGTAATAGCCTAAAATTTTTGAACATATGTTTTGTCGCCTTGAAAGCGCAATTGGGTTCCATTGTAACCGAGAGGCGACGGATCAGATGACAAAGAGATGGATTCATTAGTCCATAACAGTCTAATGAGCGGTTGGGGATTAAAAACTTACCCAAACGTCATTTTGTCATTACGGGACAGCAAGAAAAAATTGTATACAAAGTAACTGGGGAATAAAAAAGAGGACATGTCACTTGAGCACGTCCTCCTATGATTTCCATATATACAAGTCGTCTATCGCGCTACTTTAGAAAGGCAGGTCCTCTGCACCTGTAGAAGTAAACGGAGCCGTTTCCTGTGGTGCCGCTGTTGGCATGGGAACAGCTGAAGGTACACCAAATGGAGTCGTATCGGGAGCCCCCATAGGCACCTGTGACATCGGGTCTGCAAGATTGCGGTCTACATTCCATGCACGGATACTGTTATACCAACGTCCCTGATATTCACGTGCGTCAATATCAAAGCTGACACGAACCATTTCGCCGACCTGGATATTGAATTGCTGAATCTTGTCCGAACCGAAAACCTCAAACATCATCTTGCGTGGAAAACGGTCTGTCGTTGTCTCTAACACGTATGAAGCCATACGCCACTCGCTGCCTGTGCGGGCAGATGTTCCACTACGTTCCGGGAGTACCTGAATGATTTTTCCTATCAATTCCATAATATATATACTTTTTATTTTTGTACAAAGTTAAAACAAATTACCTACATACACAAAAAACAGATTGCATTTTTTGGCATTATAAAGATAAATAAGTAAATTTGCAATGAAATACGTAAACATATAATCATTATTACAATATGAATTTCAAAGTATCCAGTTCGGCCCTTAACAGCCGTCTCACATGCGCCAGCAAGGTTCTGGCCAGCAAGAATTCAATGCCCATCCTTGACTGTTTCCTGATAGAAGTTGATGATAATGGACTGATGACGATTACAGCGAGTGATTCGGAGAAATGCTACATCGCCAACCTGCCCGTATTGGAACACAGCAATCCCGGCAAGTTCTGCGTACCGGCCAAGACTCTGATGGAAAGTCTGCGTGAAATTCCAGAACAACCCATCACATTGGAATTGAACGAGAATTCATTTGAACTTCGTGGAAAGCATGGCAGCGGACAGTTTACTATAATGGCACAGAGCGCAGAACCCTACCCTGCTCCACGTCCTGTAACAGAAGGAAATGTGCTGAACCTTTCTGCCGAAGTGCTGCTTTCAGGCATCAACCGCTCTCTCTTTGCTACGGCCAACGACGAGGTTCGACTGGTTATGAACGGAATCTATTTTGACATCAAGTCCGACCACCTTATCTTTGCCGGTACTGACGGACGCAAACTGGTAAAGAACATTGTACGTGGCATTACACCCGGATTCGACGGCAGTTTCATCCTTCCCAAAAAAGTGGCGACTATCCTGAAGAACGTTGTCAACAAAGATGAAAACAACATACGTATCGTCTACACCAACGACCGTGCTACCATCTCCACAGAAGACATGGTTATGCACTTCCGTCTGATAGAAGGCAACTATCCCAACTACAATGCCGTTATTCCCACCAGCAACCCTTACCACGCTGTAATTGACCGCCAGGCCTTTGCCAGTGCGCTGAAGCGTGTTAGCGTGTGCTGCAACCAGAGCAGCGGTCTTGTCAAGCTGGAACTTAGCCGCAACAACGTGCATCTTACCGGTCAGGACAACGAGTATTCTACAAGTGCAGAGGAGTTCCTGACCTGCGAATATGACAACAATCCCATCAGCATAGGATTCTCCTGCCAGTTCCTTATAGAGATATGCAACATCCTGGATAGCGAGAATGTTATCCTTGAACTTGCCGACCCCAGCCGCCCAGGTCTGGTACGTCCTGCACAAGAGAAAGAAAACGAAGAACTTATCATGTTGCTCATGCCCATGCGGGTAGATGATTGATGCTGCCATGAAACTGAACCTAAAGAAACCAATAGTCTTCTTTGACCTGGAAACTACAGGCATTGACGTTGCAACGGACCGCATCGTCGAAATCTGCCTGATACGTCTGGAACCAAACGGTAACCGCCAGTCAATGACGATGAGAATGAATCCGGAAAGGCATATCCCAGAGGAAGCAAGTGCCGTGCATGGCATATATGATGCCGATGTGAAGGACTGCCCGACTTTCCGCGAAAAGGCAGAAGAACTGAAAAGAATATTTGACGGATGCGATTTGGCCGGTTTCAACAGCAATCGTTTTGACATACCTCTTTTGGCAGAGGAGTTTATACGTTCAGGCGTGAATATAGACCTCAACACTCCGCGCCGCGTGGATGTGCAGAACATTTATCACAAATTGGAACGCAGGACATTGGTTGCCGCCTACAAGTTCTATTGCGACAAGGACCTGGAAAATGCACATTCCGCTTTGGCAGACACCGAAGCAACCCTTGAAGTACTTGAAGCACAGCTTGACCACTATCCCGATGAGTTGCAGAACGACATCGATTTCCTGGCAGAATACAGCAGCAGGGACAATTTCGTGGACTTTGCCGGACGCTTTGCATATAACGCCAAGGGCGAGGAAATCATCAACTTCGGCAAGCATAAGGGACGGTTGGTGAAGGATGTGCTGAGAATAGAACCAAGTTATTACAACTGGATGATGCAGAGTGACTTTACAATGAACACAAAACAGGTTCTGACCCGTCTGAAGTACAAGTACTCCTTGTAAAGAATAATTGCACACTATTTACAGTATAACGTTTGCCCATCAATAAAAAGGCACGGCAAAACAGATACAATGCTAAAAGGTAAAAAGATAGTATTAGGTATTACCGGCAGCATTGCTGCCTACAAGGCATGCATGCTTATTCGCCTGCTCATAAAACAGGGAGCGGAAGTCCAGGTTGTAATCACCCCTGCAGGAAAGGAGTTCATAACTCCCATCACCTTAAGTGCCCTGACACATAAACCTGTAATATCGGAGTTCTTCAATCAGAGGGACGGTTCCTGGCACAGTCACGTAGACCTTGGTTTGTGGGCCGATGCCATGCTAATAGCGCCATGTACAGCCAGCACGTTGGGGAAGATGGCACACGGCATAGCAGACAATATGCTCATCACCACCTACCTCAGCATGAAGGCTCCCGTACTGGTAGCTCCCGCCATGGACCTCGACATGTATGCACATGCATCCACACAGGACAACCTGCAACTGCTCAGACAACGTGGAGTCACCATCGTAGAACCAGGTAGCGGTTTCCTTGCCTCTACCTTGGAAGGCAAGGGACGAATGCAGGAACCAGAGGTTATAGTCGAAGAACTTATGGATTTCTTTGCCCGCAGAGAAGGGCGCCTGCGTGGCAGACGCGTGCTGATTACAGCCGGACCGACCTATGAAAAACTGGACCCCGTCAGGTTCATCGGCAACTATTCCAGCGGCAAAATGGGCATTGCACTTGCCCGTGAATGCATCTTACAGGGTGCAGAAGTGGAATTGGTATTAGGACCATGTTCCATAGGACTTCCACATTCTTCCCTCCTGCACACCACTCACGTTGAAAGTGCAGAGGAAATGTACAATGCCGCAACCTCGCTCTTTCCCTCATGCTCGGCAGGAATCATGTGTGCCGCTGTGGCAGACTTCACCCCGGACACTTGTGCAGAAGAAAAAATAAAGCGCGAAGGCGAACAACTCGTGCTTCGGTTGAACCCCACACGTGATATTGCGGCCGCCATAGGCAATATGAAGACTGACAATCAGAAACTATGCGGTTTTGCCCTTGAAACCCACGATGCGTTGGCACATGCCCAGGAGAAAATGCGTCGCAAACATCTCGACATGATTGTGATGAACAGTCTTCAGGATGCCGGTGCAGGCTTCCGTGTGGACACGAATAAGGTTACCATCATCACTCCCGACAATACGGAATCCCTGCCACTGCAAAGCAAAGACGCTGTTGCCAGAGAAATAATAAAGAGGTTCATGCCATGAGACATATTCTTGCCATAATGGCCCTCGTGGTCCTGCCCTCTTGCGCCATGTCGCAAGAACTTAACGCAAAGGTTGTGATAAATACGTCAAAACTTGGCAACACAAACACGGAAGCATGCGAGACCTTCAGGGAGAAGACACAGGAATTCCTCAATACAAAGCAATGGACCACCGTCAAGTACGATGAGGTGGAACGCATAGATTGTACGTTCAACATAACCATAGACAAGTACTCGGCACAGGAAGGAGCCTTTGAATGCACATTGCTTCTGAACAGCAGCCGTCCCGTTTGGGGAAGTTCATACACATCCGCACTCTACAACACGCGCGACCAGCACTTTGACTTCAAGTTTGACCCGGCCGACCAGTTGGAATACAATCCCGACAATCTGGACAACCAGCTCATGGCACTGCTTGCATACTATGCCCATCTGCTTATAGGCATGGACATGGATACTTTTGCACCCCTGGGCGGCACTCCTGTATTGCAGACGGCAGAGGATATTGTCAACAAAGCACAGAATCTTGGCTACAGCGGATGGAGTGCATTTAACGAAAGCAACAACCGCTTTGCCCTGCTCAACGATTATATGGACGGCAGTATGGAATCCATGCGACAACTGAACTATGTATATCACCGCCAGGGACTTGACCAACTTTGTGACAGCACCCAGAAGGCGCATACGGCTTTGGTGGAAAGTATGGAACTATTGGACCAGGCACGCCAGGCCCGTTCCATGAGCAATGTCCCCCAACTCTTTACCGAATACAAAAAAGAGGAGTTGGTGAATATTTTCAGCAAGCACGAGAATCAGCAGGAACGCCTCCGTGTGTACGACATACTGTTTGCCATCAACCCAAGCCAGAATACGAGTTGGGAGAAAATAAAGAAATAGATGCACTCCGAAGTTTCCTGCACGACAAACACTCTTCAAAGAAACATACACAATGCTGAAACATCTTCATATTGAAAACTATGCGCTCATAGAGAGTCTGAACATAGACTTCCACGATGGTTTTTCCGTGATAACAGGTGAAACGGGTGCCGGAAAAAGCATATTGCTTGGCGCCATAGGGCTGCTTACAGGCGACAGGGCAGACCTTTCCGCCATACAGTCGGGCAAACAAAGATGTGTTCTGGAAGCGACATTCAACCCCGAAGGGTATGGTTTGGAGGCATTTTTTCAGGAAGAGGACTTGGATTTCGACCCGTCAGAGTGCATAATACGCCGCGAACTGACGGCAAACGGCAAAAGCCGTGCATTCATCAATGACACCCCAACCACCATTACCGCGCTGAAGAGATTAGGCAACCGCCTTATAGACATCCATTCCCAGCACCAGAATCTACTTCTCGGACAAGAGGACTTCCAACTGTCTGTCTTGGATACTGTTGCAGCAGTTCCAGAACTTGTACAATCCTATTCAGAGGCCTTTCGCAAATGGACACAGACAGTCAAGGCATTGGACGAGGCTAAAAACAATCTGGACGAGGGCAGGAAGGATGAAGACTATCTGCGCTTTTTACTTACTGAACTCAACAGTTTCAAGCCACAACCCGGCGAGGATGAAAGCCTGCAACAGCAATGCGACATGCTGGAACATGCACAAGACATAAAAACGGCCCTGATGCAGGGTTACGGTTTTCTGTCGGAAGGCGAGGCTCCTGTTACAGACACAATGCGCCAGGTGCGGAATCTGCTTTCTTCCATACAGGCGCATTTCCCGCAGGCAGAGGAACTGGCGGAGCGCATTGAGAGTTGCAGGATAGAACTTCAGGACATCGCCGGCACTTTGGAAACGGAAGGAGAAAGCATTGACTATGACCCCGAACGCCTCGACGAACTGCAATCCCGCCTGAACACACTGTATTCTCTGGAACAGAAACACCATGTCGGGACCAGTGAAGAACTGATCTCCCTCATGAAGCAGATGCAGGAACGTCTGGACATGATGGACAATAGTGATGAATACCTCAGGCAACTTGAACAGGAGGAAAAGGAGGCACGTGCGTTGGTAGACAGCATCTCTGCAAAACTCACCGAGAAACGTAGCGCATCTGCCCGAAAAGTGGAGAAGGACATCATTGCAAGCCTGAAGACCCTTGGTATGCCCAATGTACGCTTTCAGGTATGCATATCACCCACAAATGCCCCCACCCCCAGGGGTATGGACAAGGTCACCTTCCTGTTCTCGGCAAATCTGGGTTCAGAAATGCAAGGCATATCCCAGGTTGCCAGCGGAGGAGAAACTGCACGCGTCATGCTATCGCTGAAGGCTGTACTGTCTGGCGCCATGTCCTTGCCAACAATAATCTTCGACGAAATCGACACCGGTGTTTCCGGACACATAGCGGAATCCATGGCCACAATCATGCAGAAGATGGGGCGGCAGGGGCGTCAGGTTATCAGCATCACCCACCTGCCACAGATTGCCGCTCTCGGCCAACACCACTACAAGGTATGGAAGGAAGACTCGGAAAGCGTTACAAGAAGCCACATAACATATTTGGCTCAGGAGGAAAGAGTTTCCGAGATAGCCAACATGCTTTCAGGCAGTAACGTCTCCCAGGAGGCAAAGAACAATGCCCGTGCCCTATTGGGACTTTGACAATGACTCTGAAAGAACTTTCCCCAGACAGGCTCTACCTCGTTGCCCTGAGCGGAGGGGCCGATTCCATTGCTCTTGCACTGATGATGAAGGAGACGGGGCTCAATATCCATGCCCTGCATTGCAACTTTCATCTGCGCGGTGAGGAATCCGAACGCGACGAGAAGTTCGTCCGTCATTTCTGTAACAAGAACGACATACCGCTTGACGTTTGCCACTTTGACACCAGAACCCTTGCAAAGGAGCATGGCGTTAGCATAGAAATGGAGGCACGCGAACTCCGCTACAACTGGTTTGCGGAGCAGGCGCTCAAACTGAACGCAGAGGCTATCTGCGTTGCACATCACAAGGACGACCAGGCAGAAACGCTTCTTCTCAACCTTATCCGCGGCACAGGGTTGCGCGGACTCTCCGCCATGCATCCCGACCGCACCATCAAAGGCCTGCGCATACTACGCCCGTTACTCAACATTACCAAACTGGAGATATTGGATTACCTGTCCTCCAGGCAACAGGACTATGTTACCGACAGCACCAATCTTGAACGCGATGCACTCCGAAACCGTATCCGACTGGATGTCCTCCCCTTGCTCCGCGAACTGAATCCCAACATCACCGATTGCCTGGCACGTACCGCGCATAACGTGCGCATGGAACTTGACTCCAATTCAGAAGAGGCAAGTTACCACAGATGGCTTTCACCCCTTGGTTTCAGCCGTCAGCAGATCCTGGATATATATGCGCATAGGCCAAAAGAAGGTGACGACAACTCTGAATACACTGGACGAACATGGCTAAGTGCCACCCATGTTCTTTTGATGGATAGGGGGAAGTGGGTTTTAGATGAAAGAAAAGAACATGCTGATTCTGATATACCAAAACTTCTCATTCAAGAACTTCCCCAAGACACCAAACCTGGACATGATGAGTTTTTGAACAAGAATCAGGCCTTCATTGATGCTGACCGACTTGAAGGTTCGCTTACCCTGCGCCATATAGTCCCCGGCGACCGTTTCCGTCCATATGGCATGAAAAAGGGCACAAAACTTGTCAGCGATTACCTGACCGACCGCAAAATTAACCGGTTGTGCAAACAGCAACAATTTGTTGTCATAGATACGGCAAATGGTAATATCGTATGGCTTGCTGGCCATGAAATTGACCATCGCTATTGTATAACTGGCAATACTGTGCATATATTGCACTTATGCATAGAACCACACAGAGTCTAACACCTCCCTCTCCTATTGCCAATCCCTCGGGTCACAGGTGGCCTCTATCCTATTTTCCACATCTTCCGGCAAGGCGGAAAAGAAGTCCATGGAGGTGATGCGCTCCACCTCGTCCACGGAGTTGACGTACTTGTCGCGCTTGTTGTTGCCAGCCTCGTTCTTGTAGACGAAACCTATGGCACGGGGATTGCCGCTCTGCACTCCCGTCAGCACCACCTTGAAGAAAGCGTCGGGGATGCGGATTTTGAACTCCTTGCCTATGTAGCCATACTTGGGCGTGCGGTAGTTGATGGGGCCGCACACGATGTAGACAGGTTCCACCTCTGCCCAACGGCGGCACGCCTCCTCCAGTTCCTTCCAGTCGCCACGGTTCAGGTTGTGGTTCTGCGGACAGATGTTGGTCATGTAGAAACTCTCGTTCATGGCACGCCAATGGTACTTGTTGTCGCCAGCAGGGCACATGTGCCCCCTATCCCATCCGCTACCCGAATACTCCTTAGTGGTAACGGCCTCATCCTCGGGGAGTTTGGGATTGGGATAGAACTTGCTGCTGCGGCTCTCCCTCACCACCAGTTTTTCCTCGTTCAGTTCCCATGCCACCCAGTTGGGGATATAAAGTTCGGGATTATAGGAAACTGTGTAGCCGTACTGCTCCAACAATATCTCCGCACGCTCCTTGGTGGAGACGGGGATTTCATAACGGACGGTTTCTGTATCGACAGACAGAGAAGTTTCCTTTTCTTGCAAGGGTGACACTTCATTCTCTTGCCCTTGTCCGAAGGCAAAATACAATGCCGCCAACAAGACTAATATTATTATTGTGTATAGTTTATTCATTGGAGTTTTTTTGCACTCGACGCATCTCCATCCGTGAACTGTGCTGCTCTGCCCTAAAGGAAAGAGCGCTCTCACTACGGGAGATACACCTCGGAATTAGTTACTATTGTAATTTGGTGTTTTGTTTTGTACTTTTAGGTTCTTTGTCCTCTTTTGAGGATGCACAATTCTCAACGCGCCACAGCACGCACAGTGTAGCCGCAGAAGCGGCTGCTGCTGCCCTTGTGGCAATTGCTGGAATAGAAGCCCAAGTTCCACGCCATGTCCGGATCGCTCTCGTCGAGCGAAGCCGACCAGAAGTGGCCCCAGAAGCCTGCGTCGCTGAGGCTACTACCGCTGCGATAGCCGGTAGCGGGGAGAAAGATTGATTTGCCGTTAGGACCGGTTACCCTGTAACCTTTTGTTCCGTTTTGGGTGGTCCAGGTCCAGGTACACTTGAAATAGATTTCTTTCAGTTCATCAGTGGTTGGCATGCGCCACTCCGTGCCCATGTTGACATAAGCGGCATCATCCTCAAGGTCAAGGACAGTATTGTTATCTACGGTACCGTAAGAATATTTGATGCAGTACTTAGTCATGGTGTTATACGAGCCTTTACACCATTTGTAGGTACTCCAATTGTAAGTGCTCTTTGTAGAGGTCTCGCCCCAGGCAAAGTAGTCGCCGTAGGCCTCGGGAGAGTCGGCACCGACATTGCGGTCAGCCCACAAGGTTCCGCTGGGAAGACCGAGGTCGACGGCGCCAAGCGACATTCCCTTCTCCAAAGATTCTGATACGGCAGACATCTGGGCTTCATTAACAAGGAAGTTAAGTTTCTTATCCTTATACCCAGACTTCTTCAGCAGAATTTCATGCTTGCCTATAAGGAATTCGGACAGGAACATGGGCGTAGTACCTACCTGCTTGCCGTCTATCCAAACCTCCGCCTCGGCAGGAATGGAGTTTATATCTACCGAGCCATATATTGGACTGGGAGGACTCAAAGCTATTGTACCTGTGGCACTGCTTCTTCCAATCTGTATCTCCTGCTGAGATGATTTATGACCAGGAAGACGGCATTCCACAAGATATGTGCCATAGCCCAACTCCAAAATACAAGAGCCAGTACCTCGCTTCTGTTCATCAATCCATATCTCTGCATTGTTAGCAACGGAGAAATTGGCGGTAACATACTGAGGTTCAAGGGTTATGTTCACTATGTGCTTAGTCCTTGGGTCATTGACCACAACTGTTCCGCTCTTAAAAGCATGACGCGGTGCATGAACTCTATACGAATATGTACCAAAAGGCATACGCTTGGTAGCTGTACCATTGACGACCTCCAGCGTCTGACCGTCCAACTCCACCAATGCGTTCTGCGGAGTTACCTTGAACAGAACGTACTGGGATGTAACAAAGGGACGTGCAAAAGCACTGCCACCATGAGGTTTGGATTGGAGGATAACATTATATTTTCTCTTGTCCTTACTCTTCATTGCAAGTATTTCTTCGGCATCTATCACCCTTTCATTGGTACCATCACCCTTAACGCTAATATACGATAACTCGTCCAATTCCTTGGACAATGAAGACACTGTAGTCTCCACCTCCTTAATCTTCCTATCCAAACGATTCAAGGCACTTTCAGATGTATTCTGCGCCAAAAGGTTGTCGTATTCGGCATTCAGTCTGTTCAAATCCTTCCTTACTGTTTCCAATCTGGCAGACAGACTCTGCAAATCTTCTACATTGATTATTAAGGAATCCACATACACACCTGCCATTGAGCGAGAAGAACGATGTTCCAGTTTCAGCCTTGGATTGTAATTGGGAGTTATCCTTATCTCGCTGTTTATCTCTATCAGCGCCCATCCATTACCATGCAGGATATAGTGTCCACCTTCGTCGGAAAGTTCCATATATATAGGTTTGTCCACAATGTCCACATTGAAAGCAGTATATTCGTTCGCCTTAAGCAACACCTGACCGGTCTTCTCGCTTATGACGCTGCCTTTCTTGGAAACCTTGAATACTCTATCCGTACCCTTACTAATATCAAGCACCATTTCATAGACATACATATTACCTGATATTCTGGGTGTACTCACTACGTGATCCTTATTCACCGTAGTAGAGATAACAAGGTCACTTGCCTTGGAATAGAACAGGACACCTGCTTTTCCGCCAAGTTGAACACTTCTGTTCAGTCTTGCATCACGAGATATACTAATCATGGACGACTGGGCAAAAACAGTCGAACATAGCACACATAATACCAAGAAGAGACAAAAACGTTGCTTCATGATTTTCACAGATTCTATTATTGTTTCTCTTTCGTTTATTGCTATAAGAATGAACAAGCCTAGGAGAAGGAATGGATTGAATGATGCGGAATATCGCTTCGGTGTCGGCAGCCAGAGTTTGTCTTTTATTATCAGTTTCTGTCAGGATTGCTGCCTGGGGACAGTTTGTCCCTACGAATTCTGCCAGTTACGGGTCGCAAATTCTCGCCTTCTTGCGTTAATGGCAATGGCAACACTGTTTCTTCTTTCTCAAACCGAGTTTGGGGAGGACGAGGGCATTGACAAGCAGAAGCAGGAGCAGGCCTGTGCATATCCAACTGAACACGCCGGCATGCTCATCGTGGCAGGAATGTACCTCCTTCAACTGATAGAGGAAATCTACCATACCGGAGAACTGGAGCATGTCAATGAGATAGCCGAAGGCCACGGCACCGAGAACTATAGAAAGGATATAAACCAGCATGGTGCGCAATCCCAAAGAACGGCGGATGAGAAGCATGGATGCGAAGTTGCATGCAGGTCCCGCCATGAGCATAACCAGGGCGGCACCCGGCGTGAGGCCCTTCATCATCAAGGCCACGGCAATGGGTATGCTGCCCGTGGCACAGAGATACATGGGCATGGCTATGCAAAGGACAAGGAACATGCTGGCAAGCGTATTGCCCTGGAAGACGGCAAAATATTCCGTGGGAACAAGCACCGTGATTGCGGCAGCCACCACCAAACCTACTACCAACCATTTACCTATGTCTTCCATCATATCCACATAGGCATAGGTCAGCGCTTCCTTGATCTTGGTGAAGAAACTCTTGTGACTATGGCAACCATCCTCTGCCTTCTTCTCTTCCGAATGGCAATGGCAAACATGCTTTGCCTCTTCCTTATGTGAGTGGCAACAACTGGAATGCTCTTCTGCCTTCTCTTCCTCCGAATGGCAATGGCAAACATGCTCTGCCTCCTCCTTATGCGAGTGGCAACAGCAGGAATGCTCCTCTACCCTCTTCTCCTCCGAATGGCAATGGCAAACATGCTCCGCCTCCTCCTTATGCGAATGGCAACAGCAGGAATGTTCTTCGGTCTTCTTTTCCTCCGAATGGCAACAACATTTCTTCTCTGGTTCTGCCTTGTCCACGATGACACCGCCGAAGATGGCCGTAAACAGGGCGGCTATGGGGCGCACTATGGCAAAGGGAAGTCCCATGAGGGAGAATGTGGCTATGATGGAATCCACACCCGTCTGCGGGGTGGCTATGAGGAAAGACACCACGGCACCCTTGGAGGCACCTTCTTTCCTGAGCGACATGGCCGTGGGTATCACTCCGCACGAGCACAAAGGCAGGGGTATGCCCAGCAGGGCGGCATTGAGCACGCTACGGAACGACTTGCGCGAGAGATACTTGGTATAGAACTTGCCTGGCACGAAGGCGTGCATCAAGCCTGCCAGCAGAAAGCCCAGCAACAGGTAGGGCGACATGCCGGTAATCAGATAAATAACTTCTTGCATACGTATAGTAAAATAATGTTTTCACGTGCAAAGGTACGCCAAAGTCCTTGCAAGTGAAAAGCAAAAGGGGGGCTATGGGATGACAACCAAAGTTGCTATTTTGAGGCACATTTCGGGCACAGACCCTTGACGATGAATTCCATGTCCCGGGCTTCAAAACCTTCGGGCAGGGCGATGTGGGGGATGGGCATGTCCATCAGGCAGATGGTCTTTTGACACGAGGTGCAGGTGAAGTGTACGTGGCCATGGCGGTGATCGTGATTCGGACAGGTGCAGAGGCAATATTTCTGCATGCCCGAACCGTCGTCGATGGTGTGCAGGAGGCGCTTTTCCGCCAGCAGTGTCAGGGTGCGGAAGACGCTGGAGTTGTCGGCCGTGACCATCTTCTCCATGACGTCCTGCAGGGAGAAGGCCCCGCCGTGCATCTGCTCGATGATGGTCTTCAGCACCAGCAGGCGAACGGCGGTTATGCGGATGCCTGCCTCTGAGAGTATGGATTCGTATGTGGAGCGGGCGTGCATAGGCGGGGATGACGGCATATTACAGTTCAAAGTAGTTCTCCAGTTCTGCCGTAGCCTCTCCGTTGGCGTTCTCTATGTCGCGGATAATCACGCCGTGTTCCAGCAGGGCAATGCGCGGACAGATGTCCACGGTGTGCTGAAGGTTGTGGCTGGAGACGAGGATGGTGGCTCCGGTCTTCCTGTTATAATCCTGCAGGAGGTGCTTTATGGCATTCTGGCTGGAGGGGTCGAGGAAGTTGAAGGGTTCGTCCAGGATGAGCACCTTGGGTTGCAGGAGCATGGCGCCCACTATGCCCACCTTCTGCTTGTTGCCGGCAGAGAGGTTGCGGATGAGTTTCTTCTGCCCTGCCACTTCGCCTGCCATGAAGTGCCCGAACTCCTGGAGGAAAGCGTCCACATCCTCCTGCTTGCGGCCGGAGATGCGCCCCAGGAACTGGAAATACTCGTCGGGGGTGAGGTAGTCGATCAGGAAGGATTCGTCCACGAAGGCTCCCGTCCAGTCCTTCCAGTCCTCTGTGGTGGAGACGTCCACGTCCGACTTTGCCAAGCCGTCTGCCATTTCCTCCGGCGAGGGCTGCATGAGCACACGGCCGGAATCGGCCTTTATCAGGTCGAGCATCAGGCGGAACAGGGTGCTCTTGCCGGCACCGTTGTTGCCCACCAGGCCAAGCATTTCGCCGTCCTTTATCTCGTAGCGCTCTATGTCCACGGCCACTTTCTCGCCAAAGGTCTTCTTCAGGTTCTCTATAATTATCTTCATAATGCGTTTCTATGCTTCTGTGTTTTGTGTTCGGTTATGAATTGCGGCTCGTGCGGAAACCGTCCATGTTTACGTATCTTCTGGCCATGAAGCGGGTGTAGATGTTGCGCAGCCACACCTTGTGCGTGGCAATGCCCAGCGTACCCAAGGCTATCAGTGCCACATATCCCCACACGTCGCCCAGCACGAGTACCAGCAACTTCTCCAGGAGTATGGGCAGGCCCAAGGCCACAAAACTGACGATGTTCTGCATCATATTGCCCTGCTTGCCGGTAAGTTTCTGGTTCAAGGGCAGGGTGTTGTTGTTGTAGACGGACATCTGAAACACCAGGGGGTACATGATACCTGCCGTCAGGAACAGGTATCCGAGGTTCATCCACAGGGAACTCCTGCCGGCAATGATGAGGGGCAGGACTATGAGGAAGGGGAATATGAGCACGGCGGTGTTGAAGTAGTACTTGGCTCGCAACAGAGCGTAGATGCTCTCCCTTCTGGCCATGAGGCCGTCTATGTAGTTGCCCTCGTAGCACATGATGGTTATGAGGGTCATCATGCCCAGGACCATGTAGTCGTACATGCACACGAAGGACGACATGAAGGCTCCGCTATACACATCGCTGAAGTACTGTATCACGGAGAAGAACAGGATGAAGCCTATGCCCACGAAGAACTGCATGCGCACCTGGCTGTTGCGCATCCTCAACTTTATCTCCATCTTCAGGTACTCGCCCAGCGTGCCCCAGCGGTTCAGGTAGTTCATCTGCGTGGCGCTCTTCAGTTCCACCTCCTCCTTCTTGGCCACCTCGTTGTACACCATGCGCATCTGCAGGGCATAGTTCGCCCGGTAGAGGATGGCTATGAGGGCCAGGGCACATGCCATGTACAGGAGGTTGCCCTTGGCAAACTCGTACATCATCACGGTACACGGCATGTCCAGAGGGTTCTTGTCAGGCACGAGCATCAGCGCCACAATGCCTCCGTGCACGGCCAGGGGCAGAAGCACCCACAGGAAACTCTTCATGCACAGGGCACGGCAGAACAGGTAGCACAACCCGTCGGCCACGCACAAGAGCCACCATCCCAGGAGCCACAGGAGGAAACCTCCCCACCCCAGCAGCGGGAGCACGCAGATGGCTCCGAAGGGCACGAGCATGAAGCCCCAGAAAAGATTGCCCGAACTGAATGCCGTGCGGAGCAGGTAGATGTTCATCAGGAACGACCTTCGCACTGGCAGGATGCTATACTGGCGCACCTGCTGGGCGGGTGTCTCCTGCAACCCGAAGCGTGTCCAGAAGTCCACCAGCAAGAGCCAGGGCAGGAACCCGTCCATCACGTGGAAGGCGGCCACACCGGGATACATGCCGCTGAAGCCCATGGGGAGCATCGCTCCCATAAGAAGCAGTATGGCGGCATAGTAGAGGAGCATGAACCACATCAGTATCTTCATGAAGCGGTTCTTCTCCAGCATGGGGTGACGCTTGTCCTTCAGTTCCTGCTGCTCTACAAGCAGACGGTACAAACGGTACTTGTTCATCGCTATTCAAATGACCCCAAGGACTTTAAGGACTTTAGAGACCTTAAGGACCTTAGGGCTGTTTATTGTTTACTGGATGTTCATATCAAACGGCATGCGTGCCTGGATGCGGTCGGCATCCTTCACGTTGCGCACCAGGGAGTAGACGGCATAGCCCTCGCCCAGCAGTTCGCGCAACTCGCTGTCCAGGTATCCGCCCTTTGTCTGGTTCAGCAACTGTTCGAAGGGATTGTCGGCACCGGGATAGGGCACGGCACGGAACTTCTCCACCTTGGCCAGTTCTGCGGCATGTGCCACGGCATCATCCAGGTTGCCCAACTCGTCCACAAGGCCGATGTTCAGTCCCTGCTCGCCAGTCCACACGCGACCCTCGGCAATCAACTTCACGCTGTCCTGAGCCATGCCGCGACCGTCGGCCACACGCTTGGTGAAGAGGTCATAACCGCGGTTTATCATCTTCTGCATCTGGGCGCTCTCGGCCTCGTTGAAGGGGCGTGCCATGGTGCCTATGTCGGACATCTCGTTGGTCTTCACCACGTCAAACTTCAGGCCTATCTTCTCGGTCATCAGTTCGCTCACGTCTGGAATCATGCCGAAGATGCCTATGGAACCTGTCAGCGTAGTGGGTTCGGCAAAGATGCGGTTGGCGGCACAACTGATGTAGTATCCGCCACTGGCTGCCATGCCGCCCATGCTCACCACCACGGGCTTCTTCTCCTTCAGCAGGCACACCTCGCGCCAGATCTGTTCGCTTGCGAAGGCACTACCACCGGGGCTGTTCACGCGGATTACCACAGCCTTCACGTCATCGTCCTCGCGCAGGTCCTGAAGGTCCTTTATCATCTTCTCGCCCACTATCTGGTGCTCCTGGCTCATGCCGAGGCCGGTGCCCTGGCTCTGCACGATCTCGCCGTAGGCATAGTAGACGGCCACCTGCTCGTCCACTTTCTCGTCCAGTGTCTCGCTCTTTGCCACATCGGCCACGGAGGCGAATACCAAGTCGTCGTCCTCATCCTCAAGACCGCTCTTCTCGCGCAGGATGGCCTTCACCTCGTCCATGTAGCAGAGTTTGTCCACCAGACCTCCGTTCAGGGCCACGGAAGCCTCGGAAATCATTGTCAGCGAATCGGCCAGCGAGTTCAGTTTGCCCACCTCCATGTTGCGGCTTGCGGCCACGTCCTTCAGCATGTTTGTCCAGATGCTGAACAGATATGAGGTAACCTGCTCGCGGTTGGCAGGAGACATCTCGGTGCAGATGAAGGGCTCTACGGCACTCTTGTATGTACCCACCTTGAAGACCTGCATCTTCACGCCAATCTTCTCCATCACGTCCTTGTAGAACATGATCTGCGAAGCCATGCCGCCGAAGTCCACGTTGCCCTCGGGGTTGAGCAGTACGGAATCGGCCACGGAGGACAGGTAGTAGGCCGTCTTGCCATAAGAGTCGCCATAGGCAACCACCCACTTTCCGCTCTCTTTGAACTCCACAAGGGCCTGGCGCAATTCCTGTGCCATACCGGGGTTGGCACCCATGGCACCGCCCTCAAGATATACGCCGATGATGTTCTCGTTCTTGGCAGCCTTGTCCAGTGCCAGCAGGGCATCCTCCAGGGACAGAGCCTTGTTTTCTTCGCCCATGAGAGCGGCGAAGGGATTGGAATCGCTGCGCTCTGCCAAAGTTCCGGAAAAGTCCAGGCGCAGGATGCTCTTTTCCTTGATGGGGGCGCTCATGCCCTCCGTTGCCATCATTCCGGCCAGCGAAATGATGCTGATGATGGTGAACAGCGTCATGGTCAGGAATATACCCACCACGGTTGCCATTGTGTACTTGATGAAACTTTTCATAGTGTATTGATGTTTTGTTTGTTTTCCATATCTGTGCATTAGACGCACATTCAACGCACAAAATTACATCTTTTTGGCGAAATTCAGCACACTTGCAAGCAAAAATATCATTCCACCGCATCATTTTGTCATTTGTCAAGCCAGGCAAGAGAGAGTCGCTCACCAGCCCTCTCCCGTGGGGGTGTTCTGTTTTGGAACATCCTGCCCTGGGGTCGGGATTCACGACCCAAGCATACGGGCGATATGCCCCTGCAAATAGGTCATCTCCCCTAATGCTGTACGACCTGTTTCGCTTGTAATCCTAAAGTTCCGCTCATTCTTCAGGAAAAAGCAACAGTTCGCTCTACGAATCCTCCACCCTGTGCACCAAGTGGATTTTGGGGAGACAAGCAATTGTATCAGCAAGTCAAAGAACGCTATTCAAAGGAGGGGTCCCTGTTTTAGAGGCGTCATCTGCTATCCCTCCGAATACGATGCAAAGATACAACATCTATTTTGCACAAAGTGACTTAGAGTGACTTAGAGTGACTTAGAGCGAAATATACTATGAGCGCTCAAACTTTTAAGAAAAGACAGTCTACCTTCTTAGGAAAAGAGTCAACCTTTTCCAGGAAAAGACACAGTATATGCAGTTATGCAGTTATGCAGTTATTTTTTGCCCAGATTACTGTTTTGTTGTTTTTTCTTACTAAATATATAATTATTATATTATATATATAATATAATAAAATTTATTTCATCCCTTTTCATACCCTTCATTTTAAAACTGCATAACTGCATAACTGCATATAGTGCTCTTCTTGATACCATTACCGATGTAAAGATAATTCAACCTTCACTGATATTTACGAGAAGCGGATAGCTGTTAGCAGAATTTACACCAACGCTAACATCCGACCAACACAAAACACGCGACATACATTATATTCCATTGTTACACAGCGTCTTACATTGCATTTTCATGCACATCTGTATGCAAACCTGGTGTCGTAGGGAGCCTCTTTACGTGACGTTGTATTATCAGCGAGGAACTGACATATTGTCAGGCTCTCGCTAACACATAGCCAGGGCATAGTCCTCACGGAGAATAAGCCTGAACGAAACGAGGATTTACACCCTGCACAGGCACAAAATGGATGTAAAGTATTTTTACCAATATATTTACACTCGCCACCTGCACCCCCCACCATTTGGATCTAATTTTCCAAAAGCAAACGAAGAAAATGAGCACAAAACGATGCGAATGAGCACAAAAAAACACCCACAGGGCATACCTATGAGTGTTTTGATGGGGTAAACGCTAATGACCGGTTTGGGTTAAAACGGGGTAACGGACAGGCACTATCGTCCTGCATACATGCTTTCGTAGTACTTCTCGTACTCGCCGGAGGTGATGTTGTCCATCCATTCCTGGTTGTCGAGGTACCATCGTACGGTCTTTTCTATGCCCTCCTCGAACTGAAGGCTGGGTTCCCAACCGAGTTCCTTCTGGAGTTTCGTTGAATCGATGGCATAGCGGAGGTCGTGGCCGGCACGGTCGGTGACATAGGTAATCAACTCGAGGGACGAGCCTTCGGGATTGCCCAGCAGACGGTCCACGGTCTTTATCATCACCCGGATCAAATCTATGTTCTTCCACTCGTTGAAGCCGCCGATGTTGTAGGTTTCGGCCACGGTGCCCTTGTGGAAAATCAGGTCTATGGCACGTGCATGGTCCTCCACATAGAGCCAGTCGCGCACGTTCTCGCCCTTGCCGTAGACGGGAAGGGGACGGCGATGGCGGATATTGTTGATGAACAGGGGTATCAGTTTCTCGGGGAACTGGTAGGGGCCATAGTTGTTGGAGCAGTTGGTGACAATGGTGGGCATTCCGTAGGTGTCGTGATAGGCACGCACGAAATGGTCGCTGCTTGCCTTGGCGGCAGAATATGGCGAATGGGGGTTGTACTTGGTGGTTTCGTAGAAGAAATCCGTGCCGTAGGCCAGGTGGTGCTCCGAAGACGAGGCGGTGGTGGTGAACGGAGGTTCAATACCTTCGGGATGAGTGAGTTCCAGTGCGCCGTACACCTCGTCGGTGGAGATGTGGTAGAAGCGCTTTCCCTCGTACTTCCCGGGCAGGGACTCCCAGTAGAGTTTGGCAGCCTGGAGCAGGCTCAGCGTGCCCATCACGTTGGTGCGGGCAAAGGTGAAGGGGTCCTTGATGCTACGGTCAACGTGGCTCTCGGCGGCCAGGTGTATGATGCCGTCCACCTTCTCCTCCTGCATGAGGGCATAGAAGGCCTCGAAGTCGCAGATGTCCATGCGCACGAACTTGTAGTTGGGGCGGTCCTCCACGTCCTTCAGGTTTGCCAGATTGCCGGCATAGGTGAGTTTGTCAAGATTTATAATATTGTAGTCGGGGTACTTGTTCACGAACAGGCGCACCACATGGCTGCCTATGAATCCGGCTCCACCGGTGATGACTATGCTTCTCTTCATTGTGCCTCGTTGTTATTGGTTTATGTCATAGGTGAAGGGGCTCTGGAAATCGGCAAGCATGCCGTGGCGCGTGTCCTTGTCGGAGAGGATGGCCTTGTCCTTGGGAATGCGCCAGTCGATGCCCAGGCTCTCGTCCAGGATGCTGATGCCGGCATCTGCCTCGGGATGGTAGAACTCATCGCACTTGTACTGGAATACGGCCGTTTCGCTCAGCACGGCAAAACCGTGGGCAAAGCCCTTGGAAATGAAGAACTGGCGGTGGTTCTCGGCGGAGAGTTCCACAGCAACGTGCTGACCATAGGTGGGCGACCCCTGGCGGATGTCCACGGCAACGTCGAGCACGGCACCGCTGACGCATCGCACCAGTTTGCTTTGCGTGTAGGGCGGGCGCTGGAAGTGGAGGCCGCGCATCACGCCATAGGTGCTCATGCTCTCGTTGTCCTGCACAAAGTGCACGTGCCCCACCTTCTCCTCAAACTCGCGCTGGGAGAAGGATTCGAAGAAGTATCCGCGGGCATCCTTGAAGATACGGGGCTCCAATATGAGCAGGCCCTCGATGCCTGTCTCAATTACGTTCATTTATATAAGAAAGTATCTGTTCGGCGTGAATCTTGGTCTTTATCTCCTTGGGCGTGAAAATCTTCTCTATCACTCCGTCCTCGTTTACCAGGTAGGTGGTGCGCAGGGTGCCAATGGTGCGTCGTCCGCATGCCACCTTCTCGCCCCAGCATCCGAGCAGTTGGAGAAGCGTGGTGTCCGTGTCAGCAATCAGGGGGAATTCCAGCCCCTGTGCCTCGGCAAACTTCTTCTGCAATCCCTCCCTGTCCTTGCTCACGCCGATGATGGAGTATCCGGCGGCCTCCAATTCGGCCTTGTGTGCCTGCAGGGAGCAAGCCTCGGCGGTGCAGCCGCTGGTGTTGGCCTTGGGGTAAGAGTAGAGCACTATCTTGCGCCCCTTGTAGTCGCTGGCCTTTATCTCGTTGCCGTCCTGGTCCTTGCCAAGGACTTCGGGTATTCTGTCTCCTACGTTCATCGCTTATGTGTTTCTGTTGTCCTAAAAGCGTCCCCGAAACCGTCATCATGGCGGAATCGGGGACGGTATTGCTTTATCCTTGTGCCCGGCGGCTTACTTCAGCACGCCCATTTCCTTGCCTATCTTGGTGAAGGCAGCGATACACTTGTCCAGATGCTCACGCTCGTGGCCGGCAGAAACCTGCACGCGGATACGTGCCTGGCCCTTGGGAACTACGGGATAGTAGAAGCCCGTCACATAGATACCCTCGTCCTGCAGACGTGCGGCGAAGTCCTGGCTCAACTTGGCATCGTAGAGCATAACGGCGCAGATGGCACTCTGTGTGGGCTTGATGTCGAAGCCGGCTGCTATCATCTTGTCGCGGAAGTAGTTTACGTTCTCCACCAACTTGTCGTGGATGGCGTTGCTCTCCTTGAGCATGCGGAACATCTCTATGCCTGCGCCCACGAGAGAGGGAGCCAGAGAGTTGGAGAAGAGATAGGGACGGCTGCGCTGGCGCAACAGGTCGATAATCTCCTTCTTGCCGGTGGTGAAACCACCCATGGCACCGCCGAAACTCTTGCCCAGTGTGCCGGTGTAGATGTCCACACGGTCGTAGGTGTTGAAGAACTCGCTCACGCCATGACCGGTAGCGCCCACCACACCTGCGGAGTGGCTCTCGTCCACCATCACCAGTGCGTCGTACTTTTCTGCCAGGTCACAGATCTTGTCCATGGGAGCCACGTTGCCGTCCATAGAGAACACACCGTCGGTAACGATTATGCGGAAGCGCTGGGCCTGAGCCTCCTGAAGGCACTTCTCCAGTTCCTCCATGTTGGCATTGGCATAGCGGTAGCGCTTTGCCTTGCACAGACGCACGCCGTCGATGATGGAAGCGTGGTTCAGGGCATCGGAGATGATGGCGTCCTCGTCGGTCAGCAGAGGTTCGAACACACCGCCGTTGGCATCAAAGCAAGCGGCATACAGGATGGTGTCCTCGGTCTTGAAGTACTCGCTGATTTCAGCCTCCAGAACCTTGTGGATGTCGGCAGTACCGCAGATGAAGCGCACGCTGGACATACCGAAGCCACGGCTGTCCAGAGCCTTCTTGGCAGCCTCGATGAGGCGGGGATGGTTGGAAAGGCCCAGATAGTTGTTGGCACAGAAGTTCAGCACTTCCTTGCCAGCCACCTGGATTTCAGCCTGCTGGGGGCTCTCTATCAAACGCTCGTTCTTGTAAAGTCCTGCTTCCTTGATCTCTGCCAAAGTCTGGCAAAGATGTTCTTTCATTTTTCCGTACATAGTCAGTTTAGATTTAGAAGTTTTGGTTATTACGACCCAAAGTTACGCTTTTTTGTCCAAACGGCAAAACCAAAACACGCTTTATTTCCACAAATGTACACTCATCATGTATACAAAAGACAAGAACCGAGACTTTTTAGCAAAAAAAAACTAATAAGCATGCGCAAGTGTTTACGTATGCAAAAACAAATTTGGCGGATAACGTAATATGATATACTTTTGAACAGCAAAACAGAGGTTATGACCACACAAGGCACCTCTGCCGGCGAGAGACACATTATATATATAATATAAAGGACAATTATATCAGAAACAAACAAAACAAATACACATTATGAAAAAGTCATCATTACTTTGCGCCCTGGTTGCAATCCTGGCACCCCTCACCTTCCAGACAGTTCAGGCACAGAACTACAAAGGCATACCCCAGAACGCCAAGGAATACATTGCAAAGCACTTCAAGGGTTACAACATCAGCCACTACGAGATGGACAAGGACATCCTCGACGTTGAGCACAAGGTTTACGTAAGCGACAACAGGACAACCTACAAACTGGACTTCGACAAGAGAGGCAATGTGACAGACATCGAGTCAACAGACGACAAGACCCCCCTGCCCAACTCCATCCTCCCCGTGAAGATAACCCAGCACGTAAAGGGCAAGTTCCCCAATGCCAAGATTATCGAATGGAAGAAGAAGAAAAACACCCAGGTTGTGGAACTGACCAACGACATGGAACTCGTCTTTGACGGCAAGGGCAACTTCCTCCGCATAGACGACTAAGCAGGAACACGCCCCCTTACAACACAGGAACAACTCTTTTTTTCATAATAATAGCCAATACCGCCAGAAGCGCCACCCAAGCCCTCTGGCGGTATTCTTATATCCGTTTTCCGACATTTGGGTAGAAAATATCAGGAACTCGCTAGGGGTGAATTCATCGAACTCGCGTCATTTTATCAGAGATTACCCAATACTGATGCATTTTTATCTGAAAAGCGCTCATTAGTTCACATATTTTAACTAACTTTGCATCATCATTAAATAAACTATCATTTATTAAAAATTCAATCAATTCATCATGTTTAAAACAATGAGGTCATTTTGGGTAGCGGCACTATTGCTGGTCGCTACCGTTGTTTCCGCACAGGTAACAACCTCTGGAATGAGCGGTAAGTTGACGGATGAAAAGAAGGAGGCCATCATCGGCGCCATCGTCCAAGCCGTACACCAACCCTCAGGTTCACGTTACTCCACAGTAACAAACACAGATGGACGCTTCAACATCCAGGGTATGCGTCCCGGCGGTCCCTATGAGGTGCAGATCCGCTACGTAGGTTTCAAAACCAAGAGCGTGAAGAACATCACTCTGGAACTGGGTGAAACCTACAACATGAACATTGTTATCAACGAGGATGCCAAGCAAATGGACGAGTTGGTAGTAGTAGGTAGTTCTTCAAAGTTTGCTGGAGAGAAGACTGGTGCTTCAACCAACATCAGCAATGCGCAGATGAACTCCATGCCTACCATAAACCGTTCCATCACGGACATTACACGCCTTTCCCCCTACGGAGGCAACGGCATGAACTTCGCTGGTGTGGACGGCAGAACAGCCAACTTCACCGTGGACGGTGCCAACTTCAACAACAACTTCGGCCTGAGCGAGAACCTGCCCGGTGGCGGCAACCCCATCTCAATAGACGCCATCGAGGAGTTGCAGGTTGTCATCTCTCCCTTTGACGTCCGCCAGACAAACTTCATCGGTGGTGGCGTGAACGCCATTACCAAGTCTGGTACCAACACCTTCAAGGGTACTGCCTACGTTCACCACAGAAACGAGAACATGCGTGGTGATGCCGTATACGGCCAGACCATTTCCGGTGCACGCGACAGAGACCGCAGCACTACATACGGCGCCACTTTCGGCGGCCCCATCATCAAGGACAAACTGTTCTTCTTCGCCAATGCCGAGTACACAGCATCCCCCTCTGTGGCCGTTCGCTGGAGACCTTCTCAGGATGGTGTGGCCAGCGAGGAACAGTACCTCTCCTACACCACCGTAGCCGACATGCAGCGCGTAAAGGACTTCGTTGCCGAGAAGTACGGATACGACACAGGTTCGTTCACCGACTTCCCCGCAGACGAGAGCAACCTCAAGTTGCTGGCACGTGTTGACTGGAACATTACCGACAGGCACAAGTTGGCCGTTCGCTACAACTACACCAAGAACACCGCATGGAACGGTCCTAACGTATCCTCTATGGATGGTGGTGAGCGTTCCGCTTACGGACGTGCATCGCTCTACTCCATGCCCTTTGCCAACTCAATGTATTCCATGAACAATCTGGTGCACTCTGCATCTGTGGACCTGAACAGCCGTCTCACCGACAACCTGTCCAACCAGTTCCTGGCCACATTCTCCAAACTGGACGACGTGCGCGGTTCCAACTCTTCCGAGTTCCCCTTCATCGACATACACGACGGTACCAACACCACCACTCAGTACATGGCTCTGGGTTATGAACTCTTCACATGGAACAATGCCGTGCACAACACCGTGTTCAACATCAAGGACGACATTACATACTATACCGGCAACCACAAGATCATCGCTGGTATCAGTTACGAGTACCAGATGGCCGACAACCAGTACATGCGCAACGGTACAGGCTACTACCGCTACAAGAGCGTGGACGACTTCCTGACCGGCGCCACACCCGAGGTGGTGTGTCTGACCTACGGCTATGACGGCGAGACTGCTCCTGCCGCACGTGTACGCTTCAGCAAACTGGGCATCTACGGACAGGAGGAATGGAATGCTACCGACAAGTTCAAACTGACCGCAGGCCTGCGTCTGGACGCTCTCTTCTTCAACAACGGCGACCTGATGACCAACAACGCCATCAAGGAACTTGATTACAACGGACGCCACATAGACACTGGCAAGTGGCCCACCACCAAGTTGATGGCATCTCCCCGCATAGGTTTCGTATATGACATCATGGGCGACAAGTCACTGAAACTCCGTGGCGGTACAGGCCTCTTCTCCGGACGTCTGCCTCTGGTATTCTTCACCAACATGCCCACAAACGGCGGTATGGTACAGTACCAGGCCCAGCTCGGTCCCAAGAGCAACTACAACTACCTGCCCGACGAGGTGAAGGCAAAGTATGGCGACATGAGCGCCGTAATGTCTGAGTTTGCCGGAGGCCTTGTAAAGGAGGACGGCAAGTCATACACCCAGTCCCTGCGCGACAAACTGATTGGCATGGGCTTCCCCAGCACCGTCACTCCCGACGACGGCACACGCCCCTCTTCCATCTCTGCCGTGGATCCCATGTTCAAGATGCCTCAGGTATGGAAGACCTCTTTGGCTCTGGACTACAACCTGCCCACATCATTCCCCTTCTCCGTTTCTGTTGAGGGTATCTACAACAAGACCGTCAATGCCGCCACCATCTCCGATTGGAGCATTATGCCCGTGGAAGGTTTTGCACGCTTCAACGGCGCCGACTGCCGTCCCGTGTATCCCACAGAGTTCCGCTCAGGCACCAAGGCATTTGTCCTGGAGAACACCAGCAAGGGTTATGGATGGTTAGCAAACGTGACCTTGAACATGCGTCCCGTAAAGGAACTGAGCCTGATGGCCTCATACACACACACCGTGTCTAAGGAGGTAACAGGTCTGCCCGGTTCCAATGCCGAGTCAGCATTCACATACGTTCCCACCGTGAATGGTCCCAACAACATTGCCCTGCACAACTCCGAGTACGTTACCCCCAACCGCGTGATTGCCTCTGCCACCTTCCACAAGAAGAACAGCCACTTCAGTCTGGTTTACGAGGGATGGAACGGCGGTTACAACTACTCTTACATGACCGCCAACGACATGAACGGCGACGGCTACAACTACGACGCTCTCTACATCCCCACAGACGAGCAGGTTAAGAACAACGAATTCCGCTTCACTTCTCCCGACGACCGCGACCGCTTCATGGCCTTCGTACACAACAACAGTTACCTGAGCGCCAACCAGGGCAAGTACGCCGAGGCATACAGCGTTTACAACCCCTGGGTACACCGTCTGGACATGAGCTACAAGCATGACTTCAAACTCAAGATTGGCAAGACGCTGAACACCCTTCAGTTGAGCTTTGACATGAAGAACGTCCTGAACCTCTTCAGTTCCGAACTGGGTGTCAGCAAGCAGATGAGCACAGACCTCAACTCCGGCCGTATCCTCAAGTTCGAAGGCACAGACGCACAGGGCTATGCCACATTCTCCACACCCGAGAAGATCAACGCCAACACAGAGGTTTGGGTTCCCAACTACTCTATCGGCCAGTGCTGGAACATTTCAGTAGGTGTAAAATACTTATTTAACTAATCACGAAGATGAAGATGAAGATAAAATCAATATTCACACTCTTACTGGGCGCCCTGCTTTGCATAGGATGCTCGGAAGACCAGGTGTTGGGAACCTTCAAGGATCTCAACCTCTCCACCTCATACATCAGCATTCCTGCTGAGGGTGGTACAGAAGAAGTCACCTTAGTTGCAGGTGACACATGGGAATTCAGCCAGGAAAAGGACAGCAAGGGCAATGACCTCTACCCCATCCCCGCATGGCTGACCGTTTCACAGACCTCTGGCGAGGCAGGTACGACCACATTGTCATTCAGTGCCGAGAAGTCCGATGCCGGACGCGAGGTGGAACTGAAGATTATCTCTGCCGACAAGAACCTCTTCCTGAAGGTACGTCAGGGAGAAATGACAGCATCGAAGGCCACCTGTAAGGAGGTAAACGAGGCTCCCGACGGCAAGTCATTCGTTGTATCCGGTACTATCACCAAGATTGTCAACACCACTTATGGCAACTGGTACATGACCGACGGTACCGCAGAACTCTACATCTACGGCACACTGGATGCAGAAGGCAAGACAAAGAACTTCACCAGCCTGGGTCTGGAAGTAGGCGACAAGGTTACCATCGAAGGTCCCAAGGGTTCATACAAGGGTGACCCGCAGATGGTGGACGTTACCGTACTGGAAATCGAGAAGGCTCTCCTCAAGATCGTAAGCGAAACCACCGAGGTAAGCAAGGACGGCGGTCAGTTGGAAGTTGTTCTGGCAAGCAAGGGCAAGGGTGCCTTCTTCACCATTGCCGACGAATGCCAGGACTGGATTTCATACAGTGAAGCTGAATACATTGACGGCGTTCCCACCAAACTGGAGCCCAACCCTGCCGACACCATCGTCTACACCTTCAACATCATGCCCAATGACGGCAGTGCACGCGAAGGCAACATCTCGTTCTTTGCCAACGAAGGCGAACCCATCCCCTATACCTTCTCACAGGCAGGTGGCGTTGCCGACGTTACAGTGGCAGAATTCCTTGCCGCCGCAGTGGATGATGCCGCACAGTACCGCATCGTGGGTCATGTGACCGGATTCAACAACTACAACAACAATTTCTACGTCAAGGATTACACCGGCGAGGTGTATGCATACTATGTAAACACCCAGGGCCATACTCTCGCTATAGGCGACTTCGTTACCGTTGTAGGCAAGCGTAGCGAGTATAAGGGTACACCTCAGATGCCCAAGGGCACGCTGTTGGAGAAATATACCGCAACTCCCGAGGTCAGCGTGGCAGAGTTCCTTACCAAGGAGGATGCTACCGACGTATACTACAAACTCACCGGCACAATCACCGACATAGCCAACCCCACTTATGGCAATCTGACCCTGCAGGATGCCAACGGCGACGACGTCTATGTATATGGTATCCTTCCCGGCTACGGAGCCACAGGCGATGCCAAGAAGGGTATGGTTGATGCCAAGGGACTGAAGGTAGGCGACACTATCACCATCGTGGGCAACAAGGCCTCCTATAAGGGAAGTCCTCAGGTTGGTAACGCAGTGTATATGTCACACACTTCGAAACAGTAATAATACAATGTAGACACAAACCCACTTGTTCATAATTACAGACTTTTATGTCATATGGCAATACTGAACAAGTGGAGATACGCAGAAATGAACCCCAAAAGTCTTTATCTGACTTTTGGGGTTCACTTCATCTTGATACCATAGCAGACACTTTACAAGCATCTTAAACTGAACGCCAAGCACCTAACCGCAATAATGTAACAGTCTTTTATATAAAGGTACGCGCGAGAGCAGGGTTCTGTTGCCTACAAGGATAAGGTATTCCCTGGCACGTGTCATGGCAACATTCAGTTTGCGGTCTATCGTCATGCCGTCTTCCTGGAATGTGGTTTCTGTGAGGAAACGCAACTGATACACCTTTTGAACGGTGAAGCCGTAAATTATGTAATTGCGCTGGCTGCCCTGGTATCGTTCCACCGTGTCTATGGTGATGTGCAGGAGCGGGTGGTCAGGAGTGTTGAGCCTCTCGGCCAGTACTGTGCGTATGGCAGATATCTGGTTGCGATAAGGCACAATGACACCCACGGTCTCCTCGGGTTTGAAATTCTGCTGATGGCGTTGCCATATAAGCATTAATTCATCGGCAATGACGGATGCCTCGGAGGGATTCACCTTGTCCGTCTGGGAAAAGTCCTGTGGCTGGACGTCAATAAAACGAACTCTGGAATGTGCCGAAGCGGCAAGTTGGTGCTCCAGGGGAACTTCCTGCAACTTGCCTCCATAGAAAGCAATATTGGGAAAATGTGCGATATCCCTGTGCATGCGTCCCTGACGGGTGAGCATGTAGCAGACGTCCGGATTGTGGCGGTATCTGGCCAGAAGCCTCTCGAACATGGAGTTACGGCAATCAGACAGTCCGATTGCGTTCAGGGATGGGTCATCAACACGGGACTCCCTGCTGCGTTGCTGCACCACGGCAGGCAGTTGTTTGTGGTCCCCTATCATCACGAACCTTGAGATGCAGGGAGTGCCGTCGGCACAACAAAGGGAGAGCAGAGGCAGAAGATGAGGTTCCAGAATCTGGCTGGCCTCATCTATGATGCAGAGTGAATAGCGGTCCATGGACAGGAGGGGCAGATGCGACATGGCCGACGATGTTGTCCCTACAACGACGCGTGCGGCCGCTACCCTATCCCTCAACTCGGCCGAAGTCTTGCATTGGGCAACTATGCTGCCGAGATAGCGTTCGGAATAGGTTTCGGCGGACGACACATTGCCACCAAGGCGGATAAAGTCTATTTCCGGATACAGTTTGCTGCATATCTCGTCCACCGAACGGTTTGTATACGACACCACCAGCACCCTTGCGTCCTCCTCCAGCAGTTCTTCCTGCAAGGTATGGAGCATGCCAAAGGAAGTCTTTCCCGTTCCCGGCGGTCCGATAACCAGGAAGAGGTCTCTGGAGGCCTTGATCCTTTTCTGCAAACCGTTGAAGCCGCCATAATCACCACGCAGGGACGCATCGGGATTGACACGGGGAGAGCGTTGCATCAGCACAAGATCCTTGCGTTCCGGAGGGGCACACAGAAAGGAATACAGACCTTTGTAAAGACCGCTATAGGAACTCTCCATGAAGTCATGTTCCAGGCACCATGCACTGCCCGTCGGGCAATGAAAGACGGAAGCATCCTTCTGAGTGTTCCTGAGTTTCAAGGTTATTTCAGAGGGCGAAACGTTGCTTATCACTGCCCTGAACACCATCGTCCGTCTTATGTCGGGAGCGTGGTCTTCCGGATAGGAATACAGCACCACGATGTCCCCCTGTCTGAAATTGCCCGACTCGCCGCTATATTCCAACACCAGGTGTGATATCTGTCCAGTGTCAGGGAAACGGCCGGCGTTTATGGCAAGGCCAAGAAGGATGTTGCCGTATTGCTGCTTTTCATCCAACGAAGACAGCCACGCACTGGCAAATCCGGAACATTCCTTTGTCTGGTTCCCGATCTTGGAGAGTCTGTGTTCCAGGGCGACAAAACGATAGAAGCGCTGGAAATATGCACGCTCCAGTTCCGATGAGAGGCGGAAACGGCAAAGCAGTCCTTCAATGCGCGGACGCTGATACTGCTCCCATAGCCTGCCACGGACTTCGTTCAGGTTCAGACTCTCGGCGGTGGACGACATCAGTTTGGAAATGCCTCCCTGGCAGAGATCGCTCTCCTGTGCCACATACCTGTTGCGCAGGACAATGGCCTTATGCAAAAGTTCAGGTGCAAACCCCAGTCCGACAAGCGGATGCATGTACTTGCTGTAGAGAAGGAATGCATGCAGTTCGCGGTTGTTAGCCTCATAAAGTTGGCGGAAATTATACCTTATAATGGCCATATACAGGAGCATCTGGATGTAGTGCTGCTCCTTGTATTTTGGGGTGTCGGCATCAGCGTCGCCATAGACATAAGCCGCCTTGCCAGCCTTCTGCTCCACCAGCACCCTCATATCCGTCTGAAGCATATCCATACGTCCCTGCAGGCCCAGCATTTCGGAGAAGAATGTCGGTTCCACCACAACATTGGTCTCGTCATACCTGTCTACCGCTTCGGGCAAGGTGGTATGCAATGCCTTATGTATGTTCTGCATCTGTTGCCATGCGAGGGAATGGAAGGATTTGTCGGGATGGGCATACATCACACCAACGGCATTGCTCTGGAAAAACCTCTTGGCCGCTTCCACATAGAGGTCCTTCATCATCTCGGACGAGCGCCCTGCCATACTACCCCTGTCGTGAATGACCGTATCCAGAAGTTCGGATGCCATATTACCCATAAGGATGGGTTCTGTTATTGCCGGCGGTTCCAACCTCCTCAACAAAGAAACAGCAGGGGATTCAGCATAAGACTCGAAGCACGACGCTATGGTGGAGACATCTACAAGAAAGTCCGGTTCCAGGACAAGAAGTTCAGGCAGCAGGACTCCGTCCTCCGACTTTCTGGGACGGACAACATTGAGCATCATGCCCTTGCAGAGCAATTCCGAGAGATAGCCGTTGTCATGACCATAAAGTTGCCCTTCACCCGAGTACCTTATCCGCAGGTCCTCTTCTCCCGATTCGGAGGTACAATGCAGGAACTCATCGTCCCAGTCATGGAGAATAACACGGATGTAGTCAGCATCTACGACATATCTACCGCCCGATTGGCGCTCCTTGGGAAACAGTTCTTCAAGTTCCGCCGGGACTTCTTTGTCGGACAGCAGGGCAATAAAAAGACACAGAGCCTGAAAATCATACATGAAATTCCCGGCACTCTGTGTTCCTTTATCCTTGGTCAATCTCAGACGCATGTCATTGACCATACGTCTGAGTTGTGGTTTTGCTGACTTTTGCTTCAGCAGATAATCCGTCTTGGCAAAGCAACCTGCCAACAAGACATCCGACTCGGAAGTTGCATCGTCAAGCAACTCGAAAAATATCCTGCCTAATCTTGCATAAGCGGTTTCATAGTCCGGCAACAGGGAATAGAGTATCCCCATCTCCTGAAACCACTCACTACTCATTGTTGGAGGCGGAGGCTACACGGGTATAGTATACCTGTATGCGGATAGGTTCATCCTTGGTTCCCTTTACCAGACGGGCGCTCGTAAGGGAGAGGTCGTGGCTTACGCTTGTTATGGAACCGGAAGCGGTATTGGTGGTAATCTCTACAGGTATAAGGCAGCACTTGTTCCAATCAGGATTACGCTTGGTCCATTCGTGTGTCTCCTCCTCAATCTGTGCCTCCGTAGGGTTATCCTCCTTCAGTACATCCTTGATGTAGGCCATAACGGCATTCTCGCGATCCTTGTACATGAAGGTTGCCATCTGGCTGATGTTGTTGAACGTGTACGTATTGTAGGCCTTTTGGAAGGCTGCAAGGTAAGACGTCACCTCATCCGGAGTCTTGTTCTGGATGAAGAAACTGTTGGCCTCGCTCTTGCGGACAAGCAGAAGATTCTGGGGAATACCGAATTGGTTTCCTGTCTGCTCCTTATTGTATCTGTTGAACATCAGTTCCACACGACTGATACTGTCGTTCTTGTGGTTTCCTGAGAAGATATCATCAATGGGCAGTGTTACCTCCGTACATATTCCCGTAGGTGTCTTAAGCCATGTGCATGATTCATCTTCCACCAGTTCGGCAACATCGGATTCCGAGAACTGGCAACTCTGGATAACCTCTGGAGTACCTGCAAACACGCTATATGAAGGCACCTCCTCCACAATGCTGTCATTCAGTACACGTGCATTGTATATCAGATACAGGGCATCCACAAAGACACGCACCATCACACCCTCACCGTTTATTATTTCCGCATAGTAACCGGGATGTACGTTTCTGATGAAATGATATGAATCGTCAAAGTTGCGGTTTACATGCTCCTCTTCTGAAAGTCCCTTGTTGTCTTCCAGGTACTCCCAGTACTTGTCCATTATCTGATTGCCTTCAGACAATGGCAAAGGAACACGTATACTGGGATAACTGCCTGACGTGGCGTTGGAGGGGTCAGAACCGTGTATTCTGTCCCACGCGGTGAATACCTTTGTTGCGATGGGTTTGTCCTCGTATCCGGGACGTATGTACTTCCTCAAATCCGTGTTAGTGTAATATACGCTGTCTTCGCTCAACGGATTGTTCATGTCCAACGGATATACCGCCAACTTCAACGGGGTATTGACATCGCCGTAATAAGTGTCAAAATTCAATTGCAGCATGACGCTGTCGCAACGGGGCCTTCCTTCCGAATCCCTTGATGTAATGGAGTCTATCGGGGGGAAGTACCTGAATCCCTCCATCACGGCAAACTGGGTGATGAAATTGCCGGTAAGGCGTCCGTTTGTTTCCGGGTCGTAAATCGAACCCAGATACGAGGAAACGGAATGGGCCTTTATGCTATCCAGTTTTACCGACTTTGTGTAGACGTCACAAACTGCCACACTGGTCTCCAGCGTTTCATTTACAGGAGGAATGCCTATATTCCCAGTATTCTCTGTACAGGAGACAAAAAACACCATGGCCACAGCCACTACCAACGAACCTATACGGTCCAATATATTAAGTTTCTTCACTTCCAAACCTCTTTCTAATCCACTAAAACAGGAAACCTTCATCGTCATCTTCCTCCTTGGGCCTGTTTCTGACCACTTCGTCCCACAAGGTATCATACAAGTCCAATGGGGCGGAAACCAAATTCTCGGGATCCAGAATCACCACGGGTTTTCCCATTTCCTTTGCCATACGCTGGTAATATTCATTGGGTTCATTAAGGATAACACCGTCACTCATGAACATGCCAATGCGGTTCAGGTCTTCCAACTTAGTCAGATTGCCAAGCGTCGACAAAGAAGTCCTGCTAGCCTCACGGAAAGACAATATGCCGTCTAAATTCTTGGGAAGCGGAGATTCGGGAACTTCCGTTGATGGTGTAAAAACTATCTTTGACTCACGAAAACTTGGTTCGTCATAATACGCCAGTTTCAACAGATACGGAGCCAAAGAACTCATTATTCCCTGACAATGCACTATTTCAGGAACCCAACGGAGTTTCTTGACGGTTTCAAGCGAACCACGTGCAAAGAACATTATTCTCTCCACATTGTCCTTATACAGCTTTCCCTTGTCATCTGCCAACATAAGACGATTCTTCATGAAATCGTCATTGTCGATAAAATATACCTGTATACGTGCCGCATTGATACTCGCAACCTTGATTATCAGCTGATGGTCTGTGTCATCTATTATCAAATTCATGCCGGAAAGGCGTATGACTTCATGCAGCTGATTACGGCGCTCATTGATTTGTCCCCACTTGGGAGTAAAAGTGCGAACCTCACGGCCAGACTCCTGAACAGCGGGAATAAACGAACGGCTTATCGAACCTAAGGGTGTTTCAGAGACGTACGGCTCTATCTCCTGTGTCAGGAAAAGTATCTTCTTTGCTTTCTCCATATATGCACAATATACATATTATCTCGTGTGCAAAGTTACAAAAAAACGGCGACATTCATGTCCTGACTGCCATCTGTTTTATTCAAATTAGCACTTTTTTGCTTTTTTAGGGTCAATTCCTTCTTCGGATACCTATAAATATTTTACCTTTGCATGAATTTTGAAAACAAAGTTATACCAACCATTGCAATGCAGGTAATTAACACGATAGCACAGTTGCAGGAAACCCTTCTTGCCGAGCGTGCAAAAGGAATGTCCATAGGGCTTGTCCCCACCATGGGAGCCTTGCACGAAGGGCATGCCTCGCTGGTTCGCCGTAGCGTTTCAGAGAACGGCATTACGGTAGTAAGCATATTTTTGAACCCGACGCAATTCAACGACCCCAAGGACTTGGAGCGCTATCCGAGGACACTGGAAAGCGATTGCGCAATACTCGAGAAGTGCGGAGCACAAATAGCCTTTGCCCCCAGCGTAAACGAGATATATCCGGAACCGGACACCCGCCAGTTCTCATACCCCCCCACCGATTCTGTGATGGAGGGCGCACGCCGTCCCGGACACTTCAATGGCGTATGCCAGATTGTAAGCAAACTGTTCATGATCACCGACCCCGACAGGGCATATTTCGGAGAGAAGGACTACCAGCAGATAGCCGTAATACGCCGCATGGTGGAGGATTTGAAGTTCCGTGTGGACATCATCCCATGCCCCGTAATCCGCGAAGCAGACGGTCTGGCAATGAGCAGCAGAAACACCTTGCTGGCTCCCGACGAGAAGGCTATTGCCCCCAACATCTACCGCATACTCCAGGAAAGCAAAGGTCTTGGACTTACCGTCAGCGAGACACAGGAATGGGTTGTCAGCAACATCAACGAGATTCCAGGCTTAGAGGTAGAATATTACAGCATAGTGGACGGAAACACACTGGCCGACATTGAAGACTGGTCCGGTTCCGACTCTGTTGTCGGTTGCATTACAGTATATTGCGGCAAGACACCAATACGTTTGATTGACCACATCAGATACAAATGACAATAGAAGTACTCAAAAGCAAACTGCACTGTGTACAGGTAACGGAAGCCAACCTGAACTACATGGGCAGCATCACCCTGGACAGGGACCTGATGGATGCCGTGGGCATCATACCGGGAGAGAGAGTGTTTATCGTAGACAACAACAACGGAGAGCGCTTTGACACATATACCATTTCCGGCGAACGTGGAAGCGGATGCGTATGCCTCAACGGTGCCGCCGCACGCAAGGTGCAGGTGGGCGATACCATCATCATCATGGCCTATGCACGCATGACTCCGGATGAGGCCATGAACTTCACGCCTCAGGTTGCCTTCCCCGAGAACAACACATTACCCAAGAAACAATAACACTTTTAAATCTATATTCATTATGAAGATTTCAAGAATCGAACACCTGGGCATCGCTGTCCAGAACATTGCAGAAGTTCTCCCCTACTACACCGACGTTCTCGGTTTGGAGTTCTATAAGGAGGAGGTTGTAGAAGACCAGAAGGTGAAGACCGCATTCCTGAAGGTTGGCGAAGTAAAGATCGAACTGCTGGAACCCACATGCCCCGAGAGTACCATCCAGAAGTTCCTGGACAATGGCGGCCGCGGAATTCACCATGTAGCCTTCAAGGTTGAGGATGGCGTTACCGAGGCTTTGGCCCAGTGCGAGGCAAACGGCATCCGCCTTATCGACAAGGCTCCCCGTGGCGGCGCTGACGGCCTGAAGATTGCCTTCCTGCACCCCAAGAGCACCTGCGGCATCCTGACCGAGTTGTGTGAGGAATAAAACTTTGAAAGACTAATAATCCCAAATCGGTTCATTAGACTGTTACGCGCTAATGACCGATTTGGGATAATACCGTAATCTTAGCGTATTAGACAAAGGGAGGATACAACGTCCTCCCTTTGTCGTTTCAAAAAGATAGAAACCGTTTTCTGAGTCAAACGGCAAAAATACGAATAACCTGCGTAATAAATGAGATTTCCAACGAATATCTACTCTCTTACCGGGCGGATAGGATAAAGCTCTGCGTCCTTCTTAAACACATATCTGAATCCAAGTTCTTGTCCATTATACGCTTGCATGGTCACATATCCATCGGCCTCATCCCAGAAGGTATATTCTGTACTAGTAAGATAGACGCACTCATAGTCTACATGATACCCTGAACTGAGGCCCACCGCAGGCAGGAATATGGCATTGCCGTTGTTTGACATCAACAGTAAACCTTGTCGTCCATGATAACTTGTCCACTCCTGATGGCAATGATCGATCAGTTCCTCTGCCTCCTTGGCTGTAGGCAAGCGCCAGTCCTCGCCCCATTGCGACTCCACTACGTCCGTAGCCGGCCATTTATGGAAGGTGGTACCATAGCCCTGCATATTGGTGGCGCCAAAGTTGTGCGATGCCCACTTGACGCTCAGGCCCAAGTCAACGGCTTCGTCGGTGGAGATGCTTCTATTCTGGGTCGTGAAAGTCTGCGTATCACTAACGATAGGCTCCACGCTTATTGGGATAGGCGTACTTAGCCTTGCGTAGTATTGGTGCGTCTGTCCCAATTCCATTCCCGTCACTGTAGCAGAGAAGTTGCTGCCATCTTCGGACACATTGTCGGCTTCGAAGAACACCCATTTGCCTGTATGAGGCTGCAATACATAGAATCCGTAGCCCGAGAACACCTCTCCCTCGTGGCCTTCCACACGAGCATGAAGAGTTGCCTTCCCGTAGGTGACATCCGTGGGTTCGTCCAACGCTACAGAGATATCCCTGTCATCTTTTCCTACAATGGTTCCCTTCGGTGTGTAGATGGTATCAGTTATTTCAAAATAGAAAGTATGGTCCAAATATTTACCCTTTGTTACATACTGATAAATCTTTCCAGGACCATGAACATCAGAGCCGGCATAATCATCAAATGTTTCAAATGATTTTATCTCTGGCCGGAACTCTTCAAAACCTATTATAGTATCATCCACACACAAAAAACGATCATAATAACGCATCATAATAAGATATCCTCTAAAAGGAAAGGAATTACCGTCTTTGGCATATCGTAATAATTTACTACAACTCTTAACATGTTTTTTTACGTACCATCCTTCTATTGGTTTATCAAGATTGAAGTTATAGTCCTCTAACTCCGCACCATATGTTTCATCATATCTATCTGGAACTTCATTACGTTCTAACTCTAATGCCAATTCAACATTCTCAAAACCAGGGATACATGTTGCTCCTCTTTGATATACATAAATACTATCTGTTTTTACCGAATATCGATTGAAATTCTCATAGCGAACAGTAAAATCAGGCAAATAAGTAACCGTTGTATCCCTAAAATGATCTACAACATCACTTCCGCATCCTAAAGTAACATTACTTTCCACCCAGAACCACGGAGCCCCAAAGAATTCATCAGTTTCAACATGCCCGTCAGAATAATGTCTATCACGATAAACTTCACACTGAGAACGAGGTATCAGATTATCATGTCCTTCGTAAAATACTTGATTCTTACGATATGTGATATTCACAAGTTCAACTATTTCGGTTGCATTTATAACACCGCCAACATAGTTAACCTCAAACTCCAACGTATTAGCAAGTTCATCACTAACATTAACACCCTTGAGTTCGACTTCAAACTTGGCTTTCACATCGTAATACACAGTGTCGTACACAAATGCGCGGGTCGCGTCTTCCTGTTTCTGCTCTGTAACTTCTATTCCAATGCATTTTGGTTCACCGACCATTAAATATGGCATTTCATCGCCACTTTTGGCCTTGTAAACTTCATACATTGTTTCAAACAAAAATTCTTGCGATGAGGTTGCAAAAACTTGTTCATACAGATTAGATTTAGGATTCTCGCCATTGGCAGACACCTTAGGATCCTCTGTTTCAATCAACGTAGACAATAGTTCATGTTTTTCAACGAAAGCCGTATCATTTTTCACTTTCAGGCCAATGGTTGCCTTCGGTTCAGATGCATAGACAGCAGTGTCCGCGGCTGCATACGTACTGTTTTGCCTAATCTCCAGAAGAAGTGAATCCGCACCGTTTACAATGAACGGAGACTTGGCCTCCCCCCCATCCTTGTGGCTAACCGTATAGACCACGCTTCCATAAAGTTCGGTGACATTTTCAACCACACCGACATAAGTGACATCAAACTCCAATGTCTGTTTGTTTTCGGTCTTGGTGTTGACGCTCTCCAGTTCAAGACTGAATTTCGCACTTACCTCAAACATCGCGGAATCCGTAACGCTGGCTCTGGTC
>JAZNYM010000044.1:0-4006 GCA_045594385.1 Bacteroidaceae bacterium
AGATGCTTTGACAATTTTATCGTAAACATTTTGGGAGCTATTGCTGCATATTGTATGTTTCCGAAAAAGCCGTGTATCAATGTACAAAGGACAATGGATACACAGCTTACTCTATTTTAAATTCGTCGAACTCACGTTAAAATATGAAGCATCACACAGGAAGTCTCATGCCACATACGCATGGGACTTTTCTGTTTAACGCTAATGACTATTTGGGGATTATCACGAAGAAAACGGCACCAGAACACCGGCAGGGTGAACAAAACTTCATTTTTCCTGCCTCCGCCTGTAATAAAAACACTATCAGTGCGTCTAAGGGGGTAAAGCAACAGACAAAGAGAACGACAAAGATGAACCAAGAGCAAGAATTTTCGGAACTCGTGCATCGGCACAAGTCCACAATATACACCGTCTGCTACATGTTCTCCAAGGACAACGACGAGGTGCAGGACCTGTTCCAGGACATACTGGCCAACCTATGGACAGGTTTCGGCTCGTTCCGCGGAGAATCGCAACAGAAGACCTGGGTGTGGCGCGTGGCCCTCAACACCTGCATATCGGTGGAGAGAAAGAAGAAGAGGCGCCAGCAAGCGGGGCAACTGTCCATGGACATAGACCTGTATGCGGATGACGACAACGACACCCTGCAGGTACAGGCCCTGCACAAGCGCATCAACTCCCTGGGCCTCGTGGACCGTGCCATCATCCTGCTATGGCTGGAGGACATGAGTTACGACGAGATAGGTGCCATAATGGGCATCACCTCCAGGCACGTCGGGGTGAAACTCTTCCGCATAAAGGAGCGCCTGAAGCAGATTAAAGACAGATAGCATTCACTCGTTAACAATATAAAGCACTCTCATCATGAAAGATATGGAATTAGAAGAAATGCGTGCCCAGATAAACCTGCTCAAGGAGAAACTGGAAAAGCAGGGCATCGTCAACAGCCACCTCCTGCAACAATCCATGAAGACCAGGGTTAGCCAGATACACCGCCAAGGCTGGAAGTCCGTGGCATGCGGCTTGGTTGCCATAGTGGCCTTTGCATTCAATTATGTCTTGGGAAGCCTCAGCCTGCCTTTCGTCATCGCCAGCATACTGCTGATGCTCTTCTGCATCATCGGCACCTGGCATTGCCACACGCCTTTGAACGACAGAGACCTGATGGGACAGGACATCCATACCACCGCCCGTGCCTTCTCGCTTGTGAAAAGGCGCTACAATTTCTGGCTTCACTACATCACCCCCACCCTCACCATCCCCTGGATTCTATGGTTCTGCCACGACTTCATCCACTCCTCCAACATACCCCAGGAGTTTGCCAAACCAACGATGATAGCATTCTGCATATCGGCATGCATAGGAGGCCTGATCGGTTACATGTGGCACCGCAAGGTAGTGAATACCTGCGATGAGGCGGTGAGGCAATTAGAGGAGAGTTAGAAAAATACAGAAATACTAAGGACCTTAAGCACTCAAAAGCACTTAAGGTCCTTAAAACCAATCTCCGATTCGGGTTGAAAATCCCTATCCTTCTTCTTGCTCTGGCAATTGAGAGTCCGCATCCTTGTTAACCTCCTCCAAAAGTTCTGATGCCATGGTTTGCATTTCTATGATGCGCTCCGACTTTTCCTGTATCGAATCAAAGAGGGATATTGCCTCTGCCAAGGCTTTACGGCAACGCTCATACTCTTCCGTTTCGTAGTAAAGTTCGCCAAGATTCTTCTTCACGATTGCCAGTTCCTCGGTATACGCTCCAGGATACTTGCTCTCGAGTTCACGGAGAAACACGCACACCTCGTTATAGACTTCCTCACACTCCAGACAACACCCTTCCATCTGGAATGAGTCCGCCTTCAACATCATGGCTTGCAGTCTGTTATCGGAATAATCCGGATGTTTTACTTCAAGTTCTTTGTAGACCTCTATAACATCATCGAACCAACGTCTGCTCTCACCATAACGCTTCATGCCACAATAGGCATTTCCTATGCCAAACATAGCATATGCCATGCGTTCCTTGTCGGAATGCTTCCTGTACAACTCCAGCGCATGACCGAAGTTCTCTCTTGCTTCGTCATAGTGCTCTGCATTGTAGTTTATCTGCCCCAAACGCTCAAACACAGAGGCAAGTCGTATATCAACAACTTCGTTGCTACCCATGCCATAATATATCTGCACCGCTTCCTTCAGGGCTTTGTTGCTGTCATCATAGTTTCCCAAACCAAAGAAATGAATGACACCAAGATTATATAACACCTTGGCCATCTCAGCCTTGTATGAATGTTCCGAATTCAGGTCCGCACGCCTGTATATATCCAAAGACTCCTCGTACATTGCCTCTGCCTCTTCATATCTTTCGGCTGTCTGATAGAAGTCTCCCATGCATGCAAGGACCTCAGCCAATTCTGATTCATACATCTTTGGATTCTCCTTAGCAAGACGGCGAAACTCGTCCACGCACTTCTGCCTTTCCTCTTCAGTTCCAGAGTTCATATCCCTTGCCAAATGTTCCTCTATCCTGCGTGCGGCATACTTCCACATCTTGAAGCAGAAGAACAGGAAAGTAACGAACACTACTAGCACGGCAACAGGATGCAGAGTCTTAACGGAAAGCAGCATCGTATCGTATAAACCGTGAAGCAGTATGGGCACCAGAAGAACCATTATGCAGTTTGTAGTGTGACGCTTGGAATTGGGATAGAACTTTACCAACGAGTAATAATATCCCATCATTATGCCATAGCAAAGATGACCAGGAACGGCAAAGATTGCCCTGACAACTCCCACCATCATGAAATTATCTATATTGCTATACAGATACAAGATATTCTCAAGGGCTGCAAATCCCATGGACACGCAGGCGGCATAAACTATGCCATCGACCTTCTCATCAAAATAAGGATTTTTACGCAGGAAGAACCACAGTACCGCAAACTTGGCAATCTCCTCTGGTATGGCTGCACCAAAGAAAGACAAACGGATGGCATCAAGCAGCGTGCTGACATTATCGTGAAAGACACCCAACAGGTTCAAAGGACCGGAAATCAGAAAGGACAGAAAACATGACAGTACGCCAAGATAGAAAGCCTTGCGTAACTGTCCTTTGGGTTCCGGTTGCAAGCTGTCCTTCTTGTATATGATATACATCAGGACTACAACAGGCAACATTGCCGTAACAAAAACAAGGTAATTCATTGTATTGGATTTTGCGTATGTGATTATGTCATCAATGTCTGTCTAATGCAAATATACACTTTTTCAATATAATAGCAAAATTAATCTACAGAATTCATAACGCTAATAACCAAATTGGGGTTAACTGTTCCCACCAAGCTTTCATTTTTGCTCTATGGCAAAAAGTGACGGAGCGACCAAGTTATTTCCATCCTCATTTCGCAACCTAACGATATAATTCTTATCTTTGCACAGCAATTGGGAGGATTTGTACGGACATATCTGCACAATCCCCGATACGTTTGCGGAGTATACGTAATTATATAAATAAGCAATATGCAGGAAACAAAAGACAACATCGTATCATCGGCATCGTATGCCGACACCAAACCGCACTATGCGCTGCTCGACGGACTCCGTGGTGCGGCGGCCCTGATGGTAGTATGGTATCATGTATTCGAGGGATTTGCCTTTGCACAGGGCACGGGCATAGAAACATTCAACCACGGACATATCGGCGTGGACTTCTTCTTCATGCTTTCGGGCTTCGTCATCAGTTATGCCTATGACGACAGATGGCAGACCCCTGGCCAGAAGCGCCTCACTCTGACGGATTTCTTCAAGCGACGCCTCATCCGTCTTCATCCCATGATCATAATTGGCGCTATAATAGGCCTCATCACCTTTATGATACAGGGCGGTGTGAAGTGGGACGGCACAGAGACACCCTTCCAGTGGGTCATGGTGGCTCTGCTGATGGGCATGCTTCTCCTTCCTGCCTATCCCGGTGCAGGGTATGACGTGCGAGGCAACGGGGAGATGTACTCGC
>JAZNYM010000045.1:0-47596 GCA_045594385.1 Bacteroidaceae bacterium
TGACCAATTCAAGATTAGATTCATTGAAGAAAATATTATTCAGTTGGGATGGTGGATTGATGGAGAATGGAGTTGGGAAAGTGATGAAATTTACTACCGCCAAAACGACTCTGATAATGAAGAAGAGGAAGAAGGAGAATCAACTCCTCTAATTGTCGGTACATGGAAATACTTTTTTGATGGCGGCTACTGTTTACTTAAAATTAACGAGGACATGACTGCAATCTATAACGAATGGGACGATGGAGAATGGGATGCAAAAGATGAGAAATACAACTACGTATATGATGAAACCAACAACATTATATACTTCTATGACTTTTATACAGGAGGACTATGGGAAGCATGTCAAATAGCCAGCATAACCAAAACAGAAATGAGGACGTTAGATTTTTTAGACGGCGGTATCTGTATATGGAAAAGACAGTAAATCAACACACATTTAACACATAATTCGTTATGAAAAGAACTATTTATTTAGTCATTGCACTTATCTGCACATTGAAAGCAAGTGCACAGTTTACACAAAATGAGACACAAACTAATAGCACAGTCTCAAACTTCCAATCCCTAAACCAATACTTTGACGCATATAAATATTGGGAATTAGGATATTGTAGCGAGGGTGGCGCCAACGGAGCCTTTGTTGGATGGATTATATCAAAACCGTTCTATAAAGGGCTCTCTTTCGACGTTGGCATGAGAGCACAATGGAATATGGTATCTATTCCGTCAACCTACTACTACGAGGGTGATAGTTTTCACTATTTTGGAATGAAGGTTCTTTTAGGCGCCTCCTACCAGATAAACCTTTCTGAAGACATTACACTTATCCCAAACACAGGCGCAAGACTTGGTTTTATCAGCGGTTGTTTCTCCGGAGGAGAGACTGACTTCGTAATGGGTTGGGACTTCGGTGCTCGTTTGAAGTATAAAAGATTTTTCCTTTCCTATGCTGCCACCGTGGGCATAACCGGTCAAGGCACCACCCACTCTGTCGGAATAGGTCTGGACATCTAAACTATTATTATTCAATTGACGGGTGTTGTGTCCTTAACATAGCATATCCGTCAATTGATATTATTATTACTATTCAATGTTTATTACAGAACAACACAACATGATGTCATACAAACATTTTTTCTTAAAGACTTTTGCCTTTGCTGTATTTGTGATAATTGGATGCTGTCTCTCTTCATGTAGTGAAGATGAGGCTGGAAGTTCAAACGAAAGTTCTGCCATCATTTCCAAACTAAAATCCAAGAAATGGGTGTACAATGGTTATGATGTAGAACTTTTGGAGCAACAACGTTTTAGTATGTATTTCATTAATGAAACCTGTGGTATCACTGATTTTTTCTATCGCTTTATTGATTTGGGAACATCGAGCAAGTCGGTAGTAACTTTTACATACCAAATAAGCGGCAATAAAATTGTAATAGAATATGAACATGGAGGACGTTGGGAGTATTATTACGTAGACAATCATATTATCTCTGATAATGGGTCGGAGATATATAATCCGCAAGAATTGACACAGAGTGATTGGGAACTGATTAAGCAACACGACCCTGCAGAGAAGGATAAAGAAAAACAGATACAAAAGGACGTTAATAATAATCTAAGCGTTACTGTCAAACAGAGTGAAGGCGGATGGTTATATACATTTAACACATCTGCCTTGGAAAGGCTATATCCCTCAAGCAAAATTGAGTATGGTGTCATTTATAGTGGCGTATGCAACAATTACAGATACTGCAAACAAAGTTACTGCTCTGAGCATGAGTATTATGTGTATGCAAAAAAAGACGGCAGCAAGTATTCTGCACTCGTTTATCCATGCGACCCAAACGATGGTGTTGCTAACTATGAGATGTATTTGGGCACCTACAACGTATTGACAGAAAGATTGTCTAGAGGAGAGTCATTAAGTGATAGCGAAAAAACGCTTTTTTCTAACGTCAAAGGATATCTAGACGATATTCTTGATTGCGACTATGATGACACTCCTTTTGCCAAAATTGATGGCAAGTTTTACAGACTTGAAAACTTCAATGTCAGCAGATGCTGGTATTGTCATGGATTTGGATTTACATACAGAAAAGGTACATGCAGCATCTGTTGCGATAATGATGAAGAAGAACCTAAAGATGAAGAAGAACCTAAAGATGACGAGGAATCTAAAAACGATAACTATACAGGCATTGTTCAAGGACATCAATATATTGATTTAGGGTTATCTGTAAAATGGGCTACATGTAACATCGGAGCTTCTTGTCCTGAAGAAAATGGAGATTACTATGCATGGGGAGAGACTGAAACGAAATACGAGTACTATTGGCGAACTTATAAACATGGTAATGCGAATGAAATATATAAATATTGCACCTATTTTGGATATGGTAAAGTAGACAATCTAAAATTTCTTACTGAAACAGATGACGTTGCAACACAAAAATGGGGAAATAAATGGAGAATACCAACAACCCAAGAATTGGAAGAACTGATTGAGAATTGCACATATAACACTGATTATATAAATGGAAAAGAGGTTGGGTGTTTTACTGGTCCTAATGGCAACAAAATAATTCTTCCTCTTGCAAACAAAAAACCCAGTAGCTATAGTGTAATAGGATGTTATTGGTCTTCTAAATTAAATACTGATTTTAACACCTATGCCGATTGTCTTGAAATTAAAAATATTGGAATTTCTGACTGTAATATTGATGGACGGGAACGCTGTGATGGTTTATCTGTTCGTCCTGTCACTAATTAAACCATAATCTATTCTTTTATAAAGAATAATAAAATAGGGATAGTCATTTAATTCCTTTACTCAGAGTAAAGGAATTAAATGACTATCCCTAAATAACCGGTATTGCAAATACAGAATAGAATATTATTAGAAACTTAGAGGCCGGATTAGCGACATCTAATATCTCGGCATAATATAACAATCCAAATATGCCATAGCCAGCAATCCATAGTATCAAATTCTTTCTTCTCTTTTTGAGTACTATGGTATCGGTTGTGGTGTTCATATAGTTATATTTATGGATTGCTATTCTGTAATCAAACGGCGAATCGTGTCTCGCACGCTATGAGATGACTGCGGATAAGTAGCGGGAAAAGATAAGAACCTGTCGTACATCGGCTTTGCTTCTTCCAATGCGGGAACAGGTCTATCCATCGCCTCGAAATAAATACGAATCCTACGCATAAGTTCCTCTTCAAAGTCTATGCTTACTATACCAGGAATGCCTATTGTCAGCACCAACTCATAGATTGGTTTGTAATAGATTATGCCATCGGCAATATCTTCCCATTTCAAATCACCATATCGAGCGTTAAAATATGGTTCTCTGCCAAAAGGAGTTTCCTTTATATCCATACCAAAGGGCTGACAACCCATGACCTCAAACGCAGCATCCCACAATCCACTTGCAACCAGTGGCATCTGCTCCTTTTGGGTGTATTTTGTCCAGTTGAGCATCACTATCTTCACATTATCCTCACCATAGAGTTCCTTGAGCCATTTGCCCTGGCGATGATAGTCCTTACCAGCAAAAGTGGCATTCAAAGCATGGGGGTGATTGGTTATTATCAGAGCCTTTCGCTTGCCATTCTTAGGTTTTTGCTTGGCATACATTTCTGCAAAATGCAAAGACATCGTGGAGTCGCGGTAAGCGCAAGCCGGAGAATCGTCGAAGTCCCGATACTCTTGGGCGGTCTTGATTTTATTCCACGAGAATTTACAATCCGTCAATCCCAATGTAATCTTATGTCTGGTGGAACGATTTATTTCATAGAGTCCCCGAAGGAACTGTACACGATTGTACTTATCCCAAAGCGGATTGAAATCCTCGTTACGAAGGTATGCATAGAGGGCATCGTTGAATGCCTGAGCAGTCTTGTATTTCCCCTGAAGTAATCTGTTTACATCTTTTGTTCTGTTTACACATCCTACTTCGGTATACACATAACCTATCTCCTCGGCAAAACGAGCATCACGCAATATGTCCAATATCAATTCATACTGTGTGGTATCTCTGTGGTCACGTTCTCCAATCACTACGATATCGGAGTGTTCAAACAGTTTGAATATATAGTCTACAGGGGCGCATGATTTCGCCCTTACACTTGTCACATAGTCTTGCAACGACGAGGATTGGGCATAACCAGACAAGGTTGCGCAGAGAACACAAAACCAAAAAGCAATTCTCTTCTTCATAAAGCAAACTGTTTCTTCTCTGACAAGTCGTTAAACGTTAAAACATTATTCGCCTTCGCCTCATTCCAAAGCCTGTCCATTTCCTCCAAGGTCATGTCACCCAGTTCCTTGCCTTGCTCCTTGGCACGCTGCTCCACATAGGAGAAGCGGCTGATGAACTTGCGGTTGGTGCGCTCCAGTGCATTGTCGGGGTTGATGCCGTAGAGACGAGAGGCGTTGATGAGGGAGAAGAGCAGGTCGCCGAACTCGTTGGTGGAGTTTTCCTTGTCGTCCTTCTCCAGTTCGATGCGTAGTTCGTCCACCTCTTCGTGAACCTTGTCCCAAACCTCTTCACGCTTGCTCCAGTCGAAACCCACGTTGCGTGCCTTGTCCTGGATGCGGTATGCCTTGATGAGCGAGGGCAAGGAATCGGGCACGCCTGAGAGCACGGTCTTGTTGCCGTCCTTTTCCTTCTGCTTTACCTGTTCCCAAAGTTGGCTCACCTCGCCAGCCGACTGTGCCTGTGCTTCGCCATAGACATGGGGGTGGCGGAAGATAAGTTTGTCGCACAACTTATTGCACACATCGGCAATGTCGAACTGTCCCTCCTCGCTTCCTATCTTGGCATAGAACACCACGTGCAGGAGCACATCGCCCAGTTCCTTGCATATCTCATGGGTGTCGTGCTTGATGAGGGCATCACACAGTTCAAAGGTCTCTTCTATAGTATTGGGGCGCAGACTTTCAAACGTCTGCTTGCGGTCCCATGGGCACTTCTCGCGCAGAGTGTCCATCACATCCAGCAACCTGCCGAATGCCGCCAGTTTTTCTTCTCTTGTACTCATAAGTTGTAGGAATATTTACAAATTAGGACTTCTATAATCCGATATTACAGAAGTCTTATGCTCACAGCAAAAACATCGTTAACACTACACTACTTTACCTAATTTAAGTTCCTTATCCAGAAAGTCATAGACATAGCGTGGACTTTGGTAATAAAGGTGCGTAGCATCGTTCAGTAATCGCTGGTAGGTCTCGGAATTCATAACGACGGATATAGCCTGCTCCATTGTCATTTCAAGATTGTTTTCCATCAACAATAGAGCAAGATTCTTTGTCATATCCAGTTTCATCTGTTCCTGTATATTCATTTGCGATGCAGTAATCTTATGGCCTCCTGTGTTCCGAAGAAATATTGGAAGGTCATGCCTTTTATATATTTAAGATTGTTGACCAGGGTTTGCAGATCGATGCTCTGATTCTCGTATTTCCATAGTTGAACACCAACCCTGTCATCGGCTATCGGCCCATATACGATATCATAGTTGTGTGCCGGTCCTGAAGCAGGATTTCTACGGTTGAGCAAGATAAACTTGGCCCAATCCTCGGAATACTCTTTGAAATGCAGAATCTTCAGCGATTTCATAAGTTCCTCGTCCACTTCGTAAGTCAGAACCAGAGGTTCGCCAAATTCCAACTGCTCCATCTTGATTCTTGCCATAGCCAAGGCCTGTTCATAATCAGCAGTGAGGTAAAATCCTTGCCCGAAGTCCTTGTTGGGTTTGGATTTAGCCAAATCTATGGTATCAAATTCCACATTAGTTCCATGATACAGAATCATATCAGACCTCCTCCCTTTCTGTGACAATATTCGCTGATGTCCGCCACCATTGACTGGAACGACTGGGTATGTACATAGTCGTAGTGACGGTCTATGAAATCTATGCCTTGATAGCGGGACAAGTAATTGAAGGCCTGCTTGGCAGTAAGCCCGTATTTCTTTCCGAATTCATATACGAAAATCAGAGTCCACTCTATTTTATCTGCATTACTATACATAGTACTTATACACTAATGTTAACCAAAGGTACTAAAAAAATGGATACAAAGCACATCTTTAATACATAATTTATTATAAATGCCGAGACATAAACCCATTTGTTATCTCTGCCTTAATATATATTGGAGAAAAAATACTACCTTTGTGCGCGAAAATAAATAAAACGACATAACAGAAATGACAGAATTAGCATCCAAGTACAGCCCTGCCGAAGTGGAGGGCAAATGGTACCAATACTGGTTGGACAACAAACTGTTCAGTAGCAAACCCGACGGCCGCGAGCCATATACCGTGGTTATCCCTCCGCCAAACGTGACTGGTGTGCTCCACATGGGACACATGCTCAACAATACCATTCAGGACATTCTTGTGCGCAAGGCACGTCTGGACGGCAAGAACGCATGCTGGGTTCCCGGCACCGACCACGCCTCCATTGCCACCGAGGCAAAGGTGGTGAACCGCCTGGCAGAGCAGGGCATCAAGAAACTTGACCTCACACGCGAGGAGTTCCTGAAGCATGCATGGGAATGGACCAACGAGCACGGTGGCATCATCCTGAAGCAGTTGCGCCGTCTGGGTGCTTCATGCGACTGGGACCGCACCTCCTTCACCATGGACGAGACACGCAGCGAAAGCGTGCTGAAGGTGTTCTGCGACCTGTACGAGAAGGGACTCATCTACCGCGGTCTGCGCATGGTAAACTGGGACCCCAAGGCACAGACAGCCCTTTCCAACATTGAGGTTATCTACCGCGAGGAGCAGAGCCACCTCTACAACCTGCGCTACTATGTGGCAGATGCCGACACCAACCCCGTAGTCCCCACAGGCTGTGAGGGCGAGGTACTGCATCAGGACGAGCAGGGCAGATACTATGCCGTGGTGGCCACCACACGTCCCGAGACCATCATGGGCGATACCGCCATGTGCATCAACCCCAAGGACCCCAAGAACCAGTGGCTCAAAGGCCACAAGGTGGTGGTACCCCTGGTGGGCCGCGTTATTCCCGTTATCGAGGACCGCTATGTTGAGATAGAGTTCGGTACAGGCTGTCTGAAGGTTACTCCTGCCCACGACGTGAACGACTACAACCTGGGCAAGACCCACAACCTGGAGACCATAGACATCTTCAACCCCGACGGCACACTCAGCGAGGCAGCCGTCCTCTACGTGGGCATGGACCGCATGGATGTGCGCAAGCAGATTGCCAAGGACCTGCAGGAAGCGGGACTCATGGAGAAGGTGGAGGACTACACCAACAAGGTGGGATATTCCGAGCGCAACCCCGACACGGCCGTAGAACCCCGCCTGTGCATGCAGTGGTATCTGTCCATGCAGCACTTTGCCGACATTGCACTGCCTCCCGTGCTGAACGGTGACATCAAGTTCTATCCCCAGAAGTACGTCACCACCTACCGCAACTGGCTGGAGAACATCGACGACTGGTGCATCAGCCGCCAACTCTGGTGGGGACACCGCATACCTGCCTACTACCTGCCCACCGAGGAGGGCAAGGAAGAGCAGTTCGTAGTGGCCATGAACCGCGAGGAGGCTCTGGAAAAAGCGCACAAGATTGCCGGCTTTGAGAACATCACTGCCGAGCAACTCCGTCACGACGAGGACGCCCTGGACACATGGTTCAGTTCATGGCTCTGGCCCGTGAGCCTGTTCAACGGCATACTGGACCCCGGCAACGAGGAAATCAACTACTACTACCCCACCGCCGACCTGGTGACCGGTCCGGACATCATCTTCTTCTGGGTGGCACGCATGATTATGGCAGGCGAGGAATACCTGAAGGACGTTCCCTTCCGCAACGTTTACTTCACCGGTATCGTGCGCGACAACCTTGGCCGCAAGATGTCCAAGCAGTTGGGCAACAGCCCCGACCCTCTGGCGCTCATAGACAAATACGGTGCCGACGGTGTGCGCATGGGCATGCTCCTGGCTGCTCCTGCCGGTAACGACATTCTCTTTGACGAAAGCCTCTGCGGACAGGGTGCCGCCTTCTGCAACAAAATTTGGAACGCCTTCCGCCTGGTGAAGGGTTGGGAGATAAGCGACGAGATAGCACAGCCCGAACCCAACGTGAAGGCCATAGAGTGGATGCAGGCACAGTTGCGCACCTACGTGGCAGAAATCAACGACCTCTATGGCAAGTACCGCCTGAACGAGGCTCTGATGGCCATGTTCAAACTCTTCACCGACGAGTTCTCCGGCTGGTATCTGGAGATGATAAAGCCTGCATACCAGGCTCCCATCGACCGCAAGACCCTGGAGGCTACCATGCAGATATTCGAACAACTCCTGCAGGTCATCCATCCCTTCATGCCCTTCATCACCGAGGAACTATACCAGCACATTGCAGAGCGCAAGGAGGGCGAGAGCATCATGGTGAGCACCCTCACCCTGGATGCCCCCAGCGCCGAGGATGCCGCACTGATTGCAGAGTTCGAGCAGTTGAAGCAGATTATCTCAGGTGTGCGTGCCGTACGCCAGAGCAAGAACATTGCCCAGCGCGAGCCCCTCACTCTGGAGGTTGTGATGGCAGAGGGCGAGAGCCGTGTCACCCAGTGCCCCTCTTTGGGTAACATCGTCAGCAAGATGGCTACACTCGGCGAAATCCTCTACGTGGCACAGAAGGGCGAAGGCAGCCAGGCCTTCCTCGTGGGTACCAACGAATATGCAGTACCTCTGGGCAACCTCATCGATGCCGAGGCTGAGATAAAGAAGGCCGAAGCCGAGATAGCACGTCTGCAGGGCTTCATGGGCGGAATACAGAAGAAACTCTCCAACGAGCGCTTCGTACAGAACGCCCCCGCACAGGTGGTGGAACTGGAGCGCAAGAAACTGGCCGATGCAGAGAGCAAGATTGCTGCCCTGCAGGAGACAGTGAAGGCGTTGAAGGGATAAAAGCAGACCCCTCCCCAGCCCTCCCACAAGGGGAGGGAGGTAGGACTTGCAGTTTCCGATCGTAAAGATGAACAACGCACCGAGAAACATAGCAGAACTGTGCCGACACGAATACCTTCGTGAACGGCGCAGTATGCATTTCTCACGCGACATCATCGTCTGGAGCCTGAAAATAGTTCTTTGGACAAGCATGGCACTGGCACTGCCACGCACATTGGAAGCATCGGGGATAAGCATCGTGGAAAATCTGCCCCTTCTGCTCGTGGCCGACCAGGTAATGAGGTGGTTCAGCCAGAGCACACCGGCATACAATGCACACCAATACAGGCTTCTGCCCGTCAGACACCGGCATGTGCTTGCAGCCTACCTTCTGCGGATGCTCTTCACGCCCCTCAACTTCATCTGGTTGCCGGCGCTATGGCCACAGTGGTGGCTTCTCGGCCTCTTCATACTGAGCGGATACGTGTATCTGGCATGCTGGCATGCCTACCTGCACTTCACCCAAGGCAAGGAAACACAGCACCGCCTGCCCCATATACTGGACAAAGGTGCCTTCCTCTCATGCGAGATGAAGATGCGCCTGCGCCATCCTGCGCTGAGAAAGAAGATAAGGAACGGACTCATATCTTCCCTTATTCTCACTGGCATAAGCATGGCAATGGACATGGAGGTGTACACCGACTTTACCGTCCTGCACACACTCACCTTCCCCACCCTGCCTCTGCTCACCGCAAGGCTTGGATACGAGCAACCATACATGTCCCTGCTCCATATACGCCTGCACAACCTCCGTGCCGTGTACAGGGCCAAGTACATAGCCGCCCTGCTCATGCTTCTGCCAGGCATGGCCATTATGTCCCTACCCGTGGCCATGGGCACACTGTCGTGGCAAAGACTCATGGGATGGACACTGGCCGTTGCACTGCTCATATACCCCGCACTGCTCATGCTTGCACCGAAGGGAAAGGTAGGCTCGCCAATGGCACAGTTGCTGACACTCGTCACACTGACACTGCCCATACTGATAACACAACTATTCAAACTATAATAAAAACGATTATGAAAAAAACACTCATCATTCTTGCGGCCATGCTTGCATTCAATGCGGCACAGAGTCATGCACAGAGTCTTCTGGACCTGTTCAAGAAGACAACAAATACGGAACAGGCTTCACAAAAGGCTACCGACCAAAAGACACAAAGCGGTCTCAGCAGTCTGAGCGGAATAGGTGATTTCGTTGCCGGTCTGCTCGGCAAAGACAAGGTAAGCAAAACCAGTCTTGTAGGCACATGGAGTTACAAGCAGCCTGCCGTTATCTTCGAGAGCGAGAACATGCTCACCAACGTAGGTGGCATGGCAGCCGGCAAGGCAGCAGAAGAAAAACTCCAGGGTTATCTGGACAAGATAGGTTTCACTTCCGGCAAAGTAAAAATTGACTTCAAGGAAGACGGCACCGGTATTGTGACATACGGTAGCAAAAACATACCCTTCCAATGGAGCGTTGCAGAAAGCGACCTTACCATCAATCTGGCAAGCAGCACCCTCAGCAAGTACAGCACCTCCGGCAAACTTGGCAAGTACACCAGTTTCAAGATGAACTGCAAAGTGGGCATAGGCAGTCTGCAACTTTCCTTCAAGGCCGACAAACTCCTGCAATTCATCTCCAAGGTTGTATCTGCTGCCGGTAATGCCACCAACAACTCCACAATATCTACCATAGCAGGCTTGGCAAACAAGGTAGACGGCATGTACCTCGGACTGACACTGGAAAAGTAAAGGTCAATAATCCGAACAATGATGCCTTAAAACCCATACATAAAGACATGGAGAAAGACAATGGAGCATACCCAATGCTCCTATAAATGTCGCAAAATTGACATCGGTAATCGTTAAAAGAACCGTCGGTAATCGTTAAACGCACGATTACCGACGGTTCGCTTTTGTCATCACGATGATGAAATTACATCCTCACGAGATTCTATCCTCAACCCAAATGGTCATTATATTTTTACGCGCTAATGACCCCCATTGCACCATCAAAGCACCAAAACATCCGTTCGAAAATAAGCGTCATTACCATCATAACGCCAATGAACGTTTAGGTTAAACCTAAGCAAGACTCCTCTATTTCGGATTTTTACCCGGCACTATGATTCTCAATCTGACAAGATTGCCCGCTTAATCCTCCATAAGTTGCTTGAAGAAGGAATCCAGATCCTCGTCCACACCTTCCAGGAGGTTGCCGGATATGATTACCGTTTCCTGATCGTCAACGATGTAGAGGTCAGTAATGGTCTCGCCGTCCTCGTCCTGCATGACGAAAGTGTAAGGGCGGAGAAGCGACATCTTGTCCACCACCTCGGTGCGAACCTCGCTGATGGCCTGACGCAGAATGGGTGTTACCTTCTGGTAGAAATTCTCATCGCGCGAACCGTGTATCCACTCCGGTATGACGATGCGCATGAGTTCCCTTTCCTCGTCGTCATAGAACTTCACCTCACCGCTATGCGGAAAGACACGCACGATGATGTCCGTCAGTACGGGTTCCTTCTCCTGGGGGAAACGCTCTGCCACATGGCGCAGGGCTCTCTGAATCTGTTTCTCTGGTGTAATCATGGGTATGTGTGGTTATAGGTTAAACGGAAATGTGAAAACGGAAAACAGAAAACCAAATCGCTCACCGCTCACTGTTAAGTACCAGTTTTCCGTTTTCACCTTTCCGTTTTCACTTTACTTAAAGGTTACGTCCGTGGCAATGCTTGAACTTCTTGCCCGAACCGCAGGGACAAAGGTCGTTGCGTCCGGGCAGGTTCTCGCGGCGGATGGGTTGTACAGGCTGCTGCTCGCGTGTGTCGCGGCCTGCTGCCTGACGCATGCCCTCGTCTACGTCGCCATGGCTTTCCTGGAGACGCTGCTGGGGACGGGGAGGCTGGGGAGCCTCGGCCTGACGAATCTGCAATTCAGGCACCTGGGCACGCATCAGCACGCTGACGATGCGGTCGTTTATCTTGTTGACCATCTGGTCGAAGTACTTCACGGACTCCAACTTGTAGATGAGCAAGGGATCCTTCTGCTCGTATGAAGCATTGTGTACGGAGTGCTTCAGTTCGTCCAGCAGGCGCAGGTTCTCCTTCCATGCATCGTCTATGGTATGTAGGATGAGACTCTTGTGGAAGGCGGTGACTACGGCCTGTGACTGGCTTTCGTATGCCTCCTGGATGTTGCAGCTCACCTGATACACACGGCGTCCGTCCACCACGGGCACCATGATGTTCTCGTAGCGGGGCATCTGGTCGGGGTTCTCCACAATCATGCTCACGGCCTTGTGGGCATTGGTGGAGATGATGTGGCACTTCTGCTTGAAGCGCTCCATGGCCTTCTGGTAAACCTCCTCGGCCAGTTCGTCCATGTTGCCGCTGTCGTAACGGTCCTGGGGCAGGGGGAACTCCATGGCGAGTATCTCGAGGAACTGCTCGCGGCAGTTCTGGTAGTCACGGCTTTCCATGATGTGGCACACGCGGTCCCATATCATGTCGGCAATGTCCATGCCGAGGCGTTCGCCCATGAGAGCATGACGGCGTTTCTCGTAGATGACGGTACGCTGCTTGTTCATAACATCGTCATACTCAAGCAGGCGCTTGCGCACGCCGAAGTTGTTCTCCTCCACCTTCTTCTGTGCGTTCTCGATGGAACGTGTGATCATGGAGTGCTCTATCATCTCGCCGTCCTGGAAGCCAAGACGGTCCATCACACGGGCAATGCGTTCGGAAGCGAACAGGCGCATGAGTTTGTCCTCGAGGGAAACGTAGAACACGGAACTGCCGGGGTCGCCCTGACGGCCGGAACGTCCGCGCAACTGGCGGTCCACACGACGGCTCTCGTGGCGCTCCGTGCCGATGATGGCCAGACCTCCGGCAGCCTTCACCTCGGGAGTCAGTTTGATGTCGGTACCACGTCCTGCCATGTTGGTGGCAATGGTAACGATGCCCAGTCCGTCAATGCTGCGGCCTGCCTGTGCCACGATGTCGGCCTCCTTCTGGTGCAACTTGGCGTTCAATACCTGGTGAGGAATCTTGCGCATGGAGAGCATCTTAGAGAGTAACTCACTGATTTCCACGCTGGTAGTACCCACGAGGGTGGGACGGCCGCTATTGCGCATGCGCTCTACCTCTTCTATTACAGCATTGTACTTCTCGCGCTGGGTCTTGTAGATGCGGTCGTTGCCGTCGGTACGGATAACGTCGCGGTTGGTGGGAACCTCCACAACGTCCAACTTGTAGATGTCCCAGAACTCGCCGGCCTCGGTGACGGCAGTACCTGTCATACCGGACAACTTGTGGTACATGCGGAAATAGTTCTGCAGGGTGATGGTGGCATAGGTCTGTGTGGCAGCCTGCACCTTTACGTGCTCCTTGGCCTCGACAGCCTGATGGAGACCGTCGCTCCAGCGGCGTCCCTCCATGATACGGCCTGTCTGCTCGTCCACAATCTTGATTTCACCGTCCTGGATGACGTACTCGTCGTTGAGGTTGAACATGGTGTATGCCTTCAGCAACTGCTGGAGGGTGTGCACACGCTCGCTCTTGATGGCATAGTCGCCATACACCTCGTCCTTCTTCTGGATACGTGCCTCGTCGTCAAGGGTGGTGTCTGCCTCAATCTGCGACATCATGCCGGCAATGTCGGGCAGTACGAAGAGGGCGGGGTCGTTGACCTGAGAAGCAAGCCATTCGTTGCCCTTGTCGGTAAGGTCCACGCTGTTCTGCTTCTCCTCGACCACGAAGTAAAGGGGCTCTACTGCCTCGGGCATGCGGCGATTGTTGTTCTCCATGTAGATTTCCTCGGTGGAGAGCATGCCGGCCTTGATGCCGGGTTCGGAAAGGTATTTGATGAGCGCCTTGTTCTTGGGCAGGGCCTTGTAGCTGCGGAATAGCGACAGGAAACCGTCGGCAGTCTTCTGCTTGTCCTTGGTTTCGGTACCCTCGGCAATGAGTTTCTTCGCCTCGGCCAGATACTGGGTGGCCAGTGTGCGCTGGACACCAACGAGGCGCTCCACCAGAGGCTGGTACTGCTCGTACATCTGGTCGTCGCCCTTGGGCACGGGACCAGAGATGATAAGAGGTGTACGGGCATCGTCGATGAGCACGGAGTCCACCTCGTCCACGATGGCGAAGTTGTGCTTGCGCTGAACCAGGTCGGCAGGGTCCTGGGCCATGTTGTCGCGCAGGTAGTCGAAACCGAACTCGTTGTTGGTGCCGAAGGTAATGTCGGCCAGATATGCACGGCGGCGGCTCTCGCTGTTGGGCTGGTGCTTGTCGATACAATCCACGCTCAGTCCGTGGAACATGTAGATGGGCCCCATCCACTCGGAGTCACGCTTTGCCAGATAGTCGTTCACGGTTACCACATGCACGCCGTTGCCTGTGAGGGCATTGAGGAAGACGGGCAGGGTGGCGGTAAGGGTCTTACCCTCACCGGTGAACATCTCGGCAATCTTACCCTGGTGCAATACGGTACCGCCGAACAACTGCACGTCGAAGTGCACCATGGCCCACTGCATGTCGTTGCCTCCGGCAATCCAATGGTTGTGGTAGACGGCGGTGTCGCCCTCTATGTCCACGAAATCATGCTTGGTGGCCAGTTCGCGGTCAAAGTCCGTTGCCTTAACCTTGATGTCGGTATTGTTGGTGAAACGGTAGGCGGTGCTCTTAACGATGGCAAACACCTCTGCACGAACTTCGTCCAAAGCCTTTTCCAGAACTTCCAGAACCTCCTTCTCCAACTTGTCTATCTGCTGGAAAAGAGGGGCACGGTCCTGAATCTCCGTCTGCGGTATGCGCTCCTTGATTTCCGCTATCTGCTGGCGCAGGGGAACGGCCTTTTCTGCAATCTCCTTGCGGATTTCCTGGACACGGGCACGCAGGTCATCATCGCTAAGAGCCTGAATCTTTGGATATACGTCCAATACGGCCTGTACCAAGGGACGGTAGGCCTTGAGATCGCGCGACTTCTTGTCGCCGAATAGTTTAACTAAGAAATTTGTTATATTCATTGTTTGATGTTTTATTTCGGTACTGATAATTGATGCGTTCACTGGCGGCAAAAATACCCGCCACTATTGTGTAACCCTTGTCAAAGGCGACTGACCGCATCCGTTAGGCGAACGTATACGCAACACCTTGGCCACTGTTGGCGCCACATGGTCAATGGTAACCGGTGTTTCCACCTTACAGGCATCGAAACCAGTGCCCATGAAGAAAAGGGGAAAAGCGATATAACTCTCTCGGGAAATGTTCTCCTTAGTGGCCCCCGGTGTGCTGTTCACTCCGGCAACGGACCATCCGGGAGCAATCTGAATCATTATATCGCCGGAACGGTGCGGATTGTATGCATTGCGCAACTTGGATATACCGGGTGTCCAGGCTCCGAGAGAAAGGCGCTGGCTGGTGTACACATCCTTGACACCGGCCAGTTGGATAATGAACGCAGAACTCATGTCCAGCAGTTCCGTCATGTTCACGTTGCGCTGTTCTATGAGTTTGCGGCTAAGGTATATTTCATTGCCAAGACTGCTCTCCACCCACTGTCCCTGGCCGTAAACGGCGATAAGGTACATGTTCAGGAGCATCTCGGCACGATGCATATCGAAGGTTCCGGATGGGATGCGGTATTTGGAAAGGTTGTCCGAAACGGGTTCATCGCAATAACCGGTTCCTGTCACCACGAAGAGCGCCCTACCCTTGCCCACGCGCTTCTCCACATCGTCCATGAGTTGACCAAGGGCGCGGTCGAGACGGACGTATGTATCCTGCAGTTCCATGGGACACTCCGAAACAGAACGGTGGTCATAGGTGCCGGCATAATAGGTAACCGACAGCATGTCCGTGACGGCATCCAGTCCCATGCCCGAAGACGTTATGCAATGAGAAGCGAAACGGTTTACCTCCTCATTTACCATGCCACTTGTCTTGAACTCGCGATAGGCACATTGTCCCTTGAAGTTGTGGGAGAACGGACTCTTCATGCCTCCGGACACGAAGTAACTGAAATTGCCAACCACCTCGTTGGACGGCGTCCACGTGATGTCTCCGATACGGCTCTGCAGGGAATTGTATCTGCTATAGGTCAATGCCCATGACGGGAACTCGCCATAATATGAAGTGGAGCACCATTGGCCGGTCAGGTCGTTAATCCAGAAACATGCATCGGCAGCATGGCCGGCAGAGAGTATTGCCGCATCGCGGAAAGGGGAGACACTCAGCACTATGCCCTTGCCCTCTGTGGCAACCTTCAGTTCATCACCGATTGTAGAAACGCTCAGGTATAATGGAGAGGAGTTCTCGGCCGTAAGATGTCCCTGATAGTTCTTGTCGTCCACACAATATATCGGACGCAGACTCTGGCGGTCAAGCCAGCGCTCGGCAGGAATGCCATTGTCGTAAGGAGCGGTTCCGCTATGCAGGCAAGCGGTTGCACTGGCACGGTCGGGGCGCGCAAAAGGGTACTCGGCATTAGTGTACATGCACCCTTCCTGCATAAGGCGTCGGAAACCACGCTCGCCATAAAGTGGCGAGAAAGCCTCCAGATAGTCCGCCCTAAGCTGGTCTATCATTACATTGACAACCAACTTCGGCAGCACCGGTGCAGTCTGTGCCTCTGCTCCATAAATGGAGAAGAGCACAGCCAAAGCGGAGAACACTCTGCTATATGTTGAAAACGGTTTCATTTCTTTTTCTTTGACGTGTACTTACGGGACTTGCCTTTGGAATACATCATGGCACGAGGATGTCCGTAGTGAAATATGTAAGAGACCTGCCGGCTGAGCAAGGTTGCCAACAAGGGTACGGTTAGCACGCACATCTGCTGGGGCATCCATGGCAGGAACAACAGGAACAATGCCAGCCAAACTGCCATGAAGTGATGCCATAGAGTACGTTGGTCGTTCCATGCGGCTTTTACGACAAAAGGCAAGGCAACCAAAGGTAAAGGATTAAGCACTCCCACAAGCCAGTTACTGTCCAATGTCGGATGTGAAGAGAACAGAAAAACGAACAGAATAAGGCATCCTGCCAACCCATGGGCAAACATCAGCACAACGTCCAAAAGCCAGAACATCCTGCGTGTCAACATTTCTACCACCATTATGGCTATGCTTGCGGCAAATGCCAACCATCCAAACTCTGTGGGAGTAAGGGGAAATTCCTGTTGCTTCTTGACTGCAGCAGGATTGGCCTCCACTATGGTCTTTGTCTCCGCAACCAGTTTACGGGTGTCCAGGAACTCATTGCGTACCACTGCGCCTTCCAATGCATCCATATAGTATTCCGGAATGAAACACGTTGCACGATGCGACAACACGGTATCCACATCGGCACCCAACAGAATGTCGTTGCCCTCCTGAGTCCATGGGAAACTGCCAGTATACCCGTGAAGTATCTGGCGATAAGTGAGAGGAACCTCCTTCCACGAGTATACGATATTACCTTCCACGCAGGATTCCACGCAATCCATCACACGGGTTGTACAGTTATTCGTAAGGAAATTATAGCGATATACACAATTCTCCTTACGGATATTCGTGTAGAGATAATCCCTGATCTTCTGTGCCTCGCTATCCGTAAGGTTCAGAACCTGAGAAACCACGCTACTGCCACGCGACTCATATTCACGGACAAAATATTCCCATGGGGCAGCCATGCAGATATAGTCCGTCTCGCCAAGCACGAATTTCCATACGAAATGCTCTGTATTGAAGTCGAACACGCCGTAATTGAAGACATGGTCAGTTCCCAGGTCCATATCCTGTACACGAATGGCAGTATGCCCGTAAAGGGAATACACTTCCTGCCCCGGAGAGCATGTGAGCACACTGACCCTGATGCTTCCAGGCCTGTCCGCAGCATACGCAGGAATAAGACCAAGAACTAACGCTATGGTTAGCAATACACGTTTCATTCGGGCGCAAAGTTAGTAAAATTAAACGGTATTTGGACAAAACCAATATATATATATTATAAAAATAGGTATACACTGACCAAATATGGACAGGCATCCTTGGTCATTTGGAAGTTTTATCATACCTTTGCACACGCACAAAAAGTATATACACTCTTGAATCACATCAGAATCAACAAAACCATCCGCGTCATCATTGCACTAGCCATGGTTATGTACGGTGTTTACACACATGCACAGAATGGAGGCGGTTACTCTTCATATTCTCGTTTCGGACTTGGTCTGCTCAACGACCAGTCCCAAGGTTGGAACCGAGCCATGGGAGGTGTTGGAGTGGCACTGCCGTCTGGCAACAAACTCAACACCATGAACCCCGCATCATATGCACACATTGATTCTCTCAGTTTCATTTTGGATGTAGGCATGTCTGGCAACTTCGGACGCATGTCCATGTCAGGCAACAGCATCAACGTAAACAATGCAAGCTTTGACTATCTGGCCGCCGGTTTGAGATTACGCAAGAATTTAGGTGTCTCCTTCGGTTTTAAACCATACACTACCATAGGTTACAATTATACCACCAGCAGTAACGAGGTTTTCAGAGACGAAATTACAGGAGCGATTGTGCGCAACACCACCAATTACCAGGGCAAGGGTGGTCTGAATCAGGTTTTTGTCGGTTTAGGTTGGAAGCCTTTTTCCAACTTCTCCATAGGTACGAACTTCAGTCTTCTGTGGGGCGGTTATGACCACATAATGATGCAAGGCTTTACCGAGGACGGTTCCAGCAGCAACAACTTCGACGGATTCAACTTTATCCAACATGCTGATGTCCTGACATACAAATTAGATTTCGGAGCACAGTATGCGTTCCGTGTAAGTCCCCAGGACTGGCTCACCTTAGGTGCGACGGTAGGATTAGGGCACAAGTTCGATGGCGATGCATTTCTGTATAGATTCATGACCACAGGCGACACCCTGCGTGTTGAGGGAGAAAAAGATGGTTTTGACATTCCCATGAGTTATGCCGGCGGTATAGCTTGGCAACACAAGAACAATCTGATTGTTTCCGCCGATGCGCACTATCAGGTATGGGATGGTTGCCGCACACCCGCCATGGTTGTAACCGGCAGTAACGTCACCTACCCTAGCACCGACAATATGTATAAAAACAGTTATATGGTAAAGGCTGGCGTGGAATACACGCCCAACCCATTGGCAACAAAAGGATACTACAACAGGATAAAGTACCGAATGGGCGTTTCATATAGCAGTCCATACATGAATATTCCACAGGGAGAAGGAAAGGTCGCCACCACATATGAAGGACCAAGTGAGTTGGGGGTTAGCCTAGGTTTGGGACTTCCCATAACCAATCGAATAAACAACCGTTCTATGGTAAACGTAGGATTACAATGGTTGCGCCGTTCACCCAGTTCACAAAATCTGGTAACAGAAAACTATTTTATACTGAATATAGGCGTCACATTCAACGAACGTTGGTTCATGAAGTTTAAGATTCAGTAATTCCACACATGGACACGGATAGTTCCCGACCATATTCAATCCATTTGTGCATCTCACCGCTTTTGTGGTTGGGATGCTTCTTCATACTACCATGTATCTTCGCATGTACATCTGGAGAGACAAGACATACCCAAAAGGTAAAAACCACAGACTCTCTTCCATTTATGCATAGTGTTGGGATAAGCACGCTTATATCGGATTCCGGCGTGATACGCTATCACCTGGTTGCAGAGGAATGGGACATATATACTCCCAACAACCAAGCTGCGACATGGAAATTCATAAAGGGACTTCTCATGTTACGTCTAGACGAGGAACTGGACGTTGACCTTTATGTCCAAGCAGACACGGCCTACCTACACCAACAACGTACATGGGAACTGCGTGGCAGAGTGCGCATACGTAACGTACAGGGGACGAAATTCAATACGGAAGAACTTTTCTGGGACCTGAACAAGCACGAAATGTGGAATCATGCATACATGACCATCATTACCCCAGAGCGTACTTTGGAAGGAACCGAATTCAGGAGTAACGAACAGATGACACGATATTCTGTAGCAAACTCCAAAGGAGAATTCCCGATGTCTGATGCAGACGGAGGGACTGCCGCAGCTGCAGACACCACTATAAATGCCGACTCCATGGTTCAAGGTACAGAAAAGGTCACCGTACCAGTTCCTGCCACACAACAACACATTTCCATTAAACCACGCAACCCAAACGCAGCACCAGTAAAATCACTCCCCCCTGCACCAACAAAATATGACTTCAAGAAAGAGAAATAGACATGCTTGACACTTACAATACGCTCTTTATAGAGATATTCATAGTACTGATGTTCTCCGCCTTCTTTTCTGGCACAGAGATAGCCTTTGTGTCCAGCAACAAGATGCGCTTTGAAATGGAACGTGAAGACGGAGGGATTACGTCACATATTATAGATATATTCTATAAGCACCCCAGCAATTTCATCTCCACAATTCTTGTAGGCAACAACATTGCTCTGGTCATCTATGGTATCCTCATGGCAAAATTGATAGACGGCCTGATAATTCAAACCATAGTCAGTACCATCATAGTATTGTTTACCGGTGAATTTCTTCCAAAGATGCTTTTCCGTATCAATCCCAACAGGATGATACGAATATGTGCCTTCCCTGCAATGCTGTTTTACATCCTCCTTTGGCCCATCAGCAAAATCACCAGCGGACTTTCCCACATGATATTATTCTTATTAGGCATGCGTGCACCCAAGGAAGAAGAGGAGCAAGGGTTTCGCAAGGCCGATTTGGATCACCTGATACAGAGTAACATAGACAACATTGACGATGAAGACATGATTGAAGACGAGGTGAAAATATTTCAAAATGCCTTGGACTTCCGAAACGTAAAAGTGCGCGACTGCATTGTTCCCCGTACCGAAATAGTTGCTGTAGACATTGATGCCACATTAACAGAGATACGCAATCGTTTCACAGATAGCGGAATATCAAAACTTATCATCTATAAGGAAAATTTAGACGACATTGTCGGTTTCCTACATTCCAGTGAATTATTTCATTTGTCCTCGCACGATGATTGGACCCGTTGTATACGTGAAACTCCAATCGTACCGGAAACCATGTCTGCTCAAAAATTGCTTTCAACCCTCATGGGACAAAAGAAATCTATTGCCGTGGTGGTGGATGAATTCGGCGGAACCGCAGGCATTGTTACTGTAGAGGATTTGGTTGAGGAAATCTTTGGCGATATAGAAGATGAACACGATAACAACAACTACATAGCAAAACAGCTTCCTACTGGCGAATACCATATTTCAGCCCGCATGGAAATCGAAAAAGTAAATGACATCCTGGACATAGAACTGCCCGATAGCGATGACTATCTTACGGTAGGAGGATGGATACTGAATGAATACCAAAGTTTCCCAAAACTCAATGAAACCATACAGTGTAGCGGATGGAACGTGAAAGTTATAAAGAAGACGGCCAATAAACTTGAAGAAGTCCTAATTTCGCGATAATAACAATAAATAGTCCAGCACCGAAGATGGTTTTTCTGCAATAAAATATATTTATGACAAATAATTACATAATTAAATAAGGTATATCCGAGAAAAATCACTAACTTTGTGCCCTAAATGCGCGTAAAAATGCACATGCATCGAAATAAATAATAACAAAATATAAACAACAAAACAAAATGGCAGCTTTACAAAAAGTAAGAAACGCCGGCCCACTGGTGGTTGGCGCCCTCTTCCTCGGTCTGATTGGTTTTATCGCCACAGACTGGACAAAAGTTGTGGAGATTTTCTCTATGTCCAGCCATAACACCGTAGGTAGCATCAACGGCAAGGACATTGATCTCCAAGACTTCAACAACAAGGTTGATGAGTACACCAACGTTATCAAGGCCAGCAACGGAATCACAAACCTTACGGACGAACAGATGCAGGGTATCCGAGATCAGGTTTGGCAGAGTCTTGTTGAGACCGAACTTATCGGTAGCGAAGCAGAGAAACTTGGTCTTACCGTAACCGACAACGAACTGTTGCAGATTCTTGTCAAGGGCGAACACCCCATGCTCCAGCAGACTCCTTTCCGCAACCAGCAGGGCAAGTTCGACTACACCCTGCTCAAGCAGACATTGGACCAGTGCAAGGAGATTATGACCACTCCCGACGCTTCTGCTGATTTGGTAGAAGAAGCCCGCAGTCTGACACAGTGGTGGAAGTTCATTGAAGACAATCTGCGCAACACCATTCTGGCCCAGAAGTACCAGAGCCTGCTTGTTGCAAGCATCCTCAGCAATCCCGTAGAAGCACAACAGAACTTTGACGCACGCACCAACGAGAAGACTCTCCTTGTGGCAGCTCTTCCCTATAGCAGTGTCATGGATAGCGAAATAACAGTTGAAGACAAGGAACTGAAGGCTAAGTACAATGAACTGAAGGATTTGTTTGAAGCTCCCGTTGAAACACGCAGCATCAAGTACATCGACATTGCAGTAAAGGCAAGCAAGGAAGACGAAGCTGAGTTGAACGCACAGATGAACGAATATGCCCAGCAGCTGAACGACGGCGTTGCACCTGCAAAGGTAATCCGCGAGGCACGCTCTCTCGTCGCATACTCTGCCCTGCCCATCAGCAAGAATGCCCTGCCCACAGACATAGCCAATCAGTTGGACAGCATGAGCGCAGGTCAGCAGGTTGGCCCCTACTACAACAACATGGACAACACCATGAACATCGTACGTCTTATCTCTGCACAGACCATGCCCGACAGCATCCAATACCGCATCATCGGCATACCCGGCATAGACATGACTATGGCCGAGCAGTCTGCTGACAGCATCATGAATGCTCTCAAGGCGGGTGCTCCCTTCGATACAATTGCCAAGAAATACAATCAGGGTGGTGAAAAACTTTGGATGACATCTGCCCAGTACGAGGGTATGAACATTGACGACACCAACAAGAAGATCATTGAGGCCATCACATCTGCCTCTGCAGGCAGTCTTCAGAAACTGGTTCTGGATGGCCAGAGTGTTCTTGTGATAAACGTACTGGAAACCCGCAACCCTATAAAGAAGTACGATGTTGCAGTAGTGAAGAGTGCCGTAGAGTTCTCTAAGCAGACCTATGACAAGGCATTCTCCAACTTCTCTTCCTTCCTGGCCGGTAAGGATGCCGAGGAAATTGATTCTCTGGCAGAGAAGGCAGGTTACAGAATCCTTCAGCGCGACAACCTCTCCAGTGCAGAACACAATATAGGTGGTGTAAGCGGCACACGTGATGCTCTCCGTTGGATTTTCAACGAGGATACCAAAGTAGGTGATGTAAGTCCCCTCTACGAGTGTGGTAACAACGACCATCTCATGTGCATCGTCCTTACAGGCATCACACCTAAAGGTTACCTTTCTTGGGATCAGGAGGACGTGAAGGACTTCCTGAGAACAGAAGTCATCAAGGACAAGAAGGCTGCACTCTTGGAAGAAAAACTTGCCGGTGTAAATAGCATAGCAGAAGTTGCCAAACTCCCCGGTGCCGTTACAGACACTCTTCGTCGCGTAACATTTGCCCAGTCTGTATTTGTCAGCAAGACCGGCAATATCGAGCCTGCCCTGAGCGGTAACTCAAGCAATGCCGCCAAGGATGCTTTCAAGAATGCCGTTCGTGGCAATGGTGCTGTCTATGCATATCAGGTTCTCGCCACAGACAAGCAAGAGGCTACCCTTGACCAGAAGCAGGAGCAGGGAATGCTCACACAGGGTGCTCTGCGCTCCATCAACACTTTCCAGGGCGAACTATATAAGAAGGCAAACGTAGAGGACAAGCGTTACCTGTTCTACTAAACCAAAATAGCGGATACCTTAGTCCGCACAATAATACCAAGCGGGGCTGTGAATTCAATCACAGCCCCGCTTGGTATTATTGTGGATGTACTATAATCAATAGGTCATTACCACTTCGAGTTCGCCTGCCTCCGCAATCATCTTGGTTACCTCTGCCAAGGAAGGAACACGATTCACCAGGTTCTTCTCGGCATTGACCTCCTCAAGCTTAGCCACCAGGTTCTCGGCCTTGCGGTGACGCAACTCCTTAACGGTATCAACACCGGCAGCCTCCAACAACTCGGCAAACTGAGGACCTACACCATGAATACGGATCAAGTCGGCATGGTTTGCCCACTTAAGTATCAACTTGCCAGAGATACCTGTCTCTTCTGCCAATGCCTTGCGACCTGCAGGTGCAGCACACTTTGCAAGCAAGTCGTCTACAGAATTGATTCCTGCTGCCACCAGTTTCTCAGCGTACACTTCACCTACGCCCTCGATTTCTACTACTTTGTAAGCCATAATTAGTATATTAACTATATTATTAAATAAGGTGTGATTAGGTTAATTCCCTTCACGTGAATTCACTCTTCTGCCAACAAATATAATGAAATATCTCGTACCATGCAAGAATATGCCAGCATTTTATATGCGGGCAAAGCCGGTCATAACACCTCTTGGCACATCCCGACTACCCTCTGGACAAGCGTATAACCATAGTTTTAACAACGTTTTACCTATTCTTGATGACTTATTGGCATTAACCTTCCCAACATTTGCATCATACATAAAAATAGCGTATATTTGTGAATCGAAAACACATCATCCAAGCATCGTCATAACGAAAACCAAACTAATATGAAACAGAGATTTACCTCATTTTTGCTAATGGTGCTGTCTTGCACCATTGCATTTGCAGGTCCTGTCGGCCTTGAACTGGCAAGAGCCAAGGCTGCCAAGTTCATGAAAGAACAAAGTAGCGGTACCATAGTATTACAGGATACACCCGAGTATGCTCCTGCACGCCAAATCAAAGGAGTCCCCAGCGATGTAAAGACTCCTGCCTACTATGTATTCAATACCGAAGCGGACAAGGGTTATGTAATCGTGTCCGGTGACGATAGGACAGACGAAATCCTTGGTTATGCAACACAAGGCTCGTTTGACATAGACAACATGCCAGAGAATGTCAAGGCATGGCTACAGGGCTATGCAGAGCAGATAGCCATGTTGGAAACATATGTACCCCAACCACAAAACGTTGCCCAGTACAATACAGAATGGACTGCCATTGCTCCGCTGACAAAGACAAAGTGGAACCAAGGTGCGCCATACAACAACCAATGCCCTCTTCACGATGGAGAGAGAAGCGTAACCGGATGTACAGCTACAGCCATGGCACAGGTGATGAAATACCACGAATGGCCCGAGGCCCCCACTCCAGTCATACCGGCATATCAGACTACCACGTTTAAGTTCACAGTTCCACAACTGAACGCCACCACATTCCGTTGGAATGAGATGCAAAACACCTATTCTTCAGACGAGAATGGTGATGCTGTAGCGGAATTGATGCGCTACTGCGGGCAATCTATAATAAGCGACTATTCAAAATTGTCAACTGGCGCTTATACAACAGATGTGGCCGTTGCACTCACAAATTACTTTGATTATGACCAAAATCTGGAAATAAAGTATTTGGAACATCACAACATCAGCGAATGGGAGAACATCATATACGATGAGTTAAAAGTAGGCAGACCTGTCCTCCATTCCGGTTATTCCCTTGGAGGTGGCCATTCCTTTGTATGCGACGGTTATGACGGCAACGGCATGTTCCATTTCAATTGGGGATGGGGTGGCTCACACGACGGTTACTATAAACTAAGCCTCATGAATCCAGGAACTGGCGGCATAGGCAGCGGTTCTTCCGATGGCTATAGTCACGGACAGCAGATAATCATCGGCATCCAACCTCCTACCGGAGAGAAAGCCAAGTATAAACCGTTCTTGCCAAATTCAGAGCAGTTCATCAACCATACTCTCTACAGCTACTTCCTGAATCCCAATGTCAGAACGCTGCAAGCATATGTAGGTTTCGCCCTTATTGATGAAGAGAACAACATAATCAGGGTTTTGAAAAATGCAGGCCAAATGACATTGAAAGGCGGCATGTCCGAATACAAATACATCTCACTCAATCTGGATACAGAAACGACAACCCTAACAGAAGGCACTTACCGCATAGGTACCGTATGCCGTCCACAAGGTTCTGTCAGATGGACACGTGTTGGCAACAAACAAAGATTCTTCTTGGTCACCAAGGGAGCAGACAATCAAGTGACTGACATACAGTTGTATCCCAAGAACGACTTTGAGGTTACTGACATGAAATGCACAGGCAACTTAGTTGCTGGTGTGAAGCAAAATGTAACAGCCAGCCTGATAAATGGCAATGAAGAAACCAATGCCGCCGCTTATCTCTTCGCCAGTCCCACTACTTCAAAAGGCGAAGTTCAAAGCCGTGCTACCATACTTCTCAAGAAAAATGAAACCACAGACCTGTTCATGGCATTCACGCCAGAAACCTATGGCCAATACAATCTGTGGCTGAGCACGGATGGCGAAGGCAAAAACGTCCTAACCACCAAGCAGGTAAACATCATTCCTGCCCCCACCAAGCCTGCCAACCTTACCATGCTCAGTTGTGTTCCCAATACCACGGAAGTAAGCGCTACCGTCAGGATCAAGAACAACAGCACCGAGGGATACTACAGAGAAATAGTTGCCATACTATTCGAGAATCTTTACAATGACAACAAGCTATATGGTACAGAGGTCTTGACCCTACCTGGCGACATCGCATCAGGTTCAACCAAGACCTTCAAATTCCTGTTCCACGGTGCAGACAGCAATAACCAATGCGCTATATACATCGGATACTATGCCAATCATAAGGATGCCAGCTATGTACAATTAGGGAACTATGTGTACTTCACTACCGGAGAGACACCTGTAGAGAGCATAAATGGCACTCCTGTCCAAGATGCGCCTATATATAGAATAGACGGAACAAAAGTAAGCAAGCCCATACACGAAGGCATATACATCAGCAACGGTAAAGCGCTGATTGCCAAATAAGGCATGCCTGTTCTACCAACAACAAACACCACAATCCCCCTCATCGGTCCAATACCAGTGAGGGGGATTTCTTTGCCAATAGTACCAATGTTCTTGTGAGATTGCCGCCCAAAGGTACCAATGTTATTATGCGATTGACGGCCAATGGTACCAATGTTATTGTGAGATTCTATAGACGGTATTGTTATTTGTACTTTCTACCTTCAAGTTACCCGTTTGCAAAAAAGAAGGTATCAGCATCGGGAGTACCAATGCCAATACCCGTGCCCCCTATGCAACCAGAAAAAGATTACTTCATGCTTTGTCGTATGAGAACGTTGCAGGAGGACTTTTCATTATAAACTGAACCTATATATTGCGTGGAGCATCACGTAACTGAGGAAGGTGTCAGTGCGGCTGAAGGTGCGTGATGTGGGTGACAGGATGCTTCTTTCTGCCGTGCGCGACTTCAGCAGGTCGGTGCCTTCCAACTGGATGGTCAGGGCCTTGCTCTTGAGGAAGGATTGCGAGATGGAGGCGTTCAGTATCCATTGTGGATGGTTCATCAGAGGGTCGGCATATCCCCTTCGGGCATAATAGATGAATTGCGTGTTTATCTTCATGCCGAAAGGCAGGTCCACCTGCGGCGAGAGGTTCACCTCATAGGTGTGCCCGTTCTGGTTGTATTGCGGAGTCTCACCGTAACGGGTGAAGTCGCCATTATACATCGCGCTGAGCGACACACTCCAGATGTCCTTTCTGTATCTCAACCCAACATTGGCACTGGCTACGTACGAGTCAACTGAAGATAGCCCCAGGCTATTGCCCATGGCACCCACGTAACCGATATTGTGAGAGTAGTTTGCATACACTCTTGCGTTCAGGTTCCAGTGGCGTGCGGTGTCCAGAGGCTGGTCGGTATAGGCGGAAAGCCACAGGTTGTAGTTACCGTTCACGTTGGTCTTGCCATATCGGGTGTATCCTGTTACGGGGTCTGTCTCCTGAGTCGTCACCACCGAGTTGGTTCGATTATTGAACCCTGCATTCACGGTATAACTGTCACCACGCTTGGGGTTGAAGAAGCGGGAGTATAAGGATAAGAAGTTGCTCCACCCCGCCTTCAAGTCAGGATTGTTCACCGTTTCCGCCATGGGGTTGCTTGTATCCCTGATGGGCAGAAGTTCCAAGAGCGACGGACGGGCACTGCTTCCGTTATAGTATAGAGAAATATAGTTCTGCTGGGTGAATTTATATCTCACGAAGGCAAACATGCCCAAGCCAAAGTGAGTGCGCGATGGATTGTAGTGCTCACCATTGCGGTCATAGCGGAGGTAATCCGTAAAGAGGTTGAGCGAGGGAGATACTGCACTCTCCACCTTGTCCCAAGTGCCCTGAAGACGTGTAATCAAGCGGTGCTGGTTGGTGTAACTGTCCGAGTAATATGAATTCTGCAAGTCACTTACATACTGGAGCGAGTCACCGGGTGTCGGGCGCATGTTCTCGGGAATGGTGTAGACATCGTAAAGCCCATGGTCCTCGTTGGCCTTACTATGTGAGAACATATAACTGGCATTGAAGCGAAGATACTTGTTTATGGGTTCGGCATACGCCATGACGGCATTGAGACTATAGTTCGTCGTGCTTTTCTCATTAGCCTGGCGCTTATCAAGATTGGGAGCCGGGGCATTGGGCGAGAAATAGCGGTAGAACTGCCTTGCGTTGCCCTTGCCGTGAAGGTCGGTAATGTTTCCACCGACGTCCACGTTCAGCGTTCTGCCCTCCTTCTTGAACAGGTGGGTGTATGCGGCAGAAAAGTCGGCACTGTGCCTGTTGCTCTTGGAATTGCCGTTGGCGTCCAGCGAATTCACGCCCTGCCTCATGAGAGCATCCGACACACCATCGCCCACAAGACTTCCGGCCATGTCCTCCAGTTCTTCGGGTTTGGTGTGGAAGGTGGAAGAAGTGCCGTCCTTGTCGCTCCTGCTGTTCTGATAGCCATATCTGGCTTTGAAGGAGAGGCGGTTGATGCTATCTATATTATAGGTAATGTGTGCCCTGGCATCCACACCAGCATCACGGTTGTCGGTAATGTTCTTGGCATAGGTGTATTGCGTATTGCCACCGCCCAGGAAGTTCTCGCTATTGTTTAGCGTGTTGTAGTACATGTTGTTGTGATACACGTCTATGTTGGCATTGCCCCGCAGGTTGCCAGCCTCCTTGTTGGCCTTGCCATTGTCCCATTGCATTATCATGCCGGCCTTGCGATAGTCAAACAATCCGAACCTGCCATCGCTCCAATAAGACCAGTTGCCGTTGGCATCCACCTGCTGGTTCTGGCAGATGTTGTTCATCTGTGCATACACGGCGGTACGGCGGCGGTCAGTGAAGTTCGTGGCAAACACCTTGCCCACATAGCGCTTGTCCGTGCCACCGCCCAGGTCTACGTTTGCCATCCACTTCGACTTGTACTCCTTCTTTATCGTCAGGTCCACCACCGTGGCCTTGTCCGTATCCAGTTCCTTGCGGTATTCCTTTTCCTCGTCCGTCTTCTCGTATATCTTCACGTTCTGCACGGCATCCGTGGGCATATTGGCCAGAGCGGTGTTCACGTCGCCAAAGAAAGGTTTGCCGTCCACCAGTATCTGATTCACCACCTTGCCCTGATAGGTCATGTTGCCGTCCTTGTCTATGCCTATGCCCGGCAACTGGTTCATCAGTGCCGCCAACGAAGCGTTAGGTGGCAGGCGCAGGGCGGCACTGCTGAAAATCAGCGTATCCTTCTTCATGGTCATCATGCGCGAGAGGGCCGTTACGCTCAGTTCGTCCAGTTCCTTGGCGGACGGTTTCATGCCAATGTTCATCGTCAGCGAGGGACGCTCTGCCGTCAGGCTCACATTGCGCACGAAGGGTGCGAAGCCTATCATCCTGGCCATCACGATATACTGCCCTGCCCCTTTGGCCTTGAGCGTGAAGTTTCCCTTCTCGTCCGTGGCGGCAATGGCCACACGCACAGAGTCGGTGCCAAGCAGTTGCACACTCACCTGTGGCAAGGGTTCCTTGGTGTCACTCTCCGTAATCCGTCCGCTCACCTGATACGTCTGCGCCCAGGCACTGATACTGCATATCAGCAACAAGAGCAAGACAAGTCTTCTACAATTCATGGGTATTAGATTTATTTGATGTTTAGTATAGGCAACAGGTTTCCCGTCCCGTTTCCAACGGCAACCGTCCATGCAAAGATATGCATTCCTTACCGTTGATGCAATGCCCCAATAGACGTATTTTTTTTATAATGAACATTTTAACGTTTATTCGTAGTAATAGAGCCTTTCCCTGGTGCAAAGGTAAGGATAATGCCTCGTACATCGGCACAACATAGCGTGACAAACGTGTGACATTTGCGTGACAATTTTATCTGGTTATTCTGCTTTGCCTATTCCCTTCTTTGGTTTCATCTCAAAGTGGTAGGTAAGGTTCAGGGTTACATAACTTCTGACTGTATTGTGCCATGTTTCCACTCGGCCTTGCGAGTTGAGTGTGCGGGTAATGTTGGAGAGTTGGTGCAATAGGTCGAAGCCCACGAGGCGTGCCGTCCATAGCTTTTTCTTGCCGAAGCGTGTGGACAGGGCGGCATTCCATTGCAATTCCGTGGAGTTCATGGATGCATCCTGATATCCCCTGCGCAGATAAAGCAACAGGTCCGTATCCAGGTCTATGCCCCAGATGAGCGGTGTCATGAGCGTGAATCCATAGGATTGGTCAACATAGTTCAGTCGCTGGAAGTTTTTCCTGTCCGAAGTGGCATAGCTCCATCCTACCCATCCGTTCAGTTCCACACGGAAGTCCTTCTTTCCGTAGCTGACCTTGAAGTTCTGGTTTATGCGATGGTTCAGCACAAGCGATGTCTGAGGCTCCAGCTCCATTGCATCGGAATTGAAATCGGTGCTATGTGCAAAGACATATTTTGAGTCAAGGGACAGGTTCCAGCGCTTGTCCTTGTCAAGGGCACGGCCAAAGCTTATGTGGGCCATTGTCCACCAGTTGCCGTCAATATTACGGGGTTGCCAGGTGTAGATGCCCGTTGTGCGGTCGTACGTGGTAGAGTACTTTATCTCGTCCTTCAATATCTCTGCCGCAAGATTGTAGTTCAGCCACTGACTGATCTTAGGGCGCTTTGTTGTAATGCTGAAATTTAATGAATGGGTATAAGCTGTATGTAAGTCAGGGTTACCCTTGCTCACAAAAAGCGGATAGCTATTGTCCGTAATATCAAGCATATCCTCCAGCATTGGAAGATTGGTGCGCATGTTGTATGAAAGGTTGAAGAAACCTCCATCGGAAATATTCACGCTGGGATTAAATGTCCAATCCTTATCCAAAAGATGCTGGTTCCCTAAGTCTCTGATGTCATTAAGTTCACGTCTCTGGTAGTCAACTGGCATACTGAAACGTAGATAGTAAGACTTGCCACGCTTATTTCGTGGAGTGTTATAGTTGAATTCCAAGTTTATAGAGTGCTTGTCGGACGATTCGTCTTTCCAATAACTGTTCACTCCATCTATTGGCCATTGCTGACCAGTTTCCATATCTGTAATATATTCCGGCAAACGTTCGTTGCTCCTACGCAGTTTATAATCATCATCACTGGAATTATGACTATATGTATAAGCAAGACTGGAGTAAAAAAATCCTGCCGACTGACTATTGATATCAAATAATTTATGTCTTATGCCAGCAAGATATGACAATGAGCTGCTGGGTGATGTTTTTTGTGTATCATCATTATACGTACTCACGTTTCGTCCTGCTATCTGCGAGAAAGATATGCTTGTGTTGTTGCGTTCATGGTAGTTTACATAAGCACTGACGCTAAGATTTTCCCCTGTAAAAGGCAATCTTATGCTTCCATTGGCAGACAGACCTGTGCTTACTCCCCAAGATTGCTCCGCTCCAAGCCTCTGCTGTGATGTTATGACCTTCCGATACAAGTTTTGGCTATATGGTTCAGCAAATATACTGTCCAACGAAGAACCCAATCCAAGATCCTGTGGGTCGCTATCGAAAGTAGCATTCTGTGAGTTGAAATTACCGTTGCCTGCATTGAAACTAAAACGTGGAGAAAGGGAAATGGAGTACTTCCTGTCAATGTCACGAGAGAGTGTGGCATTCCAAGAAAGTGAAGTTGAATTGGAGTGGTTATAACTACGGCTACGACGGAAGATATCTCCGGTGTTGAAGAAATCCTGGGCAGAAGTTATGCTTTTCACATCGTTGGTGGAATGCTGGGCATCTAGAGTTGTCGACAGTTTCATCGTACCTGGCTTATTCTCGATGCTGAAGTCTATACCTCCTCGTTGAATAACTGGTTCACCGGCAGACTCGGCTTTCATTTCTCTCCACTGTCCATTATGCGTAGGCTTGTAATTGTCGCCAACGTTGTTTGCCGTGCCATACATGCCCAATCTGGAATGGTCGGTAAAACGCAGGGCAAAAGCACGTCCCCTATAGATAGGACTGAATTTCCCCAAGGTACGTACACCGGCACCAGCCTCAGCATTGGTAAGCCAACCCTGACCGTATTCCTTCTTCAGACGTACATCCATGACAAGTGGCTTTTCCGCTGCCTCTGCACGAAGTGAATCCGACTGTGTCGCATTCTTCAGTTCTGGGCCTTTGTGATAAACCTTAATCTTGTCAACGGTATAATAAGGCAGGTTGGTCAATGCCACCATAGGGTCGCCCTTGAAGAAGTCCTTGCCATTGACCAAAAGACTGGTCACCCGCTCGCCATTGATTGTGATTTTACCTCCTTTGTCAAGCTGTGCTCCCGGCAGGGCACGCACAAGGTCGTTGAGCATGGAGCCAGCGGACAATTGCAGGGCTGCGGCATTATATATTATGGTATCCCCCTTTTGAACCATCAGGATACGTGTGGCATTAACGGCTACCTCTTCAAGCTCTTTATAAGGTTCAAGGGTGGTCTTGAGTAGGATTTCTTCATCCCAAACATAAAGATCTCCGTATCTTTTGAATTTCTCTTTAGACAGGACCAAAGTCGTGTCGATAAAGGTATAGCCTTCTACCTTGGCTTCTATGGTCAAGGAGTCTACAAATCCACTGATATTAAGTTGATGTCCTCCAAACACTTCTTTACCATTCACAGTACCTGTATTCTCATAAGACTCGAAGACTATTGGTTTCCCTTTACTATCATAGACATTAAATTCTGCATTTCTCAGAAGTAGATAGCGGACTTCATCTATCACCTTGACTTTCTGAATACGAGTTTCCGGCCCTAAGACCTGGGCTTGCATACCAATAGAGCAGCTGGCGAGCAACAAGATTGTTGTTAGGATTTGACGCATACTCACGACCTTTCTTTATGTGTTCATAAACTAATTTCGGTATGTTTTCACCCACCCACCCCCTACGGCAAGGGTGTAGTCCTCCTATGGAAGGACTGCAGTCCTCCCACGAGAGTACTCCAGTACCGACACGGCGGTACTGGCATGCCGACGCGAGGCTTAGTAGCCCTTGATCGTTATATTACCGTTGGAATTCTGGATATCTATCACCGATGACGGTGCAAAAGAGGTGGTGTTGAGCAGCGTGTGCATAGTGGTTTGGGAATAGTCTTTCTTGTTCTCTACCACATGTTGCTTCACAGAGGCAGGGACGTCAAATTCTATTTTCCCGTATTTGTTCCGTAGCAGGCAACTGACCTGCAACGTCTTGGGAATGGACACGGTGACGTCGCTGAAGCGGGCATCGGGGACCAAGACCCTGGGTTCACGGTTGGACTTACCGACCGTGACGTTGATTTTGGAGTATGAAATATCGGAAAAATCACACCGTCCGCGAAGGTTCGTCATGGAGATTCCCGAATATCTGACATTCTTCATAAGAGCGGTTCCAAGTACGTCTATTGCAAATATCTCACAATACGACACAGAGACCTTTGCATTATTCAACCGGCCTATCCGCATCTTGGAATGCTGACTGTTATTGACATTCAGGTCCTGGACCTCGTCTATCATTATCGCTTCTGCATGGTCGCAACTCAAGTTCAGCACGTTGGCAAACCCTATTGTCCCATTGGCATACTTGGTGTTCAAGTTCAGATACCCGACATTACCCATGGAGAAATTGCCATGGTCCACTATTACCATGCACATAGCCTTGGTTTTGGGTACACTGACATCGCCATGTTTCACATTTATCCTAATCTGCTTGTCATATCCCGTGCCGACACTGACATTGCCGTACTCATTCCATACCGACACCGACTTCTGCCTGACAGGCACATATATCGTCCACTTGCTATCGTAACTGAGATTGCGGTCTCCATAGGATGTTTTCTGTATCTCCAGAAAATACTTCTCGCCGGTATTACGCTGAACAACATTCCTCCTTTGCAGAGCTTCCTCGGCATGTTTCTTTGTCGGTGCCTTTAGCGTTTCGACGTACTTGAGCATGATTTCATTCTTGTTCCAGAATACCAGTTCCACTTCGCCGTACATGTAGGAGATATGAAGTTCTTTGGCTGTTGATACGTTATCTATGCAGATTTCACCCGACATCTGGGCGCTATTCACTTCCCTGCCTGCCATCAGCATAGTGGGCACAAGTGCAAGGAGCATTGCAAGGAGGATGTATCTGATATTGGTTCTCATAGCAGAAGGTGTTATATTGTTGTTCATCTGATAACCATTGTCTTTAGCATTCACTGTTTGTCCGATGCCATCCTGTTCTCGGCAAGCATCTGATGTATGTACTGGAGGCTACGCAGGTGTGCCATGTACACCGAGGTGATGTAGTATATCTTTCTGTCATCATCAATGTCCTCGCTCAAGATGGTAAGTGCCACGGAATCGGGATTCTCCGTCAGTTGCGTCACCTCGGCCATGAGTTTGGCCTGCATCTCCGGCTTCATGTCCTTGGAGAGTTCCAGGATGTATTCCGTCTCGCTCCACATCTGGGCCTTGTAGAAACCCTTTAGTTCTGCGATACTCGTACTTATGTTCTGCGAGATAACGTTTTCCTTGGTCTCGGCACCGCTTTGGGGACGTATTATCAGCAAAGCCATTACAAGCGATGCCGCTATGCCGATAGCAGAAGCCCATGCAAAGAACCTGTGCCTGCGCTTGGCGTGCTGTGTTTGCGCCAACCTCTGTGCAAACCGTTCCCTGCTTCCGGCAGGCTGTGGCGGTATGGGCCATGCCTGCTCCATCATTTGCTTAAGTACTGTATTGTCGTTGCTATTCATATCTGTATAGTTTTATCAGTCTCTGCCTGGCTCTGGACAGTTGCGAACGGACGCTGGACGGGCGTATGCCAAGGATTTGTGAAATCTCCTCTGTGGTGAGTTCTTCTGCTATGGAGAGCAACAGGATGCTTCTGTCCTTCTCGGACATCATGGCAATGGCGGTGTGCAGTTGTTCTACATCCTCCTGACGGATGATTACCTGCTCTATGCTCTCCTGCGACTGGTCCATCAGTCTGTCGTCCCATTCCTCCCATATCACCTTGCGTTGCCGCAGATGGTCTATGGACAAGTTGATGGCCATGCGTTTCAGCATCCTCAACATCTCGTCCTGCGTGTCGTTCAACAGAGAATTGTCGGTAAACACCTTCAGCAGAACTTCCTGTGCCACCTCCTCTGCCTCCCACTCATTGTTGAGCAAGCGGAAGGCAGATGCATACAAGACTGGGGAAAACAGGTCGTAGAAGGCGAGTTGCGCCCCATGCCTGCCGTTCCTGCATCCGAGTATGATTTCTCTGTAGTCCAATTCCTTCAATAATGTTGTCTTCTGCTATTATAACGAAGATTTTGCCCGAAGTGTTGCAGTTTGGGGCAAGTTTTTTTCAGGCAAAAGCATCAAAGGGACAGAATGAAGGTCTGAAGCCGGGGGCAAAATGTCCCCTAGAAACCCGAAAAACGTCCTCCCGGACGATGCCCATTGTTGTCGGGGAGGCCGGCAGCAAGGTACAAGAAAAGGAGTCCATGCCACCAGAAAGATAGGCATGGACTCCTTGGTAAGATATGCCAGCGTTGAAGCAAGGCAGGAAAACTTTGCGACAATCCGCGTGCGTGAAATAATTTTCTCTTAATCCGAGTGGACTGTGTATGTTACCAGCCCTGATCCCACACATTGGGAGCAGAGAAGTCGTTGTCCTCACGGCCGAGCTGAACACCAGTGCTGCTGGTATCTATCTCTGTATCATGAAGGCCAAGTGATGTGGCAATGATACTGTTCAATTCTACGTCGAAGATATTTACTTCGGGTTTGATATATGTCTTCTTCATATTTCTACTTATTTATAACGTGTTATTTGATAACTAACTTGCCATTCTGGATGAAGACACCCTTCTGTGCATTCTGTACGCGGCGGCCTCCGAGGTCAAAGACAACAGTTTTCACATTTTCGTTTTCCGATTTCAGTTCGTCTGCACCAGGAATTGATTCGATAGCAGTCTCGCATCCAAAGTCGAAGACAAGTTTCCTGCTCAAGTCCACATCTTCGATGGACACGTATGCCTTGTTGGCATTGTTCAGGAACTGGCCATCAGTAATCTTTGCGCGGTACATTCCAACTGCATCATCCACACAGGAAAGAACATAATAGGAATAGCCAGATTCTGTCTGGATATAGGTATCCTCCACAGTTCCTTTCAGGAGATTTGTTCCTATTGTAGCAGGAGTATAACCGCTCTCGATAAAGTTGTAAGTTCCCTCCTCGGCAACAACTATCACACCAGTATTGGCAGGAAGCACTCCCTCCACTCTATCCATCTTAATACTGTTGCCTACCGTCTCGCGTGCAACGTATACCTCTACTCCAGCAGGAATATCGACATTATAGTCCAAAAACAGTGTGGCATAACCTACGAAAGAGATATTAAGTTCAAACTCAGAAAGACCAACAGTCGTGCCGAAACCGCTCCAAGGCTCAGTATCGCTATAAATCTCCACGGATGCACTGGGAACATGAAGGGTGGCAGATTCTATATTGGAATCAAGAAAGGTGTAGTTTTCTGCGGAAGGAACCTGTTCAGCATGGCAGTACACATCTCTCAAACTCTCACAGTATAAGAAAGCACAGTCCCCTATGCTCTCCACACTATTACCGATAGTAACCGAAGACAAATTGTAACAATCGTGGAAAGCATAGTCCCCTATACTCTTCACACTATTACCAATAGTAACCGAAGTCAAACCGAGACAAGTCCCGAAAGCGTTCTCCCCTATACTCTCCACACTATTGGGGATAGTAACAGAAGTCAAACTCTCACATGATTCGAAAGACTGTCGCCCTATACTCTTCACACTATTACCAATAGTAACCGATTCCAAATCGACACACTCGGAGAAAGCAATATACCCTATACTCGTCACACTATTGGGGATAGAAACCGAAGTCAAACCTGAGCAACCAGAGAAAGCTGCATTTCCTATGCTCTCCACACTATTGGGGATAAAAGTATTTCTGCAACCAGAAAGGAGAGTGTTGTCGCTTTTGCGAATTAAGGCATTACAGTCTTCTCTAGAATCGTAATTTGCATTGTTAACATCTACAACAATAGAGGTCAAAGCACTACAATCAGAGAAAGGATTATCCACTATACTCTCCACACCATTACCGATAGTAACTGAAGTCAAACTGGAACAACCAGAGAAAGACTGTGACCCTATACTCACCACACAATTAGGAATAGTAACCGAAGTCAAACGACTACAAGAAGAGAAAGCAGCCTGCCCTATACTCTCCACACTATTACCGATAGTAACCGATTCCAAATCGACACACTCGAAGAAAGCATAATCCCCTATACTCATTACACTATTGCCGATAGCAACCGATTCCAAACTGGAACAACTAAAGAAAGCCTGACTACCTATACCCGTCACACTATAAGTGACAGTTTCATGCTCCACAGACTCTGGAATGACAATAATGCCAGAATACTCGCCACCGCTCTTTGCTATAACAGTAGCCTCTTTTGTCTCGCCGTCAAGTTCATAATTTATCCCCTCAATCTCAACCCTAATCTGAGCCTGCATAGGCAGACTGAGGAGCACCGCGAGGGATAGGAACAGTGCCCGCAAGGAATTGTGTAGATGTTTTTTCATCATCATTTACATTTACGTGCTCCCCAATTCCCCGACAAGAGCCATTAATATAAAATTAAGGTGTGGGAACTATATCTGCTTTATCCTTAGATTAGGCTTCTCGCATTGCCTTTTAGAGTGGATAAAGCAATAGCCCACACCATAGGATATGCAGAAAGCCAATAATGACCGTACACACCATAGATGTGGTGCCATTGCCATCATCTTCACTCTAAACGGAATTTTGCGAGAATTCAATCTAAGAAGATAATTTCAATAACACCTTTTCGATAAGATAGAACAGAGCCACTGCTCCGTTTCTGCGCACAAAAATAGTAAAAATGTTTAATCTATGCAAATTTCACGGTCAAAAAAAACGAATATCTTGCGAGTAAACGACTGCCGTAAACGACTGCTTTAGCTTGATAAGCGAAGGCAGAACCAAACTTGTCTGAATTGACGAACCAACGCAGGATTCAAAAAAATTATCGAACTGAAAGCAGTAAAAGAAAAAGAGCCCACATTCCCGATCGGACAGGTCATGGACTCTTTTGTAAAATAGTGTTCGGAGTAATCTGAATTATTCGGAAACTCGGAGGATTGGTAATAATCCTGGAGGTTTGTTACGGACACGGCATGCCGTGTCCCTACTGTTGTTGGATTACGTTCAACGCTCACCCAGTCCCCTGCGGGGTTGTCCGCACGTCGCAATGGGAATTGCGACCCTCAGCGGGCACAGAATGACATTCAGTCATTCTTCTAAAGACCCTCTTCGCCCCCTACAGGGGGATTGAGGGGTCTTGTTCACTTAGTTGTTCTCGGGACGCAACTGGCGTACGGTCTCGGCGGTGCGCCACATCTCGCTTTCGCGCAAGGCAGCGAGTTCCTTCTCCAGACCTACACGGTAGTCGGGCTTGGAGTTGGCATCGATAGAGATCTGTGCCTCGTTACCGCACTTTACAGAAGCGTACAACTTCTCCACCACGGGCTTGCAAGCATCGTGGAAGGGACCCATCCAGTCAAGTGCACCACGCTGCGCGGTGGTAGAGCAGTTGGCATACATCCAGTCCATACCCTTCTGTGCGAAGAGGGGCATGAGTGACTGGGTCAACTCCTCGACGGTCTCGTTGAAAGCCTCAGAGGGAGAGTGACCGTTCTCGCGCAATACCTCGTACTGAGCCAGCAGAAGACCCTGGATAGCACCCATCAAAGAACCGCGCTCGCCGGTGAGGTCGGAAGTAGCCTCGCGCTGGAAGGTGGTCTCGAACATGTAGCCGGAACCGATACCGATACCCAGAGCCAGAGTGCGCTCGAGGGCACGGCCTGTAGCGTCCTGATATACGGCATAAGAACTGTTCAGACCACGGCCTTCAAGGAACATGGTGCGGAGAGAGGTACCTGAACCCTTGGGGGCAACCATGATAACGTCGATGTCCTCCTGGGGAACACAGCCGGTGCGGTCGCTCCATGTGATGGCGAAACCGTGAGAGAAGTACAGAGCCTTGCCTGCGCTCAGGTACTGCTTCAGGGTGGGCCATACGCTCATTACGGCTGCATCGGAGAGCAGGCACATAACGATGCTTGCCTTGTCGGCAGCCTCCTCGATGGAGAACAGGGTTTCACCGGGAACCCAACCGTCGGCGACAGCCTTCTCATAGGTCTTGCCCTGACGCTGGCCAACGATAACGTTGAAACCGTTGTCGCGGAGGTTGCAAGCCTGACCAGGACCCTGAACGCCATAGCCGATAACGGCGATGGTCTCGTCCTTCAGGATTTCACGTGCTTTCTCAAGAGGAAATTCCTCGCGGGTTACCACTTCTTCGATAACGCCGCCAAAATTCATTTTTGCCATTGTTTGTGTATATTTAAAATTGTTATTGTTTGTTTCTTTATGGGTAGTTTTATAGGATTTCTAGGAAGGCCTAGGATAACCTAGGAAAGCCTAGGAGGGCCAATTAGAACCAAGTTTTCTGCTCATCCGCTCACCCTCTCCCCTGCGGGGTTGTCCGCACGTCGCAATGGGAATTGCGACCCTCAGCGGGCACAGAATGACATTCAGTCATTCTTCTAAAGACCCTCTTCGCCCCCTACAGGGGGATTGAGGGGGTCCGTCCGTCCTTAATTAAACCTCACCTTTGCCTGGCACACCACCTCGCCGGGGGTGTCGGGAGTGGAGTTCTTGCGCACTTCCACATCCATTTCCGTGTCGCTGACGGGCTGGAGGTAGAAACTGAGCGTGTCGCCCATGTAGGACTCTGCCTTGTAGGCTATCTCGAAGCGACGGATGCCACGTTCCATCTGCTCGCGTGTGAAAAGGTCCAGAATGTGCTCTATGTACTTGATGCTGTTGATATGTCCGTTGATGTCCACATCGCTATAGTATGTGCCGATGGTGCGAACCAGTTGTGCATCGCGGAAGCGGAAGCGTCCGTGTCCCTCGATGGGGCAAACGTTCTCTTCCTCGGACACCACATAGTTGAGGATGTCTCCGTCGTAGAGGGTGAGCAGGTCGCAGGGGCGGCGTGTCTCCATGTCTATCATGGCCCACACGCTTCGTGCATAGCCAAGGGGACGTCCGTCGGCGTCCTCGACGGCGAAGTTACGGTTGGTAAAGAGTTTCATGACACTCTCCACCCATGTGCGTATCTGGCAATGCTGGTAGTTGCGCGGCATCTCCATCATCTCTATGGACAGACGGGAGAGCACCCAGGTGTGGCGCGTCTCGTTCAGCGCACCTATGCCCCACCCTCGCTTCTGCGAATGGTTGCCGGCGGCATTGAGAAGATGGTTGCCCAGCACACCGAGGAACACCCTGCCGGTGAAGTCCACGTGGAAGGGTTCTATGTATATGGGATGTGTGTCTATCTTGTTCATCTTTCCATCTCGCGTTGTGTCAGATACTGGTCAAGTCGCTCCACACGGCTCTTGGTTACGGCAATGCGGCCGGAGCGTACGAACTGAAGCACGCAACCCATACCGTCCAGTTGCATGAAGAGGTCCATGACATCCTCCGTGATGCCGGTCTTCTCAACGATGGAGTATGTGGAGTTTACCTCCACGAAACGGGCATCGTGGCGACGCACAATGCGGGAAATCTCCTTGTTGGCCAGTACCTTGGGAGTGGAGAGTTTCAGGAGTGAGGTCTCCATCATGAATATCTCGTCGTCCACGAAGCAGTTGGCCTGGAGCACGTCTATGCGCTTCTCTATCTGCTTGACGAGCATCTCTGCCATCTCCTTCTTGCAATAGCATGTGATGGTGTACTTGTGCACGCCGGGGGTGCTGGATGCACACACGTTGAGCGTCTCGATGTTTACCTGGCGGCGTGTGAACACTGCGGTTATCTGGTTCAGTATGCCGGCATAGTTCTCGGAGAAGATGATAAGCGTGTAGAGGGTAAGGCCATGGTGGCTGCTGAGCAGTGCGCCCTCGTGTCCGGGCACGGTAGGACGTACCACGGCATTGCGGCTGAAGGTCTCCACCTGCTGACCCTGTGCATTGTCCTGCTCGAAGGTGGCCTTGCGCAGGCGCGCCAGGTTCTTTTCATAGGAATTGCGGTCTATGGCCGCGGCAGCCGCCACGGCATCGTCAAAGCCCTTCAGTTCGGGCACGCTCTCTTCATAGAGTGCATCGCACTTGCCGCATGTATTGCAATCGCCGCACTCGGCGGCACCGTATTTCTTTTCCATAATAGGACCCCTCCCCTAACCCTCCCACAAGGAGAGGGAGTATATAGTACTGGGGAATGAGGATTTTATTAAAGGTTAATATTCATTGTCTGTTGTTACCACTCCCCTCCCTTGTGGAGGGGTAAGGGGGTGGGTCCGCCCTTTTATTTAACTTCCAGCAACATATCGTCCACACTGCCTCCGGGAGGTGTCATGGGCAGGACGTTGTCCTCCTCCTTGACGGCAACCTGCAGGAGATAGGGACCGTCCGTGTCCAGCATCTCGCGGATAGCCTCGTCCAAATCGGCACGCTCCACCACGGTGCGGCATGGTATGCCATAGCCGTCGGCTATCTTCTCGTAATCGGGATTGAGCATGGGGGTGAAGGAGTAGCGCTTGTTGAAGAACATGTACTGCCACTGGCGCACGTTGCCCAGATAGTTGTTGTTCAGCAGAATCATCTTCACGGGGCACTGCTGTTCCATGATGGTGCCCAGTTCCTGGATGGTCATCTGGAAACCGCCGTCGCCGCAGAACATGCATACGGTCCTCTCGGGTGCTCCGAAGGTGGCGCCTATGGCCGCCGGTATGCCGAAGCCCATTGTGCCGCATCCGCCACTGGTGACGATGCTGCGGGGATGGGTGTACTTGAAGTAGCGGCATCCGAAGAGTTGGTTCTGACCCACGTCGGTAACCATGATGGCCTCGTTGTTGGCTGCCTCGCTGACACGGCGCACCACCTCGCCCATGAGCAGGGGACCGTCCTTGGGGTTCAACGCGGCATCTATCACCTTATTGTACTCCTTCTCGGCGTAAGGCTTGAAACCGTCTATCCAAGCCTGGTGCCTGGCAGGTTCCACAAGTTCGGTTACCTGTGCCAGAGTCTGCTTGCAGTTGCCCAATACCGCCACGGTGGGTTTCACAATCTTGCCCACCTCGGAGGGGTCTATCTCGAAGTGTATCACCTTGGCCTGCTTGGCATAAGTGTGCAGGTCGCCCGTAACACGGTCGTCGAAGCGCATGCCCACGGCAATGAGCAGGTCGCACTGGTTGGTCATCACGTTGGGAGCCAGATTGCCATGCATGCCCAGCATGCCCATGTTCAGGGGATGGCCGGTGGGAGCGGCGGAAAGGCCGAGCATGGTCTGTCCGAAGGGTATCTGTGCCTTCTCGCAAAGTGCAAGGAGTTCCTGGCGTGCACCGGCAAGTTCCACACCCTGGCCAACGAGCATCAGGGGCTTCACGCTCTGGTTGATGAGTTCGGCCGCCATTTCTATGCTTCCCGGCTGTGTCTCGGGCACGGGATTGTAACTGCGGATGAAGTCCACCGTCTGCGGAGCATACTCTATCATTGCCGTCTGTGCGTTCTTGGCAAAGTCCAAGACCACAGGGCCGGGACGGCCGCTGCGTGCTATGTAGAAGGCACGTGCCACCGCCCAAGGGATGTCCTCGGCACGGCGTATCTGGTAGTTCCACTTGCTGATAGGCTGGGTGACGCCCACCACGTCCACCTCCTGAAAGGCATCCGTGCCAAGCATGGCGGCACCCACCTGTCCGCAGATTACCACCATGGGGGTGGAGTCTATCATGGCATCTGCCACACCGGTGATGGTGTTCATGGCACCGGGACCAGAGGTAACGATGGCGCATCCCACCTTACCGCTCACACGGGCATAGCCCTGGGCTGCATGTACGGCCGCCTGTTCGTGGCGTACGAGTATGTGGTGCAGGGTGTCCTTGTGGTCGTAAAGGGCATCATAGGTGGGCATGATGGCACCACCGGGATATCCGAACAGCACATCCACTCCCTCGTGTTCAAGGGAGCGCATAAGGGCTTCGGCACCTGTTATCTTTGTTGTCTGCATAAGAGTGAAGACCCTCCCCCGTACCCCTCCCTATATGGAGGGGAGTATGATGTATTGGAGGGTATTTATTCTATTATTGATATTAGTCTGTTGTATGCACTCTGCTTTATGGGTAATGAGGCAATAGGTGAACGGGCAAGTTTTCCGTTTTGACTTGACTTAACGTCGACCTTTGGTTCGTCGAATCTGCTCTCGCTCGGGGATGTAGGGACGCTGCGTGCAGCGTCCGTTTTGTTTATCGTTCTCGGACGCTGCACGCAGCGTCCCTACCATGCTATCGCTTACTCGCAGTTTTCCGATTTCCGTTTTCCGATTTCCGTTATTCCTTTATCACCCTCACGCCTCCCTTGTCGGCACTGGTAACGCTCTGTGCGTAGGCACGGAGGGCTTTGCTTACTACGCGGTTGCGGCGCAGGGGCTGCTGGGGACGTGCCGCCAGTTCCTCGTCGGAGAGGCGCACGTTGATGCTTCTTGCAGGAATGTCTATCTCTATGATGTCGCCATCCACGATCTTGCCGATGTTGCCGCCTGCGGCTGCCTCGGGGCTGATGTGTCCGATGGAGAGTCCGGATGTGCCTCCGCTGAAGCGTCCGTCGGTAATGAGGGCACATTCCTTGCCCATGTGCATGGACTTGATGTAACTGGTGGGATAGAGCATCTCCTGCATGCCGGGACCACCCTTGGGACCCTCATGGGTGATGACCACCACGTCGCCCTTCTTCACCTTGCCTCCGAGGATGCCTTCACAGGCGTCTTCTTGAGAGTCGAACACCACGGCAGGACCGGAGAAGCGCCAAATGCTTTCGTCCACACCGGCGGTCTTCACCACGCAGCCGTCCTGGGCGATGTTGCCGAAGAGCACTGCCAGGCCGCCATCCTTGGTGTAGGCGTGCTCGATGGAACGGATGCAACCGTTCTCGCGGTCGGTGTCCAGAGTCTCGTAGGTGGTGCTCTGTGCACCCATCTTGTTGCAGAACACACCGGCAGGTGCGCTGCTGTATATTCTCTTTGCCTCGGGGTCAATGTTGTCCTTGAGGATGGAGTATTTCTCTATGTCCTCGGCCAGTGTGGCACCGTTCACGCGCTTCACGGAGGTGTCTATCAGACCGCCCTTGGCAAGTTCGCCAAGGAGGTTGAGCATACCGCCGGCACGTCCGCACTCCTGCACGCTGTACTTCTGGCTGTTGGGGGCCAGTTTGCAGAGGAACGGAGTCTTGCGCGAGAGTTCGTCCATATCCTTCATGGTGAAGTCCACCTCGGCCTCCTGCGCTATGGCCAGCAGATGCAGCACGGTGTTGGTGCTGGCTCCCATGGCTATGTCCAGGGTCATGGCATTGAGGAAAGCCTGGCGTGTGGCTATGCTGCGGGGCAGAACGCTCTCGTCGCCATCCTCGTAGTAGGCAAAGGCGTTCTTCACTATCTGCCTGGCGGCGTCCTTGAAGAGTTGCACACGGTTGGTGTGTGTGGCCAGGATGGTTCCGTTGCCGGGCAGGGACAGGCCTATGCCCTCGGTGAGGTTGTTCATGGAGTTGGCGGTGAACATGCCACTGCAGCATCCGCATCCGGGACAGGCGCGGTTTTCCACCTCGGCCAGTTCCTCGTCGCTAACGGTCTTGTCGGCTCCCTTCACCATAGCACCTACAAGGTCGAGGTTCTCGCCCTTGTACTTGCCGGCCTCCATGGGGCCGCCGCTCACGAACACTGCGGGGATATTCAGGCGCATGGCTGCCATGAGCATGCCCGGGGTTATCTTGTCGCAGTTGGAAATGCATATCATGGCGTCTGCCTTGTGGGCGTTGCACATGTATTCCACGCTGTCGGCAATGATGTCGCGGCTGGGCAGCGAGTAAAGCATGCCGTCGTGGCCCATGGCAATACCGTCGTCTATGGCGATGGTGTTGAATTCGGCGGCATAGCAGCCCATGCTCTCTATCTCGGCCTTCACTATCTGACCTATCTCATGCAGATGGGTGTGACCGGGGACAAACTGGGTGAATGAGTTCACCACGGCAATGATGGGCTTGCCAAACATTTCCCTCTTCATACCATTGGCTACCCACAGGGCGCGGGCACCTGCCATACGGCGTCCTTCGGTACATACGGCACTTCTCAACTGGTGTTTCATATCGTCGGGTTTCGTTGCTTTTGTTCTTCCTTTTGGGGTTTAATGCGGGCAAAGTTATGACTTTCTTTCGTGTTCCGCAAGAAAAAGTCACAATATCTGCACTTATACTGTCATTTTGTAACCGAGACGATAAAGCTCCACACTGGCTCCAATGACGTACAGGGCATGGATACTGCGGACGTAGACGCGGAATGCCATAGGGCTTTGCGGCTCTATTTGCTCGCGCCGTATCTGTGTCAGACAGATGGTAGAAAGCATGCGCACGAGTTCCTCCGTGCCGTCGTACCCGTTCATGGGCTGACCCTCCGCAGGCTTGGCATCGGGGCGGAAACCGAGTACCGTTTCGCGGACATACTCGTCCATCTCGTCAAAGCCGCGCTTGTCGCGGATGTACTCGTAGAGGTTCTCTATCTTGCCGTAAACCTCCCAATCCACATCCCAGTAGCGTGCCACGGCCATGCCCACATACATCATCCATCCCAGCGCCACAGTGGGATACTTGGCAATCTCCTTTATGGCATCGCCCATGTAAGGCTGTGCCACCTCCTCCCACTTGTCGTCCAGGTCGGGGCTTGGCAACAACTGTCCAGCCAACTTGCCCTGTTGTGTGCAAACCCTGAGCAATTCAGCCGTCAGCCTCTGCTCGTAATTATCAAGATATTCCTTCTCTTCCATGCTCGTTTCCTATTACGCGTACATTATATATAATATTAAGGGGGTGCAAAGGTACGAATAAGCGAGCGATTTCCCAAATTTGCGAGCAAGTGAGAACTGAAAAAGTCAGTTTTTTTTGCCGAACGTAGGCAAATTAGACATCAAGTTAAATTTATCCAAAATCGGTCATTGTATATTCCAATATCCTTTATACTTTTGCATTTGTTAACGACATCAAGAAGTGGAATAAGGCCGTTCGGTCATTCGTCGTAAAGACTGTGTCTAATGTTTAGCCCCCACTCCTTAACATCCGAATCCGGACAGTTCACTGGGCTTTGACCCCGCATTTGCAATGATGGTTCCAAGATGTTTCGATGTTGCATATTTGTTTAAATACATTTGTTATGACTTACATTGGTATTGACGTCAGCAAGGACACTTTTGTCGTAGCTTATTCTTCTGATAAGAACAGCAAGACGAAAGTATTCAAGAATACCACCAAAGGTATTCATGAGTTTATTACGACCATCTCCAAGAATGAGCACCACTGCGTCATGGAGGCGACAGGCAATTACAGTGCTCTGCTTGTTTATCTGCTCTCAGAGGCTGGTATCACCACAAGCCTGGAGAATCCGCTTAAGGTAAAGAACTTCGCCCGTGCCATGCTATCCACCGTCAAGACGGATGAAATAGACGCACGTCTGATAGTTCTTTACGGAGAGAAGATGCAGCCCGCACCCTATAGGCTCCGCAGTGATGCCATCCTAACGCTCAAGCAGAAGCGTACAGTCATTCGACAGCTCAAGAAACAGCTCATTGCCACAAGAAACCTCAAGGGTTCTATGGAAGTGATGCCCTTCTTTGATGCCAAGTGCAAGAAGTCTATCGAGAAGACCATTGCCTTTCTTGAGAAGCAGGTTAAGGAACTCGAAGAAAATCTTACTACACTTGCCCGTTCTGAGTACAAGAAGCAGATGGATTTGCTAACCTCTATAAAAGGTATCGGTGTCACCCTTGCCGCTGCACTCATTATGGCCACTGGCGGCTTCACTTACTTTGATAATGCCAAGCAACTCACCCGTCATCTGGGTTTGTCGCCTACATATCAGCAGTCCGGTACTTCTGTCAATTTCAAAGGTCACATCAACCGCAACGGGGACTCGTCTTTAAGGGGGCAGCTCTATGTGGCAGCATTCGCTTCATTAAGGTGCAACACTGAGTGTAAAGCCTGTTATGACCGATTGCGGTCTAATGGCAAGCCAGGGAAAGTAGC
>JAZNYM010000046.1:0-18116 GCA_045594385.1 Bacteroidaceae bacterium
AGATGCTTTGACAATTTTATCGTAAACATTTTGGGAGCTATTGCTGCATATTGTATGTTTCCGAAAAAGCCGTGTATCAATGTACAAAGGACAATGGATACACAGCTTACTCTATTTTAAATTCGTCGAACTCACGTTAAATATAGAAATCTCACAAGAACGTTTCAAACAAGAAGCAGGTTTCTTGCTTGAACGTATTAAGAATATGGATAGCAACACTGACTTTTCATACATCCAGCCATTCATGGAATTGATAGATAGCCATACTGTTAAAGCAAAATCCTCAGATAAGGCAGACATTCGTATTGTTATTCATAATCTACAAACTGGTTCAAAACCAGAACTTGGATACAGTATAAAATCCAAACTCGGTGCTGATTCCACATTAATAAATTCTAATAAAGACGGAACAAATTTTATTTATAGAGTTCAGGGCATTTCCGCTGAACAGGTTATAGAATTTAACTCTTTTGATAGGTTTAAAAAGAAATTTGATTATCTCAAATCTATTGGTGGTACTGTTTCTTATTACAAAGCTGCCAATGATGTATTGCATAAAAATCTTACGTTATTAGATTTAGGTATTGAAAGAATCGTTGCTGATAGCCTTATTGACTACTATAGCGGGAATGGACGTACCATTGCAGAAATTACCGAACATGTTTCTATTACCGACCCGCTTAATATTGCAAGCGATACCGACCAGCCTATGTATGCATACAAGGTTAAGCAGTTCTTACTTGCTTTTGCTTTAGGAGTAACTTGCTCTACACCTTGGTACGGGAACTTCCATGCTAACGGCGGATATATTGTAGTAAAAGAAGATGGCGATATTGTCTGTTACCATTTTTTTGACCGCAATGACCTTGAAGATTATTTATTCTTCAACACACGTTTTGAAACTCCGAGTACTTCAAGACATCTTTTCGGAAATATATATCAAGAAAATGGCGAGTACTTTTTGAAGTTGAATTTACAAGTAAGATTTAAATAACTATATATGAAACTAAAGACTCTTTATTTGAAGAACTTCCGTTGTTATAAAGAGACAATCTCTATTGATTTTGATGATTTAACAACATTTATAGGTAAAAATGATATTGGCAAATCGACTATATTAGAAGCACTTGAGATATTTTTCAATAATGATTTAGTCAAGATTGATTCTTCTGATGCAAATATTTATGGGAATAAAGAGGTTGTTATATCTTGTGACTTTTGTGAACTACCATCTGAACTTATTCTTGATTCTGGAGAAAAAACTAATTTAGCTGATGAATTTCTTACTATTGATACTGATTTACTCCGTATCAAGAAAGTATTTGATTGTAGTAAAAGCAAAGTCTCTCCTATTGTGTATATAGTAGCAAATCATCCATCAGCAGAAGGTGTAGACAATTTGTTATCTCTCAAAGAAAAAGACCTACAAAGAATAATTAAAGAGAAAGCATTGGATGCTCCTTTGAAAGGTAATCCTGCAATGAGAAAAGCGATATGGAATAATATTGAAGATTTACAGCTTCAAGAATGTGAAATAGAAGTCTCTAAAGCCAAAGAAGACGGAAAGGAAATATGGTCGAAATTAGACTCATACTTACCTAATTTTGCATTATTTCAAAGTGACAGGAGTAGTCACGATTCAGATGGAGAAGTTCAAAACCCGATGAAAGCAGCCATTCAGGAAGCTATCGCTGAAGTTCAAGCTGAGATAGATGCAATTCAAAAGAAAGTGCAAGACAAGGCTATGTTTATTGCTGAACAGACACAAACAGCGCTGAAAGATATTGATAAAAATTTAGCTAATCAGTTAACGCCCAAATTTACATCTCCAGCAGCTTCTAAATGGAATAGTCTTTTCTCGATAGCAATGGACACTGATGAAGGCATTGCTTTGAACAAGCGTGGTAGTGGTGTTAGAAGAATGATTCTTGTTGGCTTTTTTAAAGCAGAAGCCGAACGTAAAGCCAGTGGCTCTAATAAAAAGAATATAATATATGCAATTGAAGAACCAGAAACGGCTCAACATCCCAATAATCAAAAGATATTAATCAACTCATTCTTGGAATTATCTAAAGCTGAAAATTGTCAAGTAATTCTTACTACTCATAGTCCAAGCCTTGCTCAAGAATTACCAACAGATTGCTTGCGGTTTATTAATAGAAACGAAAATCAAAAGCCTGAAGTGTTGTCGGGAGATGGTATTTTACCAATGATTACAGACACGTTAGGCATTTTCCCAAATGCAAATAAAGAAATACAACTTATTCTCTGTGTTGAGGGACCCACTGATGTCATTGCGTTCAAAGCATTCAGTCGTTGTTTAAGAGAAAAATATCCAGAAGTTATTGACATTGAAAATGACAAAAGAATTCTTGTTGTCCCACTTGGCGGTAGTATTTTAAAATATTGGGTTGAGATGCAATATTTAAAAAAACTTGGATGTCCTGAAATTCATATTTATGACAATGATGTAAAAGTATATCAAAAAAGTATAGACGAAATTAATGCACGTGGAGATAATTCATGGGGAGTTTTAACTAAGAAATATGAGATAGAGAATTATTTGCATTCAGATGCGATTAAAGCTGTTTACAACATAGATGTAGATACAGACCAACAGAATCTTCCAGCAAAAGTTGCCATTGCATATTATGAAGCCAACAAAGATAAATTAGATGGCAAATGGAAAGATAGCACATCTAAGATATATCTTAGCAAAGTTTTTACAGATGCTATGACATATGATTTGTTAAAAGATAGAGACCCAGATGATGAGATTAAAGGTTGGTTTGATAAAATTGCGTCTATGATGAAGTAATAAAAGTAGCCAAACTTTTTGTTCAATCAAGGAATTTGGCTACTTTTGTATCAGAGTTGTTTGACAAAGCATAATGCAGAAGATTGGTGCAAATCCAAAGTCGCCAAATCGTTACCAACAACTATCTATCATAGCATTCGCTATTTGTGTATCAATCAGATACGGAATAATTGATTATCCAATACAATGATAATACTTTTTTCTCTTTTTAGGAAGCATCCTGCGAAAAAGAGTACGTAAAAATAAACACAAATCGTGTCACTGATAGAAATATGAAGTTTGTAAATTTAGGGATTTTTCATTACCTTTGTGTCCATTATGGAGAAAGTAGACGTCAAGATTACAAAAGACATACTGGAGAGAGTCCATTTACAACACTTCAACAAGGAGACGTTCCTGGAAACCGACCCTTGCGGATTGGTGTACGAACTGAAAGGAAATACCGACAAACAACTCGATATTGAACTTGGAGCCTTGTTTGTGGCAATGATAACATGGGGCAACCGCAAGGCAATAAAACAAGCTGCGAGGAAAATGCTCAGGGATGAAATGCAATGGCAACCCGCCGATTTTATTCTCGAAGGAAAGTACACCGAAAGTTACAAGGATGCCAAGAACGGATGCGTTTATCGTACCTTGAACAGAGACAACTTCATCCTTGTCTGTGACAATATCCGCCACGCACTTGTCGGGGAAAACAACAATAAAAAACTTAAAACTCTGGAAGAACTGTTCCAAGGAAAGAACATAGAGGACATCATTGCCACACTATGCCAATGGTTATCGCCTGCAAAACTTGGCAAACCTGGCGTATCAGCGTGCAAACGCATTTGCATGTATCTGCGATGGATGATCAGGCAGAACGAGCCCGACCTCGGTTTATGGAAAACCATGGACCAGAGGAAGCTCTATGCCGTAATGGACGTACACGTATGCCAGCTGACCGCCTCCATACTGACACGAAAACAGGCTGACTGGAAAGCGTGCGTGGAACTGACAAACATATTCCGGACGTGGTCGGCAGAGGATCCGTTGAAATACGACTTGGCACTAATGACGGCCGCCGACTATGGTTTTTAGACTTTTTTTTGCTAAAAAAGGAATAAAGGTTTTTGTTTTCCAATAAAAAACATTACCTTTGCACACTGAAATTATGTATTAACAACAAATATCTCTAAAAATTATGCCTAACGGAAAGAAGCACAAGCGCCACAAGATGGCTACTCACAAGCGTAAGAAGAGACTGCGCAAGAACAGACACAAGAGCAAGTAAAACGCTTGCCGTCTGACTGCGTTAATATACGCAAAGGAACAACATCCGGTAGCCGAGTGGCCATATATTTTATATATAAGGTGCAGGTACCGGATTTTTTATTATCTTACCAATTATGACCAGCGAACTATTCATCGACGTACAACCCAAGAAGATATCAATCGCCCTGACCGAGGACAAGCGGTTGATGGAATACCAGGAAGAGAGCCAGGAGGCAAGTTTCCAGGTGGGCAATGTATATCTGGCAAAGGTCAAGAAACTGATGCCGGGACTGAATTCATGCTTTGTAAACGTTGGTTATGAAAAAGACGCATTCCTGCACTATCTGGACCTCGGACCACAATTCAACTCGTACGCCAAGTACACAAAGCGGCTGAGATCTGACCGCAAGAACCTGCCGCCACAAGACAAATCCCCAAACACGCAAGACTGTCCAAAGGACGGTGCGATCCAGCACTTCCTGCAACAAGGGCAAGAGATTCTTGTGCAAATCGTCAAGGAACCAATCTCCACCAAGGGCCCCCGCCTGACATGCGAACTTTCCTTCGCCGGACGTTTCTTGGTGCTAATGCCTTTTCAGGACAAGGTAAACGTATCCTCCAAAATCAAGAACCAGAAAGAAAGGGCACGGCTGAAACAGGTAATAGAAAGTATCAAACCTGAAAACGTCGGAATTATCGTACGCACCGTTGCCGAAGGGAAAAAGGCCAGCGAACTGGACAACGAGATGAGGATCCTGACCCAGCGTTGGATTGACACACAGACCCACGCACAGAAAGCCAAGGACTTACCTACCCTCGTCTACGAGGAGAGCAGTCGCGCCGTGGGTATGCTCAGGGATTTGTTCAACCCATCCTACGAAGGCATTTATGTAAACCGCGAAGACGTATTCCAAGAGGTTCGTGACTACGTAAGCCTTATTGCCCCCGAACGCGCCGAATGTGTCAAGATGTACAGAGGTTCGCTGCCTATTTTTGACAATTTTGACATCACAAGGCAAATCAAATCGGGTTTTGGAACCACAGTAACGTACAAGGGAGGTGCCTACCTTATAGTAGAACACACTGAGGCCCTTCACGTTATTGACGTAAACAGCGGAAACCGCACAAAGAAGGAAGATTCCCAAGAAGCCAATGCCCTTGAAGTCAACCTCGGCGCTGCCGATGAAATAGCGCGCCAGTTGCGTCTCAGAGACATGGGGGGCATCATTGTCGTTGATTTCATCGACATGAAAAACGCAGAGTCCCGGCAAGCACTGTATGACCGCATGGTAGAGAATCTCAAGAAGGACCGTGCCAAACACAACATTCTGCCACTGACGAAATTCGGTTTGATGCAGATAACACGCCAACGTGTCCGTCCTGTCATGGACGTGAAGGTGGAAGAGGTGTGCCCAACATGCCATGGAACAGGCAACATCAAGAGTAGCCTGCTATTTACAAAAGTCCTTGAGGGCAAGATCCAGATGATGCAGAACAGGCTGGGCATCAAGTCCTTCACCCTCCATGTCCATCCATACGTTTACGCCTATATCTGCCAAGGCCTATGCAGCCTGAAGATGAAATGGCAATGGCGATACGGTATGGGGGTAAAGGTAATCCCCAGTCAGAAACTGGGACTTCTGCAGTACGAGTTCTATAACAACGAAGGACAGGAGATTGACGTGCAGGAAGAAATAGAAATACGTTGATTTCATACACCAACAGACACTACCTTTAAGTTAATGATTATTAACTGGGTGTTTAATATTAGGCAAAAGGATGTTCTCTTTTGCCTAATTTGTTTTTTATGTCCGACAAATAATGTAACTTTGCACGCGATTTAATATACTCTTTCACAAGAAAGAGAGAGTTATCGTGCCCTACAGACATATCGACCAACTATCGAGGAGACACAAACAACAAAACAATATAAATAAACAAACACAGAAACAATGAAAGTGAACGGAAAGATTGTTTTTGCCGTAGCCATCGCCGCTTCGGCTATGCTGGCATCCTGTGGTGAGAAAAAACAACAGCAGATGCCCACAGCGACCTTCAAGACCATGAAGGTCGGCCGTCAGGACCTGACATTAGAGACCAAGTACAGCGCCACCATCCGTGGCCGTCAGGATGTAGACATCTATCCTCAGGTTGGCGGTACATTGAAACAGATCTGCGTTACCGAAGGTCAGGCCGTACGCAAGGGCCAGACGCTGTTCATCATCGACCAGGTTCCCTATCAGGCTGCACTGAATACCGCAGAAGCCGCCCTTAAAGCTGCACAGGCAGGCGAAGCAACTGCTGCGATGAACTATGAGAGCAAGAAGAAACTGTTTGCAGAGAATGTAATTTCTGATTTTGACCTTCAGACCACCTACAACACTCTGCTCACTGCCAAGGCACAGGTGGCACAGGCACAGGCACAGGTAGTGAACGCGCGCAACAGCCTTTCATATACTGTTGTCACCTCACCCACCGATGGTGTTGTCGGCACACTCCCCTATCGTCAGGGTGCTCTTGTAGGTGCACAGATGCCTCAGCCTCTGACCACCATAAGCGACAACAGTCAGATGTGGGTATACTTCAGCATGTCTGAGCGCGATCTTCTCAATATTGTTCGCAAGAGCGGTTCAATCGATGAGGCTCTCAAGAATATGCCCGAGGTGACACTGACACTGGTTGACGGCTCTACCTACGAAAAGAAGGGACGTGTGGAAAGTATCAGCGGCGTTGTCAACAGCAACACCGGCAGCGTACAGCTCCGTGCCGTATTCGACAACGACAACGGCATCCTGCATAGCGGCAGCACCGGTAACGTCATCATCCCCACGCCTTACAATCAGGTACTTGTCATCCCCGCGACAGCAGCAGTGCAGACTCAGGACCGTTTCCGTGTGTTCCTCGTAAACAAGGACGGTATCGCCAATGGCAAGGTTGTAACCGTCAACGAACACAAGGCCGGCAACCAGTTCATTGTTACATCTGGTCTTGAGGGCGGTGAAGAAATCGTTGCCGAGGGTGCCGGTATGGTTAAGGAAAACCAAAAGGTAAAGTAATAGACTGACGGAAAGTTACAAAGGCTTAACCGCCAAACAACTAAATCACGAAAACAACGATGAAAGGAAACATATTCATTAAAAGACCAGTGATGGCGATGTCCATCTCCATCATGATTCTGATAGTGGGTGCAATCAGTTTCTTCACACTGCCCATGGAGCAGTTCCCTGATATTGCCCCCCCAACCATTTCCGTTAGTGCACAGTATACTGGTGCCAATGCCGATGCCGTTACCAATGCCGTTATCCAGCCTTTGGAAGAGAGCATCAACGGTGTGGAAAACATGATGTACATGACCTCCACATCCACCAACTCAGGTTCTGCCTCCATTACAGTTTACTTCAAGCAGGGTACCGACCCCGATATGGCTGCGGTGAACGTACAGAACCGTGTATCAAAGGCACAGGGACTGCTGCCCCAGGAAGTAACGAAGATCGGTGTCACCACACAGAAGCGCCAGACTTCATTCCTGCAGGGTAACGCCCTGACCTGTACAAACGGCGAATACGACCAGGACTTCATTTCAAACTACCTTGACATCAACGTCATCCCCGAAATCAAGCGTATCAAGGGTGTAGGCGACGTTATGGCAATGGGCGGCCAGTATTCACTCCGTATATGGCTGAAGCCCGAACTGATGGCACAGCACAAACTGGTTCCCACCGACATAACCTATGCGCTTGCCGAGCAGAACCTCGAGTCTCCTGCCGGTCAGCTTGGTGAAAAACCCATGACGGCCAACCGTGGTAACGGTATAGAGAACGTATATCAGTACACTCTGAAATATACCGGTCGTCTGAAGTCTGTGGAAGAGTTCGAGAACATTGTCCTCAAGGCTCTGCCCGACGGAAGCATTCTTCACCTTGGTGACGTGGCAGACGTGGAACTGGGTTCAAACAGTTATGCCTTCTATGGCACATGTAACGGTAACCCCTCCACCACATTCATGATATTCCAGATGGCAGGTACCAACTCAAAGGAAGCCAACGATGCCATTGACGCAAAGTTGGCCGAGTTGAGCGAGAATCTCCCCGCAGGTCTGGAGTTCGTGAACGTAATGTCATCAAACGACTTCCTGAATGCATCTATTTATAATGTAGAGGAAACCCTTATCATTGCCATTATCCTGGTGGTACTGGTGGTGTACTTCTTCCTGCAGGATTTCCGTGCAACCTTCATCCCTGCCGTGTCAATTATCGTTTCTCTGGTAGGTACGTTTGCATGTCTGGCCATTGCAGGCTTCTCCCTCAACCTGCTCACCCTGTTTGCACTGGTGCTTGCCATCGGTACTGTGGTGGACGATGCCATTGTGGTGGTTGAGGCCGTACAGGCCAAGTTTGATGCCGGATACAAGAGTCCTTATGAAGCCACACGCGATGCAATGGGCGACGTTACCATGGCCGTAATCTCCTGTACCTTCGTCTTCATGGCCGTATTCATCCCCGTAAGTTTCATGCCCGGTACTTCAGGCATGTTCTACACTCAGTTCGGTGTCACTCTGGCCACTGCCGTAGGTCTGAGTTGCGTCAGCGCACTTATCCTCTGCCCCGCCCTGTGTGCCATGCTCATGAAGCCTGCATCAGGAGAACGCCGTAAAGGTGTGATGGGTTCCATCAACTTCTATACGCGCCGAGCCTACGAAGCATCCTACAATGCCATGCTCCGAAAGTACAGTAATATTCTTGCTGCCCTTATCCGCGCCAAGAACCGTTGGATTGCCCCCACCAGCATTCTGGTTGCCTTTGCAGGTATGGCATTCTTTGCCAGCAACCTGTCTGTAGGCCTTGTTCCTGCTGAAGACCAGGGTACGGTAATGCTCGTAATGAACACGCCTCCTGGCACCAACCTTGGTACTGCCGTCAAGACCATGGACAAGGTGGAGAAGATAATGCAGGAGACCCCCGAGGTCAAAGACTATATCCGTGTAAACGGTTACAGTTTCATGGCCGGCCAGGGTGTATCTTATGGTATGGCCATCGTACGTTTGAAGCATTGGAGCGAGCGTAACTATGGCATGCTCCACCCCGTAGACAACTTCTTGTCATCAAGTACTATGGTAGCCAATGCCAAACTGAACCTACGCATGATGAGCGAGATTCCCGAAGCACAGTGTTTCGCCTTCGAACCTGGTATGATTCCCGGCTATGGTACCGGTTCTATCGAATTGAACCTGCAGGACAAGATGGGTGGTGACAAGGGATTGTTCCTGGAATATACCAACAAGTTCCTGGAGGCCATGGGCAAGCGTCCCGAGGTGGCCCGTGCCATGACATCATACGCACGCAACTTCCCCCAGATTCAGGTGGAGGTGGATGCCGCACAGTGCAAGCGTGCCGGAGTTTCACCCGCTGACGTGCTCAGCGCACTGGGTACCTATTGCGGTGGTGCATACGTAAGCAACATGAACCAGTTCGGCAAGGTTTACCGCGTGATGATGGCCGCCAACGAGAAGGCCCGTATCACTGAAGAGGACCTGGGCAACATGTTCGTACGCATTGGAAGCGAAATGGCGCCTCTGTCCCAGTTCCTCAAGCTCACGTCTGTTCTCGGTCCTGAGATTGACACTCGTTTCAACCTGTTCAGCTCCATCATGTGTAACCTCACCCCCAATGCCGGTTATGCAAGTACCGATGTTATGGTGGCCGTACAGGAGGAGTTTGACAAGGTATTCCCCTCAGGCTATGCCTTTGAATACGGTGGCATGAGCCGCGAGGAGTATGAGCAGATGGGCAGCATGGCATCATACCTCATCTATGCCGTATGCTGTGTGCTGATATTCCTGATTTTGAGCATGCTCTACGAAAGTTTCCTCATTCCCTGGGCTGTTATCCTCTCTGTACCTGCCGGTCTGATGGGTGCTTACGGCTTTGCATGGTTGTGGAACCAGTGCTATGCTGTCCTGCCCTTCATCTTCCTCAGCAAGATTGACAACAACATCTACATGCAGACTGCCGTCATCATGCTTATCGGTCTGTTGGCCAAGACTGCCATCCTTATCACCGAGTATGCATTGGAACGCCGCCGCAAGGGTCTGGGTATTGTAGAGGCCGCCTACGCTGCTGCCGAAGCACGTCTGCGCCCAATTCTGATGACTGTACTTACCATGATCATCGGTATGTTCCCCTTGGTTGTCATGACCGGTGCCGGTGCAAACGGTAACCGCACCATCGGTATCGCCGTTATCGGTGGTATGTTTGTCGGTACATTGGCCATCCTGCTCACAGTACCCGTATTCTTCATCTTCTTTGAATGGGTACAGGAGAAAATCCGCCCGGCAATGATAGAGGAACCTGATGCACAGGTTCTGATGGAACGCGAGCGCATCCGCCACGAACGTGAGGAGCGAGAGCAGAGGCACAAGGAGAAACACTAAACAACAGTTCTCCACACACACATTATTATAATAATAGAGTATAATAAAGATGAAGAAAAACATCATAATCCTATCACTCGCAGCCCTGTCACTGACAGGCTGCGGAGTGATGAAGAACTACAACCGCGACAAGGTGGCACAACCCATAGAGACAGAGAACCTCTATGGCGACGCCCTGAGCGGAGATTCCTTGGGATTGGGCGACCTGAAGTGGCGCGAACTCTTCACCGACCCCACCCTGCAGGCACTCATAGAACGAGTTCTGGCACAGAACACCAACATCAAGAATGCAGACCTGGCAGTACAGCAGGTTGAGTATGCCCTGACCGCGTCCAAGATGGCCTTCGCTCCAAGCATCAGCCTCACAGCCAATGGCAGTGTCAGCAAAATGTGGGATCCATACGAGCGTTCCAACTACTCCAACCAGCCAAGCACCAAGCCCTACAACATCGGCATGACCATAGGTTGGCAGCAGGTGAACCTTCTGCAGTTGCGCAATGCCAAGAAGGGAGCGGAAATGAACCGCGAGCAGGCACGTGCCGCCAAACAGGCAGTACAGGCATCTCTCGTATCTAATACCGCCACCATGTACTACACCTTGGCACAGCTGGATGCACAGCTCTACCTGATGGAGCAGACCAAGGCTAACTGGGCAGAATACCTGAAGATGCAGAAGTTGCTGATGGATGCCGGCCAGGCCAACACTGCCGCTGTTGCCAGCATAGAGGCTACATACTGGAGCATCAGCCAGAGTGTGGTTACCATAAAGGACAACATCCGCATTTTGGAAAACCAGCTCTCCACACTGCTCAACGAGCCTTCTGCCAAGATCAGCCGCACATCACTGGCCAGCTTCCAACAGCCAACCATCGTCACAACAGGTGCTCCCATCAGCATTCTGTCACGCCGTCCTGATGTGCGTATTGCGGAAATGACTCTGGCATCTGCCTTCTACGATGTAAACCAGGCCAAGTCTGCCTTCTACCCCAGCCTTACCCTCAGTGCCGTAGGTACTTTCACCAACGGTTCCCAGGCCAACATCAATCCCGGTGCATTCATCGGTCAGGCCCTGGCAGCTTTGGCACAGCCCATCTTCATGAACGGAAGACTTGTGGCAACACTGAAGATCAGCAAGGCACAGATGGAAATTGCCGCAAACGACTTCACCAATGCCGTCATCTCTGCTGGCAACGAGGTAAACACAGCCATGCTCAAGGTACGTTCTGCCGAAGAACTGCGCGAGATGATTGACAAGCAGGTGGAGGCACAGGAAACTGCCTACAACGCAACCAAGAAACTGTTTGCAGGCAGCAGCGCCAACTACCTGAACGTCATCACAGCCCACAACAACCTCATTCAGGCTCAGATGACCCAAATCAGCAACCGCATGGAAGCCATCAGTGCCACAGTAGAGCTCTACCTTGCTCTCGGTGGCGGTGCCGAATGACAGACAGCACCAATCACAACATAATCCTTTTGTCCCTCTAGCCTGCTAGGGGGACATTTATTTTATTCCAAACCGGGCATTATCATCATAACGCTAATGACCGGTTTGGGATAATGCCTTTGTCCGTAAGCACCAGATGCAAACTGGAATGGTCTTCACGAATGACCATTTTAGTCTTCACGATGACATACATTTACCATTACCGTCCGTTCAGCGAACGGACGGTAATGGTAAGACGAATCATCAATAATGACAAGAACGCGTCCTCATGGTGACAAATTCTGCATATCCACAGAACACGTTGTATACTCTCGTTAACTTGAGATAATACACATTTATTGTTTGTCCGTAAATGCGCCTGCCTGTATCGGTACAAGACCTTTGAATGCTCAGGACTGATTTGAACCGAACTTCTCGTTATCCACGAAAACTTCCAGAAGTTCTACCATTCCCTTCTCGCCCATAGGGGTAATCTCGACATCAGCACATGCGGCCGGCACAAGACAACTGTAGCCTTGCTTCAAGTGAACAGAATCGCCAATCATACATTCGCCACGCATACATACGTAAACGACAAACGAATCCTTGTGCTTCAGGTTGCGGGTAACGGCAGTATTCAGGCGTTGCATCCTAACGGTGAAGAACTCGCATTCGCACACCTGATTGGACTTGTTCAGCACCATGGGATAACTGATGGAATACTCCTTGTGCACGGTATAGTCCAGTACGTCCGCAGCCAGTTCCGTGTGCAATTCACGCGGTTTGCCATCCATTCCCATTCGGCCATAGTCGTAGATACGATAGGTGATGTCGCTGCTCTGCTGAACCTCGGCAATCAGTGCACCGCCACAGATGGCATGCACACGTCCCGCTGGAATGAAGAAGGCATCGCCCATACGGATTGGGTGCTTGGCAAGGACATCGCAAATGGTGCCGTCCTCCACCCTGCGGCGATATTCCTCGCTGGTAATGCTCTTGGAGAAACCGGCATAGAGATATGTACCGGGCTTAGCATCCACCACGTACCACATCTCTGTCTTGCCCATACTGCCATGGCGTTGCATGGCAACTGTATCATCGGGATGCACCTGAATGCTCAGGTCGCTCTCGGCATCTATAAACTTAACAAGCATGGGGAACTCGCTTCCGAACTTCTCCTTCACAGCCTTGCCCAACAAGTCTTCTCCGTACTCTTGGGTCAGTTCACGCAAGTTCCTGCCGGTAAGAGGTCCGTTAACTACAACAGACTCCTTGCCTGGCACGGCACTAACCTCCCAACTCTCGCCCACAGGCTCGTCGACAGGCAACATTCCCTTCATCTCCCTCAAACGGCGACCACCCCATACAATGGGGAAAAGATTGGTCTCAAACAACAACGGATACAGCATCTGGATTTATGTTAGTTTTCAAGTGCGAATATACGAAAAAACGAAGATATAGAGTAGGATTATCCGCATTTATTGCACATTTGCACATGAAAAAGAACGGCGAACGCTATTTTTTATTATCTTTGTGACAATATGTAGAATCCAATACACATCAAAATCTATATGGCATACCACATTTTGTTTGTTACAATAAGGTTATTGGCCTGTATCCCATTTTGCGTTCTGTATGCGATGTCAGATGCAATGTTCTATATCACATACTACGTCGTGCGATACCGCAGAACACTGGTACGCAAGAATCTTTCCAGTTCCTTTCCCGGAAAAAGCGAGAAAGAGATAATTGACATTGAAAAGAAGTTCTATCATTACTTTACCGACCTGATTCTGGAAACAATAAAGTTATCTTCCATCAGTCCTGAGGAACTGATGAAGCGCATGAAGTTTACAAACATTGAAGAAGTGAACACGAGACAAAGAGAAGGCAGGTCCGTTTCGCTCTTCCTCGGCCACTACGGAAACTGGGAATGGGTCTCCTCACTGCCCCTATGGTTGGAGAACCACGTGGTAGGCGCACAAATATATCGCACCCTTAGGAATGAAAGCATTAACAGGCTGATGCTGCAAATCCGTAATCGTATGGGAGCCGAAAATGTGGAAATGAGACAGACGGCACGCTATATTAGAGAACAAACTACAAAGAACAACACCTGTTTTATTGGATTTATTGCAGACCAGTCGCCACAGAAAAAGGATGCAACCCACTTCATTCCCTTTTTAAATCACAACACTCCCGTTGTAGTCGGAACAGAGAAACTGACCAAACGCTATGACTTCGACGCATGGTTTCTGGACATTAAACGATTAAAAAGAGGTTACTACGAGGGAACATTCATAAAGATGCACGACAACCCCAAAGACTTACCTGATTTCGAATTGACCGCAATATATTACAAGTTGCTGGAAAAAATGATAAATGCCTGCCCGGAAATATACCTTTGGTCACACAATCGTTTCAAACATGCAACTGATGCCAACGCATAAACAGACAGCGCAAACATGGAAATAGATTTCGTTATTACATGGGTTGACATGAACGACCCCAAATGGAAGGAAGAGTTTGCCAAATACTCGAACAAACCGGAAAACACAAAGAACGGAGTATCAGATGCACGCTTCCGAGATTATGGATTCCTCAAATATTGGTTCAGAGGGGTGGAAAAATTTGCTCCATGGGTTAGGAAAATACATTTCGTCACCAGTGGGCAGAAACCGGAATGGCTTGATGAAAACAACCCTAAAATAAATCTGGTCAACCACAAGGACTATATTCCCGAACAATACCTGCCGACATACAATTCTGTTGTCATAGAACGATACCTGCACAAGATACCTGGTCTTGCAGAACATTTCGTCTACTTCAACGACGATTTCTATATCATAAACCACATTGGGGAAGAGCGTTTTTTCAGAAATGGTCTTCCATGCGACATCGCCGTGTTCCAATACAATCCGTCATGGTCCCAATGGTACATAAGGATCAAGAATAACATCAGAATCATCAACAAGCATTTCAACAAAAACGAGGTTATGGCCAGGGACCATGACAAATGGTTCCACAAAAGCTATGGTGCAAGGGCACGTTGGAACTATCTTTTGAAACCATACAACAAATTCATAACACTACGAACGCCACATAATGCCCAACCATACCTAAAAAAAACGTTTGAAGAGGTTTGGGCTGTAGCAGGAGAAGAACTTACCGAAACATCCGCAAACCGCTTCAGAGCATTAAACGACTTGACGCCGGAACTATTCAGGACATGGCAGATATGCAAAGGCAACTTTGAACCATACAATACATATAAGGACACGAAAATGTTTCCTCTTATGATAAAGTCAAAACAGGCAGAAAAAGCCATCCGCGACCAAGCGTATTCTCTGATTTGCCTTAACGACAACATACACATCAGGAATTACGAACAAGTAATGAACAACATAAAACAAGCATTCGAAACCATCCTCCCGGAAAAATCCGCCTTCGAACTATGAACAAGGCCTTAGCTGAAATAATCGCCGGAATCATCCCACACAAGGTGACGAGAGACAGATGGCGCGGCATATTGCGTTTCGGACTATGGAAGGCAATAAAGCTCAGATACCAGATGAAGCACAACCGGACAAGTCCCACACATTACCTGGCGGTATGTGCCATTGCCAAAAACGAAGGACCCTATTTTAAGGAGTGGATTGACTGGCATCACGCCCAAGGAGTAGAAAAGTTTTACATTTATGACAATGAGAGCACAGACTGCACCAGAGACGTATTGGCTCCATACATAGATTCGGGCTTGGTGGAATATAATTTCTGGCCTGGACAAAAACAGCAACTGCCGGCCTATGACGATTGTATAGAACGCCACCGGCTCGACACAAGATGGCTCGCTGTAATTGACCTGGATGAATTCATCGTCCCGATACGAGACGGGAGCATTCCAGATTTCCTGAAACAAATGGAGAACTTTTCTGCCGTAGAAATCAACTGGCTTGTTTATGGCAGTGGCGGTGCACGAAAGCAAAGTCCAGGAAAAGTCATGGACAGATTCAGGAAGCATTCACTTCCTGAGCACGAACTAAACCACCATGTAAAGAGCATTATCAACCCTCGTTGTGTATGCTGCATGATTGGATGCCACGAAGCTGCCTGCATCTGCGGATATGCCGCAGACTCACACGGGAAAATCATAACCAAGGGAAGGAAAAAACGCCGGCCGCTTCAAGATGTCATTAAAATCAACCACTATGCGATAAAATCATACGAAGAGTTTCTGGCAAAACGGGCACGTGGCAGAGCGCGTGTAAACAGTCAACGAGACCTTAGTTATTTTGAACAATATGACCTGAATGACATAATAGAATAACACTTCGCCATTAAGCCTGTCTGCATTAATCTCATATAGGAAATTTTCCATCTAACATTCTCGCCATGCATAAAGTTATAGTTTCCCTGACATCTTTCCCCGCTGCCATCTCATATGCCACACAAGCAGTTAAATCCATTCTGGCAGGTAGCGTGCTTCCTGATAAAATTGTCCTGTACCTCACGCTCTCCCAGTTTGATGGCATCGGGTTGCCTGAAGATTTGACAAATTTAGAAAAGAATAACCCAATATTTGAGATACGCGACTATCCGCATGAAATACGTTCATATAGAAAACTGATTCCTGCACTACAGGATTTCCCGGATGCAACGATAGTAACTATTGACGATGATGTATATTACCATAAGAATATGTTGCGTGACATCTTACGTTTACATGAGCAATACCCAAAGGCCGTATTAGCCCATCGGGCAAAACTCATGAAACCAGACAAACCATACAGAGAGTGGAAGAAATATCGTTGGTATCATTTCATCTTCAAACGTATTAATTCCAGTTTTCTGAATATACAAACTGGAGTTGGCGGGGTTCTGTATCCGCCTCGTTCACTCAAAAAAGAATTGTTAGACGTATCTCTCTTTACAAAAATTGCTCCCACCACAGACGATATATGGTTTTGGGCAGCAGCAGTGGCAAACGACACTCCGATAATTCCAGTTCCATTTGGTCACAACAAACCTCGTGGGTTAAAGAAACCAAGGGAACTTTCTCTCAAAACTGTTAACTTCAAATCAGGCATAGACAATAACTCCGCCGCACTTTGTGCAATTCTTGAACACTTCCCTGAAATAAAGAAGAAGATATCAACTGGCAAATAGTCCTTAAATCACCCTGTATACCTTTGTATCCAATGAACAGCATATATACGGATAAACAACTTATTGTTTCACTTACTTCCTTTCCAGAAGCAATTCCATACGCAGTAGAAGCCATACGCTCTATAATTCATGGTTCCCTATTGCCTGATAAGATTATTCTTTATCTGGATTCTTGGAAATACCCCGACGGTATTTTGCCGTTGGAATTGGAAAAACTAAAAGCAGAATGCCCGTTCTTTGACGTAAAGTTTGACCCTGAAAATATCCGTTCGTACAAGAAACTTATACCTGCCTTGAAAGACTTCCCCAATGATGTTATTGTAACCATAGATGACGACATTGCATACCATCCCGACATGTTGCGCAGACTTGTGGATTTGCACAAGCAGTTGCCACACGACATCATATCCCACAGAGTAAGGAAAATCCAGATAAATTCCCCATACCGCAAATGGAGGAAATTCAAATGGTACGACTTTATATTAACAAGAATAATTCACGACAGGCGTTCATTGCAAACTGGTGTCGGTGGTGTACTATACCCGCCTCATTCGTTAGATGAGAATATGCTGGACAGCGACATCTTCATGAGACTGGCACCGACCAATGACGACATCTGGTTTTGGGCGGCAGCGGTATCTAAAGGTACATACATCGTGCCTGTACCGGGATGGCATCACAAACTGGTAGAAATAGGCAAACCCGCCCAATACTCTCTAAAGACCATCAACATTGATTCCTCCAACGACCAAAATCGTATTGCCCTACAAAATATATTGGAGCATTATCCAACAATAAGGGAAAAACTGCACGCATAATCCCAAATCGGTCATTAGCGTTATGATGATAATAACCTTTATTTTTGAACAGGTGTTTTGCCACTTTGAGGGCGCAATGGGGTTCCATTGTAACCGAGAAGTGACGAAACAGATGACAAAAAGAAGGTTTCATTAGCGCATAACAGTCTAATGAACTGTAATAAAAAAAATGTATGCTGTTAACAATTATTAGCGTTTTGTGCT
>JAZNYM010000047.1:0-102750 GCA_045594385.1 Bacteroidaceae bacterium
GGGCAGGAGATGCAGCAGATGAATAGGTTTGAGGCGGAAGTTCAGGTCAAAATTCTTCTTGGCAAAGAGCCATAGCAATGGCATCAGCAGCGTATTGACAGAGAAACTGATGGGAAACATAAAAAGAGTCAAGTTGTGCCATCCCAACATTCGGCTCATATTGTATATATAGACGGGGACATTGGGTAGCACAATGATAGCCGCCGCATATCCGCTCTCTCCACGAAAACGGGTAGCAGCAAGCAGTACAGCGGCCATCCCTAATAATATGATGATGCTGGACGAATTGACGGTCAATATAAAATCATCGTATCCCATCTGAATATTACCATTCCATTTCGGCACAAAATTACCCAAAAATCAGCAAACAGAACTGTTTTTCAACGATTTTTCATTGAGTATATCCCCAAAAGCGAGAGTTGAATATACTTAAATGGTGGAAACTCTCTGGGGAGTTCCCACTATCGGTTAGATTTTCAAGCCCTTGAAAGGCTGGATGTGCTGTCGGGAATCGGGTGGCTGTACTATGTGTACAGGTGACTCCGTTTCTTGCTTCTTTTCCTGTTCCTCACTCACCGGAGTAGGCGGAGCAAGCTCCAATTGAATCTTACGGTCAAGTGCAGAAAGTTCCGATTTCAATTGTTTCAGTTCATCTTCCTTCTTCCACATTTTACCAGATATCTCTTGCAGCTGCGGAATATCCCTTGCTGGAAAAGCCACTGAATATTATTGCGTATATCCGCATTTTTGTTCAGCAAAGATAGTTCCTATCACAGAAACTGCCAAATAAAACAAAGTAAATTATGGTTATTCTTTTATTTTTAGCATGATTGACTTAAGCCGCCCTTTCCGTATGCCAGATATAACTCAGCGTCCAAGTAAGATTTGGCACTCGCGCATGCCAAATCTCAAAATCCTTGTTCCAGAATTAAGCATAAACATCTCTTCAGCCGTCCCATTTCGCTTTTTTACTGTTGCCGACGCTTGGCGTATTGAAAAATATTCTTACCTTTGTACAGGCGAAGCACATTGCACCGAAAAGCGTGAAACACATACTGAGGTTTCTATTTACCATTGTAATGGCAGTTGCTTTTATCAATGGTGCAAGCGGTTCTGATTCCACCGGGCAGGAGAATCAGGGCTATGGCGCATACGCCGAAACAGCATATTTCAGTACGGACACACAAGACATTGCCCCGGAACTGTACGTTCTGAGGCAGATGCCGTCTGCCAACGGGATACGTCCGCAGAAATCTGCAAAGAAGAAAAGTACCACACTCAACAACCGCTTTTATTTTCTGCCTGCCGACAGGGTGACAAGCCTAAAGGTGCGGCATTTTATCTGCAATCCCCCAACCGCATCCCCATTTTCGTTTGCCAAGCCTACGGACATGCTCGTCAGTTTTGGCAGACTTATTATTTAGTGAATGTCTTTTTCCGAGGGCTGTGGCAACGTGCCGCGAGCCTCATCGCCTCGTGTTGTAAGGCATATCGCCCCGTGTTCCGAGTCCCGTAGCAACGTATTGCATGGGCACTCGCAATACATGGCATTATACCCTACTTTCATCGTATTCATTCACAAACAAATAAACAATTATGGGAATTCTACAAATCTTTACCCTCTTAGGAGCATTGGGTATGTTCCTTTATGGCATGAACCTGATGAGTTCAGGTCTGCAGAAAGCGTCGGGCGACAAACTGAGGAGCCTGCTCTCTGCCATGACTTCAAACCCCTTCAAGGGAGTGCTCACCGGACTTGGCATCACATCCATAATCCAGTCCTCTTCGGCCACTACCGTAATGGTGGTTAGTTTCGTCAATGCCGGACTTCTTACCCTGTATCAGGCCATAGGCGTAATCATGGGTGCCAACATCGGTACCACGGTAACGGCATGGCTCGTATCATGGCTCGGTTTCAAGGCCGACATCTCCATCCTTGCCGTGCCTCTGATGATATTCGGCTTCCTCTTCTCCAACTCCAAGAAGAACCAGCGCCAGAACATCGGCGAACTCATCGTGGGTTTCTGCCTTCTGTTCCTCGGCCTTTCCTTCATGAAGGAATCCGTACCCGACCTCAACGAGACACCCGAGGTGCTTGATTTCGTCAAGACCTGGTCAAGCCACGGCTTCGGTTCCGTGCTCCTGTTCCTCGTCTTCGGCACGATACTGACCCTCGTACTCCAGTCCTCCTCTGCCACCATGGCCATCACCCTCATCATGCTCAGCATGGGATGGATACCCTTCGAGATGGCATGTGCCATGGTACTGGGCGAGAACATCGGTACAACCATCACCGCCAACATTGCCGCTGCCGTGGGTAACACTCAGGCAAAGCGTGCTGCCATGTCGCACACCATCTTCAACGTGTTCGGTGTGCTCTGGGCACTGGCTCTCTACAAACCCTTCCTTAGTTTGGTTGGCTTCGTCACCTCTACGGTATTCGGTTTGCCCGATCCCTCGGCCGAAGGCTTTGCCGTGAGCGGTCCCAATACCGACGAAGGTGTGGCAGCCCTCTATGGCCTGTCCATGCTCCACACCCTGTTCAACACCATCAACACCTTCGTGCTCATCTGGTTCATCAAGTACATAGAGAAGGCCGTGGTGCTTATCATCAAGGCGCCCAAGGATCAGGAAGCCGAGGTGTTCCGCCTGAAGTACATCTCCGCAGGTCCTTTGGCCACACCCGAACTCTGCATGGAGCAGGCCTTCAACGAAATCATACATTTCGCACAGATTTCCAGAAAGGGCCTTTCCTATGCCAAGGCTGCCATCGGCGAAAAGAAGGAGGACAAGTTCGATGAACTGAGCAAGAAACTCATCAAGTACGAGGAAATCTCCGACCGTATAGAATACGAGATTGCCACCTTCCTGAACGGAGTCTCTTCCGATAGCATCAGCGAGGACACCTCCAAGCAGATAAAGGCAATGTACAAGATCATCAAGGAACTGGAATCACTGGGCGACTCTGGCGAGGCAATAAGCCGCATCCTGTCCAGAAGGAACGTGCACAACAAGTCCTTCGACGACGACACCATCAAGAAACTGGAAGGCATGGTGGATGCCGTGGACAATGCCTACGATGCCATGATAACCAACCTGGCAGGTGTCCATAAGGGAACCCTGGAGGAGATTTCCAACGCATACAATGCCGAGGACCGCATCAACTATCTCCGCAATGACCTGCGCGACGCAGAGATTGAGGAAATAGAGGACGGCAGAAAGAACTACCAGACGAGTGTCTACTACATAGACATAGTGAACCAGTTGGAGCGCATGGGCGACTTCATCATCAACATCTCGCAGGAACTGGAAAAGAACTTCGTGCGCAGATAATCGCCCTCAAAATAAATATCGGTTACTGTGTTTGCATGTGCAAATGCAGTAACCGATTTTTTTACAGACGCTCAGTAGGAATAAAGTATTACACTGGTCAGGCTTAGTCGAACACCTTGAATTCGTAACCCTGACCCTTTATCCACAAGAGGGCCTCAGGCAGGATTTCCTTCAGTTTGTCTATGCTTTTAAGACTATCGTGAAAGGTGATGATGCTGCCGTTGCGGGTATAGCGCTTCACGTTTTCCAGCACCTCCCCGGCAGTGAGGCGGTTGCTGTAGTCTCGTGTAACGAGGTCCCACATTACCACACGCCACCCCGTGGCTCTCATCACACGGTACTGCATCAGTTTCATCCAGCCGTGCGGTGGGCGGAAGAGTTTGCCTGTCTGAAGTATTTCCTCGGCCCTCTGCACGTTGCCAAGGTACTTCCATGAGAACCATCGGAAGCCGCCTATGTGGTTGTAGGTGTGGTTGCCTATGCGGTGTCCGCGCCGGCGAACCTCTTCAAGCAGATGCGGATAGCGGCGGGCATTGTCGCCCACCATAAAAAAAGTGGCCTTGATGTCCAGGCTTTCCAGGACATCAAGGACGTATGGCGTAGCCTCGGGAATGGGACCGTCGTCAAAGGTCAGGTACACCGACCTCTGACTGGGGTCCATTCTCCATAAGGCATGCGGATACAGCCAACGAAGAAACCTTGCGGGCTGCTCTATAATCATCTGTAGAGATAACCGCTGAACATTACGTGATATGCCTGGAGTTTCTCCTCCATTTCCTTGAGGTTGGCGGATTCGGCGCTTTCAAGGATTTCCACGGCATTGCTCAACTGATATACATTGTACAGGATGTCTTGTGCACAGGACTGCTGCACACGGGGCTTGAGTGTGGCATACCAGTCGAGATACTCGCAGGCATTGGCGGCGATATCCGTGACGATGCCTTCTGCCTCCTGCTTCTCGCCATGCATCAGCCATACACGTGCCAGGTCCATGCTGCCACTCATGTAGTTGTGGCTTACGGTTTCGGAAGGGATAACCTCCTTGACATAGCGGACCACGTTCAGTGCCTTCTCTTTCTTGCCCTCACGCATCAGCTGCATTGCCAGGGTGGCAAACAGGCGGCGGTGCGTGTAGCACATGCGCAGAACCGTCTCGTCCAGATAGATGTCGGGATTGTCCAGGCCACCGAAGCGGAACTTGTTCATCAGGTTGTCGTACATGCGCTCGGTGTCCATGGTCATGCCGCTCTCCTTGGTGTTGAACGGAGTGATGCGGTCTGCCAGACCTTCGCGCACGAAGTTGTTGCCCAAAGAACCGTAGTTGTCGCTGCCCACGGTGCATGCCACATACATGGGACGTTCCCAGTTGGTACGGCAGAGCATCTCGTAGATCATCATCTCGTTCTTGTACACGGCACGCTTGCCCTTCAGGCTGATGTGCATCACGTCGGGTATGGAGTCGCCGGCAATCATCATGCCGCTACGGCGTACGGCCTCCTTGTCGATGGTGATTACCACGGAGTCCGTGGGGAAGCACTGGAGAGCCTCATCGTCGTTCAGTATCCACTTGTCTATGATGTTGCTCAGTTCGTAGGGGTTGTCGCCAAGCAGTTCCTTCATTGCCTGCGGGTCGTCCTTCAGTATCTCTATGGCACGTTCCAGTTCGCCCGGACGCACGCTGATACCCTCTCTGGTGCCAGTGACGTACTGCAGGCGCTTCCACGTGATAGGCACGGCAGGAGAGTCGTAGGCAGGACGCTTCATCTGGTCAATGTACCAGTCGGTCTGCAGGTATGAGAGGTTGCAGACACGGGCATCGGTGCGGATGCCCTCGGTCTCCTGGCAATACCACAAGGGGAAGGTGTCGTTGTCGCCATTGGTGAAGATTATGGGAGACTTGCCCTCGTCCAGGCTCATCAGATAGTTCTGGCCGAAGTCGCGGCAGGTGTAGCGTCCGCTACGGTCATGGTCGTCCCAGGTCTGTGAAGCCATCTGCACTGGAACAAGCAGGCAGAGTCCGCTCAGCACGGCAGCAATCATACCATTCTTCTTGAACACGTATCTGTTGAGCAGGTCGCTGATGGCGGCAACACCCAAACCAATCCAGATGGCATAGGCATAGAACGAACCGGCATAGGCATAGTCACGCTCACGGGGCTGCACGGGAGTCTGGTTCAGGTAAAGCACGATGGCCAGACCTGTCATGAAGAACAGGAAGAAGACCACCCAGAACTGCTTCACGCCCTCGTCCACCATACCGTCCTTGGTGCTGATGCGCTTGTTCACCTGCCATACCAGACCGATGATGCCGAGCAGAAGGGGCAGGCAGTAGAATACGTTGCGTCCCTTGTTCTCACGAAGTTCCGTGGGCAACTTGCTCTGATCGCCAAGGCGCATGTTGTCGAAGAAAGGAATGCCTGTTATCCAGTTGCCGTGCTCGTATTCGCCATGGCCCTGAATGTCGTTCTGGCGACCGGCGAAGTTCCACATGAAGTAGCGCCAGTACATGAAGTTCACCTGGTAGGACCAGAAGAAATAGAGGTTCTCCATCATGGTGGGCACCTTTATGGTCTTGCGTTCGCCAAGGTGGTCAATGGTCACGTTCTTGCCTTCGATGCCACCCATCCATTCCTCGTAGTTGTTCTTGTGGCGGTCGGAATGCATGCGGGGGAAGAGCATGTTGTAGGCATAGATATACTTCTTTTTATAATCTATGATTTCATAGCGGTCGGGCTCGTCCTCCGTTTTCTTCTCCACACGCTGGTACTGTGGTGCTCCCTCAATACATGCAGGAACGTAATACTGTCCCTTTACCTCCATCTTTACGGGAGCAGAATAGGGCTGGCCATAAAGCAGAGGACTGTCGCCGTACTGGTCACGGGCCAGATAACTGCCCAAAGTGAACACATCCTCGGGAGAGTTTTGGTCCATAGGAGGGTTGGCCTCGGAACGGATAACGATGACCGCATAGGAAGAGTAGCCTATCATTATCATCAGCAGGCACAGGAGCGTGGTGTTCATCAGTCGGGCAGAAACCCAATGAATGCCATCCTTGGCATAGTTCAGCACGAAGTACAGAACAACCATTGCCACCACTCCAATCACCACACTGCCGACACCATGTCCGTAGAAAGGAATACCCAGCATGCCGATGCCGGCAATGAAGGACAGGTTCATTCTGAGACGGCTCTTCTGTTTGGTAGACTCCCAGATGGCCCAAAGTACTGTGAGTATAAGAATGAACAGATACACAACCAGACCTGTGTTGAAGGGAAGACTGAGAGTGTTGACAAACAGCAGTTCGAACCAACCGCCCACCTTAACAATACCGGGCACAATGCCATACAACACCACAGCTACGAGCACGAAACTGCCCAACAAAGCCACAAGGCTACCTTTGACATTGGGATTGGTGTGTCTCTTGAAGTACCATACCAGCACAAGGGCAGGTAGGCAGAGCAGGTTCAGCAGGTGTACGCCGATGCTGAGGCCTGTGAGGTAGGCAATGAGGATAAGCCAGCGGTCGGCGCCGGGCTTGTCGGCATTGTCCTCCCATTTCAGGATAAGCCAGAAAACAACGGCGGTGAACAGGCTGGAGTAGGCATAAACCTCGCCCTCTACGGCAGAGTACCAGAATGTGTCGGAAAAGGTGTAGGCCATGGCACCTGTCATGGCGGCCAACTCAACGGTCAACCCCTGCCCCCAGGTCTTTATCTGTCCGTTCTCGCCCACCAGTTTGCGTGCCAGATGGCTGATGCTCCAGAACAGGAACATGATACATGCGGCAGACAACAGGGCACTCATAATGTTTACCATCATGGCCACCTTGGTGGGGTCGTCGGTAAACTGCGAGAAGATATTGCCCGTGAGCATGAAGAAAGGTGCGCCTGGCGGGTGTCCCACTTCCAACTTGAATGCAGTCGTGATGAATTCGGGACAGTCCCAGAAGCTTGCCGTGGGCTCTATCGTGCTGCAATACACGAAGGCCGCAATGGCAAATGCAATCCACCCCATAAGGGTGTCAATCAGTTTGAACTGTTTCATTATTGTTTGTTTAGTTGTTTATGTAATATATCGAGATAATGAGTATGGCATATCGCACAGCCTTGCCCACGGAGATGGACAACAGCGTTGTATATGGATTGGCCCGCATGTAACCGAGAGTTACACTGAGTACACTGCCTAAAATTGGCAGGAAGCACAGGGTTCCTATCCATGCACCTCGTCCGTCTATCCATTCCCTTGTCTTGTTTACCTTCTCTGCAGAAATGTGAAGATACTTCTCTATCCACTCCATACGTCCGAAGGTTCCTATCCAGTAGTTAAACATCGAACCTGCAACATTGCCAACTGTGGCACTGAGGAATAGGGGCCATGGTTCCAGTCCTGCCAATTGCAAACTTACCATCACAGCCTCGCTGCTGAAAGGGAAGACGCTGCCTGCCAGGAAAGCGGCAATGGTCATACCCAGATAACCATAACTCTCAAGTATTTCTATCAGAAAGTCCATATTCCAAGGTTTAGCGTGAATAGCATCAGTATCATAACTATGGTCACACAGAAGAACAGATTGCTGACCAAAGAGCCGGTGAGGGCAAAGAAGTGCGCAATCATTGTGCCTGCTGCAAGCATCAGCACCGGGGCAAGCAGGGAATACTTGTCCGGCATGGCAATGACAAGCAACCACGACGCTACCGTCTGCATCACATAGATATACAGGAACATCCTGGTCCTTATCTTGTCATTGTAGTAGTTACGCAAATAATGCACAATACCTATCAGTGCAAGCAGCGACAGAAGTGCAAAGTTCAGTGCCTCAGGTTCTTTATATGAAAGCATCCATCCATAGTCCTTGACTACAAACATGTCTGTGTAAAGCAGACTTTCTGCCCTGCTCCAAAGGAAACAGTAATCGCCAGAGACAATGCTCCATCCCACGACAAAGCATAGCGGCAACATCAATCCTACCACTCCTGCCCAAAATCCTCGCCATGTCAGGCTTCGTAAGAAGATGAGCAGATACCAGTAATAGAGCGGAACGAATAGAAGAAGTTGCGGTATGGCCAGCGAGGCAATGCCAAGAAACAGGAATGTGTGAAACACATGTACTACCGGTTCATGCTCCTGATAGGTCAGGAACATAATGTAGTAACTTCCTGCCAGTGCCGGCACTGCCACCCATGCTTCGGAGAATGTGTGCAGAGATGGCATCAGTGAGATGCAGACAACCCACACCGTGGCAATCATGCTTGAACGTATGCGCAACAGGGCAAAGACATTTGCTGTCTCTATCACTATGTAGGTGGACAATGCCGCCAATGACAATGACACTATGGAGGAGGTATTGTAACCAAATTCATGGGCATTACCGTTCCAAAACCATGCGAGAGCACCTATCACCATGCACAGAGGCAGGGTGACGGTACTCTCGCTGACGTGATTCTGGAACCGGTTGTTACGCATAGTGTCTTACAGGTCCTGACCGATGTCCCTACGGTAATACTTACCTTCGAACTGTATCTTCTGGGCTTCCTGCATGCTCTTTGCCAGAGCCTCGGCCTTTGTGGAACCGTATGAACTTACAGCAATGACGCGTCCGCCGCTGGTAACTACCTGTCCGTCCTTGGTGGCAGTGCCGGCATGGAACACTATGCTGCCTTCCACCTCGTCAATGCCTGTGATGGGGAAGCCCTTCTCATATGAGCCGGGATAGCCACCACTCACCATCATCACGCACACGGCACTGCGCTGGTCAAACTCTATGGCCTTCTGTCCCAGGGTCTGTGTTGCCACCCCCTGCAGGAGGTCCACAAGGTCACTCTTTATGCGGAGCATTACGGTCTCTGTCTCGGGGTCGCCCATGCGTACGTTGTACTCTATCACCTTGGGGTCTCCGTCTACGTTTATCAAACCAAAGAAGATGAAACCCTTATAGTCGATACCCTCCTGGGCCAGGCCTTCCACGGTGGGACGGATAATGCGGTCCTCCACCTTCTTCATCCATGCCTCGTCGGCAAAGGGAACGGGAGAGACACTGCCCATACCGCCTGTGTTGAGACCTGTGTCGCCTTCACCGATGCGCTTGTAGTCTTTGGCTTCGGGCAGGATGACATAGTCCTTGCCGTCGGTAAGCACGAACACAGAGCACTCTATGCCGCTCATGAACTCTTCAATCACCACGCGGCTGGATGCACCGCCGAACATGCCGCCGAGCATCTCCTCCAATTCCTTCTCGGCCTCCTCAAGAGTGTCCAGAATGAGTACACCCTTACCGGCACAAAGACCGTCGGCCTTCAATACGTATGGAGCCTGAAGGGTGCGCAGGAAAGCCTTGCCTTCCTCCAGGGTCTCGCCCGTGAAGGTCTGGTATGCTGCAGTGGGGATGCCGTGGCGCTGCATGAATCCCTTGGCAAAGTCCTTGCTGCCCTCAAGCACGGCGCCCTCCTTGGAAGGTCCGATAACGGGAATGGATGCCAGTTCGGCATCGGCCTTGAAGTAGTCGTAGATGCCCTTTACCAACGGGTCCTCGGGACCAACGACAACCATAGTGATGGCATTTGCAAGCACAAAACTCCTGATGCCTTCAAAGTCGTCTGCCTTCATGGCAACGTTCTCGCCTGCCAGTGCCGTTCCGGCATTGCCGGGTGCAATGTACAGTTTCTCCACCTTGGGGCTTTGTGCTATCTTCCATGCCAAAGCGTGTTCACGGCCACCGGAGCCGAGTAGAAGTATTCTTTCCATTATAGTTTTATTTCAAATAATCGTCAAAGTATCTTGTAATTCTCTCGTGCAGGTGCACGGCATCCTTGCCGTACATGTTATGCTCGCCACCGGGATAGAGGAAGTAGTCGCACTGAGTTCCGGCATCAATACATGCACGTATGAAGCTGAGTGTGTGCTGAGGTACACAGACAGGGTCGTTGTATCCGATGATAAGCTGCAGACGGCCCTTCAAATTTCCGGCACGCAGACGCAGGTTGCTGTTCTTGTATCCCTCGGAGTTCTGCTCGGGAGTATCCATGTAACGTTCGCCATACATCACTTCGTAATAGTTCCAGTCAATTACAGGACCGCCGGCCACGCCCACCTTGAACACGTCGGGGAAAGTGAGCATAAGGTTCGTGGTCATGAAACCGCCGAAACTCCAGCCATGAACACCCATGCGGTCCTTGTCCACATAGGGCAGTGACATCAGGTACTCCACACCTTTGTACTGATCCTGGCACTCAACGGTTCCCAACTGGCGGAATGTGGCCTGCTCGAACTCACGTCCGCGCCATTCACTGCCACGTCCGTCGAGGATGAAGACGATGTAGCCCTTCTGTGCCATATAGGTTTCCCAACCGCGGCTGGACCAATGCCATGAAGCGTCCACCAGATGTGCATGAGGTCCGCCGTAGACATAGACGATGGTCGGGTACTTCTTCTTTTCGTCAAAGTCGGCAGGCAATACCATGCGGTAGTAGAGGTCGGTAATTCCGTCGGCAGCCTTGATGCTTCCGCTCTTGAAGGTGGGGATGCTGTATCCGTTCTCCTTCCATGTGTCCTTAGCAGTAAGAATATTAGCTCCCTTGCCAGTTATTGTGGACAGCAAGTTGATGCTTCTGGGCACGTCGGGTGCGGTATAGGCAGAGATTACGGCTGCACCGCTCTTGCTCAGTTGTGCCTGATAGCAGACACCCTCCTGTGCACCCAGAGGAGTACGTTTTCCACCTGAAACCTTCACACTATAGAGGCATGATTTGCGTGGGTCAGACTCGTTACTACGGAATATAAGGCGACGCGCACCGGTGTTGAAACCAACGAATTCCTGTACTACCCACTTACCCTTTGTGATCTGCTTCAACTCGTCCTTTTCCAAGTCTAGAAGATAGAGATGGTTATAACCGTCGCGCTGGCTCTGCATTACAGCCTTGCTCTCATCCCATGGAAGGAATGTCAGGGGATGCATAGGTTCTACATATTTGTCATGTTTTTCCTCGAGAACAGTGCGGATTACATTGCCCGTCAGGGCGTCGTACTGGACAAGGCGCATATGGTTCTGGTCGCGGTTCAACTCAAAAATGTAGATACTCTTGCCATCGGGAGCCCATGTCACGTTGGTGTGATAGTCATCCTTCTCGCCAACAAGATCCAGCCATACATTCTCTTTTGTCTCGGTATTGAAGACGCCAACCTTCACCACATGGCTCTTTTCGCCTGCCATTGGATAATGGCATGAATATGTCTCTGCCATACGTGACTCACCTTCTGCAGGACCATTGGACTTGATGTCCACCTGCGGGTAACTGGGCACCATGCTCTGGTCCATACGATAGTAGGCCAGCGACTTGCCGTCGGGAGACCAGAATGTACCTCCGCTTATGCCAAACTCATCGCGATGGACGCTTTGGCCATATACGATATTGTCGCTGCCGTCTGTACTGCCGTCCAGGCTGATTTGCAGTGTGTCGGAATTGGCAGTGAAGACATAGAGGTTGCCTCCAATGGTGTAAGCAGTTTGCCTGCTATTGATATTAAAGTCGCGTGTAACAGCACCTTTGGGCAATGTCACGTCGTAAAGCACACGACATGCGTGGAAGTCCAGCATTATGCGGCGCTGACCCTTGGTGAACATTACCACGGGTTCCTCGGAAAGAGGGAAAGAAAAACTGTGGGCGCTGAATGCCACCTTCTCGTTCAGGCACTTGTTCACCTGCTCCACAGTCAGAATCTCCTTGCCTGTATTCAGGTCATAGACTCCCTCCGGGGTAGTCTTCAACGCAATATTGCCCCACCATGAGGTGTAGACATTCTCGGGGCGCAGTTTCCAATAACTCTCGCCGCCACCCAACAGGTCGTCCAAAGTGAACTGTTTCTGCTGCGCTGATGCCGATGCAATACACATAAAGCAAAATACAAACGATAATAAAGCCTTCACCGAAAGCTGTTTGAAACGATTAGTCTTCATCATCTCTACGGAATTTATTGAATGATTTGTTGTTTTTCCTGTTGAAGTCCCTCTTGCCGAACTTGCCGTCTCCGAACTTGTCATTGCCGTACTTTCCCTTACGGCCTTCGCCGTCACGGCCGGAGAACCTGCTTTCGCGTCTGTCGCCATGCTGGCTTCCATCCTTGCGTCCGAATCTTCTGTCTTCACGTGTATACTTGCCCTTACCAAAATTGCGGTCGCCGGACAATTCGCGCTCCTCGGGTTCTTCTCCCAATCTGGTCTTGAAGTCGCGCTTCTGCTTGAAGCGTTTCTGGTCGGCCATCAGTCGGCGTTCTTGTGCGGTCTTGATGTCACCGCCACCGGCACGCATGTCGTTGAACTTGCCGTCGAAGATCTGGTATTTGCGCAGTTCGCACTCAAGCGAACCGTTGTAGAGGGGTGTTCTCAGCGAGGGCTTCAGGCCAATGGCCTCGAAGCATTCCTCTCTGTAACTCAGCACCCAGGCGTCTCCGCCAACAAACTGGTGCTTGAATCTCTCGCCGATCATCTTGTACAGGCCCAGCAGGTCGGGAGCGGAGATGCGTTCGCCGTATGGAGGATTGGTGACGATGATGCTCTTCTCCTTGGGTTGGGTGAAGTCCTTGAAATCCTGGAAAGCGATGGTAACCTCCTTGCTCAGTCCTGCTGCCTTCACATTGCGTGTGGCTATCTCCACGGCCTGGCGGTTGTTGTCATAGCCATAGATGTGGTGCTCGAACGGACGCTCCATGCTGTCGTCGTCATAGATGCGTTCGAAAAGTTCCTTATCGAAATCGGGCCACTTTTCGAAAGCGTACTCCTTGCGGAACACACCGGGAGCAATGCCGCGTGCTATCAATGCCGCCTCTACGGCAAAGGTGCCACTGCCACACATGGGGTCTATCAGGTCGCATTCGCCACGCCATCCTGTCTGCAGGATTATGCCGGCAGCCAGCACCTCGTTCAAAGGAGCCTCTACGGCCTCCTGACGGTAGCCGCGACGGTGCAGACTCTCGCCGGAACTGTCCAGCGCCAGCGTGCAGTCGTACTCTGCCACGTGGATGTGCAACTGGATGTCGGGGTTGACTATACGGATGTTGGGGCGGTTGCCGGTCTTCTCGCGGAACTGGTCTACTATAGCATCCTTCACCTTGTAGGCAACGAACTTCGAGTGCTTGAATTCGTTACTGAACACCACACTGTCTACGGCAAAGGTTGTCTCGTTAGACAGGTACTGTGTCCAGTCTATCTGCTTGACCGCCTCGTACACCTCGTCGGCAGTCTTTGCCTTGAAGTGGCTGATGGGTTTGAGAATACGTATAGCAGTGCGCAACTGAAAATTAGCACGGTACATAGTCTCTTTATTACCCGTAAAGGACACCATGCGGCGTCCTATCTGAATGTTGTTGGCTCCCAGGTCTATTAGTTCTGATGCCAACACTGTCTCCAAGCCTTGAAAGGTCTTGGCAATTAGTTCGAATTCCATTATATTGTCTTGTGTGTTATTGCTTGTTCCTGATGTTGCTCCCCTGCATGAGTTTCTCTCCGGGCTTGGTTCCCTCTGTTACCCAAAGGTTACCTCCGATTACGGTGCCCTTGCCAATGGTAATGCGGCCCAGCACTGTTGAGTTGCTGTATATTATCACATCGTCCTCCAGGATGGGGTGGCGTGGTATGCCTTTTATCGGGTGGCCGTTTTCATCCAACGGAAAACTCTTTGCACCGAGTGTCACACCCTGATAGAGTTTCACGTTATTGCCGATAATGCAGGTGGCGCCTATCACCACACCTGTTCCATGGTCTATGGTAAAGTGGTGCCCTATGGTTGCTGCGGGGTGGATGTCTATACCTGTTTCAGAGTGTGCCTTTTCGGTAATGATACGTGGAATGAGATGTATTCCCAACTCCAGCATCCTGTGGGCTATACGATAGTTTATCATTGCCTTTATAACAGGATAACAGCATATTATCTCATCGTATGATTCCGCAGCAGGATCCCCGTTATAGGAAGCCTCCACATCCATATCCAGCTGGTGCTTCAGTTCAGGCAGGTATTCTATCATACGGGCAGCCTTCTCCTTCTCCATTATGCTGCACATCTGGGCATATAGCAGTTCTTCGCTCACTCCCTCGCCATAGAACTTTGGGAAAAGGATGGAACGGAAACTGTTTATTATCTCTTCTACTTTGTTAACCATTTTGTGTATGCCCTATCTATTATAGTTCGCTCGCGTGCGCGCGTCTAATTTAACAAATATAGCCCGCCGTTACCGACAGGCTATCACTTGCGTGCGCTTCAGGATGGGCTTGAACCAACGACCCCATGATTAACAGTCATGTGCTCTAACCAACTGAGCTACTGAAGCAGTTTTGCAACTGAGCGCCGCTCGTTTTCTTGTCTTTGCGCTTCAGGATGGGCTTGAACCAACGACCCCATGATTAACAGTCATGTGCTCTAACCAACTGAGCTACTGAAGCAACTTTTTTGAGCGTTTTTTCTCAATTGCGGTGCAAAGATAGAGGTTTTTTCGGAAATAAACAATATATTTGCAGAAAAAAATAAAGAAATAGCATGAAAATATTAGGTATAGGCAACGCGTTGGTAGACATCTTGTATCGTTTGGACGACGAACACCTTTTAAGTGAGATACACCTGAAGAAGGATGCAATGACCCTTATCAACGAGCGTTGGGAGCATGAGATAGAGGACATGACACGCAACGTGGACAAGAGTATGGCCAACGGCGGAAGCATCAGCAACACCATGGTGGCTTTGGCGCGTCTCGGGCGCGAGGTTGGTTACATCGGGCGCGTAGGTGACGATGAGATGGGACGCTTCTTCGAGGGCAAGTTGCGTGAGGCAGGTGTGCACACACAACTTATCAGGGGGCGTGAGGCCACAGGTGTAGCCCACACATTCGTCACTCCCGGTGGAAGCCGTACTTTCGGCACATTGCTGGGCGCTGCCTACTATCTCGGACCGAATGACATCACCGCAGAGATGTTCCGTGGTTACGATCTACTTCATATCGAAGGGTATCTGGTGCAGAACCAGGAACTCATCGAGACGATATGCCAAAGGGCCAAGCAGGCAGGACTTATCCTCAGTCTGGACCTGTCCAGTTTCAATGTCGTTAGCAAGAACCGTACCTACTTCCACCACTTGATATCTGACTATATCGACATTGTCTTTGCCAACGAGGGTGAGGCACGTGCCTTCACGGGAAGTTTCGATTCTCTGGAACAGGTGAGACACATTGCGCATTTGTGCGACCTTGCCGTAGTGAAGCTTGGCGAACAGGGTTCCATTGCTATGCTGGAGGGCGGACGCATATACAAGTGCAGTGCCGAGTATGTGGAGAACGTTGTGGACACAACGGCGGCCGGCGACTATTTTGCCGCAGGTTTCCTGCATGCGCTTACCCGCGGCCACAGACTACATAAATGTTTACACACAGGCACCGTTCTTGCAACAGAGGCCGTTCAGGTTTTGGGCAGCCACTTGCCACCTGCGGCATGGAACCGAATCAAGACCAGCATAGACTGCAGATAGCTGTACGTCGTTATTTTAGCATATAAAGGTCCGCCCTATTTTCATTGGGAGCGGAGTTATAAATTATGAAGATAATACGCCAGTTTTTTATCGCTTCAACACTCCTGCTTTCAGTAGGTACTGGCATGACCGCCAGTGCACAGGTAGTAGAGAACCACAATTCAAAGGTGGCCAGGAATCTGGAGATATTCAACGAGATATACAAGACTCTGGACCTTTTCTATGTGGATACTCTTGCCGCGGATACTGTTATCCGATGGGCCATTGACGGCATGCTTATGAAGGTGGACCCTTTCACAGGATACTATCCAGCCGACGATGAGGACCTGCGCCAGATGGCAACTGGAAAATATGCCGGCATAGGCAGCATCATACGTTACCACAAGAAACATGACCGTGTGGTCATAGACGAACCATATGCCAACACTCCCAGTCAGGATGCGGGCCTTAGGGCTGGCGATATTATCTTGACAGTGGACGGTAAGGATATCAAAGGTATGATGCCTACAAAGGTGACAGAGATGCTCCGTGGCGAGGCGGGAACAACGTTTGAACTATGTTTCCAGCGTCCCGGCGAAAAGAAGTCGCGCACCGTTCACATCACCCGACGTACCATCCAATTGCCTGCCATACCTTATTATGGAATTATGGACGACGGCATAGGCTACATAAACCTGAACAGTTTCACATCGGGTTGCGCACGCGAGATGCGCCATGCCCTGCTGCAACTCATGTCTCAGGGGGCAAAGAGTCTTGTGCTGGACATCCGTGACAATGTGGGCGGTGCCATAAACGAAGCGGTGGATATCACTAACCTGTTCCTGCCCAAAGGAGTGAAGGTGGTATATACCAAGGGCAAGCAGGCATCCATGAACCACGAATACTCAACCACCACAGACCCCATAGCACCAGATATGCCTCTGGTAGTGCTGGTAAACGGCATGTCGGCCTCTTCTTCAGAGATAGTAAGCGGAGCGTTACAGGACATGGACCGTGCCGTCATCATGGGCACACGTACCTTTGGCAAGGGTCTGGTACAGGCCATACGCGATGTACCCTATCGTGGCGAACTGAAAATTACCACCGGCCGCTACTACATCCCCTCGGGCCGTTGCATACAGGCACACGAGTACAACCACGATGGCAGTTCCAAGTCTATCCCCGACTCTTTGCGCAATACATTCTACACCAAGGCAGGACGTCCAGTTACCGACGGGGGGGGCATCCAGCCAGACAGTGTCATACTGAACGACACCCTGCCCACCATGATATACGACCTCGTGCAAAGCGATATCTTCTTTGACTGGGCCACGGACTTTGCCAACAGCCATCCAGCCATAGATGCTCCGGGAAAGTTCCATGTCACGGACAGCCTGTATGACGCTTTCTGCAAGTATGTCGAAGAGTCCAAGTTCACCTACAACCGCCGTTCGGACGAGGTGATACAGCTTCTGCGCCGTGTAGCGGACATGGAAGGTTATCTGGAGGATGCCGAAGACGAAATGAAGGCTCTGGAGGCCAAGTTTGCACCGGATATCCACAAGGACTTGCAGCGCATGCGCAAGCACATCATGCCATATCTGGAGAGCGAGATTATCATCAGATACTACCACCAGCAGGGCAGCATACGGCATGCCATTCCAAAAGACAAGGTATACCGTAGTGCCGTAAACCTGTTGCGTGACACCAAGGCATACCTCTCCATCCTGAAATCATCGGAAAAATAGTTCATACACCTAAATACCCATGAGACGAAAAGCAAGCAAAGCCAACCTGTCCTTCATGTGGGGCATCATGGCCATGGCAATCATAGTCCTGCTGGTGGCAGGATTATTCCTCTACTTGTGTGTACCTGGAAAATAATCAATTGTATTTAACCCAAATCGGTCATTAGCGTTTTGATGATAATAACTTCATTAGCGTGTAACAGTCTATTGACCGATTTGGGTTAATTATCTCCACGTTAACAATGTATTATTATTAATATTATGTAATTTTTTTTTGATATTAGTGTTTTTTTACCAACATAATTCCATACCAAACCATATATTTTACTCACTCTGTTTTTGAGTAATAAGAATACAAAATACGCCTCTGCTTCTCACTGTGTTGTTTTACTCTAATTATGAGAAAAATAGCCAGGCATTGATTTCTATATATTTTAAATAGTGTAATCTTGATTTTATCTTCACGATGATAAGGGTGTGTCTTCACTGAAACAAAGTCGAACGATTACTGATGGTCAAGGTGCGACATCACGATGATAAAAGGCAGAGGTAATGAGGAGAAGCTGGCATCCTGATTTTGACTCTGTAAAACATATATGTGTCTGATTTTGTCTGTCCTGTTTTTTTACATATACCACCTAGGTATTACAAAGGTATAGGCAAACATTGGAAACAAGAATGAAATAATGACATCTTTTTCATACATTATTAGCAAGATAGTCCACCGTCCTTATTACTGCGGCACGCAAATATCCAAATAAATTTACCTTTTATGTTAAATTTACTCTTGTCATACATAAAAAAATATACTTTTTCTGCCCTCTATTAACCGCAAATTTGATATTTCGCTCACTTATTCGTACCTTTGCACCCGATTTTGCACAATAAAATACACCTTAATATAATATATGGAGAAAATTAGCTACGCTCTGGGACTTGGCATCGGCCAACAATTGAAGAGCATGAACATCGAGAACTTTGACATAAAGGAATTCAGCCGTAGCATCGAGGATGTGATGGCAGGTCGCGATACAGACATGACCGCACGCGAAGCACAGGTCATGCTGGGCGAGTATTTCCAGAAGAAGGAGAAGGAACAGGCTGAGGAGAACATTGCCAAGGGCAAGGCCTACCTGGAGGAGAACGGTAAGCGCGAGGGTGTCATCACCACCAAGAGCGGTCTTCAGTATGAGGTGCTCACCGAGGGTACGGGCAAGAGCCCCAAGGCTACAGACAAGGTGCGTTGCCACTATGAGGGCCGCCTGACCGACGGTAGCGTGTTCGACAGTTCATACCAGCGCGGCGAGCCTGCCGACTTCGGCCTGAATCAGGTTATTGCCGGTTGGACAGAGGGCGTGCAGCTGATGAAGGAAGGTGCCAAGTACCGCTTCCACATCCCCTATCTGCTGGGCTATGGCGAGCGCGGTGCAGGTGCATCCATCCCTCCCTATGCCACACTGGTGTTCGACGTGGAACTGATAAAGGTTCTCTAAGCATCCCCACACAAAACGACAAACAAATACAACAAAACAAATATCAAAATGAAAAAGATTTCTATCATCGCAGCCGCAGTTCTGGCTGCTATCATGACAAGTTGTGGCAATGGTACTCCCAAGGCCAACATGAAGAGCGACGTAGACTCTCTCTGCTATGCCATCGGTATGGCACAGAGCCAGGGTCTGAAGGATTATCTGGCAATGCGCATGGGCGTGGATACCACATACCTGAACGAGTTCATCAAGGGTTTGAACGAGGGTGCCAACGCCGGCGACGACAAGAAGCAGCAGGCTTACATTGCAGGTCTTCAGATCGGCCAGCAGGTTTCCACACAGATGATTGCAGGCCTGAACCACGAACTCTTTGGCGAGGACAGCGCCCAGTACGTTAGCCAGAGCAACTTCATGGCAGGCTTCGTTGCCGGTACTCTGGAGGACACCACCATCATGAACGTAGAGGCTGCCAACGAATATGCACAGACCAACATGAAGGCCATCAAGGCTCGCCAGATGCAGGCTCAGTACGGCGAGAACAAGAAGGCCGGCGAGGAGTTCATGGAAGAGATTGCCAAGAAGGAAGGCATCAAGCAGATTGAGAACAGCGGTGTTTACTACGAGGTTATCACCGAGGGCGACGGCCAGATTCCTGCCGACACCAGTTTCGTGAAGGTTAAGTACGAGGGTACCCTTATCGACGGCACAGTATTCGACGGCAACATGGATGCCGAGAAGCCCATGACATTCCGTTGCAACCAGGTTATCCCCGGTTGGACCATGGCTCTGACCCACATGCCCGCAGGCTCAAAGTGGAAGGTTTACATTCCCCAGGAAATGGCATACGGCGAGCGTGAGGCCGGCGACAAGATCAAGCCCTTCAGCACACTGGTATTCGTTATCGACCTGGTTTCTGTAGGCAAGTAATAACAGACAACACTTGACCATACAAGGACAATCTGCGGTATGCCCGTCTTCATGCGACATCAGCAGGTTGTCCTTTTTACATTCCATTTATCATGAAAAAGATTTTATTCCTTGCACTGGCATCTGCCCTTTGCCTCGGCATCCAGGCAATGCCCAAGAAGAAGAAGGACAAGAAGAAAAAGAAGGCCGAGGTGGCACAGGTGGACACCGTGGACGTGAAGACCTTCTCCTACCTCATCGGCCGTCTCAACACAGAAGGCCTTGTAGAATACCTCGCTCGCCAAAAGGGTGTGGACACCAAGTACATGGCCCAGTTCATTGAGGGTTTCGGCAAGACAGAACTTACCGAAGCCGACCTCCAGGCCAAGGCACGCATTGCCGGCACAGAGATCCGCGAGGACGTGAGCAAGCGCGTGATGCCCAACATTTCCAAGCAGATGAACGACTCTGTGGACCTGCTCAACCACGACGAGTTCCTGCGCGGTTTCATGGAAGGACTCATGGGTGCAGAATCGGCTATCAGCAACGACTCTGCCATAAAGATTGTGGAGAAGCAGATGAAGTACTACCAGGAAAGCATGATGGAGCGCAAGTACGGCGCCAACCGCAAGGCCGGTGAGGAGTTCCTGAAGGCAAACCTGAAGAACAAGGACGTGAAGCAGACAGCCAGCGGCCTGCAGTACAAGATTATCACCAAGGGCGAGGGTCCCGTTGCCACCACCACCCAGAAGGTGAAGGTACACTACGAAGGCCGTCTCATCGACGGCAAGGTCTTTGACAGTTCCTACAAGCGCGGACAGCCCGCCACCTTCGGTGTGAACCAGGTCATCAAGGGTTGGACAGAGGCGCTGACCATGATGCCTGCCGGCTCCAAGTGGGAGCTCTACATCCCCCAGGAACTTGCCTATGGTGCTCGTGAGCAGAACGAGATACCAGCCTTCTCCTGTCTCATCTTCACCGTAGAACTGCTGGAGGTGATGAAGTAAACTGAGAATTATTATAAATATATAAGCAACAAGAGGGTGTGCTACGGCATGCCCTCTGTTTGTTTATGGTCCTGATTTACCCAAATTAATTTACTTTTTCATTCGCTTAATCGTAACTTTAACTACTGTCTTAGTTACTCACGCTCGGAAAAATCAAAAATCCTTTGCTTTTTAGCTCGCTTAATCGTACCTTTGAACTTCGTTCTAAGGTACTCACATTCGGAAATGTTCAAATAAATTTGACATTTCGCTCACTTAATCGTACCTTTGACCTGGCATAATACTAATAATAATATAATATCATGAAACAAAACACTGCTCACAGACTCATGCATCTTGCAAAGAAAAGTCTGCTTCTGTCTGGACTGTTCCTTGGTAGCGTCATGCCGGCCGTAGCACAAGAGAAAAGCCGTGGCATTGGCGTGTATCCTGGCAACCCATCTGAGTATTTCGGTCCTAAAGTGGAGAAGGACACCGAGTACCGCAATCTGGCCCTGCACCGTGCCGTGTACCAGTCGGGGGCATACGACCTGAACCTTACAGCACAACTCCTTACAGACGGCGTGGTGGCCACCAACCAGCCTGCATTCCTGGAAGTGCTGACCAATGGCAAGCCCTTGCCTCACAACGAGCGTAAACTGACCATCAACAACAGCGAGTGGTCCAGAATACCTGTTGAGGGCAGTACGGCAACACTGACCTACCGCTGGTACAACATGGACATAGAGGCCGACGAGGTGGTTGTTGAGGGTTTCGTGGCTTACGACCAGGACAAGCCCTTTGAGCACTACTCCATGCAGTGCGATGTGATGGGGGCAAAGTCATACTCCTTCACCGTGAAGAGCGATACCCTGCCAGGACGTCCTCGCAGAAGAAAGGTTATAAACGACCCCAATAAGCAGACAGAGGAGGCTACGGCCATGGCCCGTGAACTGAAGGAAACATTCAAACTCAAGGGCAAACGTACCTTCAACTCCGTCGAACTGACCTTCCGCCAGAACAATGCCTTCTACTGGTCCATCAAGGAGGTTACCTTCAAGCGCAAGGGGAAGGCCGTGCGCAGCATCTTCCCTGCACAACGCTTCACCAGCACATGGAAGGCCGCAAAGGGCGACTGGGCATACGTGGACCTGGGTGCAGTGGCCGACATCGAGGAAGTGCGTCTGCATTGGCTGGACGAGGGCATGCAGGGCGTGCTGGAGGTTTCCGACGATGCACGCAACTGGAAACCCTATGCCGGCACTCAGGAGAATTCTAAGGTGCAGAGCATCAAGGCCAAGGCCAAAGCACGATATGTACGCATAACCAACACGGATGCAGCATGCCTTAGCGAAATGGAAGTTTACGGCCGTGGCGGAGTGAAGGCCGTGGCTCATGCCGAACAGGGATGGAGTGGAAGCAGAGACGTACGCAAGTACATGCTCAATGGCGGCAACTGGACCGTGCGTCCCGTTAGCGAACCCACACAGAAAGCAGTGCCACTTGGACCTGAAATAGTGGCTACTGTACCCGCCACAGTACTCTCCAGTTACTACAATGCCGGTGCCTTGCCCGACCCCAACTTCGACGACAACCTGTCCATGATTTCAGAGTCGTTCTTCAACCGCGACTTCCTTTACAAGCGCACGTTCCAGGTTCCGTCAAAGATGAAAGGCAAGCGCATACTGCTCAACTTCGACGGCATCAACTGGAAGGCTCTGGTGGTGCTCAACGGCAAGCAGGTGGGCAGGATAGAGGGTGCCTTCATGCGTGTTCAGTTCGACATTACCGACTATCTGCAGGAGGGCGACAACGAACTCCTTGTCTATGTGCAGAACAATGACAACCCAGGTGCACGCAAGACCAAGACGGGCGAGAATACCAGTTTCAACGGCGGTGTACTGGGTGGCGACAACCCAACCTTCCATGCCACCATCGGATGGGACTGGATAACCACCATCCCCGGCCGCGAGGTGGGCATCTGGAACGATGTGTTCCTCACCGCCACCGAGGCAGTTACCATCAGCGACCCGCTTGTAAACACCACACTGGCCGACGGCAAGGCTACCATGACACCCTCCGTGTTCGTAAAGAACCACCTCTCCACTCCTGTGCAGGGAACTCTCCGTGGCAATATCGGCGACATCTGCTTTGAGAAGGAGGTAATACTGGGTGCCAACTCCGAAACAGAGATTGTTTTCTCTCCCGAAGAATACCGCCAACTGGCCGGCCAGCACATGAAACTGTGGTGGCCCAACGGCTATGGCAAACCCCACATGTATCATGCCGCCTACACCTTCCATTCTCCACAGACAAAGTCCGTGGCGCGCATGGAATACCGTACAGGCATACGCCAGGTTACCTACAAGGACGAGACCACTCGCCTGCAACTCTACATCAACGGCCAGCGCTTCATCCCTCTGGGTGGCAACTGGGGCTTCTCGGAGAACCACCTCAACTATCGCGGCCGTGAGTACGACATTGCCGTGGGATACCACCGCCAGATGAACTGCACCATGATACGCAACTGGGTGGGACAGACTGGCGACGAGGAGTTCTACGAGGCTTGCGACCGCCATGGCATCATGGTATGGCAGGACTTCTGGCTGGCAAACCCTGCCGACGGTCCAAACCCTCACAACGAACCCATGTTCATGGCAAATGCCAACGACTACATGCGCCGCATACGCCGGCATCCAAGCATAGCCTTGTATTGCGGACGCAACGAGGGTTATCCTCCCGAAACACTTGATAAGCAACTGGCCGAACTCGTCCAGAAACTGGCTCCTGGAGCGCTCTACTTCCCCAGTTCTGCCGATGACGGTGTCAGCGGACACGGTCCCTACCGCGCACTGCCCATAAAGGAATACTTCGAGATACAGACAGGCAAACTGCACTCCGAGCGTGGCATGCCCAACGTGCCCAACTACGAAAGTCTCTGCCGCATGCTTGCTCCCGAGCACCTTTGGCCTCATAACGAATACTGGGGTAAGCACGACTTCACACAAAAGGGTGCACAGTATGGTTCCACCTTCAACCAGCTGCTGGCCGAGCGCTTTGGAGAGGAAAAGATATATGGCGACAAGATGCCTGTGCGCATAGGCATGCCCTCAGCCAAGGCATACACCGCCTTGGCACAATGGCAGAACTACGACGGTTACCGTGCCATGTACGAGAGCGCCAACCTGGACCGCCAGGGCCTCATCATCTGGATGAGCCATTCATGCTGGCCCTCTATGGTATGGCAGACCTACGACTACTACTTCGAGCCCACGGCGGCATTCTTCGGCATCAAGAAGGCATGCGAGCCCCTGCACGTCCAGTACAATGCCTCCACGGCACAGGTGCAACTGGTCAATATGATGAAGCCTGCCCAGGACATCAAGGTAATTGCCACCATGTACGATCTGAAAGGCAAGGAAGTTTGGAAGAAGGCAGATTCAGCACACCTGCCGTCCGACTCTACCGTGAACTGCTTCGAGGTCCTTTCGCCTGATACCACCAAGTCGTTCATGCTCCGTCTGGAAGCCGTGTCCCTGCTCAGTGGCGAACTCCTCTCCACCAACACCTACTTCCTGTGGGGCAACGAGTCAGCCAAGGAACTCGACTCCATGCCCATTGCCAAGGTGGATGTAAGACTGATGTTCAAGCCCACAATGCACTTCGTCATCACCAACACAGGCGACACCCCCGCCCTGATGCTTCGCCTGAACCTATGTGGCGAAGACGGCGAGCAGATTCTGCCCGTGGAGTATTCCGACAACTACTTCCACCTCCTGCCCGGAGAGCGCAAGGCCGTCACCATCAAGTGGAAAAAGCAAGACGCCCGAGGCACAAAACCTGTACTCCACGTTTCTGGTCTTAACGTAAAGGAGTTTCAGATGTAAAGTAAAAAAATAAAGTATTGTAACAACCGCCCTCACCAACCAGTGGGGGCGGTTGCATATTAAACCCATTTGCTTTGGCCTTTCATGTACAGACGCACAGGACTGCATTTAGCAGATGTTGACTGGCTGTATTGGAAACGAGTTATTCAAGTCCTCTTCTTTGGTTGCTTGCTAAACTTGTATCCTATTGTAAAAAGAAAATAGGAAGGCAGAGTTACGGAACGTGTTTCGCGGATACCCTGCTCGTTCATCACGTATGCAATGCTCTTGTGCTGGCGGAGCAGGTCAACTGCCGTCAGCCTAAGGTCTATCCTGTTCTTCCATACAGACTTCGACAAGGTCACATCCCATTGGCATGCCAGTTTGTTCAAATCCTCGCCGGAATATCCTTGACGCTTTACCAGCTCGAAATCCGTATCAATGTATATGCCTGCTACTATTGGGGCTGAAATCCATAAACCGGCGGTATATTCCAACGCATTCTGGTAGTCGGCATTAGACATGCTGCCCAAAGGCCGGCGCCATCCAATACCTGCGGAAAGAGTATATTCCACATTTTTGTACATTCCCCATAGACTCAGAGGAACGTTTATGTAAAGTTCATCGTTGTTGATTAGCGATTGCTTCCCTGCTTCTCCATCGAAAGTGTAGTTCTTCATTCTACGGAATGAGGTGTTCAATTTCCACCTAAACGAATTATCCTGATTAAACAAGGGAAGCTTAAAGGAATGGGCACCTGACGAATTCAAACTTACATCCCAGGTTCCATCTATATTGATTGGCATGTATGTATATACTCCCGATTCGTAACTATATGAATTGACAATCCTATTGAAGTATATATTGTATTTCAGGTCAATATCCATGCTGAATGGAAACTTCCAATACAGGCGTGACTTCCAGGTCATAGGCGACTTCAGATTGGCATTACCCTTGTATATATTTATTCTGTCTGATGTCAGCGGAAGGTCTATAAGTTGGGTAGCTTCTGGAAGATTGTGCGTTAGCGAACTGGAAAACTGCACCTTCCATGACGTGATATTAAGTATTTGCCCCTTCCATTTACTATATGTAACAGTAAGCGATGGTTCATAGAAGAGGGGATTTTGCTTCAGGCATGTATCTACGGTGTAACGTGTATACATTGTGCTACGGTCAATGAAAGATAGAGGCAGATCCAACTGTATTTCCGTACGTAGTTTCTTCTCCGGATTCCTGTGGTCATAATAGTAATCAACACCTGCTGTATATCTGTTCTCTGACATTTGGCGATTGTAGCTGTTCTCGTCATCTGCCATGGACGAAGCAACATCAGTTATCGTTTCCCTGTCGTTGTCGCGGTTGAACCGATATCCTGCATAAAACTTCAAAGTTGTATTGTATAATAAACGCGAAGTCTTATATGACAGGTCGGCCTTTGCCCCTATGTGACTATTGGGGCGGAGTATAGTTTCAGTAATGTCGCTTTGGGTAAGTACCGGATGCCATTTCAGATAGTTCTCGGATCGCTCTGCGTTATGCTTGCTTTGATTGTAATCTACTCCTGCACTGACGTCAATAATGTCGCTATTGAAAACATTTTTTGCAAAGGCAATATCCTGCGACATACCATAGGACTTTGTCCTGCTGCTCTGCAGACGCTTGCGTGCCATAATCATAGAAGGGTCGTTTACAGCAACACCAATATTGAAGAGTGAATCCAGCACTTCTATTCCCTGTTGCCGCGTATCTGCACCTGACTCGTAGTATCGCTCTTCGTTGTTGTCCCTGCTGCTGTTTATGTGCAGTTTCGTCGTGCCCTCCATCCAGAAAGGCATCTTCAGTGTGTATGTGTTCGATACCGTAGCACCGAGGTTACGGCTGACGTTCCTGTTCTGACTTGTACTGAATGTGCTTGTTTCGTTATGGTAAATCTCGGCAAACTCGTCACATCCCTGTTCTGGCCTTTTCCTATCGAGCTGAAGTGTCAGCACATTCTTGTTGCGCTTGTTGTCCGTCAGCAATTCGGCTGCCAGCAGTTGCTTGTCGGTCCTTCCGTCTCTTGAATTATAATAATGATAGTTTCCGTTGAACGAATAGCTGCTCATGTTCAGGTTGTTTGCACCACCCACAACAGCAAGGCGTGACACATCGGTAAACCGTAGGCCGAACAAACGTGCAAGATAACTCTTTTCCGTACCACCACCGGCTTCTACGTTGACCATATAGCCTTTGCTATATTCCTTTTTCAGAATAACATCCATCACATAATCCTTCCTGGCACTTTCGTCACCTAATGCCACCGCCTTTTCCGTGGTCTGCTCATATACTTTAATATTCTGAACTGTGTAGTATGGCAGGTTTTCCAGCATTATATGGTGGTTACCCTTAAAGAAATCCTTGCCATTGAGCAACAGGTTTTCCACCTTCCTGCCATTGACAAATATCTCACCCTGTCTGTTCAGTTCTACTCCTGGCATCTGGCGTATTAGGTCGTCAAGCATACTGCCGTTGGCCAGATTGAAAGCATCAGCATTGTATACCAGCGTATCCCCCTTGTAGTACATCTTCACCTTGGTGGCTGTTACCGTCAGTTCCTCTAAAGTTCGTTCTGTCAGTGTGTTTCTCTTCTTAATGAACAAATCCGGAACTCTATGGAATTGAGTCTTGCCTACATATCTGAGCGAGTGACTGCTGTAATGCGTCCTATAACCTGGAGAAGTAATCTTTATAATGCATGACTTGAGTTTCCATTCTCGTCTTACCTTAATTGAGAATGATCCACTTGAGTGGGATTTACAACTATCCAGCACCACACTATCCTCATTCATAAGACATACATTCACACCACCTATTTTGGCATTTGTAAAATCATCTCTTACTTGGGACAGGAAATAATAAGGCGGCATGTCCTTCAGCGAGGCTTTGGCTTGCACGTTTATGTTGCCGTTCTTCGCCTTCACCTTAACACCAAGTCCCTTGCACAGACGCTTTATTGCCCTCAAGGCGTCCTCTTCTTCAATCCTGGCAGAAGTGGTAAGATGCGTAAGACCATCGGAAAGGATGGATACCGTGTACTCCGTCTGCCCCTGCTCTATGGTGCGAATGGCATCAATAAGCGGAGTGTTCCTGAACTGGTGCGACACCTGGGCACAGATAGTCTGAACCAAAAACAACAGTATGGCCAGCAAGCGGTATCTCATTCCTGCTCCTCCACATCCATGGTTTCTACAAAAATGGTGTCGCGCCTTACCGACAGGTGCAGACCATCGAACATATTTATAAGATCTATGAACGATGTCAGCGAGGAATCGGGGTTCCACGTCATGATGAACTTCATGTCCTTGGCCTCTTTGCTGCCGAAATCTACCTTCTTGCCATAGTGGGCGGAAACTACGGAAAGGATGCTGTCTAGCCTGACATCGTCGAAAACTACGGATGATGATTGTACCTTATTGTCATCATGGGATACGGCACTTGCCGTTGCATCTTTCCGGGCAGAGCCTGAATTGCGTATATGGTGTATGGTGGCAAAGGCTATGCCGGATACCAACAGCACTCCTATGAATATGGCTGCCACCCGGGGAAGGAACGGACGGCGCACTGAAGGGGTGGAGCGATTGAATTTCTGCCATGCTACCTCCACATCGGGCACACTGTCCAACTCGTCCATCATGGTCTCCAACTGTTCGTCGGTATACCTTTCGGGATGCTCCTGCATGTCAAGGAACAGCCGCTTCTTGTCGTTTGTATGCATAGTATTTATTTTTTATAATGGTTTCTGATAAGGGTCAATGCACCGGAAAGGTGACGCCATACCGCCACACGGCTGATACCTTCCCGCAAGGCTATCTCCTCGTAGCTGTATCCTTCGTGGAAACGCATGCTAAAGATACGTCTGTCCTGCTCCGGCAGAGAGGTTGTTATACCATCTACCACGTCGGCAAAATCGTCGTCCGTCTCCTCATGTACGTGGTGGCAGGAAAACGGCACGTCCGACAGTTCCTTTCTGACGGCCTCGTGCCTCAACCGTTTCAGGCAACGGTTCCTGACGCATTTCATCAGGTATGCCTCTTCTGTTCCCGGTTGTAGCGAGACATGCCTTTGCAACAGGTCCTCGAAGATGTCGCTGACAACGTCCTCGCTCTCCTGTCCATCGTACAGGAGGCTGCGTGCCGCCCTGTACATCTTGGCATAATGTTGTTTGAACAATATATGGATTTCCATTACTTTCCTTCTCGTTTTTATTGTAATACCCTTCAGAAACCCGAAATGCTAACCTAAGGTACGACTTTTTTCCGCATATTCACATCTTTTAACTCAAATCTGCCATTTTCAGCCAAAAGACTCCATGTTTCAGGCAAAGGCATTTAGTGGACAAATAATGCTCATGCAGAGTAAACTAAGAGAGGAGGTGCAGACCTATAACGAATGCTGCACCTCCCTGTCTATTTTGAAACTATCTACCTCCAGAAAATTAGTTGATTACTTCTTCGCATAACCAGTAGCCCGTCCCTTACCGACCTTCTCGATGAAACCAGCCTCAAGCAATTCCTTCAAGGTACGTTCAATGGTTGTTTCGCTAATATCGGGGCAAAGTGTGGCTATGTCTGATTTTTTTACCACACCGAGCTTCTTCTCAAACACCGCCTTTACTCTATCAGCCTTTGACAATCTGCGATATTTCAGATGTGCTATGCGGTCTTGAAACTCATTGTAACCTTTCAATACAACCCCCAGATAATATCTGACAAATGAGGTGTAATCACTTTTATTATTGTGCCACTCAATGGAACTGTTCTGCAAGGCCTCATAATAGGTTTCCTTTGTCTTTTCTATCAACATTTCCATACTGACATATTTCCCCACAATGTAGCCACTGCGATACAGTAACAGCAAAGTCAATAAACGGCTCATGCGTCCATTACCATCATTAAACGGGTGGATACAGAGGAAATCAAGAATGAACATAGGTATCAATAACAGCGGGTCGTACTCTGCCCGTTCAATGGCATTATTAAATTCGTTACACAAGTTCTCCATCATTTCGGGTGTATGAAACGCAGGGACTGTCATAAATCTGACACTCTGTTGTCCGTCCTTACCCGATTCCGCTATCACATTATCCGTATTCTTGAATCTACCTCCTGTATCGCTACTGCTGAAACTGTATAGGTCACGATGCAATTGCAGGATATTGTTCGGGCGGATTGGGATATACTCATAACTGTCATGAATAGCAGTCAAAACCTCTCTATATCCTGCAATCTCTTCTTCTGAGCGGTTACGAGGCTCTGTCTTATCCATCACCAAGGCTTCCAATCGTTCATCTGATGTATATATACCTTCAATCTTATTGGATGCCTTTGTACTTTGAATCTTGGCTATATCCAACAATGCCGTCAATACATCTGACTCTGCTTCTATATACAACTCCTGCCTTCCCTTGAACTCATGCAATGAGGATAGCATATTGACAATTTCAGGTGTCAACAGCCGCTTGGGAGCTTCCTTGTAATCAAATGTATGCATACATTATATTATTTATGGGGGTAAAGTTAATGCATTTCTGCATCATAAAAGAAAAATCTGCATCATTTTTGTCATTCATGATGCAGATTCTGGTAAAATGATGCAGATTCTTATTCATTCAATCAATACTCTTCTTGAAAGTCTCGCTGTTCTTACCAAATAACCACAGAAGTTCTATTCACCTCCTTCGTCTACAAAAGACTCCATGTTTCAGGCAAAGTTCTTTTGTGGAGAAAGTTTGTACTTCAGACCTTCTCGTGACATTATCCAATAGGCATATTTATCATGCAAACGGTCTACCACAATACAACACCACTCTCAACTTAAACCCAAATCGGTCATTAGCGTTATGATGATAATAGCCTTTATTTTTGAACAGGTATTTTGTCGCTTTGAGGGCGCAATGGGGTTCCATTGTAACCGAGAAGCAACGAAACAGATGACAAAAAGAAGGTTTCATTAGTGCATAACAGTCAATGACCGATTTGGGTTATAATCCGCTAAAAACGTAATGTAGTATTTAGCATTACCGACAGAGGCTGTAGATGATAGTCCGTGAAACTCTCTGTCATATCTCCTACGGTAAAGGTGTAGTAATGGCGTGTATTCAACAAATTGCTGGCACGAATCGTAAAGTCCAGTTTCTTCATCTTATATCTTAGGTCTGCACTGAGGAAGAAGTTATTCTTCTTGTCAAGTTGGCTATCGTACTGGTGCGATGCATTGAATGTGAACCACAGTTTGTTTCCAATGATAGTAGTATTGATCAGTAACTGATTACTGCAACCTTCCGTGGAAATCCTGCTCATACCATCTTCCGTATTGGAACGGTATCTGATCCACCGTATATTATAATTAAGTTCAAGCCACTTGTTCACCTCCATGCTTAATTTTCCATCTACGGCATAGGCATTGCTTGAGTAGCGAGTAAGCACATCTTGGCGCAGATACTGATTATTGCCATGGCTCCATGTTGCCGTTGTCTCCATACTGAGTTTCTTCCAGTCAAAGTCTTTGCGCAGATTGCCACGTACCTGAATGTTACTGTTGGAGTTGGGTTGGTGTATCATCATCATTTCACTTAACCCCTGCTCGTTTATACGTGAACCATATGTCATATCCGAGCCAGATTTGGCAGCACTCACCTCCATCCACGCAAAGAACTGAGCGAAGATATGTTTATAATCCACCTTCAGCCTGCCACTAAGAGACTCTGTATCGTATATACCTCCCTCGTAGCGCATCAGGCTACGGTAATTCCGCAGTACATAGGCCCCATAAATGGTCTGCCACGACGATGGCGTCCTGCTCCATCCTGCATTGCCCGTGCCTGACCAATTATCGCTTATTCTCCACGAGAACGATGCAGAGGGATTAAAGTAGAGACGTGTCCGTGTGGACTTGCTGTTATTGTCTGTTATGAATGTGGGCATGACATCTACAGGCAGATGCACTTGGGCATGAAACTGACGTAAGGTGTAACGCACACGCAGACCCAGCCCAAAGTTAAGGCTGGTGTAGTTCATGCTTCCACCAAAATCCTTTCCGGCATCAAGCATGGAGGTTATGTTGACATGCTCTATATTGGCATGTGCCGTTGGAGAGAAAGTGAACCTATGCTTACGTATATTATTTATAAGGGCAAAACTGTTTGACGAGCTGACCCTGTTGATTGTTGCCGTTTGCATAACAGAGGAATAAGGTACACTGTCGTTCAACTGTTCTGGGAAAACTCCTGGAGACACTATAAGGCTTTGGGGAGTGGAAGCAAACATGTTATTGCTTTCAAGTTCAAACCCGTTACCTTTTTCTGTACGGTGTACCCAATGTGTCTTGTTGGATATACCCAGTGTATGGTATTTACTATGCTCCTGATACTCTGCATCGTTCAGCATATCATTCCAGGCCCCGGCCAGGTCCGTCTTGCTCCTTATGTACTCCCGTTTGGAATTCCGTTCATAGGTCACGTTGAAATTTGCCTCATTCCCTGTACCTTCCGATGCAAGGTTCTCTATAAGAATACGGTTGCTCCCGTCTGGCATGACATATACCGTTCGGCTGTCTGTCCTGGTGCATACAAGGTTGTACTTGTAGGATGCGTTTGCATGCAGTTCTGTAGAATCATTCTGTTTCCATAGGTTGTTGCATGCCAATTGATGGTATGTATTCCTGCGGTTGCGCCCTACAGGCGAACTTGGAGAGGCCGTAGCAGAAGTAATGACATTGCCAGATATGCCGCCACCACCATAGTGTGAAGTGAGCATGTCGCTACCTCCACCGTCATTCTCCGTGCCGTAAGTCATTATATGTTGCTCTTTCTTGCCGAACATCATTGCATTTGCACTGGCTTTCCACAGAAAACGATCGCTTGCACCGAGTCCTATGTTTGCCGACCCTGTCCACACGCCACGCTTCTCCTTCTTTAACTTCAGGTTCAGGGCTGCTGCCTCTGGTGGAATCTGGTCATCCAGTGCCTGTATATGTTGATGATGTTCCAAAACCTGCACTGTTGCCACATCCTCGGCTTTGATGCCCTGCGTGGCTATGTTGTACTTGCCCTGCAGGGCATCCATATTCTCTATGTAGAACTTGCTTATGGGAATGCCCATATAGAGAATCTTGCCGTTGTCCTTCAACTCTATGCCTGGCAACCTTTTAATTATGTCACCAATAGTCACATCATGATTACGCATATATGCGGCAACAAGGTAGTTCAGCGTGTCCTTACTGCCCCACAACTTCTGTGCCTTTATCTGCACCTCCTTCAGCAGTGTGCTTTCCTCCGTACATATCCAATCTATTTGGCACGACTCGTTTGCTACGTTTCTGAATTCTCTTTTTACGTTGAATCCAGCCATGCGCAGCAGAAGCATCTTCAGATTGCCGTTGACAAAGGATATTGCATAGTTACCTTGTTCGTCTGTACTTCCATAGGCAACGATGGTGCTATCCTTAGGATTAAGAACTGAAATCAATACAGCCTCTGCCGGACTGCCGTTCCGATCTTTCACCACACCTTTAATCGTTGTCTGGGAAATGGATACGGCACTCCAAAGCAGAGCTATGTTCAGCAATAGTATACGCATGTGTCAGTCTGTCTCCAGCGGATTGTCATAGGTAAAGAATTTGAACTTGGGCTTGGAACCATCATAAGTCACCGCTCCATATCCTATACCCATCTGGTCAAGAACGGCATCAGGACGTGACAGGAGAAGTTTTTCTTGTTTACGTACCTTCTTTTTCGACGTAGATATAAAATCCCTTTTCCACAGACTTATGTCGGCAGGCGTCTTCACAGTCTCTATACCACCAAGCACAAATCTGTACTCACCGTCCACAGTTTCGGCCTTTATTATCAGTCCTGGCAAGCCACATAGTTTCCATGGACCGTAACTTACAGGAATCTCTTCCGTAAACCACGCTCTGTATTCTCTGCCTGCGTATTTGCACACGGCCATAGTACAATGATAGTCCAAAGTATCCAGTTTTTCCTCTGTAATAGTCCATCTTAACTTTGCTGTAGGCTCTTCATATTTAAATGTTCCCAGTACGTCAAGGCTGTATATTACCGTATTCTTTCCTTTTGGATAGCCTACAAATACCTCGCCAATATTAGAATACAGCGCAAAGAAAGCATTAGTACCACGTTTGCCATCATTCTCATAATTGCGGTTGAATTTCACTTCATTCTTCCATTCCCGTTCAATATAGCTGTGGCACACCTTGTTTCCTATTTCAGTATACATCACGTCACGCTTTACCTTCTCCGGTTTTTCCTTGGAATAGTGGAAATCTACGTTGTACTGTACCTTCAGACGCATTTCGTCCACTGGTATCAATTTGTCCTTGCTTGGATATTCCTGTGCCATAGCCAACATGGGGACAAGGAGTAGGAGCATGAGTAATGTACTACGCCCCTTTGTCGTAACATTGTTTACTGTTGTCTTCATTTTCTTTTCATTTTTAGTGTTGTAGAAGATTTGTACGTCATATTCCCGGGACTGACGCTGCAAATATACTTATATCATATCACCACGTTGGTGATTACATATCTATATTTTACGATTTTACCCTGACTTTAATATATATTCTTAGATATTGAACACTTATTAACTGTACCTGACTTAAAAAAGGAGTTGAAGAACTCTGTCTTTTGTACTGATTGTTCTGTCAACTCCTCTCTCTGATTACTATCTTTTCTTTGGGTTCTTGTTAAAATGGTACGCAAGATGAAGCATGGCATAGTTGGGCAATGTTCTGTTCCATGTCTCGGTTCGGCCCTGCGCATTGACTACGTACTGGGTGGAGGAGAGTTGGTGGAAAAGGTCGAAAGCCTCAACCTTTGCAATAAGTTTACCCTTTAGGAACGGTTGGCTGACAGATGCGTTGAATACGAAGTCATCGGTGTTTAGTGCATCGCTACCATATCCACGACGGCTATACATATTGCCATCTACAGAAATCGTAGTTTTCAATTTGGGTATGGTGTATCGTGCATTCAAACCATACTGGTAGTCGAAGGCATTTAGTGTTGTAAAATCGTGCATCTGGCTTTCTGAGTGATGCCAAGAAATATTGCCTTTTGCCCCGATGCTGAAGCCCTGCTTCTGATACTGAACCCAGAGGCCATCACTCAACGTAAGGGTATTGACGGCATTCGGGGTGCTTTCCGTCATGCCAGTTTGTAACACATGGTCTATGGAATGGTTGTATGTGGCATTGAATGTCGTCTGCCATGACCAGTGTTGCGGCTTGTCCAGAAAACTGTTATAGTTGAACTGGCCCGAGGCAACATAAGCGCCACTGACATTCTGTGGCTGGTAGGTGTACTGGGAGTTGTCTGGATTAAACACTACTGACTGCGCCACCTGGCGGTGGTAATATTTGAAATCTCCCCTGATGTTGTATTGTTCTCCCCTGCGCTTGCTTTCCCTATCGTTGAAGTTTATATTAAACGAAGTAATCATGTTCCCTTTCAAATTGGGGTTACCCAACTTTACTACTTGCGGTGTAGAGTCATCCATATAGTCAAGGAGGTCAAACATTGAAGCATTTCCCTGCTCATGACTTATGTTAAAGCTTAGTTGTTCGCGCTCCTTTTTCGTCGGAAGTATCTTGAAGTTTATGGAGGACATAAAGCCGTAGCTTGTGCGATTGTTATCCTGTGTATTATTGTTACGTGTATATGTCAGGTTCTCACAACTGATGAGGCTGGTGAAGTTTAACTTCAAAGAAACGTACTCCATCTTGTAGAATTGCCCTGAAATATACTTGCGCCATTTCAGCATAACTGTCGGTGTGTTGGTGTATTCACTATAATTGCTCTCGTAAGAGTTCCTATAGTCGGTAATTGCCAACAAAGCGTCCAACTGGGAGGGCAAGGCAATGGTATCGGGATGATATAGACAGTCTTGCTCATATCTTTTTGCAAACACCTGGCGGTCCTGTATTTCAAGACGAAGATTCTTGAACAACTCCTTATCCCACGCTAGGTGGATACTGCCATTTGTTTCCCTATGATGGAAGTCATTGGCATTATACTGTGTCTGCATGGATGCATTTACGAACTGCTCTGTCAGGTAGGCACGGGCCGACTCGTTCCTGTCCTCGTTGTGATTGAATCCGTAAAAGATAGCAAGTGGACGAAGAATGGGATTGTTTATGCGAGGCGATATGAAGCCGCCCACTCCCACACGGTAAGAATAGCCGTCGTTATAGTGCGAACTGCGCAAACGTGTGCTGATGCTGTCCAGGAAGTCCTCCGATATGGATTCGCCGTTTCCTTTATATTTATTATAGGTGAAGTCCACTCCAATGTCGGTATATATCTTGTTGGGTATACTGAGTTTCAGGTTGTTCTTGGCCAATAGCTTGTATGCGTGTGATGTGTTGGAGGCCTTGTATGTGGAATATGGCATACTGCCGTCCAGGAAGAGCTCCCTGCGTTGGGCAGTCTCTCCAAAATCCTTGGAAGCGGTAAAGTCAACCATGAAGTTTTCCTTCACGTTGCCGTTCTTTGACTGGTAGTCTATCTCTGCTGCCACACTTTTGGTTGTAAGCATGGAGCGGGGCATGTCCTCCGGTTTCCAACTGTCCGATTCTCCGATGTGACGTTTTTCGTTTACATTATTCGCATTACCCAAGAGCGTGAAGCGAAGTCTGTCGGTAAATCCCAGCAGGAATGCACGGCCAAGCCAACGCTTTTTGGTTCCACCGGCAGCCTCAATGTTGGCAATATAGCCATTGCGGTATTCGTCCTTAAGCTTTACGTCCATTACATATTTCTTTGGATCAACCTCGTAGCCTAAGGCACGGCTACGGTCGCTCTCCATTTCATAAACCTTAATCTTATTCACCGTATAATAAGGCAGATTCTCCAAAAGAACCCTGCTATTACCTCCAAAGAAGGTACGCGAGCCTAACAGAAGTTCGTCCACCTTGCGCCCGTTGACAAATATTTCGCCATTGTCGTTCATCGTCACTCCGGGCATCTGCCTTATCAGGTCGTCAAGCATGGAGCCTTCTGGCAACTTGAAAGCCGTGGCGTCGTATACCAAAGTATCACCCTTGTAGAACATCTTTAGTCTTGTTGCTGTAACCGCAACTTCGTCAAGCGTCTTTTCAAAAATACGACGCAATCCAAGTGGAGTATCAAGTCCCCATGGATAATCTATTCCTCCCTCAACCTTAAGAATCTGCCAGGCATCCTCATAACCAGCAAGGGTGGCACGAAGGAGATAGGTATTTGCCTGGTTTGGTACTTGAAGAGAGAACATGGCTGTTCCATAGCGTTCCGTGTCTTTCTTGTTCAAAGTGACCTTGATGGAGTCCTGCACAATAATGCTGTCCGCGGTCAGTAACGACACACGTGCATTGGGAAGAGGTATTTTCAGAAATGCGTCACACACAGAACCGAATATGAGTTGGTGTGCTGGCATATCCCTCAGCGAGGCTTTTGCCTGTACGTTTATGTTACCGTTCTTCGCCTTCACCTTAACACCAAGCCCCTTGCACAAACGCTTTATTGCCCTCAAGGCGTCCTCTTCTTCAATCCTGGCAGAAGTGGTAAGATGCGTAAGACCATCGGAAAGGATGGATACCGTGTACTCCGTCTGCCCCTGCTCTATGGTACGAATGGCATCAATAAGCGGAGTGTTCCTGAACTGGTGCGACACCTGGGCACAGATGGTCTGAACCAAGAATAACAGTATGGCCAGCAAACAGTATCTCATTTCTGCTACTCCTCCACACCGTACAGCAAACTGCCTGCCGCTCTGTACATCTTGGCATAATGTTGTTTGGATTTCCATTTCTTTCCTTCGTGTTTTTATTGTAATACCCTTCAGAAACCCGAAATGCTAACCTAAGGTACGACTTTTTTCCGCATATTCACATCTTTTAACTAAAATATGCTCTTTTCAGCCAAAGACTCCATGTTTCAGGCAAAGGCCTCAACTTGCCAAAGCAAAGGCCTCAACTCATCAAAGTAAAGGCCTTTACTTGCTCAAGTAAGTACTACTGAGTTGTTCGGATATATTATATAAGGTGTTGATGCATGATTTGCCGATAACAAAAATATGTCCATAGTGTGCATGAAAATTGTCCTCCCCGACAACGCGACCTTGTTGTCCGGGAGAACACGTCCTTGTCCTCAATGATGACGCGACCTTGTTGTCCGGGTATAGAAATTATACCGATTGTTGGGTAGAGACCTGTGACTTCGTCAATGCGCCAACCAAGCACAATGCCAACCACTAATCTATACAGATTATATACAAGAATCTATCCGCTACAAGTTCTGCTCTCTCCGTCGCGCGAAGCCAGCGAATAATTTGTTTAATCAGACATCAGCGCCTCTGAGCACACTTTTACTGACATTTTGTCTCACGCAGAATTCACGGAATACGCAGAATTACCTTTCTTTGAGTCGTTGGTTCACGCTGGCGCTGGATTCCACAGAATGGCACTCGTTTCACTGTGCCTGCCTGGCGGGATGTCAACTAATGTGCTTTGTGTTCATTCGTTTTCACCGCGCCAGCCGTCGTGACGAAGTCTGCGACAAATTCTGCGTATTCAATTTCTTTTGTTCGTTGGTCTTTTATTCTCTACTTATTAATCAATTCTGTGTATTCCGTGAATTCCGTGTGAAACAAATCCTACTTTCACACCGACTATATCCCTACTTCGGCAATGCGCCACCCTAAAGCAACTATTCGGCACACGCAAGTCACTGATAATCACTATCTGCAATCTTATGTCAATGACAAGTGATGAAGTCAGGAATTACTTATATCAGTTTGTAGGATAGAGACCTGTGCTCTGGCTGTTATTCCAACTGCTTGCAGTAGTTGACACCAAGCAGGTCGTACAACTTCTTCAGGCGTGGCAGACGCTTCTTGAAGTAGTCGAAGTTCTTCTGGTCGGGATTGCACCACTGGACCTCGCTGGACGCACCCAGTCTTGGCAGGAGCTGGTAGAAGGCATGCTGGGGATATGCCACGTGCTCTGTCCAAAGATTTACCTGGGGACCAAGGATAAGCCTTTGCTGCTCCTTGGTGAGGCTGTCGGGGATAAGGGGCTCGAAGGAATATACCTTGCTGGCGGAAACTATATAACTGTCCGTAGTACGGGGTTGCTTGCCAAGGTCCTTCAACTGGGGATGGTCGATATAGGAATACACATTGGGGCTCATTATTACTCTGTGTCCCTGACGGGCCGCTGCTATTCCGCCCTTTGTTCCACGCCATGACATGATGATGGATTCGCCGGAAAGGCCGCCTTCCAGAATCTCGTCCCAACCGATAATGGCACGGCCACGTTCCTTCATGAAGGATTCCACCTCGCGGTTAATGTAGCTCTGCAACTGGTTCTCGGGAGTGTGCTTGCCATCGTTCTTCAGGCCCAGTTCCTTTATCTTTGCCTGACATGTGGGACACTTCTGCCAACGGTGCTTGGGACATTCGTCACCGCCGATATGTATGTATTTGGAGGGGAAGACATCGCAGAGTTCGCCAAGTACGGTCTTCAGGAATGTCAGCGTCTCGGGATTACCGCCACAGAGAACCTCACGGCTTACACCCCAATAGGTGCGCACGGGATAAGGGCCTCCGGTGCATCCTAGATGCGGGAACACATGCAGGGCACTCTGCATGTGGCCGGGGAGGTCTATCTCCGGAACTACATTGATATAGCGCTCGGCAGCATAGCGCACCACCTCGCGGCACTCCTCCTGAGTGTAGTATCCACCATAGGGAGTACCATTATATATACCTGAATTTCCAGGACCTATGACCGTTTCGGCACGTACACTGCCCTTTTGTGCAAGGCTGGGATATGCCTTCACCTCGAAACGCCATCCCTGGTCTTCGGTAAGATGCCAGTGGAACTGGTTGCTGCCATGCAGGGCCATAACGTCCAGGAACTTCTTTATGAACTCCACGGTAAAATAGTGTCTTCCGCAATCAAGAAGTACGCCACGATACTCGAAACGTGGTTCGTCGAATATCTCGGCATAGGGAAGTTCCACCTTGTCAGCATTCTTGACAATAGGAAGTGATTTGCGCAAAGTCTGGGCAGCACGGAACAGGCCTATAGGCTGGCGGGCAATGATGGCAATGCCCTTCTTGTCCACCTTTATTATATATGCCTCATTTTGCTGTTCTGTAAGGTCTGATTCCAACTCACCCTTGGCCTTAGGATAGTCAAGGCTCATACGTACGGCAGCCTTCTTGTCGCCAGGTGCGAGTTTCAGTGTTATGCCTGTCGTTTCCTCTATCCACTGACGGAAAAACAACACATTCCTGTAAACCTCCTCATTGGAAGCATCAAACGACACCCCCATACCGTTTTTCAGTACAAACACATTGGCAGAGTCAACCTTCACTTCCTTGGGCAAAGGGATGACATCATACTCAGCACGCTGGGCATTGGCAGAAAGAGTGCCTGCAATGACCAAGGCGATAAAAAGAAAGAAAGAGAGTTTTCTCATAGTATTATTATATAATGTATAGATTTCAGTCGTTCAATTCATTTATCCATCCGACCATATCACTGAGCACCTTCTCGGATATGGTTTCCTCTATTGCCCCGTAATTCAAGGCAGTGGCAGGGGTGCAGTGCTGGAAAAGGTGGTTGAGAGATTCATATTCCCTGATGATATTTTTGGAGTTTGAAGGCAGATTGTCCCTGATTACGGGTATGTTGTCCTTGCTCAGTACCTGAAGGTCAAGGGTTCCGTTCAGTGCCATTACGGGACATGCAACCTTTCTTATTGCCTCGGCAGGACTATAACCCAAGAACCATGTAAACCACTCACCACCGGCTGAAAGGCACTTTGAAAGGTTTGTCTTTAGAGCGCCTGGCAAAGTGAGGTTCTCAGCATTACACAAGTCCTCTGTGTACCTGACAGGGTCGTTGATCTCCTTACCCTCTACACGGTCCTTGTACAATATGCGTAATGCCTTGGCATAGTTATCGATAATCTCCTGTGGTACACCCTGCTGTTGCATCATAGCCTCGTTCTGGCCCACTATGACATCAATACCGTTAGCGGCACTTCCGGCAAGTGAAACAAGAAAATCAACACTCTTTTCCGCTCCCAGCATGAAGGCTATGGTACCTCCCTCGCTATGTCCTATTATGCCAACCTTACCGAACTTGTTCAGTTTACGAAGATAGGATATACCGGCCTTTGCATCTGCAAGGTTATTCTGCGTTGTCGTACCCCGGGTGGGACCTGTGGATTTTCCTATTCCTCTATCATCGTACCTTAAGGAAGCAATGCCATGACGTGCAAGGTAATCCGCTATAACAAGGAAAGGCTTGTGGCCGAAAATCTCCTCGTTTCTATCCTGACCTCCACTTCCTGTAACCATAAGGACAACAGGCGTCTGCTCCTTTGACGAGGCATTGTAATTTATAGGATATGTCAATGTTCCTGACAGTACCGCACCTTCTGCCTCATTCATGAACGATACTTCCTCTGTCTTATAGGCATAAGGTGCATTGGGGGTCTGAGGTCTTTTCAAAAGGGATTTACCATGCTTGAGATTCAAATCAAGGACTGCTCCGTTCTGGGAAAACTTGCCTTCGATGCTTTCGGCTGACAACTTGCGACCCCTATAAACGGCCCTTAAAGCCGGAATGGATATGTTGAGACTATCGGAGTCGTTCTTCAACACACTGATGGGAATGTTCTTGGCGCCTTGTTCAGGTACGTCCATTGTACCAGTAAATGTGCTATCGGATAATGTCTTTATGCTAAACCCTATACTAAGTTTGTTGATACCCATAGACAACTCGCCTGTCCAACTGGCAGATGATTCCGATTTCTGCGCATGGGAACAAAGTGAAGAAAAAAGCACAACAATAATATAAGGTATCAGTATCCTAAACATATCCTTCGTTGTATAAGTCAATAATACAAGTAAATATATTTTACTACTTCTCTGTAAGGGCTATGCACACCTGATCCTGGAAGTTGCGGCCAATGCTTCCCCTCTGCACACCCTGGTTTATTATACAGAAAGAGATTACGTGTCCGTTACCTCCGTTGGCATATCCGCTGAGCGATGATATGCCGCTCACCGTACCTGTCTTGGCAAAGATATTGTTGTAGGCAGATGTGCCGTGGAAACGTTTCTTCAAGGTACCGTCCACACCTCCTATGGGAAGGGATGGCACAAGGTGGGCACGTATGTCCTGTTGCCACCAGGCATATACAAGCAGTGCATTGAGCATCTGAGGAGTGATATAGTTATAAAGCGAAAGACCGCTTCCGTCTGCTATCCTGTATCCGCTATCCTTTGGAATACCAGCACGTTGGAATACTGATTCTATATTTGACACCACTGACTTTATGTCACCGAACTGACCTCCTCCAAACGTGGACAGTTGCCAGAAAAGACTCTCGGCCAGACGGTTGTCACTGTCCTTCATCATGATGTGCAGAACCTCGTTCATATACCATTTCTTGCGCTCGCGATATGGCATTTGTGAAGTAATGTCATCATCCCAGCACCAGCCTTCTCCTGCCTCATCGATGCGGGGAACATAGTTGTACTCGCCACCGAGAAGGTCAAGGGCAGAGATGGCAGTAACAAGTTTCTGGCACGAGGCCGGACGCATGCGGTGGTCACCGTTTATTGTAAAGATATATTTACCATCCGTAATGTCGTAAACTACCAATCCCAACTGGCTGCTTTGGAACATGGGCGAGTTGCAGAGTTCAAGAAGACGGGATTGCAACCGTCCCTCCCATGTATCGGTGGAATATATCGGCGAGGTGCTGAAATTACGAAAACCCTGCTTCAGCATGCCAAGAAGCATGAGGTCATCGTCCGAAACCTTATTACGTTCAACATAAACGGTCCTTACCTCCGGTTCCAACTGTACTATCTCACGCTTGGTCTTACAGGACAAGAGCAGGAAAACGGACAGAAGGCAAAATATGGTTCTTTTCATGGGATTATATCGAAATGCACTATACAACGACAAAAATACACAATTTTATCAAAACACATAAACACAGGACATGATAATGAGGCAAAAACGTTAATAAAACCGAATTCGCGGGCGCGTGCTTGCGTGTATAAGGTTATTTTCATATCTTTGTGCAGATTAACGGATACTGAATTCCGCGCACACCAAACATTAAATGACGGCGGACACTGGATTCACGACCAAATAAAGAAGAAAGGAAATGATCAGGAAATTTGATTTTCTCGTTATCGGAGGCGGTGTGGCAGGCATGAGCTACGCACTGAAGGTGAGCCAGAGCGGTAAGGGCAAAGTGGCCCTTGTGTGTAAGACATCATTGGGAGAGTCTAACACCTCCAAGGCACAGGGTGGAATAGCCTCGGTGACAAACCTGGAACTGGACAACTTTGAAAAGCATATCCAGGATACCATGATTGCCGGCGACTACATATCAGATCCTGCCGCCGTGGAACAGGTGGTAAAGGGCGGACCTGCAGGAATAGCCGACCTGGTGAAGTGGGGAGTAAACTTCGACAAGAAGGAGGATGGAGAGTTTGACCTACACAGAGAGGGCGGACACTCCGAGTTCCGCATCCTGCACCATGCCGATGACACTGGCTTTGAAATACAGCGCGGTCTTATGGAGGCTGTAAAGAGCAACCCCAACATAACGGTACTGGAAAACCATTTTGCCGTGGAAATAATCACCCAGCACCACATGGGTATCCGTGTTACAAGACGTACTCCGGACATAGAGTGCTTCGGTGCATATGTCCTGAATCCGGAAACTGGCAAGGTAGATACTTATCTTTCAAAGATTACCGTTGTGGCAACTGGAGGCACGGGTGCCGTTTATTCTTCCACAACCAATCCGGACATTGCCACGGGCGACGGCATAGCCATGGTGTACCGTGCCAAGGGCAAGGTGCAGGACATGGAGTTCGTACAGTTCCACCCAACAGCACTATACAATCCAAAGGAAAAGCATCCGGCATACCTCATTACCGAAGCCATGCGAGGATATGGCGGCATATTGCGCCTGCCCAACGGCAAGGAGTTCATGCAGAAGTATGACGAGCGCCTGAGCCTGGCTCCACGCGACATAGTGGCACGTGCCATAGACAACGAGATGAAGATTCACGGTCTTGACCACGTATGCCTGGATGTAACGCACAAGGATCCTGAGGAAACAAAGAAGCACTTCCCAAATATTTATGCCAAGTGCCTGTCCATAGGTATAGACATAACAAAGGACTATATCCCTGTTTCCCCCTGTGCACACTATATGTGCGGAGGTATAAAGGTAGACCTTGACGGACAAAGCAGTATCAGGCGACTCTATGCCCTGGGCGAATGTTCTTGCACTGGGTTGCATGGCGGCAACCGTCTGGCAAGCAACTCCCTGATAGAAGCCGTAGTGTATGCCGATGCCGCCGCACGCCATTCCTTAGAGGTGGTGGACAACTACACCTTCAATGAGAAAGTTGCGGAATGGGACGACGAGGGCACACTGACCAACGAGGAAAAGGTGCTTATAGCACAGGACATGAAGGAGGTGAACCAGATTATGTCCACTTATGTGGGTATAGTGAGAAGCGACCTCAGGCTTCACCGTGCATGGGAACGTCTTGACCTTCTGTTTGAGGAAACGGAACATCTTTTCAAGAGAGTGAAGCCCACCAAGGACATCTGCGAACTGAGAAACATGATAAACGTGGGTTACCTTATCACACGTCACGCACTGGAAAGGAAGGAAAGCAGAGGACTGCACTACACCATTGACTATCCGAAGCACGCTTATGATAAAACGGAAAGGTGAAAACGGAAAACGGAAAAAACACTGAATGAAGAAAAGCATATTCGGCACATTGCTCCAACTGGAATCGGTATTCCTGTTGATAACGGGCGCCGTCAGTTTATTCTATAAAGAGGAAGACTGGTGGGTGTTCATGTCGTGTGCCGCACTGAGTTTCGTGATAGGCGGCATAACACTGAGCATAGGCAAGTGGAAGGCAAGGCATGCAAGCGAAGACCAGGGAAAATACTTCTCCCGTGCCGACAGTTTCATGGTGGTGACACTTACATGGGTGCTCTTCTCACTGATAGGCATGATACCCTACATGTTACTGGCAGGAATGAGTATAGATGATGCCATGTTCGAAGCCATGTCGGGATTCACCACCACAGGAGCCTCGGTTATATCGGATGTAGATGGACTCAGCCAAGGACTTAAGTTCTGGCGATGCATAACGCAATGGATGGGTGGCCTTGGTATAGTGGTATTCACCTTTGCCCTGGTACCTACGGGAGAAATGAGAAACAACAAGATATTCTCTGCCGAGACGTCGGGCATTGGCATAGACAAACTGAGTCCGAAGATAGCCACTACAGCCAGACGACTGATGATGATATACCTGGTACTGACCATTATTTGCGGCTTATTCTATTATGCAGGTCCCATGAATGCCTTTGATGCCATTTGCCATTCATTCACCACTACGGCAACAGGAGGTTTCTCCACACACACGGCAAGCATAGCGTACTACAACTCGCCATACATTGAGTATGTGGCATCGGTGTTCATGTTCCTTTCAAGCCTTAACTTCGGTATGTTCTACTATGCAATAATCAGAAGGTGGGACATAATAAGAAGCAACGAGGAACTGAACGCCTTCGTGAAGATAGTACTGACGGCGGTGGTGGTGTTCTTGCTGCTTTTCAACTTTGCATCACATACATCAGAAAGCCTTCATGCATTGCCCGTAGGATTTGAAGAGCAGTTCCGTAGTGCCTTATTCCATGTAACAAGTACCATAAGCAGTACGGGATATGCCGCCACTAAGTTTGACTATGTTGCCTGGGGAGACATGTACCTTATGCCAACACTGATACTTATGATAATAGGTTCGTGTGCCGGCAGTACGGCAGGTGGTATAAAGGTGGTACGCTTCGTGGTGGCCATGAAAGCCATACAAAACGAATTCATCAAGCAACTTCACCCGAGAGCAGTTCTTAGCGTAAACCTTGGAGGACGTGTACTGGACAATGACAGGATGAGACGTACACTTTGCTACGTAATTATCTACATGGCACTGGTTATGGTAGGAATTATCATAATGTCGTATATGGGAATAGACATAGTAACGGCATTAGGAAGCAGCATAACAGCATTGAGCAACATAGGACCTGGTGCAGGACTCACAGGTCCTGCCAGCAACTTCTCGGAGATACACTCTGTTGCTAAGTGGCTGATGAGTTTCTACATGCTGGTGGGACGTCTGGAGATATACACCGTATTGTTCCTGTTCATGCCCAGTTTCTATAAAAAGTAAAAAAATATATGACATTGATGCACAGATCACCAATATTCGGACCCGTAAAGAGCAGAAGGCTCGGCATATCGCTTGGCATAAACGTTATGCCGGATGATGGCAAATGGTGTTCGTTTGATTGTGTATATTGCGAATGCGGTTTGAACAAAGACCACCGGCCAAGCAAACCTTTGCCTACGGTTGTGGAGATAGAATACAAACTCAGGGAAAGGTTGGCGGCAATGAAGGAGTGTGGTGAGGAACTGAACACTCTCACCTTCTCAGGCAATGGCGAACCTACCATGCACCCTAACTTTCCAGAGATAGTGGACAAAGTGCTGAATCTTCGTGATGAATACTTTCCAAAGGCAAAGGTTACGGTATTGTCCAACAGCACGCAGATACATCGCAAGGAAGTGTTCAGCGCACTGATGAGGGTGGACAATGCATTGATGAAACTGGATACAGTTTCTCCGGAATACATAGAAATGGTTGACCAACCTGCCGGAAAGTATGATGTTGAAAGCATAATAGAACGCCTTGCCGAAATGAACGGGAATGCCGTAATACAAACCATGTTCATGAAAGGCAATATCAAGGGCAAGGACGGAAACATGGTGTCCGTGGACAATTGCAAGGACGAATACATTGAACCATACATAGAAGCACTGAAAAAGATAAAGCCACGACAGGTGATGATATATACTCTGGACAGAGAGTGGCCAACCGAAGGCCTGGAAAAGGCAAGCCGTGAAACTATGGACGGCATAGCAGAGAAAATACGCAAGGCAGGATTTGATACGAGCGTAAGTTACTGATATACCTATACAGAAAAAAGGACAATTTACAAAAGAATGAGGAAGATACTTGTCATACTGATGCTTCTTGCAACATTCACCGGCATTTCCTATGCCCAGGATGATGTTGTGCAGAACATCGAGAAATTAAGTCTCGTGCATCAGGACAAAGTAACTACGCAAGGTGAAGGATATGCACTTAAACTTCAAAGATACCTTATTCTGAAACCTTATATTCTGGATGGTGATACCATGTACCAGTATCTTCTGCCGGAAATGCCGGTATATGCTCCTTTGAAGTTCAAGAGCAACAGACAAAGGAAAAGGTACAACAAACTTGTACACAACGTAAAGACGGTACTTCCCATTGCCCAGGAAGTGAACGCACTTATAAAGGAAACCTACGAAACCCTGCAAATGCTTCCTGACAAGAAAAGCAAGGACGAGCACATAAAAGCGGTGGAAAAGGAAATATGGAGAACCTATTCTCCAAGGATGAAGAAACTTACCTATTCGCAAGGCAAACTTCTGATAAAACTCGTTGACCGTGAGTGTAACCAGAGTTCATACGAGATAGTAAAGGCTTTTCTGGGTCCTTTCAGGGCTGGTTTCTATCAGGTGTTTGCATGGACATTCAATGCCTCTCTAAAGAAAGAATACGATCCGGAGAACGATGACAAACTGGTGGAAAGGGTGGTAAGAGAAGTAGAAGCAGGATTGCTTTGAGTAGGACCCTCCCCCTTACCCCTCCCTGTATGGAGGGGAGTATAAAGTAAAGCAAAGAATAACAGTTAATGGTAACCTCTCACTCCCCCTGCGGGAGGGTCGGGGAGGGGTCCAAAATAAAATAGAAATGAGAAAACTGAAGGTAACGGAAATGAACCGCATAACTCCGCAAGAGTTTCAAGCGGCTGACAAGAACCCCTTGGTGGTGGTATTGGATCATGTCCGCAGCCTATACAATGTTGGTAGTGTCTTCCGTACGGCAGATGCCATGAGGCTTGCAGGAATATGCCTTTGCGGAATTACCGCCACACCGCCTAATGTGGAGATACACAAGACAGCCCTTGGTGCAGAAGACACCGTGGAATGGAAATACTTCAAGCAAACCGAGGATGCCGTTGAATGGCTTCGCCAAGAAGGATACACCATCATGGCGGTGGAACAATGCGAAGGCAGCACCATGCTACAAGACTTCAATCCAGAACCTGAAAAGAAGTATGCCATCATCATGGGCAACGAGGTGAAGGGTGTTCAGCAGCACATAGTGGACATGGCCGACGGATGCCTGGAAATACCCCAGTTCGGAACCAAACACAGCATGAATGTTTCCGTCACGACAGGCATGATAATATGGGATTTCATGCAGAAAAGTTATCTACATTCGTGTTGATAACTATGTTCAAAAGCCTTGCATAACACTGATATTCATGATAACAAAAACGGGGAAGAATAGTTATAAACATAGGCAAAAAGGCTATAAACACGGTTATTTCAACCCTTATCTACATGGATGTAAAAGCATGCAAAGAACGAAGAATTAGCACATTAGATGATATGGCAACATAAGTTATCTACACTATCAACACCCTATCATTATCATCATAGATATAGAAATTAAATAAATAAAGGATAATAATATGAACATTAAAGAGGAAATACGCAGGATGTGCCGTGAGAAAAATGCGGTGATTATGGCACACTACTACACCGACGGTGAGATACAGGACATAGCCGATTTCGTTGGTGACTCACTGGCTCTGGCACAGAAGGCGGCAACCACCGATGCTGATATAATAGTAATGTGTGGCGTGCACTTCATGGGCGAGACAAGCAAGATACTCTGTCCCGACAAGAAAGTCCTTGTTCCCGATCTGGAGGCTACCTGCTCCCTGGCGGAGAGTTGCCCTGCCGACAAGTTTGCAGAGTTCGTGGCAGAGCATCCCGGTCATACAGTTATAAGTTATGTAAACACCACGGCTGCCACCAAGGCCGTTACCGACATAGTGGTGACCAGCAGCAATGCCCGCCAGATAGTGGAGTCGCTCCCTCAGGACACTCCCATCATCTTCGGCCCCGACCGCAACCTGGGTGGATATATAAATAGTATAACGGGCAGGAACATGATCCTTTGGGATGGTGCATGCCATGTGCATGAGAAATTCTCGGTGGAGAAGATACTGGAACTGAAGAAGCAGTATCCCGATGCCAAGGTGCTGGTACATCCAGAGTGCAAGGGCACGGTGGTGAAACTTGCCGACAAGGTAGGCAGTACCGCGGCTCTTCTGAAGTATAGCATCAATGACCCTGCACAGGTATTCATTGTGGCCACCGAGAGCGGTATCCTTCATGAAATGCAGAAGTCATGCCCCGAGAAGACTTTCATCCCTGCTCCTCCAAGCGACAGTACATGTGCATGCAACGAGTGCTCATACATGAAACTTGTCACGATGCAGAAACTCTACGATTGCCTCCTGAACGAGGCACCGGAGATACACGTGGATGCCGAGGTGGCAGAGAAGGCCATACGTCCCATCAACCGCATGCTGGAAATATCCGAGAAACTGGGTCTTTAATCCATTTCCCCGAGGCGAAGGCCGTGACAATACATTGCAAAGGCTCTGACAATACATTGTCATGCCCTTTGCAATACGATGCGATCCAACATGTAATATATATATAGAATAAGAAAGGAACCAGTATAGCATAATATATAAAAAGAAATGCAGGAAACTCTGCCTACACTGATAACCGACCTTGCATACATACTCATAGTGGCGGGAGTCACTACGGTTTTGTTCAAGAAACTAAAGCAACCTCTTGTACTTGGCTACATAGTTTCCGGTTTTCTTGCAGGACCCTATATGCCATATACTCCAACCATAGGAGATATGGACGAATGTGAGCAATGGGGACAGATAGGTGTGATTATCCTGATGTTCACCCTGGGCCTTGAATTCTCTTTCAAGAAGATAATCCAAATGGGAGTGTCGCCCATCATCTGTGCATGCCTTATTATGGCAGGAATGATAGGTGTGGGCAATGTAGCAGGAGGATTGTTCGGGTGGAACAGTATGGACAGCATGTTCCTTGGTGGCATGCTGGCAATGAGCAGTACCACTATTATATATAAAGCATACGATGATTTAGGTCTCCGGCACAAGCATTTTGCCGGAAACGTACTCTCCGTGCTCATCATTGAGGATATACTTGGCATCCTGCTGATGGTGGTGCTGAGCACCATTGCCGCCACAAGAAGGTTTGAGGGCATGGCACTGATGGAAAGTCTGTTTGGTTTGTCCAGTGTGCTGTTGATATGGTTCTTGGTTGGAATATACATTCTTCCCATACTATTGAAACGTTACAAGCGTTACATGAACAGGGAGACCCTCATGATAGTGTCCCTTGCCTTGTGTTTCCTGCTTGTGCTCATCAGCACACATGCAGGATATAGCCCTGCATTCGGAGCCTTTATGATGGGTAGCATATTGGCAGAGACGGTAGAGGCCGAACAGATAGAGAAGGCGGTTGAACCTGTCAGGGACCTGTTTGGTGCCATCTTCTTTGTAAGTGTGGGAATGATGGTAAATCCAGAGGTTCTCTTAGCCTATTGGCCAGTGATACTTGTGTTGACTATAAGTATAGTGTTCGGTCAGATGATAATAGGCACATTGTCTTATCTCCTTACGGGAAGTTCGTTGAGCGATAGTGTTCATAGCGGTTTTTCCATGGTGCAGATAGGCGAGTTTGCCTTCATACTGGCCGTGCTTGGTGAGCAACTTGGCGTAACAAGTGGCAAACTCTATCCGATAGTAGTGGCGGTAAGTATCATTACCACGTTCATAACACCATATATGATAAAGTTGTCCGATCCCGTAAGCAGGATGTTGGAGAGGAACATCAACTATGGCACGGTAAGTGGTATAAAGGGCAATATCCACGGCAGGAAGAACATATTCGGCAGCATGAACGTAATGCGCAAGAACATTATAGGTACGTGGAAAGCCCTTTTGCAGGCCCTGTGCTATCAGACGGTATCATATCTGGTGCTTTCCTCTGCCTTCGTGGGTTTCGGCCTTGCAACACTGAAACCTCTCATAGGTGCATATTGCATTCCGCTTATAGTGATATTCATCTCCCCATTCCTCAGGGCAGTGGTTATGCGCAAGAACCATAGTATGGAGGTACAGTTCCTTCGTGAACAGGGCGGTATGCACGTATTCTTCATAAACCTAACCATATTGATAAGGTTCATTCTCAGTGCCGGAATCATATATAGTGTGATAGAATACAGTAGCGACATGCCATTGTACATAGACATAGCGCTTTCTGCACTGATAATGGGTTTAATAATATGGAGCAGGCTTATCAAGATGGTAAGCATACGCATAGAGCGTACTTTCAAGCAGAACCTCCGACGCAGGGAGAATAGCGTATGCAGTTATTCGCGCATGCTTCGCGGTCGCGACATACATCTTGCGCGTCTCACCGTACCCGAATTAAGCAAATGGGCAGGCAAGAAACTCTCTGCCCTTAACTTCGGCAGGCATAACAATGTGCACATAGCCTCCATAGTACGCGGAAAGGTTCGTATAAACATACCCGGTGGAGAGAATATGATATTCCCCGGCGATGTACTTGAAGTGGTGGGCGACGATAGAAGCATAGAATCTATACGCCAGAAGATGTACACCGAAACTACAGGTATCAACGACACACTACAGGCAGAGCCTCTTACAATCAGGAGGTACACACTTAACAACGGGTCTGCCTTCATAGGCAGGACTTTAGCCAATAGCGGATTAAGGCAGGAATACCATTGCACGGTCATAGGTTTTGAAGATGAGTCAGGAAATCTCGTGTCTCCAAGTCCCGAACGTATAATACAGAGCATGGACACCATCTGGGTGGTAGGAGAGTATGAGAGTCTCAGGAAACTCAACAACGTGCTATGAATAAATATAGATAAGATAACATAACAGATAATAATATAATAACAGATAATAAGATGAAAGCAGGTATTGTAGGACTGCCCAACGTGGGCAAATCAACATTGTTCAATTGTCTCTCGAGCGCCAAGGCACAGGCGGCCAATTTCCCCTTCTGCACCATTGATGCCCAGTTGGGACAGGTCAGTGTGCCCGACGAGCGTTTGACCAAGTTGGCAGAAATAGTAAAGCCCGGCCGCATAGTACCGGCCGTATGCGATATAGTGGACATAGCAGGTCTTGTGAAGGGAGCCAGCAAGGGTGAAGGTCTGGGCAACCAGTTCCTTGCCAACATCCGCGAGTGCGATGCCATTATACATGTGCTCCGTTGCTTCGATGACTCTGGTATCGTTCACGTAGACGGTAGCGTGGATCCTGTCCGCGACAAGGAAATAATCGACATGGAACTTCAGTTGAAGGATCTTGAGACACTCGAGAACCGTGCCAAGCGTGTTGAAAAGGCTGCCCGTGTGGGTGGCGACAAGGCAGCAAAGATAGAGATGGACGTTATAGACACCTATCGCAAGGTTCTGCTTGAGGGTAAGAGTGCACGCACCGTATCGTTTGAGACGGAGGATGAGCAGGCAGCGGCCAAGTCCCTGTTCCTCCTCACCGCCAAGCCAGTACTTTATGTATGTAACGTTGACGACAAGAGCGCTTCCACAGGCAACGAGCACACCGCCCGTGTGGCAGAAGCCATCAAGGACGAGGAGGCGGAAATGCTCATCATCAGTGCACAGACGGAGGCCGACATTGCCGAACTGGAAACCTACGAGGAGAAGCAGATGTTCCTTGAGGACATGGGATTGTCCGAGAGCGGATGCAACCGCCTTATCAAGGCCATATACAGTCTTCTCACCTTGCAGACGTTCATCACCGCAGGCGAGATGGAAGTAAAGGCATGGACCTTCCGCCGCGGATGGAAGGCACCCCAGTGTGCAGGTGTCATCCACACCGACTTTGAAAAGGGTTTCATCCGTGCCGAAGTTATCAAGTACGACGACTACATCCATTACGGAAGCGAAGCCGCAGTTCGCGAAGCCGGCAAGATGGGTGTAGAAGGCAAGGAATATGTTGTTCAGGACGGTGACATCATGCACTTCCGCTTCAATGTATAAGTTATGACACTTCCTGCATATATACTTTGGAATCCCGATATAGTGGCCTTCAGTCTTGGCCCTATAGAGGTAAGGTGGTATTCGCTCTTATGGTGCATAGGTCTTTTTGCCGTGTACCAGTTGATGCATTATTTGTTCAAGGAGCAGAAGTTGGGCGAGGACAAGTTCGAACCAATGTTCGTCTATTGCTTCCTCGGCATACTCATAGGTGCACGACTTGGCCATTGCCTTTTCTACGAACCTGAGTATTTCCTTTCCCATCCTGTGGAGATGTTCCTGCCTATACGCAAGTTTGCCGATGGCGAATGGCACTTTACGGGTTATGAGGGTCTTGCATCGCATGGCGGCACTTTGGGCTTGATGCTGGCTATAATACTTTATAGCCGTAAGGTAAAGTTGAATCTGATGCACGTATTGGACAATGTGGCCATAGTCACCCCCATCTGTGCTTGTGCCATACGCCTTGGCAACCTTATGAACTCTGAAATCATAGGTCGTCCCACCGATGTGCCCTGGGCATTCATCTTCCAGCGTGTGGACATGCAGCCACGCCATCCCGGTCAGTTATACGAGGCTTTGTGCTATGCAGTATTCTTTTTCATCGGTTGGGCGATATACCGCCGCTCACTTGGCATAAAGGGAGTGAATAAGGATAAGAAGCCTTTGTTTGACATCCGTGTGGGTTCTGGCTTCTATTTCGGCTTGTGCATATTCCTCATATTCCTTTCCAGAATATTCATAGAGTTCACAAAGGAGAATCAGGTCGACTTTGAATCGTCCATGACGTTCAACATGGGTCAGTTGCTCAGTGTTCCCTTCGTGTTGCTCGGACTTTATTGCATGTTCGGAGGCAAGTATTGCAAGAATTTAGGCGAATATAAATAATGTGAATCCTTTTAACACGCGTTAATACAACACACCATAATATATAATATCCATGATTAAGAAGTTTATTTTGAGAGCAATAATGATAACTTTATTGTTGTCTGTTCATTTTATCTATGCGCATGCTGATAAGTATGTTATTTATCCCATACCGCATTCAATAACAATGAACAGGGGTAGTTTGACAATGACCAATAAAGTTAATGTGGTGTATGAGAGTACCATAGATTTTATGACCAAGAAGCGACTGGCAGATGTCCTGTCACAACATGGCATGGAGGTCGTGGAAGGAACTACTGATGCAGGAAACATAACACTTCGATTGGGAACCATAGGCAGTAGCGAGAAGGTAGAAACTTATGCGTATGAAACCTTGGCATTAAAAAAGGAAAGCATTATGAAGGCTAATAGGTTTGACCGTCATGCCATCAAGGTAAATGCTGATGGAATAACCATTTTAGGAGAGCACACTAACGCCGTGTTCTGTGCCTTGGCTTCTTTGGAGCAGATGTTGGAACAGATACACGACAATGCATTGGACTTTACTACCATCTATGACTATGCCGACCAACAGAACCGCGGTTTGGTAGAAGGCTACTATGGCTACCCGTATAGTGTGGACGTGAAAAAGGATTTAATGCGTTACATGATGCGATTCAAGATGAATACCTACATGTTCGGTGCAAAGAGCGATCCCTATCATTCACAGATGTGGAAAGATCCGTATCCTACCACCATTTCTGCAGAACAGGAGAAAAACGGATGGTTGACACAGGATATGTTGCGCGACCTTGCCAAGGTGAGCGAGGAAACAAAGGTGAACTTCATCTGGGCCATTCATCCGGGTAACGAGTTTTTAGGCAGCAACACGGTCATCAGCGATATCATGAGCAAATTCGAGAAGATGCACGAATTAGGTATCCGCCAATTCGGTGTTTTCGTTGATGATGTAAGTATTCCGTCCAGCGATGCGGACATGAAGAAGAATGCCGACCGGCTGACCCAACTGCAAAAGGAAATAGAAAATAAATGGAATACGGAAGGTTCTGCACCTGAGGATACCGTGCGTCCTCTGCACTTCGTTCCGCAGATTTATTGTAATAGTTTTGCCAGCAGTGTTGACCAGCGCCAGCGTTTCATGACAGCTTTGGGTAAAGTTCCCTCTTACATAACTGTTTATTCTACCGGTCAGGGTGTATGGTCAGTACCCAACAACGACCACACGATCACCGTGAAGCAAGAGTTCGGCAGACCCATGTCATGGTGGTGGAACTACCCCTGTAACGACAATGCTGATGGACAGATTTACCCTATGGACATGTACAGCAACTTCGTGGACATGCCTGCCGTGGGCAATGGCGAGCGCCTTCCATCAAAGTTGAACAACTGCCAGGGTATAGTAGCCAATCCCATGCAACAGGGACAGGTAGCCAAGACATCATTGTTCTCCATTGCTGACTATACATGGAATAATGCCGGCTTCAAGAATGAAGATAGTTGGGAAGCCAGTTTCAATACCATCATCAAGAATGAGGATGTACGCCAGGCATATCATGACATCACCTATTATCTGCGCTGGAACGAACCACAGAGCATACAGACACTAATAAACAATTACAAGAACTCTTTGGAAAGCGGTCTCCCCAACTCTTCGGACCTCATTGCCGTAATACAGAAGATAAGGACCGATTGCGAGAAGGTGATTACCTTGAAGGACTCTGAAATCCATAGCGACCGCCTGTTGTATGCCGACATTGCCCCCTGGCTCCATACTCTGCACACATATTCCATCGTCATAGAAAAGATGCTTGGCATTTTGGACAATCAAGAGGATGGACATGTACAGAACTGGCTGAGCGTTAAGGAAGTGAGTGATAGTCTTATATCTTTGGACAACAGCACCCTTTACACCGCATATGCGTTAGAGGGTATGGGCAACAGCATCAGTGTAAGTAGTCGTCAGGCTCAGTTATCAAGACTCTACCTGTATCCCTTCATTTCATACCTGAAAGAAAGAAGTATTGATACATATTTCAGCGACCCGACAGATATAAGCGCACCAACAGTGGTTAGCAATTCTCCACTGCTTAACCCAACTCTAACCATTAGTGGAGGTAAAATATTTTTGACCTTGCCTACAAGCAATCTTGATGTCAACAAGTACGTAGGTGTGCGACTTAGTGAGCCTATTCTCCTTGACAAAATAAATATTGCTGAAGAACTCCTTCCATATGCCAGATACAGCACTAACGGCAAGGAATGGAAAAAGTTGGCATCCACATCAGAATTGCCTCAGGAGCACGTAGCATACTTCATATTCCTGAACGATACAGACAAGGGAATAAAGGAGTTTACCCTTTCTGAGGATATATTCTCATTCAATATCGCCGTCCAAGCCAAAGCCCAAAATGTGACTCTTCCAGAGGGCAATATCTACGACGGGCACACCGCAGCATTTATGGTAGACGGCAAATACGACACATACACTTGTCTGAACCGTAACCAGCAGACAGGCGATATGTACACTTTGGACTTGGGTACGGAAACTATACTGCACGATGTAAGACTCTGCATGGGTACAGTAAACGGGGACTATCCCAATGTGGCCAGAATACAATATTCGGCAAATGGAACCAAATGGGCAAACCTCAAAGTCATGGGCACAGACACATACAACTGGAATATTGACCTTGAACAGAACGTTGCCTATAGCGATAAGATGGTCTATTGTGATTTTGACGGAGCAGGAATTTCAGCACGCTATGTACGCCTTAGACTTATCACTGCCAACACCAGTAATTGGATGCGCTTGTACGAGATAGAGGTAAACAGACAACACGAACAGAACAGTACGTTGTCAGAATGTACGGATGCAGAAAACAAGGAGGTGAACGAACTTACCGACGACAATGCACAGACAGGGATACCTGCCACTACAACAAGTCCGATAACATACTTCTTCAATAGACATTTCAATGTACAGGGTGTTACCTTATATAGTATATTATCTTCCGTACAGACAACAATAAGCGTCACTGAAGACGGAGAAAGCTGGACCAGTGTCGGAACTCTCGGCGAGCCATGCCAGTACATAGACCTTTCCGCATATCCCAAGGCTTCGGCTATTCGTATGGAATGGCAGGGTTCCGAAGTTCCTGCTATATTTGAGATAACACCTAAATATGATACAAATGCTTCCACATTGCCAGAAGAGGAAAGTGAACTTGCAAAGGCCTTTGCTTTGCTGAAATCAAGGGCACAACATGCGTTGGATTCCTGTGGTCAAGGTAATAAACTCATTACCAGCAATAGTCAGTTCAGTTCGCCATACACCGAACCTACAGAAGGTTCGCTTAACAATCTTTTAGATGGCAAACAGAATACATTCTGGCACTCTGCATGGAGTACTGGAAGCGTTCAGGATGGTGTACACTATCTTGAAATAGCACTGCCTGAGGAAACAATAGGTGACGTAATTATGCACTACGGCCGTAGAAGCGACACAGACGGTCATCATCTTATCAAGGCAAAAATACTGGGTGTGGTGAGCGGTAGCGGCACCTCTGCCAATACAGAGGTGGTATGCGAGTTGGACATGCCTCTTAAAAGTCAGACGGAAACCATTAAGCGTGCCTTCACCCTTCCAAAGGCATATTCTGCCATCCGTTTGCTGGAAATTCGTACAAGCGGTGATATGAAAGGTGTCAGCGCAGGTTTCTTCCACATTGGTGAAATGCAGATATACGACGTCCAGAAGTACTACATTATCAAAGATGCCGAAGCCGAGGCTCAGGCTTTGATGAAAGCCATGTTGCCATTACCTTCAGAGGCAACAGATAAGGATTATGAAGAATTGCAGAAGGCATACAATGATTTCATGTACAAGGTATTTGGCATAATACCGTCTGGCATATATGATATTTCCGGTGCGAACAAGACCACAGATAATGTCATCTATGACCTGAGCGGACGTCGTGTTGCGACACCCGTAAAAGGTGTATATATAGTGGATGGCAAGAAGCAAATATTCAAATAGGTTGAGGTTTGGATGCACTTATAATGTCATTGATAAGGTCATTCCGGCAATTACAATATAAATCAACTTGAGTACAACTAATTAGTAGAAACACCAAAACTTGACTAATATTATGAATGAAAAGAGAAAATCAACAGGCAGACGTCTGTACATTGCCTTAATGGCATGCACATTTGCCTTGGGTATACATGCGCAGACAGTTGGCAGTGTGTACCGTATTGTATCCACAAATACAGGTAAGGCCATTACCAACAATGGCAATTATAATCCCGATGCTCCTATCGTGATGGGAAGTATGGACGAGAACGACAAGAGCCAGATGTGGGCACTTATCAGCGATGGAACAGAGGGTACGTACGGACTCTACAACATTGGTTCCAAGTTGGCCATAGACATGGCACTGGAGAGCAAGAATCCAGGCAAACTGCTTCATTGGAAACCAAACCTCAACAATCAGAACCAGGTGTTCAATATCCACTCCCCTGGCATAGCAGGTTCTGCCATACAGTTACTGTGTGCCGGAGACCCTGGCAAGGTATTGACAGAATACGAAAACGGTGAACTCTGGATGATGAACGATCTCACCAATACCAGCACCTACTTTGAGTTAAAGGAGATTGTCAGTGCAGAGGACAATTCCATTCCTTTGCCATATTTCACATACATGATCCGAAGCCTGAGCACCAACCTTGTTCTGTCCAACGGAGGCAGTAACGAAAACGATGCGCTTATAATTGTTGAAGAAGCCGACGAAAAGGCATACGGCCAGATGTGGAAACTCAGCATACCCATGTACCAGAGTGGAAGCACTACCTGGTATCAGTTGCTCAACGAAAGTTGTGGCAAGTGCATAGACGCAGCCATGGAGAGTTCTGGAAAGCCTCTTCAGTGGAGTCAGAGTTATGATGAGAAAAACGCCAACTGGAACCAGATGTTCGAGATACTGGAGGTTGAGGATGTGGAGAACGCATACCAACTCAAAGTGGGCAAGAACATAGGCAGCAAGTGGTCTCCATCCTTTGAATACTATTATCTGGCGGTGAGTGCCGACAAGGAGTTGTATTTTACCAAGGAGAGCGGAAGCACCGACACCCATTTCACCTTCACAAAGGTAAACAATGCCAATCTTCCGCAAGGTATCTTCTGGCAGGATGAAAAGGTGTTCGAGCAGAACAAGGAAAAGGGACATGCCACATACATTCCCTACCAGAGTACAGATGCCATGCGTGCCGATGCCCGTTATGAGAAGGCATGGCTTGATCCCACCCAAAGCAACCGTTGGATGAGCCTGAACGGAACATGGAAACTGATATGGAATACTCTTGACGACGAGTACACAATGCCTCAGGAGGAGTTCTACGGCAATGACGTGGATGCTTCAGCATGGGATGACATAACGGTACCCGGATGCCTGGAGATGCAGGGATATGGTACACCTTATTATATAAATGTGGATTATGCCTTTGCCGACAATCCTCCGTACATAGCCATGAAGAATGGTATGAAGAACAGCGTGGGCAGTTACCGCAGGGACTTCACCTTGCCCGAGGGTTGGGACAAGGAGCGCATACTTCTGCACTTCGATGGCATATACTCTGCCGCCTATGTATGGGTGAACGGCAACTATGTTGGTTATACCGAGGGTGGAAACATGGATGCCGAGTTCGACATCAGCAAGCATGTACGTACGGGCGATAACAACCTTTCCGTCCGTGTAATCCGTTGGACAGACGGTTCATATCTTGAAGGTCAGGACATGTGGCACATGAGCGGTATCCACCGCGATGTATATCTGATGGCCGTACCAAAGGTCTTCGTCAGGGACCATTACATATCAAGCAGCCTTTCCGATGATGCCACATCAGGCAATATGAGCGTTATACTTGCCTTGGACAACAGGGACAGCCTTACCGTAAGCAAGCAGTATGAAGTGCGCCTCATTTCACCCGACGGCAGTGTTCTCCAGACACAGACAGGCAGTGCAGATTTCACAAATACAGAGGTTTTAAAGACTCTTGACGTGGTGTTCGAGGGTCTCAGCGATCTGAAGCCATGGACAAGCGATTCTCCCACACTCTATACAGTGGAGGTTGTCCAGAAGGATGCCGATGGCAATGAGGAAAGCGTGCATGCCACAAAATATGGATTCTGCACGGCTACTATCAAGAACAGCCAGTTCCTTGTCAATGGCAAGCGTGTGCTCATGAAGGGTGTGAATGCCCAGGATACCCATCCCATTACGGGACGTACCGTTGGCATAGAGACCATGTGGAAGGATCTTGTACTGATGAAGCAGGCAAATGTAAACATACTCCGTTCAAGCCACTATCCCCGCAGCCCCAAGATGAATGCCATGATGGACTACATTGGCATGTATCACATGGATGAGGCCGATGTGGAGTTCCACAAGAACTGGACAGACGGCGGACGCATACATACCTCTCCTACATGGCGTGCTCCCATAGTGGACCGTGTCACACGTATGGTTCTGCGCGACAGAAACCACTCCAGCATAGTATCATGGAGTCTTGGCAACGAGAGCGACGGCGGACAGAACTTCAACTATGCCTACGATGCAGCGCGTGCGCTTGATCCTCGTCCCATACATTACGAGGGTGCGACTCGTGCCGGAACTTCCCCCACGGACATCTACAGTGTCATGTATAGGGACGTACCCACTGTCCGGTCCTATGTGGATTATGTTGGCAAACCCTATTTCATGTGCGAATATGCCCATGCCATGGGTCATTCCGTGGGCAACCTGATGGAATACTGGGAGGTGATGGAGAACAGCAAGAATGGTATGGGCGGTTGCATTTGGGACTGGGTAGACCAGGCAACCGTTGACCCCCAGGACATAAAGGACGGCGAACTGAAGGTTAATGGTTTCAACAAGTACCGCAACGGCAACGACTATCCCGAGGCACCGCATCAGGGCAATTTCGTGAATAACGGTATCATCACCGCCGACCGCCAGCCCACTGGCAAACTGGCAGAGGTAAGACGTATATACCAGCATATAAAGTTCTCTGATGTTGACCAGACAAACGGTACCGTAACTGTTACCAACAAGTACGAAAGCATCAATCTGGAGGGAATGACACTGGAATGGAAACTCCTGCTCAACGGTAGGGATGTGGCCGACGGTTCTATCGTCCTTCCTTCAATACCTTCAGGCGAGTCAGAGGACATTGCCATACCTTATGGTTCCGTATCCGAGGAGGGCGAATATCTTCTCAACCTCTCCGTATGCCTGGCAGAGCCCACTTCATGGGCGGAAAAGGGATATGCCATAGCAAGCACGCAATGTGCATTGACCGGTCGCACTCCCCTTTCTGCTCCCGACAATACCGCAGGCACGCCCCTCACACTTACTAACAGCGGTTCCGTATATACCATAGAGGGACAGAACATCAGCATGAAGTTAGACACCTCCAAGGGCATTACTTCATGGAAGCAGGGTGGCATCAGCGTCATCCCCGACGCTACGGATGCATCCACGGCACCTGCCTATAGTAATTACCGTTGGATAGAAAACGATGCTCCCTACGGAACAGATCCATACTATAGCACAAGCAACGGTATAAACAATAGATCGTTCAGTGTCAGTGCAAGCGCTGACGGCTCTACCGTAACTATTACCGAGGATGCCACAGGCAGCCTGTGCAACTACAAGTTCATCTATACCGTAAACCGCGATGGTTCTGTAGACCTCGACGCCTCTTATACCGTCAGGGGCACCAACCTTCGCCGTATAGGCATGCTCATGGAATTGGATTCGGATTTGTCCCTTACCCAGTACTATGCCCGCGGACCTCTGGACAACACCATCGACCGCAAGCAGGGTGCCGACCTTGGCATATACGAACTGCCCGTAAGCGGCTTCCATGTCGACTACGTCCGTCCCCAGACTTCTGGCGACCGTCAGGACCTCCGCTGGATCAATTTCCTCAACGAGGAGGGCAAGGGTATCCGCGTGGAGACCGAGGGACAGGTTAACCTCACCGTTGACAACTATACCGACGAGTACAAGCACCAGTATCTGCATCAGTGGAATATGGATGCCTCCGACAAGGTTTATGCCAACTTCGACTATGCCCAACTTGGTATCGGCAACGGTTCCTGCGGTGCAGGCGTGCTGGACAAGTACAAACTTCCAACCAGCGGAACCTATGGCTACAAACTCCGTTTCTCATACGTGAATGATGTGGAGACAGGCATCAGCGACCTTCCATGCACACCCCCGTCTGCAGAGAACAGCCCCATGCCCATCTTCAACACCCGCGGCCAACTCGTAGGCAACACTGCTTCTCCCACCTCCCTCCCCCAGGGCATCTATATCATAGGTGGCAAAAAGGTTGTGATTAAGTAACACACCTTATATATATTATACACTCATCCCCACAAGCACTGTACAAGGTGTTTGTGGGGATGTTTTGTGTTGTGAAATGTATACAATAAAAATCTTTTACCTGTCCATCTCCAATAAAACTATTACTGATTTTGGAGGAGTGGCAATTCAAATGCCTCGTCAAAGAGTTCATCGCTATCTGCCGTGAACATACGAGTCGTAATGTTGTACGTAGCATTAGGTTTGCTTGGGTGACGATACTTCAAAATCACGACAAAAGCTTTAAATCCGCTTTGAGGGTAATCAACCGCAACTTTAAAACGCTTTGAGTGCGCAACCCCATTTATCTTCGTTGGTTTGAACTCGCATTTACGGAAATCCTTATTGTCGGTCTGGGTTTGCCACACTTCTACACCTTCGAGCAACTCTTTGTCTGTCTTGAACTTCAACACAATGCCCTTGCTTGATTGCGATACCTTGTATTCCATTTTAGGATACTTCATGTCGTTGATACTCTGATAGAAGAATGCCTCTAAAGTAGCTGTAGCCTCTTGGTTCAAATCATGTCCTGCATTAACAGAATATGCCGTCCAACTCTTACCTGGTATGCCGTCAATATAGTTCTTAATAGCATCCGTTGCCCAAAAGGGATCATTTGTTCCAAGTAATAGCATCTTAGGCATGTCGTAATTTTTTCTATAGCAATATGGATCTACCATCTTAACGATTTCCATACCCTCTGGAGTCATCAACTGTTCGGTAAGATTTTCATAGTCGCCAATTGACTCACTATAATCGCCAAACATATAACGCTGATACGGCACATTTACCTGCATGTTGAGGATATCTATCACCGCAGGAGCAATAGCAACTACGCGCTTATCGCCCGAACCAGCTGTCATCCACGTTGTCCACCCACGCTTTGAGTAGCCGTTAAGAACGAACTTGTTTACCGTTGTTGATTTCTTCTCCGCAACAAATGTCTCAATAGCGTCCATTGCCTTCACGGCACTCTTAACCATTGGAAACAACAACGGCCATGAGTAATCCTTACTCATCATGAAACGGTAGAGTGTATATGCAAGCAGAGCGTCTTCGTACTTGCCGTCATAGAGAGGTTGGCATGGCACTTGCCACAAAATAGCTGTTACGGCCTTGCAACGACGCGCTATGTCTGAGTGCGATACAATGGTTCCGTTATTCCAATCATGCAAATTGGTTTTTCCTGTTTCAGTATCCACACTACCACCCGATATGTGTAACAAAGCCTCGTCATGTTCCACCACGTCGGGAATGATTACTACCAACTCATGACGCCAAACAATATTTTGCCATGTCTGAGATGTGAGTTCCAAACGGTATGCCGTCACTCCCTCACCTCGTTTCTCGTCTATGTTTTCCCACTTATAACTATTGTCACCATTGTTGATGTAATCAGCAAGTGCGGTTTCGGCCGTTGTTTGTGCATACAACGCACACGACAGCACCGACAATATCAATGTATATAAGAAACGTTTCATACAGATTCAGTAATAAATTCAAGACTTTTTATATTGGTGAAATTGATATTTCTCTTTATAAAAGAAAGGAAATCACCTAGGACAAAATTACAGAATTATTCTTTATGACAGATGTATTTTGCAAGTTTTTTGATAGAATAATGGGCAAGATATACACACCTGAATAAAGAGAACCTGTTTTATCCTGTTTCAAGGAGACAGATATTCAGTATATTACCCCCCCTCCAAAAAACATCGGAATTTTTATCAAAAGTTAGAAAAAGTTTTGCTAAATTTGGGGCACCAAAATCGCATTAGCGGTAGCCTTAAAGAGGTTCTGACTATTCGCTAATGATTAATTGAATTTATAGAACCTCCTTATAGTCAAAAGAAATGATAGATATGAATAAATATATGAAAATTGCGTATATTACACTAATTTGTTTATTTACTACATCAAATTCTTTTTCGCAAATAAAAAATAATAGGATGGAAAATTACAAAAGTAATTTTTATTCTTATTATGAAGATAGATGTAAAGCAAATGCTTCTATCAATTGCTTGAATAAAGTACATTATGGTTATAACGGAAAATTAGTACCAGGTGTTTACGACAATAGCTTGTCGTACGTCACCTTATTGCCTAGTCTAAATTCTATTGGAAATATTTCATTAACAGCATCTACATTTGTTAGTATGTCCGATAATATTAATGACAAAGAGTATACAACCTTGTATTTGCTAATTGACTCAACCAATATTTATGCTTTAGAAGAGCTTAAAAATAAATATGGACATCGCTTGTTGGGCAGAGACTCGGTTCTTATTCCAGCAAAATGGTTTAGTGGTGAAATTATACATATGTTCTATCCTTTTATATATGGCGATTCCATTGTTGCTCCTAAAATAAAAAGAGTCGTATACGATCAAGGTGTAGAAGTAAACATTAAGAATGTTGGTTCTCAAATATATAGAACCAATAGTGAACTTTGCAAAACCATAGCTCTAATGCAAAGAAACAAAGGTGAAATTACGATAAATGAATTAACACCAGATTATCGCGTCCAATCAGAAAAAGAGATGTTGTTGCTCGGACGTGAAATTAATCGGCTAATTGACAAACAATTTATATCTCTTGATGATGAAGCAGAATACAGCATCATGTTATATTTTGATGAAAGAACAAAGGTGCATCTTGGTGTTTTGTTACCAAAAGAGTTAGGTCCTACGGACCGTTTATGGATGACAATACTTAGTAATGCTTTCGAACAGCTGCCTAGCAATACCCTTGCTCCGTATTGGTCAGCCAACGGAACTCCTTTCCCATGTTTATACCTTAAAGCAAAATTCTACAAGAGCAAATGGCATTTCAGTGATTATAGATTTGAAAACTAAATGCTTGATTAAGTAAGGATTTTTCTAGTACTTCTACTATTCTTTTTGCTTATTTTTTTTAATTTTGTATAGATATGGATACAATTTATCTCAAGATTAAATAACGAAAATTGATCAAACTCACGTTAGGTATAAATAAGTAACACAAAATCATTTTAATATTTTCAATTATGGTTTATTCAAGGTTAAAAAAAATATTATTTGTCTTCATGTTCATTTTTAGTACATTTATGCCTACAAACGCATTGATAAATAGGAATTTCTATTGTACTAAATTTAATGCAATAGATAGTTCCATGATTATTCACCACAATACTGATATTAAAGACAGTGTAGTTTGTGAAACCTTTGGACACATGGATGTTGTGTATTTGCATAAAAAGAAACAAGACACAACAATCTACAAGCAATTGACTGAAAGTGAACAAGCAGAACAGCAGAAATACTATTCTACTGAATATGGTTTAAGAAGAAACGCACAAATACAACAAGCCATTGTAGAATCTCTTCAGAAACTCTCTCCAGAACAAATGGAAATGCTTCTTGCCAAACCATCCAATTATGGAATTGTAGCAAGTGTGCGAGTAAATCATGGAGTTGTCAAAGATGTCAAATTTCATATTTCCACCATATTTAGAGATGTCAATATACCCAATTCTGTAATTGTTGATGCAGACAGAAGAATAAGAGACATTAAATTCCCGGAATTAGAAGAACTTGGTATTGAATGGATAAAGATAATGACAAAAGCAAGTGTGAAAATGATTAAGGAGAAATATGAAGGCAAAGCATTTCCGGACCTCCGCTTCGGGGCATAAGTATAATACCAGTTCTTTAACGCGGAAAGAACAGACAGCATATTCATATAAATCTCATGGGGCAGAATCAACACTAATGGTTCTGTCCCATTTCTGTGTATGTATAGCCAATACACCATGTAAGAACCTTCTTAGTAAGAACTTTATTACTAAGAAACTTGTTACTTGATAATATTTTCCTATCTTTGTAGGAGGAAAGTGAATTTAGGGTTTTTAGAAACCCTAGGAAGACCTAGGACAACTTAGGAGCCCTAAAAAACAATAACTCTTACAAAGAAAAGAAAGGCCATGGAGTATAATACGAAGGGCACGGTGCTGAAGAAGGCTGTTGTGTGGAAGAATCTGTTCTTCTATCGCAAGAGCGATGCCATCTTTCAGTTGACGGTGGAATTCTGCAGGCGTTTCCTGCCTCCCCATGGCGACCGCACGGTGGACCAGATGGTGCAGGCGGCACGGTCGGGAAAGCAGAACATCATAGAGGGTAGCGAGGACGGCATGACCAGTTCGGAGATGGAGATAAAACTGCTGAACGTGGCACGTGGAAGTCTGCAGGAACTTAGGGAGGATTATGTGGATTTCCTTAACACGCGCCATCTGTGCCTCTGGTCGTCCACGGAGCCAAGACAGGAGCGTCTGAAGGACTTCTGCCACTCGCACAACGACTTCGAGGACTATGCTCCCTTAGTGGAAAGAATGAATGCTGAGGAGTTTGCCAACCTGTTGCTTACCCTGTGCCACCAGACGGACAAGATGATGTGTGCCTATGTGGAGAAACTGGAACAACGGTTCGTCACCGAAGGCGGAATAAAAGAGCGGATGTATGCCGCCCGTACCGGTTACCGCAAGTCGCAGGACGAGTACATCAAGCGCCTGGAGGAAGAGAACCGTTTTCTTCGTGCAGAGAACGAAAGGCTGACAAGAATGATAGAGGAAATAGGAGGTGCTAGGAAATCCTAGGAAACCCTAGGAGAACCTAGGACATTATAGGCATTCTATGAGAAGTGACTGGCAAGAACCTTCTTGATAAGAACTTCATTACATAAAATACACACACAATGAGCAAGAAAATCTTATCTCTTATTGCATGCCTTGTGATAGGTATGCTGGCAAGAGCCGAATCAGAGAATCCGTTGTGGGTGCGTGGCGGTGCCATTTCACCCGACGGTAGTAGTATTGCCTTCTCTTATATGGGAAACATCTACACTGTTCCGTCTGCCGGTGGAGAGGCAAAGCAACTTACCACCAATGCCAGTTATGAAGGTCATCCCATGTGGAGTCCTGACGGGAGTATGCTGGCATTCTGTAGCAACAGGGAAGGTTCTCTGGATGTTTTCATCATGTCTGCCACTGGTGGCAAGGCCGAGCGAGTCACCACCCATTCCTTCAACGAGTATCCGGCAGGATGGCTTGGCAATGATACCTTGCTCATACGCCGTGCAGGCAACCCCACAGTGAGCGAACTTACCTTCCCAGGTTCCACCTTTACCAGATTGTACAAGGTGGCTAAGGGCGGTGGGCGCCAGACCTTGTTCTCTGCCATATCCATGGATCATGTGAGCATAGCATCGGACGGCCGCATACTGTACAACAATGTGAAGGGCTACGAGGATCCCTGGCGTAAGCACCATACCAGCAGCATTGCGCGCGACATATACATGAAGGAGGGTGGGGCGTACAAGCGCATGACCACCTTTGCCGGCGAGGATCGCAACCCCGTATGGGCACCCGACGGTAAGGGATACTATTACCTGAGCGAGAAGGACGGTACATTCAACGTGTACCACTCCACTCTGGGCGGTGTGAGCAGGCAACTGACCAGTTTCAAGGGCAACCCCGTGCGCTATCTGAGCATCTCGTCCAAAGGATTGCTTTCCTTTGCCTACGACGGCGAACTCTACACCATGGTGCCTGGCAAGGAACCAGTACGTGTGCCAGTGAAGATAAATACTGACATAGATACTGACAAGGTGATACGCAGCCTCACCACCCGTGGTGCCACGCATGTGGCCATATCTCCCAAAGGCAAGGACGTGGCCTTCATATTGAATGGTGACGTGTATGTTACCACCATTGACTTCAGCACCACAAAGCAGATAACCTGCACCCCCGAGCGCGAGCGTTGTGTGGACTTCCGTGCCGATGGCAGGGCTGTGGTTTACGATAGCGAGCGTGGCGGTATATGGAGCATCTACGAGTCGGAGATTGTGAACGACAAGGAAGCCGTGATGACCTATTGCACCGAACTGAAGGAACGTCGCCTTACCGATGGCGTTACCACCAGTTTCCAGCCACAATACAGCCCCGATGGCAAGAAGGTGGCATATTTCCAGAACAGGGAGGCCATCTGTATTGTAGATGTCAAGTCGGGTAAAATGCATACCGCCATGGATGCCAAGTACACATATTCCTATTCCGACGGCGACCAGTACTTTACCTGGAGTCCTGACGGCAAGTGGCTTTTGGCCAACTACATGGGCAATGGCGGATGGAACAATGTAGACGTTGCTCTTATAGATGCCGAGGGAAAGGACGAACCAGTCAATCTGACACAAAGCGGCTACACCGACTCGCGTCCACGTTGGGTCATGGGCGGTAAGGCCATGATTTTTGCCAGCGACAGGGCAGGCTATCGAAGCCATGGCAGTTGGGGTGCACACCGCGATGTCTATATCACATTCTTCGATGACGAAGCCTACAACAAGTTCCGCATGAATAAGGAAGACAGGTCACTGCTCGAGGAATCCGAGAAGAAGGACAAGAAGTCCGAGAAGAAAGACAGTACCGATAAGGAGAAGAAAGTGGAGGCACTGGAACTCCAGTTGGACAACCTCGACGACCGTACCATGCGTCTTACATTCCAGTCATCGCACCTATCCGATGCGGTGATGAACAACGAGGGTACACGCCTCTATTATCTTGCTCCGCACAACGGTAATATGGCTCTATGGGTCCGCGACTTCGTTGAGGAGCGTACGGAGTTGAAGATGCAACGCATAGATGCACGTTCGTTCCAACTTGACAAGAGTGGCAACACCTGTTATTTCATCGGTCAGGGCGGTACCCTGTGCCAACTCAATCTCAATTCCGCTTCTGTCAAGACCATACCGTTCGAGGCATTCACCGTGACACAACCAGCCAAGACTCAGGCATACAACTTCGAGCACATCTGGCGCCAGACAAAGGAGAAACTCTACGACCCTGGCATGAACGGTGCCGACTGGAAGCGCCTCTACACGACATACAAGCGTTTCCTTCCCCATATCAACAACGGCTATGACTTTGCCGAGATGGCAAGCGAACTGCTTGGCGAACTCAACGTGAGCCATACCGGTTGCCGTTATCATGCTCCCTCCAGTTCATTGCCTGTGGCTCAGTTGGGCATAATCCCCGACGAGACATACCAGGGTGAGGGCATCAGGGTGGCAGAGGTGCTTTCGGGCGGTCCGCTGGATGTGTGCAAGGTCATCAAGGCCGGCAGCATCATCACTTCCATAGACGGAATGAAGATAGAGGCTTGTGCCGACTACTATCCCATGCTCGCCGGCAAGGCCGGCAAGGCCACACGCCTTAGCATCAAGGGCGAGAAGAAGGAGATAGTGGTACGCCCAATCTCATGGGGCAAGCAGGAAGAATTGCTCTACAAGCGATGGGTGAGTCGCAACGAGCACATGGTGGACAGCCTTTCCGGCGGACGTTTGGCCTATGTACATATAGAAGCCATGAATGCCGCCTCCTTCCACGAGTTCTACAAGAACCTGCTTTCCGAGAAGAACCGTATGCGCGATGCCGTTATCGTAGACACCAGACACAATGGTGGCGGATGGTTGCACAACGATGTATGCATAGCCCTCTCGGGCAAGGCCTACTCACGTTTTACCCCGCGTGGCAAGTTCATAGGCAACGACCCCTTCGACCGTTGGGTGAAGCCATCGTGCATGCTTGTATGCGAGGACAATTATTCCAATGCCCACGGCACTCCCTGGCTCTACAAGGAAATGGGTATAGGCAAACTCATAGGTGCTCCCGTTCCCGGTACCATGACCGCAGTATGGTGGGAGAACATCGGCCAGTACACCTTCGGCATACCCCAGGTGGGCACCAAGGACAACCGCGGCAACTATCTTGAGAACCAGCAACTGGAACCCGACATCGAGTGCTACGTTACACCCGAGGATATGCTCCGCGGTGTGGACACTCAGATTCATGCGGCGGTAAAGGAATTGATGAAGTAAAATGAACGGTGAGTGGTGAGCGGTGAGCGGATGAGCTGGGGTAGGGACGTTGCAGGTCTTTCGGACGCTGCACGCAGCGTCCCTACTGCTGGCTGCTATTTTCTTCTCTACTTAATTCGTAATATTCCGATTACTCCTATTACTCCAATATCCTCTTCACATTCCCCAAAACATAACCACAAATGAGAATTACATTAGATACAGGAAAAGACCCTATGGGCACGGCAATAGCCGAGTATTATGCCAAGGGCAGGGCAGCAAGGCTGAGGGTGTTTTCCAGTCAGTTCTACGAGGACGAGATACCTGTAGATACCCTTTTCAGGACTCTGGAGGACATGCCGCCACAGGAGCAGGAAGCACTGCGCCTGTGTAGTGGCCGTGTGCTGGATGTTGGTGCAGGTTCGGGGTGCCATTCCCTGGAACTCATGAACAGAGGCCTGGAGGTGGTGGCAATAGACATATCCACGCTTTCCGTAGACGTGATGAGGCAGCGGGGCATAGATGCCAGAGTTGTGGATTTCTTCGACAAGACATTCGACGAGAAGTACGATACCATTCTCATGGCCATGAACGGCATAGGCATTGTGGGCAAGATAGAGCGCCTGCCCGAGTTCTTCATGCGCCTGAAGCAGATCCTTGCTCCTGGTGGCCAGGTGTTGCTCGATTCCTCCGATATCCGTTATGTCTTCGAGAACGAGGACGGTTCCTTTGACATCAACCTTGCCGGTGCCTACTATGGCGAGATTGACTACCGCATGCAATACCGCGGCATCAAGGGAGAACCCTTCGACTGGCTCTACATCGACTTCGACACCCTCTCCATGTATGCCAATGAGCATGGCTTCATGTGCGAGAAGTGCATTGACGGAGAGCACTACGACTATCTGGCAAGACTGACACTTAGTCATATTCATGCTATCTAAGTAATCATATCATTTTGTAAAGTTTACGTAATGTGCCCAATACGTTTATCATATAGACGTATATCGTAGTATATATTATGGTGTAGCGGTATTGCGATTGTTGAAAAAGGTCAATATTGTTTTGGAAAAATGCCAGCTTTTCCGTACCTTTGTGTGTCAAAATGTAAAGAATGCCATGGAAAAGATTGATTCTCTCGACAAAAAGATTTTAGAAATTATATCAAACAACGCCCGCATACCGTTCAAGGATGTTGCCGCCAAGTGCGGTGTAAGCCGTGCCGCCATTCACCAGCGCGTGCAGAGGCTCATAGACATGAACGTGATAGTGGGTAGCGGATACCACGTCAATCCAGCCAGTCTCGGATACAATACAAGCACATACATTGGCATCACTCTGGAGAAGGGAAGCATGTACAATGCAGTGGTGAAGGAGTTTGCCAAGATACCCGAGATTGTGGAATGCCATTATACCACAGGTCCCTTCACTATGCTTATCAAGTTGTATGCCAAGGACAATGCCCATCTGATGGAACTGCTCAACGGCAAGTTGCAGCAGATAAACGGCGTTGTAAGCACGGAAACACTGATTTCGCTGACTCAGAGCATAAAGAAGGAATTGCCAATTGGTGGACCTCACAAGGAGGCAAAGCCACAGATGGAGGAGGACTGGAAGAAGATAACCGATTAACGAACGGAAAGGGGAAAGCATAACAAATACCAAACAGTAGGGACGCTGCGTGCAGCGTCCGAAGAACTCCACAAAACGCAAGAAAAACACTCAACCAACCATTGGCGGACGCTGCACGCAGCGTCCCTACCCCAACACCATCCGTTTTCCGTTTTCACCTTTCCGTTTTAAACAAGCACTATGAAACCTCTTATAGGCATAACCGGCAATTTCGGCGACAAGGGCTGCGAACTGGCCAAGGGATACTACCAGAGTGTCCTTGAGGCAGGGGGCAGTCCTGTTGTGATACCTCCTTACACGGACGATGCCGCAATGTCGGCTCTTCTGGGCGAACTGGACGGCATTGTGCTCAGTGGCGGTTCGGACATGAACCCTCTGCTTGTGGGCGAAGAGCCGATACCCCAACTGCATGGCATCAACCCCGAACGCGATGTGCCCGAACTGAACCTCATACGCCAGGCATACGACCGCCAGATTCCCATGCTGGGTATATGCCGTGGCATACAGATGCTGGCGGCGGCCTTGGGTGGCAGTATATACCAGGACCTGGGCGTACAGTACAAGGATGCTCCGCTCATAAAACACAGTCAGGACCTTGTACGCGAGCAGGCGTCTCACACGGCCTTCATAGATAAGGACAGCCTGCTTGGGGGACTGTTCAGGGGTTCAGGCCTTGCCGAAAGCGAGAAGGGCGAATTGAAGTTGCCCGTCAACTCCTTCCACCACCAGGCGGTACGATGCCCGGGCAAGTTGTTCAAGATGTCGGCGCGTTCCTCGGATGGAGTGATAGAGGCCGTGGAGAGCAGCGGGCACAAGAGCATCCTTGGCGTGCAATGGCACCCGGAATGCTTCATCCTGGCCGGCGACAAGAGCCAGATGCCCATCTTCCAGTGGCTGGTAAATGAGTCATGCAACTATGCCCAGGCAAAGAAGGTGCATGGCCGCATACTTTCTCTGGACTCCCATTGCGACACGCCCATGAAGTTCGGCACGGACGAGGAAAGGCTCGTTACCCTGCCGCGCATGAGGGACGGACACCTGGATGCCTCCATAATGGTGGCATACCTGCCGCAGGGCGAGCGTACCGGCGAGGCACACCTGGCAGCAACGGCCAAGGCCAACCGCATCATCACCCAGATAGAGGAGACGGTATCGTCGCATTGTACCGAGGTGGGGCTGGCATACACCCCCGACGACCTCTACCGCTTGAAGGACGAAGGCAAGAAGGCCATCATGCTGGGCATAGAGAACGGTTATGCCATAGGACATGACCTTGCACAGATAGAACACTTCCGCAAGCGCGGAGTGGTGTACATGACCCTGTGCCACAATGGTGACAACGACATCTGCGACTCTGCCCGAAAGAGCAGCAACGAGCACGGCGGAGTAAGTCAGTTCGGTGCCGACGTGATACGAGAGATGAACCGCCTGGGCATGATGGTGGACCTCAGCCATGCTTCGGAAAGGAGTTTCTACGATGCCATGGACATCTCCCAGGTTCCCATAGTGTGCAGCCATTCCAGTTGCAGAAGCCTTTGCGACCATCCCCGCAACCTCACCGATGGGCAGATGAAAAGCCTTGCCGGCAAGGGTGGTGTGATGCAGGTGACCTTCTACGAGGGATTCCTGCGCCAGGACTCCAAAGCCTCCGTGCTTGATGCCATAGAGCACATAAACCATGCCGTGAACATCATGGGCATAGAGCATGTGGGCATAGGCACCGACTTCGATGGCGACGGAGGAGTGCCGGGACTGGCACATGCAGGCGAACTGATAAACCTGACACGTGCCCTGCTTCGCGAACGTTATTCCGAGGCCGACCTGCGCCTGCTTTGGGGAGAGAATTTCCTCAGGGTGATGCGCGAGGCACAGAGTTTCAAGGCCTGAATAATACACGTCATTGCCAATTAAGAAACATTATGAAGGAATGAAACATACATTATATATATTACTGATTATCGTAGCATCTGTGATTGCCATTTCCTGCACAGGCACGAAAAAGGAGAAGAAGAGCAGTGTCCCTGCCAACAAGGAGTGTCCGGAGTTCATGGCCGACAGTGCCTTCCGCTATATCGAAGAGCAATGTGCCTTTGGCCCTCGCTTGCTCGGTACCAAGGAGGCCGACCTGTGTGCCGAATGGATAAAGGACCAGTTCGAGAACAAGGGATGTGTGGTCAGCGAACAGAAGACACAGGTGACGGTGTGGGACGGAACCTCCATGCCTTGCCGCAACATAATTGCCAGCACCAACACGCAGGCACAATACAGGATCCTGCTTTGTGCCCACTGGGACACTCGTCCCTGGGCAGACAACGACCCCGATGAGGCCAACCACAAGAAGCCGGTCCTTGGTGCCAACGACGGTGCCAGCGGTGTGGCGGTGATGATAGAGATAGCACGTCTCATCCAGCAACAGCCCATGAAGGACCTGGGCATAGACTTCGTATGCTTCGATGCCGAGGATATGGGTACACCTGAATGGGCTGAGGCTCAGCCAAGCGACGACCAGGACACATGGTGCCTGGGCAGCAAGGTGTGGGCAGAGCAGATGCGCCAGATAGGTTACAACCCGCGCTATGGCATCCTTCTGGACATGGTGGGAGGCCGTGGCGCCACCTTTGCCAAGGAGCAGGTTAGCGTGTACTTTGCCAACCACGTTGTCAACAAGGTGTGGAAACTGGCATCCGACCTCGGTTACGGGCAGTTCTTCCCCAACACGGACGGCGGAAGTCTGGTGGACGACCATGTGAACGTGAATGCCATAGCAGGTATTCCCTGCATAGACATAGTGCCGTACTTCAACTATGGCCCAAGCAGTTTCGGCCCCACATGGCACACCGTGAACGACACCCCCGAGAACATAGACAAGAACGTACTGAAGGCGGTGGGACAAACCGTATTGCAGCTCCTTTACAACGAATGAAGAACAGAGTACAGAGTCATGGTAGGGACGCTGCGTGCAGCGTCCGAGAGCTATAAACAAGGAGGCCCCTGCACGCAGCGTCCCTACATCAACCGAGCGACAAGGTCAACGCGAGTACCTTAGACCGATATGTCAACAATAGAAGAATTCTCTATAAGATTACTAAAGCATTATGACAATAAACGAGATACAAGACGAGATAATTGAAGAATTCCAGGACTTTGACGACTGGATGGACCGTTACCAGTTGCTCATAGACATGGGCAGCGACCAGCCGGAACTGCCCGTGCAATACAAGACGGAGCAGAACCTGATAGACGGTTGCCAGAGCCGTGTATGGCTTCAGGCAGACATGGTGGACGGCAAAGTGCAGTTCCAGGCAGAGAGCGATGCGCTGATAGTGAAGGGCATCGTTGCCCTGCTGGTGCGCGTGCTCAACAACCAGACACCGCAGGACATACTGGATGCCGACCTCTACTTCATAGAGCAGATAGGTCTGAGGGAGCACCTCTCGCCCACGCGTTCCAACGGCTTGCTGGCCATGTTGAAGCAGATGAAGATGTATGCCTTGGTGTTCAGCCAGAAAGCAGGAGCATAGGATGAAGATAGGAAACATAGACCTTGGGCACGAACCTATATTCCTGGCTCCCATGGAGGACGTCACGGACATAGGCTTCCGTCTGCTGTGCAAGCAGATGGGGGCGGCCATGGTGTATTCCGAGTTTGTCAGTTCGGATGCTCTCATCCGCATGGTCAACAAGAGTCTTGCCAAACTGCAGGTTTGCGAGGACGAACGCCCCGTGGCAATACAGATCTACGGCAAGGACGTGGATGCCATGCGCGAGGCGGCCAGGATAGTGGTTGACCAGGCACATCCCGACGTACTGGACCTCAACTTCGGTTGCCCAGTCAGAAAGGTTGCCGGCAAGGGGGCCGGTAGCGGCATGCTCCAGAACGTGCCCCTGCTTCTTGAGATAACCAAGGCCGTGGTGGAGGCTGTCCCCGACACCCCTGTCACGGTAAAGACACGCCTTGGGTGGGACACCCCAGGCCTTTACCTCGCAGACGGCACGCCGTTCATCGTTGACTTGGCAGAGCGTCTTCAGGACGTGGGCATACAGGCCCTTACCATCCACGGCCGCACCCGTGCGCAGATGTATCAGGGCGAGGCCGACTGGACACTGATAGGAGAGGTGAAGAACAATCCGCGCATGCATATCCCCATCATAGGAAACGGCGACATCAGCACCAAGGAGCGTGTGCGCGAGTGTTTCGACCGCTACGGTGTGGATGCCGTAATGGTGGGACGTGCCACATTCGGACGCCCGTGGATATTCCGCGAGTTGCAGGGCGGCACTCTCTCCCTGGACGAGAAGATGGACATACTGAAGCAGCAGGTAATCACCTCGGTGGAGAGAATAGACGAATACCGCGGTATCCTGCATGTGAGAAGGCATCTTGCCGCCTCGCCCATATTCAAGGGTATCCCCAACTTCCGCGAGACACGCATAAAGATGCTGCGTGCCGAGACGGTGGAGGAACTCTTCCAGATAATAGAAGAAATAAGAGCAATGCTGAAAACGGAAAACTAACCGCTCATCCGCTCATCCGCTAACTGCTTTATATAATGACACGTAAGGATTTTGAGATAATGGCTCCCGTAGGTTCCAGGGAGTCCTTTGCCGCGGCTCTGCGTGCAGGTGCCGACAGCATATACTTCGGTATAGAGAACCTGAACATGAGGGCCCATTCCGCCTCGGCATTCACCATAGACGACCTGAAGGAGATTGCCCACGAGTGCAGGATATGCGGTGTGAAGAGTTACCTGACCGTAAACACCATCATCTACGGCGAGGATCTGCCTCTCATGCGCACCATCCTGGATGCCGCCAGGGAGGCTGGCATCAGTGCCGTCATTGCCAGCGACATTGCCGTCATGTCCTATTGCAACAGGATAGGGCAGGAGGTGCATCTGTCCACCCAACTGAACATATCCAACATAGAGGCCCTGCGCTTCTATGCCCAGTTCGCCGATGTGGTGGTTCTGGCACGCGAACTCAACATGGAGCAGGTGGCAGAGATATACCGCCACATCATAGAGGAGAACATCTGCGGTCCCAAGGGCGAACTCATCCGCATAGAGATGTTCTGCCACGGTGCCCTTTGCATGGCGGTGAGCGGAAAGTGCTACCTGTCCCTGAACAATGTGGGTAAGTCGGCCAACCGTGGCGAGTGCATGCAGATATGCCGACGTTCATACACCGTGCGCGATCGTGAAACTGGCACCGAACTGGACATTGACAACAAGTACATCATGTCGCCCAAGGACCTGAAGACCCTCCGTTTCATGGACGTGATGATGAACTCCGGCGTGCGCGTCTTCAAGATTGAGGGACGTGCCCGAGGTCCCGAGTACGTGAGCACCGTGGTGTCGTGCTACAACGAGGCCATCAATGCCGTGCTGGAAGGCACCTTCACGGAGGAACTGAAGGACGAACTGGACAAGCGTCTTGCCACCGTGTTCAACCGTGGTTTCTGGGACGGATACTATCAGGGCAAGAGCCTGGGAGAGTGGAGCGAGGTGCATGGCAGTGCCGCCACCGAGAAGAAGGTTTATTGTGGCAAGGTGGTGCGCTATTTCTCCAAACTTGGTGTGGCTGAATTCAAGATAGAGGCATGCGAACTGCTTCGCGGAGCCAAGATTCTCGTCACCGGTCCCACCACCGGTGCCCTGTATAGCACGGCCGATGAAATACGTTACGACCTCGAACCCGTAGAGGTGGCAAAGAAAGGCCAGCACATCAGCATAGCCATGCCACAGAAAGTGCGCCGCAACGACAAACTCTTCGTGGTGGTGGAGAACAACTGACGGAATACCATGATTCTAAATCTGTCATGACCGATTTGGGTTAAAACTTGTTCTCACGGTGTCTCTTTCGTGTCTTCGTGAAGACAAGCCCTTGTCATCGGTAATCGTTAAATGAACGAACGGTAATGATTCGCCCTCGTTACAGTGAAGACAAAGGCGTAATTTCACACCGAATCGCACCCATAAATATAGCATTTTTGTATTTATCTTGTTATTAGTGTTTTACATGTTACTTGTGGCGGTAACGTGATATGGTGTTTGTATGGTGGAAATATCAGAATCCGCCATACACCACATTTTTGCTGTCAATATGCGTTTATTGCTGTCCGTATAGTCTTCATTTTTAAAATAAAACGCCGGAACTTTACTTATTTTCAAAAAAAGTGTTACCTTTGCGCTGTCAATGTGTTTCTTTGCGCAGTGACGTAGTAAAAGGAAAATCAATTTGTTTCATCTGTATAAACTAAAAGAACGACACAGAAAGAATTAGTCGATATTCGAGTGTTTGCGGGATTTTAGACAATCCGGGCACTCAAAAACAAAAAGCGTAGACGTGACTTCCTTTGAAGGGAATGTCCCAAAAGCGAAACTTTTGTTTCTTGTTCCGACCGACCGAAACCGCCAATTTCAAAACCGGAGAATAAGCAATACAAAGGTTTGCGTCCTATATGGACGTAGACTATCTGTATGCTTATCCGGTGAGGGTTACTTGGCGGTACCCGGTTGGTTGTAAGCGGACGAAGATAGTTTGCGTCCTTTTTGTTTTCCAACCAACCAAACGCCAAGTATTATTTTTTTATTCACCAACAAAAACAAAATTATGAACAAAGCAAAATTACGCCTTGCCCTTTTTGTGGCAAGCATCTGTCTTTGTGTATCTTCATGGGCAGAGAGAGTGGCACCGACATTTCCAAACTTTACGACATTGGAGAGTGGTAAGAATTATTACCTTTACAATGTTGGAACAGGTAAGTTCCTGAATCGCAGTACGGTAAGCAATTCATATCCGGGTGTAGGCACTTATGGTGCAGCAATTACAATAACGCAGACATCCAATGGTTCGTATACAATGCGTTTTGCAGATGGAATATCTACCTCCTATCTTTACGCAAGTGCCAGCACTATTGTATCGACCTCTTCCGAGAGTACTTCTTGCTACTTTGCCATCAAGGACAGCCTAAGTGGTTATGTCATTCAGCGTTCTGCGAATAACACTAATTATTATGTGGCCAATGAGTATGTAGGTTATGCAGACGGAGCAACTAATGACCGTATTGTTCCCAACTTGACTACAGGCAATATAGTATGGCAACTGATGGAGACGGCTGAGGCAGAGCGTTATTTCGCTAAGCATAAGTTGTATACGGCATTGGAGGCATCTGATATCTATAACTATCCTACAGAATACTACGAGGCAATATACGAGGATGAAGAAAGTACAACAGAAGAGTTGGAAGAGGCTGCCGCCACTCTGAATAATGGTGTAGCTCTTACACAAAAATATGAGATTCCAGAATGGTCTGATTATACTGTATTATTCGGAGAAGGTGTTTTTCGAAATACTTCAACAATAGGAACCAAAACAGTATATAATTTAGGGGAAACTACAAGTATTACTGCTACAGTTAACGTTGACAAGAACGCCACGCTTATATATGAAAAATATCCATCAAGCACGATGCCTTGTTCTGTTTATATTGATGGAGAAATGGTCCGTACCTTTCAAGCCTATGCTAGTTACAAATTTTTTGAAAGTCTTAGCGTAGGTTCACATCATATAGAATGGAGATTCGAAAATAATTTAGGTTATCAACAGGATGGTAATATAAAAAACATCGGAATTGTCAATACTCCTGAAACAATCAGTGTAAGTCTTCTTGAACCTGGTAGTTTAGGTACAGAAGTACTGAATCATGTTGACCACATGAAGGATGTACAATGTCTGAAAGTCAGCGGTAAAATGAATGATGATGACTGGGCTAAGATTAATATGATGACCAATCTCCAGAGTCTTGATCTTAGTGATGCCATTGTAACCAAAATACCAGACCTTCAATTTAAGAAAACTGACGAGAAATGCCAGTTCCTTCACAAAATAGAATTGCCAAATATCCTGGAAATTATAGGAAATGATGCTTTCTATAAGTCACACGTAGAAACTCTGACATTCCCGTCTACACTGAAAGAAATCGGAAGTTTTGCTTTTTATGATTCAGAGATTACAGAGGCCATTCTTCCAGATAATATGACTAACATAGGAGAAGGTGCTTTTGAATATTGCCATTTTCTGGTATCTGTCAATTACCCAAATGGACTGAACTATGTGCCAGATAATTGCTTTCATAATTGCGAGAATCTGAACACCTTTGAGTTACACAATGGAATAACACGAATAGGAGCGAGTGCCTTTGGTGGTACAAAAAACTTTAATGCTTCACTGCCAGAATCGCTGACAACTTTAGGTGGAAGTGCATTCCAAAACTCTGGTACAGTAGCTCTGGTTGTACCTGAAGCATTAACTATTTGGGAAGGCAGTGTTTTCTTCACTAACAAAAAATTAGTCTCCGCCGAATTCCCAACATCATTCTATAAAGATGATGTCCAGGGCATTTTGAATAATTGCGAAAATCTGGAAACGGTAACATTCAAGTCTCCAACAGTAGTTGCAGGAGAATATAAAAACAGTTTCCTGGATGGTTGCACATCACCTAACCTGACACTCAGAGTGCCGTCCTTCCTTGTAAACTCATACAAACTGGATGAATACTGGTACAACTATAACATTGAAGGTTTCAACACAGCAGACATTAAGGACTGGAATGTAAGGGGCAACCTGGTTCTGAACAACCGTGAGCGTATAGACGGTACACCCAATCTTTTCATTGCCAATAGCGGTTCGGTCAAAATTAATGGTGAAAACTCACAGAATATAGACAATTTGGAAATTAACGTGGATCATGTTACCAGAATTTATGACAAAGTAACCAAAGAATATGATTATTCATTCGGCAAGATTTTGGTAAACAACGATGCCACAACTATCAGCGGAGAATGTGTACATCACCACAAGGTTGATGCCAAGAAATGGTATTTCATCAGCCTGCCTTTCGACATTAAGGTAAACGAAATTACAAACGACTCCGAAGCAAGAATGGCAATCCGCTACTATGACGGTGCTACACGTGCATCCGAGGGTGTGGTGGGCAACTGGAAGGACTATGCCGAAGATGCCGTTATAGGGGCTGGTACCGGCTTTATCGTACAGACAAGCGTTGCAACCACACTGACATTCCGTGCCCTGGATAACGAGAGCAAGCAGAACATCGTTTCCAACGAAGAGTTCAAGAAGGCTCTGGCTGCAAATGCATCCGAAAGGATGTCCGACAAGGGTTGGAATCTGGTGGGCAACCCCTGGCAGTGCTACTTCAACATACACACGCTGAACTTCACCGCCCCCATCACCGTGTACGATGTGTACAACAAGACATACGTCGCATACTCTATCATTGATGACGACTATGCTATTCGTCCCAATGAGGCCTTCTTCGTGCAGTGTCCCGAAGGAACCGAACTTATCTCCTTCCCACAGAATGGCCGTCAGCTGACAAGCGTGATTACCAACCAGTCTGCGGCACGCCCCATGTACTCACAGGCTTCAAACCGTCAGCTTATTGACATTACCGTCAGCGCCGACAAGTATACCGACAAGACACGTGTGGTACTGAACGAGACTTCTACTCTTGGATACGAGACCAGTTATGATGCATGCAAGTTCATGACCATGGAGGCCGGTGTTCCACAGATCTATACCATAGACAACGAGGAAACGGAATATGCCATCAACGAACGTCCTCTGGACAAGGGCATCGTGAAACTGGGTGTAGTGGTATCAACCAGCGGCACACACAGAATCAGCATGCCTCGCAATGAGGCCGGCTCTGTCATCCTGATTGACCACAAGGCCGGAGTGAAGCACGACCTGTCAAAGGGTGACTATGAATTTACCGCTGAAGCAGGTACATACAACTCTCGCTTCACCCTGAACATTACCAGCTCTTCTGAAACTGGCATCGAAGATGCTGAAATGGCAGACGGAGCATTGGAATGTGACGGCAACAACATTCTGGTGAACGGAATAAAGGGCAATGTTTCCGTATATACTGTGGACGGCCGCAAGGTGGCAGAAACCTACAGCAACGGAAACGTATCGTTCAACAATATGCCTCAGGGCATATACATCGTACGCACAGTACAGGGAACAGGAAAAGTAACCGTAAAGTAAAAATCACGCAACTATGAAAAGAACAAGATATTTGTCCTTTCTGGCGATGTTGCTCTGCTGTCTTGTCGCTTGGGGACAAGATGACTTTAACCCTACCAGTCCCACGGAACCTGGTGTGCCTCCCAGAAAACTGACTCTGAAGGCAAACCCGTCGGACGGCGGTACGGTATATGGTAGCGGACGATATGTCCCTGGCACAACCGTGGGGATTCGTGTATCAAATGCTACAGGATATGTATTTGAAAACTGGACGGATGAAAATGGCAATGTGGTATCTGAAAGTAAATCCTATAGTTACACAAAAGGAGACAGTGACGAAGTACTGATTGCCAACTTCACCTTCAATCCAGACGGTCCCAATGAGCCTGACGACCCTAAACTGATCCAATACTTCCGCCTGACACTGGCCGCCGAAACCGGCGGCTCAGTGAGCGGTGGAGGTAAGTATCAGGCAGGAAAGTCCATACGTCTGAGAGCATCTGCTGATGAAGGATTCAGGTTTGTAAACTGGACAAACACGAAAGATGAGGTCGTGTCTACAGAGCGTGACTTCTACTATGCGACAACGGCAGAAAATGAAACTCTGACTGCCCATTTTGCTTTTGACCCCAATAATCCGGTTGAACCGTCTGACCCGATTCTCAGACACAACATTACCGTGAGTACGGAAGACGGCGGTACTGTCAGTGTGGGAAGCGGACGCTTGCTGGAAGGAAACAGTACAACACTCAAGGCCGTGGCAAACGACGGCTATGTCTTCGTGGGATGGTATCTGAACGACGAACTGTATACCACACTGAATTCTTTCTCGTACACAATGGGTAAGGAAAATGTGGACTTTGTGGCAGTATTCCAATTCTCTCCTGCTTCTCCTAACGAACCGTCAATGCCAACAGACAAGAAATATTCTTTCTACCTGATGACTGTAAATGGCAAGCCGGGAGATGTGCTGAATGTTCCGTTGATATTGTCAAATCTCGAAGACCTGTACGACATGACGTTCCAGATAACCTTCCCATTGGGACTTGAACCTGACTTGGAGGAGATCTACCTGTCGGAAAAGGCTGTAGGGTACGACATATCAATGACTGCGGTAGACGATACGACATACATGTTCTCCATGATTGGCGGTAAGGTTGCGGCCACAAGTACAGAATTGCTGAGATTCCGTGTAACGGTTGCCGATGACTATACTACAGGAACTTCTGGACGTGTGAAGATAAACCAGGTTTCCGTAACGGAAGCCGATGGTAACCACCTGACCGCTTCCACACGAAACGGACGTATAGCAATATACAAAAACGGTGATACTAATGGTGACAATGAAGTGGATGTATCTGACGTGATGAACCTTGCCAACTATGTACTGAAGAAGAAGACAGAGGTTTTCATTGAAGAGGTATCTGACGTAACCGGTGATACGGAGATAGACGTGGCAGATGCTATGGGGATAGTTAACATTGTACTAAAAAAAGAATAAACATGAAGAAATTATTATTTATATTGGTATTCATTGTTGTTGGAACAGCAACAGGAAGAACGGAGAATGTCATACAGGTTGTGCCCTTTGAGACAACTGCAGGAGTTACAACCGATGATGTACAGAGCTTAAGCATAGAGATGAGAAACTCTGAAAAAATGCTGGCATTTCAGTTTGACATCCTTCTGCCCGAAGGTATGTCGCTGGACAATACGGATGGTTTGGATCCTTTTGAATTCAACGAAGACCGTGTATCATATACTGTTGACAGGCGTGGAAACAAGACTTTTGACTATCTTGCAGAATATAGTGAACCTTTTGATGGCGGATGGATAACAGTTATGGTATTTACGCTTGAAGCGGAAGGAGAATTGACAGGACTGGATGGCGAAATAATGAGAGCATACTATCTTACCGACGAGAATATGAAACAGGGAGTTTATCCTGTACGTATCCGTAATACTGTGATTACCAATGCTGACAATACCAAAAAATTCAAGCCGGTGGAATCTACATCCTATATTACAATAGGGGAATCTCCATTGAAATCAGAGGAAAAAGTGGAACTGAAAGAGCTGACTGGTTATATCCCATCATTTACAATAGAAGCAATGAATGAGGAGATGGCGGCAAATAAGGATATTACATTGCTTGATATCAGCGAAGCAGACTCTATTGGCGCTGTCCCTGTGGTTGGTGGAAATGGTCTTGCGCTACTTTCTGCATCTGCTGCAGGAACTGAGACTCTGATAGGTGCTGCTAATATAGTTGCTATGAATGATGATGGCAATACCTGTTCTCAACTGAATCTCACAGATGAAGACAGGAGTTTCTGTTCTCCCTGCTCATTCAAAGTATCTAATGTTAATTTTGACAGAGTTTTTAAGGCAGGCCAATGGTCTACAGTTTGTCTTCCTTTCAGTATATCAACAGATCAGCTTGCAGAAATAAGTAAATCTGGTGTTGAAGTGGAACGTCTTGCTTCGTATGATGCGGCTTCAAACATGCTGAAGTTTGAAACTGTTTCCGAAATGTCGGCAAATACACCTTATATAGTAAGATGCAAGACAGATAGTTCTCCATTTGCAGACCTTGTAAATGTGCAGGTCTCTGCAAGTGATGTCATGAATGATATAGAGAGTAATAATGTGACAATGGCTGGGGTATTTTCAACCACACGGCTTGATTCTGATGCCTCAGTATCGTATTATGGATACAATTCCGTTGATGGAACTTTTGTGAAGGTGGGCAGCAATGGAACTGCGTATCCTTTCCGTGCTTTCATCTCCATACCTACATCTTCCGCAAATGCAAGATATATTAGTGTTTCACATACAAATGATATGGAGACCGGTATAACAGATGTCGAAAAGAATTTGTCTGAAGCAGGAACGGATGTATATTCTATCGATGGCAGACTGGTAGGGAAGGAGTTGAGTGGAAATAACGCGGATAACAATCTGCCAAAAGGAGTATATGTAATAGGAGAAAAGAAAGTTATTATCAAATAATAAAAATTTTTGACATGAAGAAGGTATATGAACATCCCAAATGTATAGAAATCAATTGTGACGTAACTCTTCCAATTTCATCTTCTGTTTCTTTAGAATCAGAAGAAGTTGATGATGTCATACTAAATGCAAGGACAGATGAAGTAAAAACAGAAAGTATTTGGGACAATAATTGGAATTAGTAGAAAATAACTTGTATTAGAAACATAATACCCCGTAGCTTCACACGCACTACGGGGTATTATAATATTTACGGGGAATGTTGTACTACTTCTCTTCCGTGAACATGGGGTCCCATGCAGGAAGCAGAGTAGGCTTCTGTTCCATGAGTTTCATGAGTTTCTTGGGCATGTACTTCTTGTTGACAACAACGCGGAACATGTATTCGTTGAACCACTCGTTGGTCATGATGAGGTAACCGTTGTGGCCGCTGGATGCACCCCATGAGTTCTCCACCTTCCACTTGATGGGGTTGCCCTTCTCGTCCAAATCTACGGCCATGAGGGTCATGGCGTGTGAAGAACCGGAGTCGCGTGTCTGTATGCGCTGCTTCTTGTTCATGCCGAAGGTGGTGCCGAGCAGGGAGTTGTAATCCCATGCCTGAATGTCCAGGATACCGTTCTTGCTGTCCAGGAACTTGCCCACGTCGCAGGAGAAGTACATCTGTGTGCTGTCCTTGAGCGAGGTGATGGCAATGGGAGCAAGGTCCTTCATGTCAAGATTCAGGTAGAGCCAGTTGTGGCCGTCGTGCATGTGGCGGTCCATGTCTATCTCATATACCTTGTTGTATGGACGTGAAGGGTCGTTCATGAGCATGACGTAGTCATTCTGCAGGTCGCCTGACTCGCCACAGTACTCCTTATAGAATTCCATGGGAGTGTACTTCTTTAGTTCGGAGAGCAGTTTGCCATCCTTGCCACGTGGTGCCCAAAGGAACTCCTGGACAGGTTCGCCATAGGCCAGGACAAGCATCTGGTAGATGGTCTTCAGTTGCTCCACCTTGTAGGCCTGGAGTTCTGCCTCCGTCTTGCCTGCTTCGGCCTGCTCGCGCAGGTTGATGGCAATCTCGCGCAACTTACGCTTCAGGTGTCCGTCTATCTCGCTGGTGTTGTTGCTGGCCCATGTTTCGGCCTGCACTTCGGCAGGAACAAGGCCGTACTTGCTTACGAGGTCAGCCACACCGGTGTATGTGCCACCATCGGACAAGGGGTTCTGCATGAGCCACTGCACCTTCTGGTGGTCGATGCTCTCATTGCGTGTGTCTATGATGCCCTGCAGGAACAGGTTGGACTTCTCCAGCTGGTCGTAGAAGAACAGGTAGATGTGGCTGAACTGGAAACCGCTCACGCCCATCTTCTTCATAGCCTTGTTGCGGAGGACGTTCAAACCGGTGAACATCCAGCATCGTCCGCTGCTCTGCTGGTCGGAGATGCCGGTGTTGCGGATGTCTATGGAGAAGTGTGTGTTGACACCTGTGGTATTCACTACTGGGCGCATGGCCAGTTTGCGGAAACTGCCGTTGCTCACTACGCTCTGGCGTGCACGGTCGGCTGAGTTGCCGGCATAACTCTGCTTCAGTGAGGAGAGCACCTCAGGGGTGAGGTTTTGCTGACCGGATGCTGCCAGTGCGATGGCACTGGCAGCGATGAGGGAAAGTATTTTCTTCATTTATGAGGATTTTATGATAGAGGTTTGGTTAATCTAGTTTGTATAGATATTCTAGATATTCTAGATATTCTAGATGGTCTAGATAACCTAGGAAGTCTATATATTAGTTTACCTTTTCGATTTCGAAGATGAACTCGCCTGTGCCTTTGCTGCCCAGACGGTTGCCTTCACGCTGCCAGTAACCGTTGCCTGCTGCACCGGCATTCTGTATGCTCCACTTGCCTTCCTGCTTCACGAGCAGATAGGTGTGCCACTGTGCATCGAACGGGTTGCGCTCCTTGTGGAACCAGAAAGCACCGGTTTCGTTGATGTAACGTCCGTCCTGCTTGTTGTATATCTTGTAGCGTCCGGTCTTGCTGTTCTGCTCGATAACCCACTGCTGGCGCTGGGGGTTGATTACGTCGCGCTCGGCCTGGAACACGGGGAAGTCGCCCACGCGGTCGGCACCTGCCTGTGCATTGGTCAGGTACTCGCCGTTCACCTTGATGAAGTACTCGCCGTCGGCAATGGCCTGAACGGGGAAGTATTCCTCTCCGTAGGTGTATTGCTTCTTGTAAACCTTGATAAGTTCTGCCAGGTTCTCGTTCAGCCAGGGGGTGATGACATCACCGCTCACTACGGGCTTTGCCTTGACGATAGAACCCTCGTAGTTGCGGCTGATGATAGCCTTCTGCTTCTGTTCCAACTGCAACTGTGCACGATAGTGGCCGATGAAAGCCACGCTGTCCTTGTTGGCAAGGTCACATACCATGCTTACGTACTGCTGGCCACGCTGGCCCAACAGGCGCATGCTCTCTACCCAAGGCTTTATCTCGGCAAGCATCTCGGGGTTGTTGACCTCGTCTGCCAACAGGTTGTCGGCAGCCCACACGAGTTGCTGGAAACTTTCTGCCAAGCCACCTATGGTTTCAGAACTTGCCATGAATGTGGGACTTTCGCCTTCGCGGCGCAAGCCATGACCGGTACGGCCCAAGTCAACATTGTTTTCACAGAACACGCGGAAAGCATCTGCACTGGTGGGCATCAGAGCACCCAGGGCACGCTCCCAAGACCTTACAGAATCGTAGGCAGGCATGTTCCATGTGTAGTCGGCAATGCTGTACAGGCTCACCTTGGAAGCCTCGGCATACTCCATGGGGTTAGAGCAGAAACCGCTCACCATATCGTTGATGTCAAGTCCGTTGCCATAGGTTTTGCCCATGAGGATGCGGCTCTGGCAGTAGTCGTTTACGGGATAGTTGAGCCAGATGTATGCCTTGCGCTTGATCTGGTCGTTGATCCACTGCATATCGTTCTCCTCAATCATGTCCACCACAGAGTTGCCGGTCCACATGATACGTACCTCGGGATACATCTTGGTGCCGAGGGTGTTGAGGTAGTCACCGCTGGTCCAGCCCTTGTTGTACTGGGAAGGACACATAATCAGAGGCTCAACGTCCTTGTGCTTGCGCACGAAATTGTCTGTCAGGTAGTTCAAGAGACCGGCCTGCTTGTCGCCACGTGCACCTTCGCCCCATACATCGTCGAAGAATACAGCGAAGGAGCGTATGCCCAGGTCGTACATCAGTTCCAGTTTCTTGGCCACGTTGATGGAATCCTCCAGGCACCACTTGATGTCACCGGCAGGATGGATGGCCCATACGAACTTCACCTTGTTCTTGTGTGCGGCATCTACCAGTTCCTTCAGTTTGGCGGCCTCGTCGGCAGGGTAGGGTTCGCGCCAGCGTGCACGGTGGTAGGGGTCGTCCTTGGGACCGAACACATAGGTATTCATCTTGTACTGGCCATAGAAGTCGAACTGGCGCAGACGGTCCTTGTGGCTCCAGGGGTTGCCGTAGAAACCCTCGATAACACCGCGGTCCGTTACGCTGGGATAGTCGGTAACCTCGCATTCCATAACCTGAGGCTGGCCCATAACCTGTGCCAGGGTCTGCACGCCATAGAAGGTACCGCTGTTGTCGCGGCCTGCAACGATGACCTGTTCGGCGCTGACCTTCAGGTAGTAGCCTTCGGCCTGTGCAGGGATGAGTTTCTTGAACTTCTTTACGGCCTTGTCGTTTGCCTCACCGATGATGATGGGGGTGGCCTGCGGGAACTTCTTGGCATTAACCTTTTCGCTGGTGCCTATTACGTTCACCTTGGAAGAAAGGAACTCCACGGCATCGGCATCGGCCTGGCTTGCGCCTACGAGATAAAACTTCTCCGAATTGGCAAAGGCTGGACCACTCCAACTTATCTGTTGTGGCAGGGGAGAGATGGTTACTGTCTGGCTGCTGGCGGTCATGAGACCAAAGAAAGCCAAAAGAGCAATGAATAGCTTTTTCATACGTGATATTACTATGGTTAAATTATTTGTTCTCGTTATCTCTTGCGTACAAAGATATAAAATAATTCGCAAAAAGCAGTATCAGCAACAAGAAAGTGTACAAAAAGCAACAGGGCGACTTCCCTTTTTGCGGAGGTCGCCCTGTGTGTATGTGAAGCTCAGTGCTTTACTTGATGTATTCTGCCAGGTTGGTATTGCGCATGTCGCCTGTGCGGAGGAAGGTGTCGTGCATGGCGAAGGCTGCGGACAGGCAGTGCTGTGTGTGGCCGCCGTTCTTCTGTGCGAAGCGGAGGTAATCCTGCAACATGGGACGATAGTCGGGATGTGCCACCTTGATGAGTTCCTGAGCCTTCTGCATGTCGCTCTTGCGGCGCAGGTCGGCAACACCGTATTCTGTGATTACGGCGTCAATGAAGTGGTTGGTGTGGTCGATGTGGCTGGCAAAAGGCACGATGCTGCTGATTGCACCGCCCTTGGTGGTAGAACCGCAGGTGAAGATGCTCAGGTAGGCATTGTTGGTGAAGTCGGCACTGCCACCGATACCGTTCATCATCTTGGTACCGCAAATCTTGGTGCTGTTGACGTGTCCGTAGATGTCGCACTCGATGGCTGTGTTCAGGGAGCACACACCGATACGGGCGATAACTTCGGGACAGTTGCTTATCTCGGAGGGACGCAGAACCAACTTGTCCTTGAAGAAGTCTATGTCGCGGTAGATACCTTCCAGACACTCGTTGGTAACGGTCAGCGAACAAGAACTGGCACTCAGCACACGGCCATCGCGCATGAGTTGTACGGGAGCGTCCTGGAGCACTTCGGTGTAGATGTTGAAGTTGGGCACCTCGGGGCACTGGCCCAGTGCACCAAGGACGGCATTGGCACCGCTACCCACACCGCTTTGCAGGTTCAGGAAACTCTTGGGGATAAGACCCTTGCGCATGTTGTCCAACAAGAAGTCGGCAACGTTCTGGCCAATCTGGTTGGTGATGGGGTCTGCATCCTTGAAACCGCGAGCCTCGTCGGGGATGTTGCACTCTATGACACCTACGATGCGGTCGGCATCAACCTCGATGTATGGCTTGCCGATACGGTCAGAAGCCTTTGTAATCATGATGGGCTTGCGGAAGGGATGGTCCTCTATCTCGTAAACGTCGTGTATGCCCTTGCTCTGGGGGGAGTGGAAAGCGTTAATTTCCACGATGATGCCACGCTTGGCCAGACGGCACACCGTGGGGCTGATACCACCGGCGGCGGTCAGGTAGATGTGAGCCTTGGAACCTACCTTTTCTATTGCACATGCCTCGATGATACCCCAATCCAGTTCGCCAAGATAGCCTTGGCGCATCTGTGTGGCCAGATTGCTTAGGTTCAGGTCATGGTAGTTGATTTCGTTCATGTTCACACGCTTGCGGAAGTCCGCATTTGTGGTGTAGGGTGTGCGGAAGTCGATGGCCTGTGCATTTGCCAGGGCGCCGTCGCAACTCTGTCCGGTGCTGGCGCCTGTGATGACGCTGATCTTGAAGGGACGGCCGGCAGCATGCTCGGCTTCGGCCTTCTTCGCTATTTCTGCTGGAGTGCACTTGGGGGCACCTGCAGGAGTAAATCCACTAAGGCCAATGGTGTGGCCGTTCTCTACGAGGGCAGCAGCCTCGGCAGCAGTGATTTTGTTGAATTCCATTGTATGTATGTGTTGTTTGTTTATTGTTAGTCTGGTCAACCCGATTGCTCTAAGTTTTCCGTTTTCTCCTTTCTCCTTTCTCCTTTCTCCTTTCACCTTTCCGTTTTCCGTTTTCCGTTCTCACGGTACCGGGTCGTAGCCGTGTCCTCCCCAGGGATGGCACCTCAGTATCCTGCGGATGGCAAGGTACATGCCTTTGAACGGGCCGTGCTTTCGCAATGCTTCCACAGCATACTGGCTGCATGTGGGTGTGAATCTGCACGACGGAGGTGTCAGTGGCGATATGCATGTCTGATAGAACCGTATGGGCAGAATCAGGATTTGACTCAGAAACCTAAGTATGGGGTTCATGGTGTGGGTGCTGATTGTGCTATTTTATCCAGCAAGGATATCATCTTTGCTGTAACGAGTTGTGACGGCTGGTGTCTGTCGGTCAGCCAGATGAATGCAATGTCCATACCAGGGGATGCCTGCGCTATGTCATCAAGCCTGTGCTTGTTGAGTCTGTATGCCTCGCGTATCTGGCGTTTTGCCCTGTTCCTGTCCACGGCATGTCGGAAGCGCTTCTTGGAAACAGAAACGAGGATGCGGATGCCCGCTTCCTCGGTATATCTGTACACGATGCGTATGGGATAGGCCGACAGGGATTTGCTGTCAGTTCCCGTGAAGAGCGCATCTATAGCCTTTTTGCTGCAAAGTCTCTCCGCTTTCTTCAGGCCAAAGCCATTATCCATTGTGCTGTTTAAGGTATGCATCCAGAGCGGCTGTGATGCTGGGATATTCAGGTGTGGGTGCCTGCAGGTCCAGTCGCAATCCTGCGTCGGTAACGCTCTTTGCCGTGGCAGGACCGAATGTGGCAATAGCGGTTTCGCCTTGGGCGTAGTCGGGGAAATTCTTCAGCAGTGACTGTATTCCGCTTGGGCTGAAGAAGACGAGCATGTCGTAGTCAAACTCTTCTTCGCTTGTGAAGTCGTTGCTTACCGTGCGGTACATTACACCGCTGGTATATGATATTCCCTTGGAGTCGAGCAGTTCTGACAGTTCGCTGCTGTGAACATCGCTTTGCGGGATGAAGTACTTGTCGTTCTTGTGCTTTTGGATCATTGGCATGAGATCGGCAATCTTGCCTGTATCTCCGAAGAACACCTTGCGCTTGCGGTACTGCACGTATTTCTGTATGTAGTGCGAGATTGTCTCGGTGATGCAGAAATACTTGATGTCTTCAGGAATCTCTACGCGCATTTCCTGACATAGAAGGAAGAAGTTGTCTATGGCATGACGACTGGTAAAGATAACTGCCGTGTGGTCAAGGATATTTATGCGTTGTGCCCTGAATTCGCGCGGACTCAGCCTTTCTACCTTGATGAAGGGGCGGAATATCAGTTCCACGTCGTGCTTGCGCATAATATCGAAGTAGGGAGACTTCTCCGAAGAGGGTTTGGGCTGTGAAACCAGTATCTTCTTTATCATTATTTTTCTATGTCAAAACGTTATTGTCAAATGCTCCGTAACACCCGTTAAAATCACCCACAGGAATAAGAGGGGGACGATTTCAAGGGCACAAAGGTACGACAATAAATGCAGAAAACCATATATTTTGAATAGAAATGTGGTGTATGTCTTATATAATAATGTAATCTTGAAGATTCCTATCAGGAGAATTGCGGAGTAGAGTACCGTTTCCTGGGGCAGGTGCAGGAATGTCGCTACGGCACAGAGAACCAGTAGCGCGGCGGCTTCCGGTATGAGCAGGAAGTTGTAGGAATCCCTCCATTCCTGTCTGCTTGTTTTATCAAAAAATATCCAGTTTATGAAGGCGGACAATGCCTTTTTTGCAAGAACGAACAGAGCGAAAATGCCCGTGTATACCCCCAGCAGCAGGTAGGAAGGAAACGGACACATGAACAGGTTGTATTGTTCCTGTGCATAGTGCATGAACAGCATGCCTCCGGTGGCGCTGAGTACGGTATTGGCAAGCAGTACATACCCGTAGCCCATGGTTATGTTTGCATCCGTGTGGCCGTTGTTGTGCTTTGGGGACAGGAAAAAGCCGTGTGCCTGCTGGCTCAGGAAGGAATGTGTACGGTTGACTATGATGGAAAGCAATAGGAGGCACAGTATTATGGTTGTGCTGATTATGCTGTCCTGTATTGTATAAGATGCCGGTTCTGTGGGTATTCCCTGTGGTTTGACGGTAAGTTCGGGATGTAGCAGGGCATTCCCCCTGAAAAAGCCCAGTTCATAGCAGTTGGGCAGATTCACGGTGTATGCTATGCGCCCCTCCAGTCCTGGTATCTCCAGCGTGTCGGGCCTTTGGCTCCACTTTATCTTTCTTGGAGGCAGGTTGGCCTGTATCACCGAGTCTATTTTGGCAGGGGAGCATCCCTTCATCTGCCTTACGACACGTGTCACCCAGTACTCGGGGACGCTGTCTCCTGTACTGGGTGTGCTGTATTGTGTGCTGGTCGTGTCGTTGCGTAGTGTCATTTACAATTTTGCAAAGCGGCGCACGTTGGTGTCCCACATGGGGGTGCTCATGGCCAGATCCAGGGCTTCCTGCGGAGTGGATGCCACGGCAAAGGTCCTGAGGTGTTCTTCGCGCAGGAAGTTCTCCTCCATTCCCTTTTGCAGGAAGGCTATCAGTTCGTCGTAGTAGCCGTCGGTGTTCAGCAGGATGATGGGCTTCAGGTGTATGCCCAACTGCTTCCACGTGACGAGTTCGCTGAACTCTGCCAGTGTGCCGAAACCTCCTGCCAGCACTATGCCGGCATCGGACATTTCCGCCATCTTCTGCTGGCGGGTGTGCATGTCGGGGGTCTCTATCAGTTCGGTCATTTCCCGGTAGTGCCAGTTCTCCTCTATCATGAACGTGGGGATGATGCCTATGGCCTTGCCGCCTGCCTCCATGCACGCATCGGCACCGGCACGCATCAGGCCCATGTTGCCTGCTCCGTTCACCAGCGTCATGCCCTTTTCGCCCATCAGGCGTCCCAGTTCCCTTGCCGCTTCAAAATACTTCTCGGGAATCTTGTCGCTGCTGGCGCAGTATATGCATATACTTTTCATGCTTGGCTTATGTTTACAGGGAGAATGCCTTGCGTATTTCGTCTACATAGTCCAGTTTCTCCCAGGTGAAGAGTTCCACCTCCACGGTCTTCTTGCCGCAGTTGTAGTTGGAGTCGAAGGTTTTTGTCACGATGCGCGGCTCGCGTCCCATGTGTCCGTAGGCTGCGGTCTCCTCGTAGATGGGGTTGCGCAGTTTCAGGCGCTGCTCTATGGCATAGGGGCGCAGGTCGAAGATGCCCTTTATCTTCTCGGCAATCTCTCCGTCGGTCATCTGCACCTTGGCACGTCCGTAGGTATCCACGCAGATGCTCACGGGCTGAGCCACACCGATGGCGTATGAAATCTGCACCAGCATCTCGTCGGCCACTCCTGCCGCCACCATGTTCTTGGCGATGTGGCGTGCGGCGTATGCGGCCGAGCGGTCCACCTTTGAGGGGTCCTTGCCGCTGAATGCACCGCCACCGTGTGCGCCCTTGCCGCCATAGGTGTCCACGATGATCTTGCGGCCAGTCAGACCTGTGTCGCCGTGAGGTCCGCCGATGACGAACTTGCCGGTGGGGTTCACGTGATAGGTGATGTCGTCGTTGAAGAGGGCCAGGATGTTCCCGTTGGTGATGGTTTCCTTCACGCGGGGAATGAGAATGTTGATTACATCGTGGCGTATCTGTTGTTGCATGGCTTCGTCGCTGGCAAACTCGTCGTGCTGGGTGCTTACCACGATGGTGTCTATGCGCACGGGTATGTTCTCGTCGCTATATTCGATGGTAACCTGGCTCTTGGAGTCGGGACGCAGGTAGGTCATCACCTTGCCCTCGCGGCGTATGTCGGCCAGCACGCGCAACAGGCGGTGGCTCAGGTCCAGGCTCAGGGGCATGTAGTTTTCTGTCTCGTTGGTGGCATAGCCGAACATCATGCCCTGGTCGCCGGCACCCTGGTTCTCGCGCTCCTCGCGCTCCACACCACGGTTGATGTCGCTGCTCTGCTCGTGTATGGCACTGAACACACCGCAGGAGTTGCCCTCGAACATGTATTCGCTCTTGGTGTAGCCGATGCGGTTGATGACTTCGCGTGCAATGCGCTGCAGGTCAACGTATGCCTTAGTCTTGATTTCTCCGGCCAGAACCACCTGACCTGTAGTTACGAGAGTCTCGCAAGCCACTTTTGACTCGGGGTCGAAAGCCAGCAGTTTGTCCAGCACGGCATCGCTGATCTGGTCGGCCACCTTGTCGGGATGGCCCTCGGAAACTGATTCGGAAGTAAATAGGTAACCCATAGTTTTAATAATTAAATGTGTTATTAATTAATAATGTATGGGGAAAGAAATAGGGCGGAATGCGTCAAAGTCCTGTTGTCTATGTTAGCAGGTCTTTCCTTTTAGCATTTTTTTCTGTGGTTGCAAGCAGCCCAAATCTATCCACATGTTTATTGAAATCGTGTGCAAAGGTACGAATAAGTGAGCGAAAAAGCAAAAGAAATTTGATTTTTCCGAACGCAAGTACCTTAGAACGGAGTTCAATGTTACGAATAAGTGAGCGAAATACAAAATAAATCTTTATTTTTATTTCCGACTTGCGTAGCTTGATGAGCGAAGGCGAATAACCGACGAACCGTAGGTCGACGCCCAAAGGGGCTAAAGTCAACGAAACAAGAGCAGAGTATGCTTGCATGCTATGCCTTGTAAGGAGGAGGAAGACCACAGGTCAGCGTGAGTAATTTGGAAGCGAAGGCATCTTAATGCGAGGTAGGTGGCTTTTATTTAAGAGGGCATGAACAAGAGGACGGCGGTCTGGCAATACGGCGCGAGAGCTCGGACAATACGACGGCAAAGGGCAGAGAAATTATTGTGTCAGCTGAGACATTGCCACGTCTTTCGCCATATTATGCCATGTTCAGCGTTCACCGCCCAACATCTACCGATCATCGTTTCAGGATGCAATGTTACTTATTTCCTCCTCGCGGCAAACTCTTAAGCAGATAAAATGCTGATGTGGTGAAATAATTGCGTGCGCAGGCTAATGCTGCAACCCATTTCCACAGTCGACGCGGGTGCAATCCGAACTTTTGTTCGTAGTGAGGATTAACGAACCAAAGCGTGCGCTTTGCAACCAGCATGCCGGTTTCAGCACATAGGCGTTCGAACAGTTCTATCGTTACATGCGTATGCTTGATACTGAGCAGTTCGCTGACACACTGTTCACTCTCGCCACTAATCCTTAACAACTTCGCATAAATGTTTTCCGGCAGCAAATGGATAAAAGGCACCCGCGAAACAAAGCCCTTGGCTATTTGCTGATGACCGCCAAATGGCATCTGCCAAGCAGGGAAACCAAAGAAGGCAATACTGTTTGTCCTCATGAAATGCCTTATCTGCATCAGAAACTTTGGTTTGTCCAGCTGATTTATATGTTCTATCACATCGTGCACCAGTACAATATCGTAGCGTCCATCTTCGGAAACGGGCTGTTCTGCCTCTAAAAAATCGCCACAAATAAACGTTACTGGCATACCATGCTCCTTGAAAAAGCTATTAGCCTGCCGTATGCGGGTCGGGTCTAAGTCCATACCTGTTACCAGACAACCTGCCTTTGCATAAGGCAGTAGGTTGCCACCTTCGCCACATCCTACTTCAAGAACACGAATGCCAGACCTTAGCTTTACAAAGTAATCTGTCTCTTTAAGATAATATTTCCTTGAGGTTGCTGCCTGCTCTTCAAAGTACTGCTTCCTATTAATATGTCTTTCCTGCATAATCATTTCTTTTGCACACGACATCCCCTGTGCACCCCAAATTCGGGATGCACAAACAGGGTTGTCAGTAGAAATATTGTTATTCAGTTATCTCACAATCACCTTCTGGCCATTATGTATATACAATCCTTTTATTGGATTGATAATGCGTCGCCCTTGCAGATCGTAATAATATGGTGATTGTTCTCTGGCAGTCTCTACTCCCTCAAGACCACACACATCGTCAAGATTTCCATAGCATAACTTCTCCCAACCGTTAGTGTTCTTATAAATGCTTACGCTTTCTTTGCCTACATAGAACACATGGTTGCCAGTAACCAGCGACGACTCGTCGAAAACTTCATTGCCAATGAGTGGCGGCGTATTCTTGCTACACGACATATAATACGCTGGCGATGAGTTCCTTGTTTGCACAATATGCAAACCGTAGAATGCCCTGTCGCCTATGCTATCTACATTTTCTGGAATATTGAACGAGGCCTGCAAGCGTTTGTTCTCCATTGCATTAGAGTGAATCCTTGTTATATTCTGAGGTATGGCATATTTATGACACGCTGTAGGATTAACATAATACAATGTATTGCCATCCATCGACACTACCACTGAACCGCCAAGCGAATCGCCTTCTTCTTTCGTCTGCTTCATCGGCAACAGCCCTCTCACTGGTCCTGATGAACCGTCTGTTGGATCAATAGTGTGTAGCGTCAGGTATTCGTTGCCTTGCGACGGCAATATAAAGATATTGTTTGACGGTCTTCCCTCATGCGAATATATGTTCTTTCCCAACGAAGGAAACCTGCCCGTAACCTGATATGTTACCTTGTTAGGATAAATGCACAGTGCGTTGTCGCTCAGATGTGTCAGCGTCTTTGGCAGTACTATGTACTTTGCCGTCGCATTATTCTCGGGCAATGTTGTGTCGAAAGCCCTTTCTGGCATAGTATCTACTACTGCATGGCAAAGGTCGAGATGCTCCAGTTGCGGCAGAAGACTGTCACGTATATATTCAAAATCTGATGTTTTGGGATAGCCCCCAATAGCAAGACCTACCATTTTTTCTTTCTGGCTGTCAGTAAGCAGATGCTCTAGTGTATTAAGTAAATAGCTTTCTGCCGATTGCGGGATATAGACACTGACATAACTGTCTGACCGAGAGCTCAGGTTAAAATCTTTTGCCTCGAAAATACATCTGTTGCCCTGATAGCACGACACGAAAGAGTATAATGGATAACGATCTCGTTCAAGAGAACAAAAAGCATAAATACCATACTTGCTGTTGCCAATTCCTTCAACAACCGAAAAGGTTGCACAACTATCTGACTCTTCGACTACAGCATTCCATCGTTTGCGTATCTCGCCCTTTACATCTATTGAATCAATCCTGCCAACAATATAAGGCGTTTCCTCATCGCCATAAACAAACGGCACTTTGTCTCCCTCGTGCAAGCCAAAATCATGGGTACACATCCAGCCTTCATGCAGGAAATAGGCATTATCCATTTGCAAGGTATTGTAAATATTCACCTTGCCGTCCTCGGTTTCGTATGCTACGCCTGCCAGAATTGTCTTACCGCCATCTGAATAGACAAGATTCTTGCACCATCTGTTTTCAAATAAAGTATCACCGCCAACCGTTATGCTAAACTCTTCTATTTTCTTTTCGCCCGAATCGGAAAGCGAATATTTCTCGTAAATCCAAGTTCTTCCATCAATCAGATAATTGTCTGCCATTATTATTTGTGGCATACAAACCATCAACACCAATAAGAATAACAACTTTTTCATATTATATCAGTTTTTAGTTTCTGAGGCAAAATTATTAAATTATATAACATCGACACTGTTTCCCTTGTTGTTTTAGTTGCCATAAATTACCGATGCGCTACTGTTTGTTTATCAGCATCTTAGAACAGCGCAACGCTCATTATCCTCCTTACTAAATGGTCGAAATCGCTCGAAGAACCGTCTTTTTGGTAAACCTTTTGCAACAATTGGCGGCGTGTTTTCGACATTTTATATTTGTCGAAGCCCGTCAGATTGCACATTTCCTTAATTCCGAATCCTAATTTTATCAATATACAGATGTGATATTCCACCATTGGCAACTGCCCGTTGACGTTCATTATGCCGTAGAACTCGGGAAGTTCCATGTTTATCAGTTTGCGCAACTCCTCCCAATCGGTATCAGTAGGTTCCGTAGCCGTCTTGCCCATTTGCAGAAAGCGCTTGACCACAGATGAGCAGACGAGTCTTTCCTCTGCAGTTCTTCCGTCGTTCTTATATGCTGCTATCTGTCTTTTATAGTTCTCTATCTCTGTCGTCTTCTGTTCTATGAGTTGCCTGTTGCGCTCCTCACTCTCAGCCAACAGAGCATCAAGGTCGTCGTTAGCCTTTGACAGCAGCGCCATCTTCATTTCGTACTGATGCTGTTGTTGCGCCAGTTCTTCTTGCTTTCTTCTCCTTGTCTTACTGATGAAGACATACGCCACGAATACCGTTGCCAACAACACTGCCACGAGTATCAGCACCAGCATCTTGGTGTGCGCCGCCTCTTGTGATTTCTTTGATGCTTCGTCTTTATATCGTGAATAGTCGTAGAGGGCTTGCATCGTTGGCAGTGCCGACTGCATCAGCCGCTGGTTGATAGTGTCGTTCAGCGCATAAGCCATCATGGCATATTTTGCCGTGGAATCTGCCATACCCTGCTTTTCAAACAATAGGGCGAGTCCTCTGGCTGCGGCAATACGCTTGTTTACATTGGTATCAGCCACAACAGCCAGGCGTCGGAAGCATTGTTCAGCCTTCTCTGTGTCGCCCTCTGCCAGATGGAGCAGTCCTTTATTATAATAGAAAATCTCGCGCCCGCCTATCACATTGCCATTAGGCAGGAAGAACTCCTTGGTTTGTTCTGTCTTTGCCAAAGAGGTAGCCGCTTTCTGCACTGCTCCGCTTTCCAAGTAGAAAGCCGTGAGAGCTGAGTGTGCTTCGGCAAAGCGCAGATTCTCGCCATGTACAAGATAAAGTTCAGCACACCGTTCCTTAATGGCAATGCACGAATCGGCGTTGTCCAACAGATAATAGGCAGAGGCACTGAAGTCTTCTGCCCTTATGGCTGCCAACGTGTCGCCGGCAAGCAGTGAATAGCGACGACAAAGGCACGACTGCTCCAACTGATATTGCGGAAGAAGTTCCTTATTATATATGTATGCCATCTGCCCGTGCACCTTTCCAAGCAAAAGGTAGTCGCAATCGGCGTCAGTGGTATCGGCCTTGCCTACTGCCTGATGATAGCATTCAAGTGAACGAGGCATGTCGCCAAGGTCGCGATATACGCACCCCAACAGATAGTGGGCCATAATTTTTTCGTTGGCAGTGCCGTTGCGGTCGAAATAATCTGCCACACGCAGCATCATACTGTCTGATGAGAACGGCTCATAGTTTTCATTTTGGGTCTTCGCCTTCATCAGTTGCTTACGCATCTGCTCATAGTCGCCACCCTTGCCGCAGGCAAAAAGCAGAAGGGATAATAATAATAAACAAACTTTTACTTTGGTCATGACATGGCAAAGTTATACAAAAAATTGCCAACAGATTGAATATAGGCTCTGAAATAGTTGCCAGAAGTTGCCAATCTAAGTTTCTTGAGGGTTTAAACTGTTATTTTTTAAGCATATAAGATTCTGATGCCGCTATATAATTGCGTGCATAGTTTAATGGTTTTATTTAATTATTCTAAATCTCCAACATCTTTTTCTGTCCAAAAAAACAAGGGGAAATCTTAAGTTTGTCCATGCACCAAGTAATAGCAAAACAACCAGCAATAGTAAACACAATCGTAAACGAAGCAAAGCAAATGCCCGTTGGTTCAAACATAAATAGTGGCAGATACATTCGGGAAAGCATGGTAAAAATAGGAGAAAACAGCAACAGGCACAAAGTGTTTTTGCCAACATACATGCAGACCCTTACAACCGGCGAAGGCAGAATGGTGTATGCCCAAAGCAAAAAACTAACCATTAAGTAGACGATGGCACATCCAGCCAAATTAAATCCGCCTATGTTTTCCGGGGAACAGCAAAGAACAACTAAAGGAACGACACTCCATGCAGAAGGAGAAAACCATGTTAGGAAATCAAAGTTTAAAGCACGCAAACTAACACCAACCCAAAAGAACATTGAATAAGAGAATACGATAAGACCGGCAACTTGCGAGATTCCCCAAAAACAAAGTCCGAGAATAATCAGAAGTCCAAAATCATCCACTTTTCGTTGAAACAATCTGACAATGGTAAAATGTACTGTTCTGCACAACAGCAATGTGTGCAAATACCAATACGGACCGACTGGCTCTATTAGAATCGTTCTAATAATATTGACGATACTCAAATCACCAATTTGTTCTCTGACAGGTATAATAGAGGCAACAAGGACATACCCAAACTCCATAATGGAATATGGCAGGAAAAGCCACCAAAAATTCACAACGAATTGTTTTATACTCTTGTCTGTCCTTGACAAGTAACCTGAAAGTACAAGAAAGATAGGCATGTGGAATGTATAAACGACCTTCTTCAAATAAGGATAAGTATCACCAATATAAACCAAATGAAATAAAATCATCAAAATGATAAAGATGCTTTTCAAATAGTCCAATTGTAATATATGTTTCTTCATTAGTCACCAGTAAGAACAACAACTATTTCATAATATAAGTTTTCAGTTACCGATGCAAAATTATTGAATTATATAAAAAGCATCTGCATTACCCCTATTGTTTTAGTTGCCAAGAATTACCGTTGCGTTACCGTTTGTTTATCAATATCTTAGAGCACGACAATACTCACGGTCACCTTGCGTATTAGCCTAAATTGCCTGAAGAATCGCAATTTTGGTAAACTTTTATTCCCGACTTGCGTAGCTTGATGAGCGAAGGCGAATAACCGACGAACCGTAGGTCGACGCCCAAAGGGGCTAAAGTCAACGAAACAAGAGCAGAGTATGCTTGCATGCTATGCCTTGTAAGGAGGAGGAAGACCACAGGTCAACGTGAGTACCTTCGACCGACAGGTCAATGTTACGAATAAGTGAGTGCAGCGTCCGAGAACGACAAACAAAACGGACGCTGCACGCAGCGTCCCTACATTGCCGAACGGGAGCAAATTCTACCGTTGTGTCAAATTTATTTGAGGAAACGAGGGCAGGGGCAATCAGCAAGTGCAATAGGTAAGATATACGCAAAGGAACATGGGGAAGCGTTCTTGTCATCAGGATTCATCCCTCTCAAAAGTAGAAAACATGCTTATCATCATACTATTTCATGATTCATGATTTATGATACCGTTCCTTCAAGCAATTATTTTTGACAATAGAGGAAAGGGGCAAAAACGGACTGTAGAACTGTAGAACTGTAGACACCCCTCCCTTGGAGGTGCATACAATAAATAAAGATGGCATCACATTGCGTGGCGCCATCTTGTTTTAGGGGTAGTGCAGTAATCATCCATCAGTGTTGCAAGTTCGGGAATATCATAATTCTCCAAGGTACTTTATGATTACAGCCATCTGCCCAGGCGGAAAATATCGCTTGCGCTCATCGTAACCTAACCTCTTTAGTTCTTCCAGAAGTTTTGGCGTATTGTGTATTTCATTACGGAACCTGCGAACGGCAGTAGAGCGAGAAAAGTCTGGGTAGTAACGCATGGCCGCCTTCCAGAATTGCATGCCTCTTGTTTTGATCATAATATAGGACCCCTCCCCGTACCCTCCCCTGTATGGGAGGGAGTATATAGTACTGGGGGTTAGGGATTTTATTAAAGGGTTAATGGATTAAAGATTAAAGATTAAAGATTAAAGGTTAGAGGTTAGAGGTGAGCGGGTGAGCGAGGGAAGGTAGGGACGCTGCGTGCAGCGTCCGCATAGTTTTCCGTTTTCCGTTTTCCGTTTTCCGTTTATCTAAGCCTCCTTGCAGAAACATGAATCCAGCAGATGTCTCCATTATGTTCCCATATCAGTTGGTCTAAGACTGGCAGGGTCTTCAGGAAAGCAAGGTATTCCAGTCCTTTCTCCACCGATGGCAGATGGATGTCTGCCGCCTCGCCCCGCATGTGCTGGGAATTGGATGCACCACCCACGGCATCATTAAGTTCCGGGCAACGGTATCCGCTCGTTATGCGGATAGGCCCAAACTTGTCCCTCAGGGGCTGTAGCACCATGTGGCACAGGTATGCCAGGTTCAACACTTGCTCCACGCTGGAGCACTCGTTCTCTATGCCAAGTCTTTTGGCGGTGTCCGAGCGAGTGAACTCGCTCAGACGGAAGTTATTTGATAGTCGCATTAT
>JAZNYM010000048.1:0-53036 GCA_045594385.1 Bacteroidaceae bacterium
CAAAGGTCACATCAACCGCAACGGGGACTCGTCTTTAAGGGGGCAGCTCTATGTGGCAGCATTCGCTTCATTAAGGTGCAACACTGAGTGTAAAGCCTGTTATGACCGATTGCGGTCTAATGGCAAGCCAGGGAAAGTAGCAGTTATTGCAGTAGCAAATAAACTTATCCGGCAGGCTTTTGCCGTTGTCACTCAGGAAAAACCTTACGTCGACGGTTATGTATCTTCAAAGAAGTAGTTCCTGCTATTTCCCGAAGTGTATCAGCATAGATAGTCTAATACCTGAAAACACCGAGGGGTTTGGGGGCGAGAAGCCCCCATGAGAGAGTACAAATCAGCACAAAACGCTAATAATTGTTAACAGCATACATTTTTTTTATTACAGTTCATTAGACTTTTATGCGCTAATGGAACCATCTTTTTGTCATCTGTTTCGTCGCTTCTCGGTTACAATGGAACCCCATTGCGCCCTCAAAGCGACAAAACATCTGTTCAAAAATAAAGGCTATTATCATCATAACGCTAATGACCGATTTGGGTTCAAGCAAGGTACTTACGCTCGCAAAAGACAAGATTCTTGCTTGCTCGCTTGCTTGTTGGTGCCTATGATAGGACGGCCCCACGTTTCTTTTTGAAGAAATTTCCGTAAAAAAGGCTGATGCCGTTAGGAGGAACGGCCAAAAGTCAGTATCTTTGAGGCATAAAACGACAAATATGACACGAGAAGAGACTGTACTGAACTTCCTGCGCGAGCACGATATACCGTTTACCAATTACAATCATCCCGAGGGCAAGACCATAGAGGAGGCCAAAAGGTGGTGGAAGGACGACGGGAGCGTACATTGCAAGAACATATTCCTGCGCAACCATAAGGGCAACAAGCACTATCTGGTGTGCTATCATTGCGACCACAACCTGGATATCCATAGCCTGGAACAGCGTCTGAAAGCGGCCTTGCAGAGCCGTGGCCTGGCGGCTCCGGGGAAACTTTCCTTTGCCTCGGCAGAGCGCATGATGCGCTATCTGGGACTGGAACCCGGCAGTGTGTCGCCCTTCGGCCTTATCAACGATGTGGAGCACCATGTGCATCTGTTTCTGGATGCCACCCTGCAGGAAGCGGAGACGCTGAGTTTCCATCCCAACGATTGCCGTGGCACGGTGGTAATTACCAAGGCCGACTTTGAGCGTTATCTGTCTATCGTGGGAAATACTTACGAATACCTGGAACTCTATGATTAAGCATGTTATTTTCGACCTGGGCGGTGTGCTGATAGACCTTGACATGCCACGTTGCCTGGAGGAATTCCGTGCCTTGGGCGCCGACCCTGAGGTATTGCTGCGCCGACCCGAACCCGCCGATGCTGGGAGTGGCAAGGCAAAGGCCACATTGTGCGACGGATTGGTGGCAAATGGTGCCATGGACCTGTATCAGACGGGAGACGTGTCTACGGACGACTTTGTTGCCGGCATACAGCGGTTCTGTAACCCCGGCACTACCAGGGAGCAGGTTCTGGAGGCATGGAACGCCTGCCTGCTGACCATACCGGCATATAAACTGGAGTTCATCAAGGCCCTGAGGGCAGAGGGATACTGTACGCACCTGCTCTCCAATACCAACGATGCACACTGGCAACTTATCGCCAAGGAGCACTTCGGGGGGCGTGCCGAAGAGTATTTCGACAGCCTCTTCCTTTCTCAGGAGATGCACATGTCCAAACCCAATGCCGACATATTCCTGTCTGTTCTGGAGCAGTTGGGTGCGGATGCCTCGCAGTGCCTGTTTCTGGACGACGCTCAGGCCAATGTGGATGCTGCCCAGGCACTGGGGTACAAGGTTTACAAGACACCGGTCAGATATGACTTCCGCAAGGATGTCATGCAGATATTAGAAGAAGAAAAGCAATGATAATGCGATGAAATATACAAGTACAATAACCGTAGAAGAGAAGCATCTGGCCTGCACCGTAGGCAGTGGCGACCTGCCGGTTCTTGCCACCCCCATGATGGTTGCGCTGATGGAGAATGCCGCCATGCTTTGCGTGCAGGGAGAACTTGCCGAGGGCGAATCCACGGTAGGCAGCCATATTTCCGTCTCCCACGTCAAACCCACTGCCCTCGGCAAGACGGTTTCTGCCACGGCCACCCTGCTTTCACGCGAAGGGCGCAAGTTGACTTTCCATGTGGAGGCTCATGACGAGCAGGGGCTGATAGGAGAGGGCGAGCATGTACGCTATATTATAAATAAGGAGAAGTTCATGGGAAGGTTATAAACCATTTGCTTCGCTATCTGTCCAAGTAGGGAGAAAATAGTAATCACAATAAACACAATAAACACACATACCACTATGTTACGTCTTAATTGTTTCTTCCAGGCCAATGAAGGCCGTTATGATGAGGCACTGCAGGCTGCCATGGCCCTCACTGCCAAGAGTCAGTCACACCAGGGATGCAAGGCATACGATGTATTCGAGAGTGCCACACGCCCCGACGTTTTTATTATTTGCGAGACCTGGCAGGACCAGGAATCCCTCGACCTGCACGCACAGACACCTGAGTTTGTGGAATATGCGGGCATCCTCAACGACTGCGGTCTGCTGAAGATTGAGAAACTGGAATTCTGATGAAGGAGGTTCGCTTTGAGCACGGCAACAGCTGGACACATCTGGCTGGTGTCGTGTTTGCTTTAAGTTGCATCTGGCTAATCTGGCCGGCAACGGACCAGGGGTGGCAGATGTCCTTTGGCGTCATCTTCTTCATCGTGGGCATGTTTCTGATGTTCCTGGCCAGTACGGTGTACCACATGGTGCCTCCAGGCAAACTGAAGCGTGCCCTGCGCAAGTGCGACCATATCAGCATCTACGTGATGATAGCCTGCTCCTACACCCCCATAGCCATAGGTGTAGTAGGCGGTTGGCTTGGATGGCTCGTGTTCGGTCTGCAATGGGCATTTGTGGTGGCAGGTGTGGTGTACAAAATCATAGCCTTGGGTAAATATCCGCGCCTTTCTCTCGGCCTGTATCTGTTCATGGGATGGAGCGGATTGCTTATAGCGCCCACGGTGTACTCCCGTTTGTCAACCCTTGCCCTCATCTTCCTGCTTGCCGAAGGTTTGTTCTATACGGCAGGAACGTATTTCTTCGCTCACGATGACCGCAACAATTTCCATGCCATCTGGCACATCTTTGTCCTGCTTGGTGCGGCAGCCCACTTCAGTACCGTCCTTTGCATAGTGATGGGATGGTAGAGAAAAACGGAAAGGGGAAAGGTGAAAACGAACTTGCGGAGCTTGATGAGCGTAGGCGAATAACCGTAAGTTGACGCCCGGAGGGGCTAAAGTCAAAACGCAGACGAGAGTATGGTAGGGACACGGCATGCCGTGTCCGAAAAACAGTAGCAAGGCGGACTCGGCATGCCGAGTCCCTACATTATACCTAACTGAAGCAGATTTAAGACCGCAAGGCGGGATTGAACCCAAAGGTCATTAGGTTCTTATGCACTAATAAAGCCATCCTTTTTGCGTCTGTTTCGTCGCTTCTCGCTTACAAAGGAACCCTATTGCGCCAAAACATCTGTTTAAAAACCAAGGCTATTATCATCATATCATTAATGACCGATTTCGGTTAAAACTGGAATAGGGTTTTAGTATATATAATAATAGGGACACGGTTGGCCGTGTCCCTATTATTGTTATCGCAGTTCTTTGTTCTAACCTTTAGGTTTTCCGTTCGTTTCACACCTTTTCAGGCTTTGTTGCCTGAACGACGTTCAGTATGTAGTCGCCCAGTTTCTCACACTCAGAGATGAAGTCGATGTAGAATACGCCAATCTGATAACTGTACACACCGGCATTGATGTCCTGCAGGTTGCGGTTCTTCAACTGCTTGCGGTAGTTGTTGATTTCGTTCTCAATATTATAAGAGGTATTGTAGTCTACATGGTGGCCAGACAGGATAGCATCGACAATCAGTCCCATGTGCTGCATTGCCTTGCGTACCATTCCCATCATGGTGTGCATGTTGGCCAGTTGCTGCTCTGTGAACGGAGTGGTGCAGTTCTGGCGGTGGCGGTTCAGTGTGCGTGCCAGATTATAGCAGGAGTCGCCTATGCTCTCCAGTTCGGTAACCTGACGGAGCATGCGCATAATCTGCATCTTTGACTCTATGCTCAGACGCCCCTCGCTCACTTTGTGCAGGTAGTTGGCAATCTCAACCTCCATGTTGTCGGTGATGTTTTCATATTTCTCCACACGAGAGAATATCTTGTTGAAATCATCATCCTTCTCGGTATTCATCAGTTCGTCAATGAAACCAGCCATACGGTTGCAACGCTCTGCATAACTGTTTATCTCCTTCTGTGCTTCCAGGATGCTCAGTTCTGCGGTAGAGAGCATGCCGGCAGAAATGTACTGCAGGCGGTACTCCTCCTCGGCCTCCTTCTGTGGCACAAGCCAGCATACAAGCATTTCTATCTGCTTTACAAAGCCGATGAGTATGCATGTGTTGATGAGGTTGAACAGAGTGTGGAAGGTGGAAAGTTTCCATGTGGTGTCGTCATTGGCACGTCCCAATATTTCGGTGGTAATATAGGTGACACCGTCGCAGGCGTATGTGAACACAGGCAGAACCAGCAGCACGCCCACCACGTTGAACACCAGATGTGCCATGGCGGCACGGCGTGCCTGTGTGTTGGCGGTCAGTGAGGCCATGAAGGCGGTAATGGTGGTACCTATATTCTGACCCATTGCCAGTGCGGCAGCCTGTACGAAACCGAAACCGGGGATATTCATGGCCAACAGCATCAGGGTTATGGCCATAGCAGCAGAAGAGGACTGTACCACCATGGTGATGATGGCGCCAAGGATGACAAACAACACCGTGCCAAGGAAGGAATCACAAGGGATGTATGTCACGAGGTTGCTGACGATAGTGTCAACATGCATGCCCTCTGCATTGACTTTCAGGTATTCCAGACCAAGGAACAGCAAGGAGAAACCGAAGATGAACTCACCGATGTTCTTTCTGTTGCCGTTGTCTGAGAAAATCAGCGGCATGCCTACAGCCAGCAAGGGAATGGCAAAGGCTGCAATGTCAACCTTGAAACCTACGGCAGTGATAATCCATGCGGTGACGGTAGTACCGATGTTGGCACCCATGATAACGCCGATAGCCTCGGAGAGAGTCATCAAACCTGCATTCACAAAACTCACGACCATTACGGTGGTAGCGGAGGATGATTGGATGAGGGCCGTCAGTGTGACACCTGTGAGCACACCCATGAACCTGTTCTTGGTCATCCAAGCCAAAATGCTGCGCAGACGTTCGCCTGCAAACTTCTCCAGACCTTCACTCATTATCTTCATACCAAAGAGGAAGAGGCCGAGTGAACCTAAGAGCGCGAAGATGTTAATGATAGTTTCCATATCTTTTATATCTTAATCTGTGCAAATATAGTGAAATAATCTTAAAATCCTACAAGGATTCCCACTAATTAATTGCTTTATTGCACTAATCAGACCATGCTTTGATATAATTATCCTGGCTCCGACACACCTGCGATGAATACCTGATGCCATTTTCCACGAGCAGTTCCCATTGGGTGCAGTCCATACCGACCAGGTCTGAATTGCATATGGACAATCGGTGCATGGCACACAGGAAACCGGCATTGAAACTGTCGCCGGCACCTACTGTGCTGACTATTTCATCGGCTGGAATCTGTGGCACGATGAAGTCATATGTTCCCTTGGGCGTACATATGAAGATGTGCCCTGCTCCTGCCGTGCAGATGAATATGGGGCAGAAGGGCGATATGTGTTTGCTGTATATCTCCTCGGGGTCGCGTGTGCCGAAGAGGATGTCAAAGTCGTCGGCACTGCCTCTGACAATGGAACTCAGACGGCAGTTCTCCTGTATCACGGGCAACAGTTCCTGCTTCTGGTGGATGTGTGAGCGACGGAAGTTGATGTCGTAATATATTACGGTATCGGCACGGTGTGCGGCATGCAGTATGTCCTTCACCTGTGGGCGCAGGCCAGGGCAGATGGAGTAGTACGAACCGAAGAGGAAATAGTCCCTGTCGGTAAACTCCGGCATGCTGTAATCTGTGGCGGCAAGAGGTTCTTCCTTGTAGAATGTATAGTCGGCGTCGCCGTTGCTGTCCAGATATGCCAGCGAAATGGCCGCACGCTCGTTGTCGCGAACTTGGAAGTACTCGGTGGATATGCCGTTGCGGTGCATGAAGTCCACTATCTGGTGGCCCACCTTGTTGTTGCCGGTATAGCCCATGAACTTGCATGGCACTCCGCTTCTGCCCACCGATACCATACTGTTGAAGGTACTGCCACCGGGTACGCTGGCAAAGGGTACGTATTCGCCCTTGCCTGCCTCCTTTTCACGGAAGAGAATGTCCATTACGGTCTCTCCCAATCCTATTATTCTTGATTGCATATATATTGAACGGAAAACGGAGGACCCACCCCCAACCCCTCCCTGTATGGAGGGGAGTAGTTACAACTGACTAAGTGACCACATCAGCAGTACATTATACTCCCTCCCATACAGGGGAGGGTTGGGGAGGGGTCCTCCCCAACCGTTTTACATGACTCTTACTCTGCTATGATGCTGAATTCGGAACCGCTGGCAAAGTCCTGGCCGTTCTGGCTGGACAAGGCGCGGAAGCGGAAGTAGCGAGCCTTCACGGGAGCCTTCAGCATAACCTTCTTCTCCTTCTGGTTGTTCTCGAAGGTACCCTTCATGATGGGTTCGCCCCAGTTCTTGCCGTCCTGGCTTACGAGGATTTCATAATCCTTGATGTTGCCGTTGGGACCGTCCTGGCGGGGCAGGTAGATGAAGCCCTTGATGTTCTTAACGTCGCCTGCGTCGAAGTCAACCCAGTGAGGATACTTGGCCACCGTAACGCTGTACATGGTATGCCAGATGGTGTTGATGTCACCGTCGGTCAGGTGAGAGGCATTGCCTTCGCCGGCCTCCTCACTGCTGGTGAATACCACCTCGGTGTTGATTTTCTCTATCTTGGCATAGGTCATGGTAACCTGCAGTTCGGGGTTCTCCTTGTAGAAGGCAGTGATTGTGCCACCGTCGCGGAATGCGATAGGAGCGGTGTACTCCTTGGCCTTCTTGGCCTTGCCTATCTTATACATAATGGTAGCACCCTCGATACCGCTCTCTATGGTAACGTCGCCGTTCTTCTGCTGCATCATGAGCAGAGGTTTCTGGCTGGCAGTGCTTACATCTACGCCACCCTTGGCACCTACGGGACGGATGATGAAGCCCATGCGTGTGGGAGCACCGAAGGCACGGTCGTGGGGCAGAGGACCGCCCTGGCCGCAGGAGTTACCGCCCAGACCTGTTACCATGGCATCGATGGTGAGGTAGTTGATGTCGCTCTTGGGCAACTTGTGGGGATGTGTAGCCATGGTCATGTCCATAGCGCTGTGGTTCAGGGCAGAAACGGCATAAGGCTTCTCGTTCACGACAAGGATACCCTTGCCCTTGGCATTGCTGAGAGAGGTCCAGCGTGTCTCCTCGTGGTTGCCCATCTGCATGGGCTTGGGCCAGTTGGTGAACTGCTCGGCCACGGTAGAAGAGAACTGCTCGATGAACTGGCCTGTCTTGCGGTCGTTGTAGTTGTCGACAGGACCACGGCCATAGTATGCGAAGCGGTCGTACTGTGCAGGAACGCCCATCTCATAACCCAGTCGTGCCAATACTATGCCGGGGTTGTTGGATGTGATGGCAGCCTGCAGTTCGATAGAACCGTCGGGATAGATGGTCCAGATCTGGTTGGTGGTGAACTTGAAGTCGTCGGCACCGAAGGGACGGTCGGTATTCTCCTCCAGAGTGTGGATACCGCTGTCATAGCGTCCGTTCTTGCTCTGCAGGCGTGCTGCGTTGGGAGCCTGGGAAACAACGGTGCAGGTAATCTTCACGTTACCGTTCTTCTCCTTGATAACCTGTGCGTTCTCGGCATGGTGCTTCAGGTTGTGCAAACCGTTGGCAAACCAGGGCTGGTAGCACCAGTTGTCGTTGCTCACGAAGGCACGGAATGCATTCAGACGGGGACCGTAACCGGGAACGATAACGCTCTCGTCACCATAAACCAACTTATTGATAGTACCCTGCTTCATGTCGAACTGAACCTCGAAGCCCTCGCCCTTGATGGTCTGGAAAGCCTTGTCGGCATCGGCAGAAACCTCAAGTTTGCCGGCATTCTCTGCCATCTGGCTGATAGCAGGAGCGGCTACAGAAGGACTTGCCACGAGCAACTGCTCCTCGAACTGGGGATAGCCCTGCTTTGCCCAAGGCATGTCGTGGCCAAGGAGGAACTGTACCTTCACGAATACCTCGTCCTTGGGATTGAGAGAAGCGAAGTTGTAGGGGAGAGTGTAAACGGCCTTCTGGCGTGGCTGGAGTGCCATGCGTGGACCCTGTACGGGCTGGTTCTGCTGTACGCACTTGCCGTTAACCCAAAGTGACCATACTATTTCGTAGTCATTGAGGGGAGTGTAGTAGTTCTTGTTGAAGATCTCCACCTTGCCCTGCTTGGCATCGAGCATCTTCACACCTACATACTGGTAAACCTTCTTCACCTCGTAATACTGGGGCTTGGGCTCGCGGTCGCCGAAGATGATACCGTTCATTACGAACTGGCCGTCGTTGGGAGTGTCGCCGAAGTTGCCACCGTATGCCAGATAGCGTGTGCCGTCCTTCTCGTAGTTGTACATTGACTGGTCTACCCAGTCCCAGATGGCACCGCCGCAGAAGAAATTGGTGCTCTCCATAGCATCCCAGTAGTCGATGAGGTTACCCACGGCATTACCCATGGAGTGTGCGTACTCGGAGATATGGAAGGGGTACTTGATGTTGTACTTGCCGGTTACGGCACCACGTGTCCAGCCGATAGAGGGATACTGGTTGGAGCCCATGTCCACGATGTCGTTGTTGCGCTCGTACTGAACGGGACGTGTGGTGTCAAATGCCTTCAGGGCATCGTATGCTGCAACGAAGTTCTTGCCGGGACCTGCCTCGTTACCCAAAGACCAGATAACGATACAAGCGTTGTTCACGTTGGCGTGAGCCATTTCCATCACACGGGCAACGTGGGCCTTCTTCCACTCCTCGGGGTGGGAGATGGAAGCCTCGCCGTAGTAGTACTCGTGGCTCTCGATGTTTGCCTCGTCCTCCAGATAGATACCGTACTTGTCGCAGAGGAAGTACCAGTAGGGGTCGCAGGGATAGTGAGAGTTACGCACGTGGTTGATGTTGGCGCGCTTCATCAGCATAACCTCTTCCTTCTGCATCTCGCGTGTGATGGCATGACCAACGGCAGGATGGCTCTCGTGGCGGTTTACACCCTTCAGTTTCACGGTCTTGCCGTTGATGTAGTAGTAGCGTCCGGCCAAACCGAACTCGTCATCCTCGGCCTTGGTGTCCTTGATTTCCACCTCACGGAAACCTACGATGGTAGAAACGGTCTCCAGCACGCGGCCCTTCTTGTCCAGAAGTTCGCCCACCAGAGTATAACGGTAGGGAGCCTCGGCTGTCCACTTGCGGGGTTCTATCATCTTCAGTTCGGCCTTTACGGTAGCCTTGCCGGTGAGTTTGTCCAGAGTGAAGGGAGCGCTGTATGCGATAACGTCAGTGGGCTTGTTGTTGTCATCGTACAACTCATGCTGATACAGAGTGTAGCGCATCTTCAGGTTCTTGACGTTCTTCTTGGAGGTGTTGAGCAGGTCGGCGCTGATGTTCAGCACACCGTTCTGGTAGTTCTCGTCCAGGTCGGGCTTAACCACGAGGTCACGCACGCGGACGGCGGGACGGCTCTGGATGGCCACGGTGCGGAAGATACCTGGCAGACGGAACATGTCCTGAGCCTCCAGGAAAGAACCGTCGCTTGAACGGTAAACCTCCACGGCCACGGTGTTCTCGCCTTCCTCGTTCAGGTAGGGAGTGATATTGAACTCGGCGGTGTTACGTGAGTTCTTGGAGAAGCCCACATACTTGCCGTTTATCCAAAGGTAGAAGAAAGAGTCCACACCATCGAATGAGATGAACACCTCGCGGCCCTTCCAGTCGGCAGGTACGGTGAAGGTGCGCAGGTATGAACCCACCTCGTTGCGGTGCTTGTAGGTGGTCCAGTGTGTGGGAGGAGTGCGCATAACGCCACCCTTCCAGTCGCCCACGGCCACACGGTGCTGGAAGATAACGGGCTGGTTCACATAGATGGGAGTACCATACTTCTGTGTGCCGTCCTTCTGGATACCTACGATGTTCCATGAAGAGGGAACGGGGATGTTGTCCCATGCAGAGGCATCAAAGCCTACCTCGTGGAAGTTGGCAGGACGCTCGTCGGGATTGGGAGCCCAGTGGAACTTCCATGTGCCGTTCAGGGATTGCCAGTACTTGCTGTTCTCGGGCAGTACCTTACGTGCCTTCTCCACGTTCTCGAAAGAGAAGAACCAGGCATGAGGCTGCTCCTTGTTGAGGGCGAGTTCTTCAACGGATTCCCATTCCTTGCCTGTCGGCGCGGTTTCGTTACCGTACTTGAAGCCCTCCAGATTGTCGGCACATGCCATACCGGCTATACCGGCCAACATGGTGCACACTGTCAGAAACTTTTTCATCATGTTAATTTGTTATTTAGGTTATATGCGTTTCGTTGCAAAGATAGCAATAATATTTTGAATTCCATAGTATTTCGCCAAGTCTTTAGCGCCTCTTCGGGCTTTCGTCGGCAAAAATGCGGGATTTCCTGCCTGAGTCTATTGCTTTTCCCCTGTCACGACCTCGTATCGGGCGGCAGAAACCTTCTTGCGTATGCGTTCCTTGCGCTTGCGGATGGTGGCATTGGTCGTGTGTCCGAGATGCGCGGCAAGGGTGTTTGAATAACCGAGGTGCATGTACAGGATACATACAAGTTCCTGTTCGTTGAGGTCGCATCCCTCGAGCAGGGTTTTGCATGACTCGGCAAAGCATTCCAGCAGGGTGTGCTCTATATTCCGTCTGGCTTCGGAATTGATAGCGGGCAGTTCCCTCTCGTTCACTTTCATGGCATTGATGTCGTGGCATACGGAGGTTTGCCCAAACAGTTCATTGCCCTTAGCCAAAGCAAGGCGCAGGCTTTCGGCATCAGTGGCAGGCGTATCGCTTGTTGATGCTTTGTCATCGGTTTGTGCCTCCTCATGCGCAATGGTAGTGTTTCTGTGCCTGCGATACCGGACAAATGCGCACAATATACATATCAAGGCAAGCCCTGCCGCACCTGTGAGCCAAATGTACAAGGCATTGTACTTTTCTTTGGATGAGGCTATTATGTCGGCTTCTATTTGGTTCTTCAGTTCCTCCATGCTCATCGGTTCGAAAGCACGGCTGTCGCGTATCTGCGTATGCAGGACCTTGTGCTTGTGTGCCGAGTCGTGTATCTCGCGGCTATCGTAAATATTCCATAGTATATGATGGCAGATGTACTCTATTCGGTCGTGCGGAGTATGCGGCGCCTCCAAAGCCTTGTAGGCATAGTGCATGGCAGAGTCGTGCGCTCCGAAATGCCACAAATCATCGGCCTTGTAGGCCATACACGTAGGATAACTCTCATGCTCCGGTCCTACTATTTCAAGGTACTGGTTAAGGTACTGCAGCGCCATTTCATAGTCGTGCCGTATGTAGGCGGCAATCCAGCGCAGGGTAAACAAGGCATCGGCACGCACCGTATCGTTGGCGTCTTCGCGCACGACAATATTGGCAAAATGCAGAGCCGCCTTGTCGTACAGGGCCATACGCTCGTCGTTCTTCTCCAGGCTTGTCTTGTTGGCCTGCCACAGGTAGTCGTGAGCCATGCGCTGCTCCTGCTCGGGTGTGCGCGTGTTCCTACAACATACAATGGACACGAGAAGTCCGAGGGACAATAAGAGATAGGTACAAGTTTTCATGGTGTCATGGTTGTTTGCGTGCAAAGATAGGCAAAATGGTGCAAATAACCTTTCCTCGGGGCGTGAAAAAGGTGTGACAAGAATGTGACAAGCGTGACAACGGCACCTTTCGCCTTTGTCGTCGCATCAACACAGTTCTGCCGTCGCGTCAGCATTGTCTTTGTTGTAGTATCAACACCGTTCTGTTGTCACATCAACACTGCTCTGTTGATAGTACAACAAAAAATTACCGCCACTATGTACGGGGACGAACAACACGAAACCCCGACCTTGGGTAGTCGGGGCTTCGGATTGGTTCACATAAGACCGGTGTTACTTCTCTATCACGGTACCCATGCTGGCCTGTATGTCCATGAAATGGGTGATAACTACGCGCTTCACTCCCGATGAAATGCTGTCAAAGGCATTGTCCAGTTTGGGAATCATGCCACCGCTGACTATGCCGTCGGCCTTCAGGCGGGCATAGGATTCTGTGTTGATGGATGGGATGACACTGTCGTCGTCCTCTGCATCGGCCATCACACCGGGTTTCTCGAAGCAATAGGTCAGTGTAACGTCGAACTCCTCCGTCAGGGCTTTTGCCACCGTGGCTGCCATCGTGTCGGCATTGGTGTTGAGAATATTGCCCATTCCATCGTGTGTGAGCGGTGCCACCACAGGCACTGCAGCCAGTATGCCGTCCTTGGCCTTGACAAGTGAGGCCAGGCGATGCCCGTTGGCATGGTCCACGTCGCCCACAAAGCCGAAGTCCACCATTTCCTGTGTGCCGTCGTCCATGGTTACCATCTTAGGTTCGCGCTTGTGGCTTCGGATTATGTCCATGTCGGCACCGGTCAGACCTATGGCGTTCACACCTCTGGCCTGCAGGGCGGCAACGATACGCTTGTTCACCAGACCTCCGTACACCATGGTCACAACCTGGAGCATATCCTCGTCGGTAATGCGGCGGCCGCCAACCATACGGCTTTCTATACCCAACTGTGCTGCAATCCTGGTGGCCAAGCGTCCTCCGCCATGTACCAGCACCTTGTAGCCCGGCATGGTGGCGAACTGGTTGATGAGTTCTTTCAGCGATGCCTCGTTCTCCACTACGGCACCTCCAACCTTTATGACGTTTATCTTGTCCATTGTCTTCGTTTATTCCAGGTAGGTGTAACCATACAGGCCGGCACGGTAGTTGCTGATGAACTCCTTGCCCTCGCTTTCCGTTATCTTGCCGTCCTTTACAGCCTTGCTGACCCATATCTCCAGGCGGCGGACCAGTTTCTTAGGTTCGTATTGTACGTATTCCAGCACATCTGCCACGGTTTCACCGTCGATTATCTGCTCTATCTCGTAACCGCCATCCCCGTCTATGGAAATGTGCACGGCATTGGTATCGCCGAAGAGATTGTGCATGTTGCCCATGATTTCCTGATATGCACCGACGAGGAACACGCCGATGTAGTAGTGCTCTCCCTGCTTGATTGTGTGCAGGGGCAGGTAACTGGTCTGCTGGGTTCCGTTCACATAGGCCGAAATCTTGCCGTCCGAGTCGCAGGTAATGTCCTGCAGGGTGGCAGAACGTGTGGGTTTCTCCTCCAGGCGCTCGATGGGCATGATGGGGAACAGTTGGTCTATGCCCCAAGAGTCGGGCATGCTCTGGAACAGGGAGAAGTTGCAGAAGTACTTGTCGGCCATCTGCTTGTCCAGCGTGCGGAGTTCGTCGGGGACATGCTTCTGGTGGTGTGCCAGCTCTGCCACTTCATGGCTTATGGCCCAGTAAAGGCTCTCTATCTGTGCACGGGTCTTCAGGTCGATAATGCCGTGGCGGAACAGGTCCAGAGCCTCCTCGCGGATGTCCTCGGCATCGTGCCAGTCCTCCAGCATGGAACGGCTGGACAGTTTGTCCCATATCTCGGTCAGGTCGTGTACCAGTTTGTGGTCCTCTGCCGTGGGCTGGAAGTCCTCGGGCATCTGGGGTGCGGTAACGCTCTCCATGACATCCAGAATCAGCACCGAGTGGTGTGCGGTAAGGCTGCGTCCGCCCTCGGTGATGAGGTTGGGATGCGGTATGTTGTTCTTGTTTGATTCCTCCACGAAGGTATAGACACAGTCGTTCACATACTCCTGTATGCTGTAGTTCACGGAACTTTCCGAGTTGCTGCTGCGTGTGCCGTCGTAATCTACGCCCAGACCGCCGCCACAGTCCACGAACTTGATGTTATATCCCATGGCGTGCAGTTGCACATAGAACTGCGCAGCCTCCTTCAGGGCTGTGGAGATACGGCGAATCTTTGTTATCTGGCTGCCTATGTGGAAGTGTATGAACGTCAGGCAGTCCTTCAGTTCCATCTCCTCCAGTGTGTGCAGGGCAGTGAGGAGTTCGGAACTGTTCAGACCGAACTTGCTGGCGTCGCCACCGCTCTCCTGCCACTTGCCGCTACCGCTGGAAGCCAACTTGATGCGTATGCCCAGATTGGGACGTACACCCAGTTTCTTCGCGGTTTCAGCGATGATTTTCAGTTCGGGCAGTTTCTCCACCACCAGGAAGACGCGCTTGCCCATCTTCTGTGCCAGCAGTGCCAGTTCGATGAAGTTCTGGTCCTTGTGTCCGTTGCAGATGATGAGTGAGTCCGAGTCCATGTGTGTTGCCAGCACGGCATGCAGTTCGGGCTTGCTGCCGGCCTCCAGTCCGAGGTTGTATCTCTTGCCGTGACTGATGATCTCCTCTACCACAGGCCTCATCTGGTTCACCTTGATGGGATATATGATGAAATGCTCGCCCTGATAGTTGTATTCCTTGCCGGCAGTGCGGAAGCAGGCATCCGTCTTCTGGATTCTACTGTCCAGAATGTCGGGGAAACGAAGTAGCATGGGTGCTGCAACGTGTCTTGTGGCAAGACGGTCCACGACTTCCTTCAAATCTATGCGTGTGCCGTTCTTCTTAGGCTCCACATAAACGTGTCCCTTCTCGTTGATACCAAAGAAATTCACGCCCCATCCCTTGATGTTGTACAACTCTTCCGAGTCCTCAATGCGCCACTTTTTCATTTATCTGACAGGATTATTGCCAAAGGCTGTTTGTTGTAATGTATTGTCTGTGTGATATATAATAATATGTACGGTCTATATGCCGGTTGCCTCCCTGAGCAGTCTTACGCTTTCCGCTACCTTCTCCCTTGAATTCAGCAGGTCCACGTTGAAGATGTGCTTGGCCTTCATGTAGAAGGGTTCCCGCTTTTCGAGCATGTCCCGGATGTATGCGGTCAGTTCCTCTTCTGTCTTGCCCACTATAAGGGGGCGTACCACCTTGCCCATCTTCAGGTGTGCCGCCAGCACCTCTGCCGATGCTTTCAGGTATATGGTGTCGCAGAGCGAGTTCATGTAGTCCATGTTGTCATAGAAGCAGGGTGTGCCTCCGCCGCAGGAGATAATGACGTTCTCGAATTCTGCCACCTCGTGAAGCATGTTGCGTTCTATCTCGCGGAAGCCCTCTTCGCCACGTTCTTCAAAGATTTGCGCCACCGTCCTGTGGAAGCGCATCTCTATGTACCAGTCCAGGTCGTAGAACTGTAGGCCCATTTCCTTTGCCATGGCATGACCGATGGTTGTCTTGCCGGCTCCCATGTATCCAATGAGGACTATGCTCTTCATGCCTCTGCCCTTACTTTTTTCTTCTCACGCTCTTGGTCGCAGGTGCCGGAGCATTGTTAATTATATCCATGCACTCTTCGTAAGTCAGCGACTCTGCCTTGTCGTGCAGGTTTTTGGGCAGTTTGTAGTTCTGCTTCTTGTAGACCAGATATGGTCCGTATCTGCCGTTCATCACCTCCAGTTCTGCATCCTCCTCAAAGGTTTTCAGGTGCTTTCTGGCCTCGTCCAACCGATGTTGCAGAATCATCTGCACAGCCTGTTCCAGACTGATGGCAAGGGGGTCGGTCTCCTTCGGTATGGATATGTATGTCTTACCTATATTTATATACGGACCGAACTTTCCGGAACCTATCTTCACCATTTCGCCGTCGAAGTCGCCCAGTTCCCTTGGCAGTTTGAACAGGTCCAGGGCCTCCTCCAGGGTTATTGTCTCCAGGCTCTGCTCCTTCTTGAGCTGTGCAAATCTTGGCTTCTGTGTGCTCTCCGTACTGCCTATCTGTGCCACAGGGCCAAAGCGTCCGATCTTCACCATTACGGGATCGCCGCTCTTGGGGTCCTTGCCCAGCAAGCGTTCTCCCACACGATGCTCGCTACGGCTGTTCAGGCTCTGCTCCACCTTGGGATCGAAGTCCTCATAGAACTTGCGTATCATCTGTATCCAGTCGGCCTTTCCCTCGGCGATATCGTCAAACTCCTTCTCCACCTCGGCGGTGAAGTTATAGTCCATTATCTCTGGGAAACTGTCCATAAGGAAGTCATTCACCACGATGCCCGTGTCCGTGGGCAGGAGTTTGCCTCTTTCTGCACCTATGGTTATCTCGCGCCCGATGGTTTCTGTCTTGCCGTCCTTTAGTATGATTACGGTATATGGAACGGTTTCACCGGCCTTGTCCCCCTTCTGCACATACTCGCGGTCCTGTATGGTGGTAATGGTTGTGGCGTATGTGGAGGGACGGCCTATACCCAATTCTTCCAGTTTCTTTACCAGTGATGCCTCGTTGAATCTTGCAGGACGCTGGCTGAAGCGTTGTGTGGCCTGGATTTCCTGACTGTCCAGTGCCTGACCGCTTGTCAGTGCAGGCAGGAGGTTTTCTCCACCTTCGTTCTCCTCATCCTCAGAAGTGATGTTGTGTGCCTGGTAAACCTTCAGGAAACCGTCAAAGGTTATTACCTCGCCGGTGGCTATGAACTGGTTGTCGTTATCTCCGCTGATGCCGATGACGGCCTGCGTGCGCTCTATCTGTGCATCTGCCATTTGGCTGGCTATGGTACGTTTCCATATCAGTTCGTAAAGCCTTCTTTCCTGCAGGGAACCTTGTATCTCGGTCTTGTCCATATATGTGGGGCGAATGGCCTCGTGTGCCTCCTGTGCGCCCTTGCTGCTGGTATGGTACTGGCGTATGGAAACGTAGTCCGCTCCCATGTTTTCAGTAATGTATTTCTTGCTGGCGCCCAGGCACAATTTGGACAGGTTCACACTGTCTGTACGCATATATGTAATCATACCGCCTTCATACAGGCGCTGGGCTATCATCATGGTCTGTGCCACGCTCAATCCCAGTTTGTGGGCTGCTTCCTGTTGCAGGGTGGAGGTGGTGAATGGTGGTGCAGGGCTTCTTTTTGCCGGTTTCTTCGTCACTTCCTGTATAGTGAACGTTGCGCCCTTGCAACTTTCCAGGAAGGCCTCTGCCTCTTCCTGCGAAGTGAATCGTCTTGACAACTCGGCCTTGACCTCCTCGCCTTTCTCCGTAAGGAACACGCCTGTCACGCGATATGTCTCTTCGCTCTTGAAGGCAAGGACTTCTCTCTCCTTTTCAACGATGAGGCGCACTGCCACACTCTGCACACGGCCTGCAGACAGGGCAGGCTTCACCTTGCGCCAAAGGACCGGGCTTAACTTGAAACCCACAATGCGGTCGAGCAGACGGCGAGCCTGCTGTGCATTGACAAGGTTGCTGTCTATCTGCCTTGGGTTGGCAATAGCCTCCAGAATGGCGTTCTTGGTAATCTCGTGGAAGACGATGCGCTTTGTACGTGTGGGATCCAACTCCAATACCTGCTGAAGGTGCCATGAAATGGCTTCTCCCTCGCGGTCTTCATCGGAAGCCAGCCATACGGTCTCCGACTCGGCCGACATCTTTTTCAGTGTCTGTACAATCTTCTGCTTGTCTGCAGGGATTTCGTACTGTGGTGCGAAAGTGTCGGTGTTTATGCTGAAATTCTTCTTTTTCAGGTCACGGATGTGTCCGTATGATGACTGGACCTTGTATTCCTCGCCCAAGAACTTTTCTATTGTCTTTGCTTTGGCAGGACTCTCCACGATAACCAGATTCTTATTCATCGTTTCGTCTGTTTTTATGAATGCTGGGCGCAAAGATAAGTCATTTTTCCCATTATACCTTATTTATTATTCAAAAAAAATGGCAAATGCTTGCGTCGTTTCTCCCTTTTCTGTACCTTTGTCTATGACAAAAGAAAAAAAGAAAGAGACTAACCCTTATCGCATTTTTCATTATGATAGACACGTTTTATGAATGGTACAATGCCCAGCCTTCCACTCTGCAGGTGTATTGGGTCATTGCATTGATCACCTCATTAGTTTTCCTTGTACAGATGGTGCTCACCTTTATCGGCATAGGTGATGCCGACACAGACATTGATTTCGGCGGTGATGCTGACTTTGGTGGCGATGCCGATTTCTCTGATGGCGACACTTTAGATACTGGCGGTGCCATGCAGCTGTTCACCATCCGCAACTTCATCAACTTCCTCCTTGGTTTGGGATGGGGTGGTGTGTGCCTCTATTCAGTTATCCCCAATACAATAGTACTTGCCATCTTTGCAATATTGGTGGGTGTACTTTTCGTATACATATTCTTACTTATATATAAGCAGTTGCGCAAATTGGAAAGGAATGGCGCTTACCGCATAAGCGATTGTGTCGGTCAAACCGTTGATGTCTACCTCACCATTCCTGCAAACCGTACCGGCATGGGCAAGGTACAAATCAGTTTCTCCGGTTCTGTGCAAGAACTGAGTGCCCTGACAGACTCCGACACACCTCTACGCTCCGGTTCCAAGGTGCGTGTTACTGAGGTAATCGACGGCACAACAGTGCTCGTGGAAAAACTGTAGGAAAACGGAGAACAGAGTACAGAGAACAGAAACATGGTAGGGACGCTGCGTGCAGCGTCCGCATGGTTATCTTCTCGGACGCTGCACGCAGCGTTCCTACATAGCCGAGCGGAAGCAGGCTCGACAAAGTCAAAACGGAAAACTTTCACCGCTCACCGCTTACCCGTTAAACGTTAATCGCCCCTCCCCCTACAGGGGGATTGAGGGGGTCCTAACCTTCAACGTTAATTCTTTAACCTAAAAACATATCCATTATGATTGAACCTATTTATTTGATTGTTGTTGGAGTTGTGGTGTTCGTCATGCTTGTCATGGCCATACTGAACCGCTACCGCCGTTGTCCCTCGGACAAGATTCTTGTAGTATATGGTACTACCGGTGACCGTGGTTCTGCCAAGTGTGTACATGGTGGCGGTACATTTGTGTGGCCTGTTATCCAGGACTACGCCTACCTGTCGCTGACCCCCATCGGCATTGACGCCAACCTTACCAACGCCCTGTCACGCCAGAACATCCGTGTGGACGTTCCCTGCCGTTTCACCGTAGGTATCAGTACAGAACCCGAGTCAATGTTGGCTGCCGCCGAGCGTCTGCTTGGTCTTCAGTCTTCACAGATTCAGGAAATGGCACGTGATATTCTGTTCGGTCAGTTGCGTCTGGTTATCGCCACCATGAGCATCGAGGAACTGAACTCAGACCGCGACAAGTTCCTGGAGGCCATCACCGCCAATGTGGAGGTGGAATTGAAGAAGATTGGTCTTCGACTTATCAACGTAAACGTAACCGACATCAAGGACGAGAGCGGCTACATCGAGGCTCTCGGTCAGGAGGCTGCCGCCAAGGCTATCAACGAGGCCAAGGTTCGCGTTGCAGAGCAGGAGAAGGTCGGTGAAATCGGTCGTGCCGAGGCTGTCCGCGAGACCCGTATCCGTACCGCAGAAGCCAACGCCCAGGCCGTGCAGGGTGAGAACGAGGCCAAGATTACCATTGCCAACTCTGATGCAAACCGTCGTGAGCGCGAGGCCGAGGCACAGCGCAAGGCCATTGCAGCCGAGAAGGTTGCCCAGGCTCAGGCTCTGGAGGAGGCTTATGCTGCCGAGCAGAAGGCCGAGGATGCACGTGCCGACCGTGACCGTGCCAGCCAGAATGCCAACGTCATCGTGGCCCAGGAGATTGAGAAGCGTCGTCTTGTCATCGCTGCAGAGGCAGAGGCCGAGCAGAAGCGCGTTAACGCCAAGGGTGAGGCTGACGCCATCTTCGCAAAGATGGAGGCTGAGGCTAAGGGTCTGTACGAGATTCTTACCAAGCAGGCCGACGGTTACGACCGCATGATCAAGGCTGCCGGAGGCGATGCCACCAAAGCATATACCTTGCTCCTGCTGGAGAAATTGCCCGAACTTGTCAAGACTCAGGTGGATGCCATCAAGGGTATCAATATCGACAAGGTTACTGTTTGGGACGGTGGTGCCGGCAATGCAAACGGTCAGACCTCCACAGCCAACTTCTTGTCAGGTCTCATGAAGTCCGTTCCTCCTCTGAACGACCTCTTTGACCAGGCCGGTATGGCTCTCCCCGAGTACCTTGCCAAGAAGAAGGACGAAAAGGTTGAGCAGAAGTAAACTATTATAGTGTACTCCCCCTTGACAACCAAGTCGGGGGAGTGCAAAATTACATACATGTAAGCGTACTTACACTATTTTCCTGCAATTTATTTGGAGTTTCCGAAAAAATGCCATACCTTTGCACTCGCAAATAAGCCCAGATGGCGGAATAGGTAGACGCGTTGGTCTCAAACACCAATACCGCAAGGTGTGCCGGTTCGATCCCGGCTCTGGGTACTGCAAGCAAGAGAGTCTGTTCGTTATAGGACAGACCCTCTTGCTTTATAGGCTATTTCTGTCTCTGTCGCACCGCCTCGAACATCAGTATGGCGGCAGACACGGACACATTGAGCGAATCCAGTATGCCCAGCATGGGTATGCGTATGTGGGCGTCGGCGGCCAGGCGCCACTGGTAGGTAAGCCCCGTAGCCTCCGTTCCCATCACTATGGCCGTGGGCAGGGTCATGTCAGTATCGTAATAAAGCGACGAATCCTGCAGTTGTGCCGTGAGTATGCGTATGCCGTGTGCTTTGAAATGCTCAATACACTCTTGACTGGTACAGGCAATAGTAGGCACGGAGAATATGCCACCCAGGGATGAACGTATGAGGTTGGGATTATAAAGGTCGGTGAGAGGGTCGCACACTATCACGGCATCCACCCCGGCCGCATCGGCACTGCGCAGTATGGCACCGAGGTTGCCTGGCTTTTCCACGCTTTCCAGCACCACGTAGAGCGGTGCATGGCCTTGGGAAGTGGCTGGCAGGGTGTCCAAGCCATGCTGTTTCATCCTTATAGTGGCCACTATGCCTTCAGTACCGCCACGGTATGCTATGCGGTCATACACATTGGGAGATACATATATGCACTTGCACGAAGGCATGACGGCAAGAAGATTGTCATACTCCTGCTCAGCCTTCAGTATTTCTGTACAGATGAACAATGTGTCTGCCTGGTATCCTTTGGACAGGCAATGCATCAGTTCGCGGCGGCCTTCCACCACGAAAAGACCCTGTTCTTTTCGGCAGGCCGATTTCTGTTGAAGTTGCAGCAGAGCCTTTATCCTGGGATTCTGTGCGCTGGTTATGGTATCCTGTGTCTGCATTATGAAGACAAAAGTAAGCAATTCCTTAAAGCCGTACAAGAAATCTTTGCGTTTTTATGGATAAATGGTTACTTTTGTACTCGTTACCCTAAGGAAGATGTGCCCGTACTCTTCCCGACGGACCTTAATTATTAACGTACAATGAGCAGATTTCTTGTTATTCTCAAGCGCCCACTGTTGGCCTTGCTTCTTTTCCTGTTGTTCCAGGCATTGGGCGGTGTCATTGTGTTGGTAGTGCAGATGCTCACCGGTGGTGGCAATTTGTTGGACAATGTTTCAGAGCGCCTTTTTGATGCACGGTTGGTGGGAATTGCCACCTTTGCATGCAATGTGCTTATGGCCGTTTCATGTCTGTTCTTGTTCCGCAGAAGTCTTTACGCCAATAGTGCCTATGTGCCGTCCTCCACACGTTGGACGAGGAGTCTGGTGGCAATCGGTGGCTGCATCCTTGGCACCATAGCCTTGGACCTGCTCAGCGAACTTGTTGCCCTGCCCAATATCATGGAGGAGCAGATGATAGGTCTGTGCCGCGAACCATGGGGCATGCTGGCCATTGCCATAGGTGCACCGTTGGGCGAGGAGGTGATGTTCCGCTGGGGCATCATGGGGCACATGCTCAGACGCAACTGCAGCGCCCCTATGGCTATCGTGGTCAGCGCCGTGCTTTTCGGCCTTCTGCACATGAACCCTGCCCAGGTGTTCTTTGCCGCAGCCATGGGCATCATGCTTGGCATATTGTACTGGCGCAGCGGAAGTCTGCTATGGCCATTCCTGCTGCATTTTCTCAACAACTCCGTGGCATGCCTGCAGGTTTGGCTGCTTGGCGACAAGGTGAAGGAATACAGCCTTGTAGACACCTTCGGAGGCAATGGCATGGCATGGAGCATGATAGCAATTTTGTCCGTCCTGTGCGTAGGCATACTGGCATGGTATGTCATTGGTGGCAGACAGGAACACATGATACAAACAGCAACAAACACTGACAATACATCGCAGGAGACATTGTAACAAATTCCACTTACCCTATGGAAATATCAATAATGACATTCTGCTCGGACGAGGATTTCCGTCAGATAGAAACCCTTATTGGAGTGCTTTCTACCTCGTGCAAGGGCAATAGAGAGATTATCGACGAGGTCATCGCCAAGGAGGATTCACACCTGTTTGTGGCACGTAATGAGGAAGGTCGCATCGTGGGCATGACCACGGTGTGCTGCTTTACCATCCCTACAGGCAGACATGCCACAATAGAGGATGTGGTGGTGTTGCCCGAATGTCAGGGCACAGGCCTTGGAGGGAAACTGGTGCAGGCGGCTTTGGACTATCTGACCGGTACGGGACAGTCCTACAAGGTAGGGCTCACCTCCAAGCCTTCCCGCATAGCAGCCAATGCACTGTACCGCAAGATGGGTTTCAAGCAGAAGGAAACAAACGTTTACGTTAAGTCAGCAGAGCAGACCAACCGACGCAAGAGTGAGCGCTGAATCAAGTTTACTTGAATTATGCCGAGCGACAAGGAGGAAAACAATAGTTAAACTTGTTTGAAGTCTGCCTTGACGAGTAACGGTAGGATGATATCCAACGTTTACACACTGGACGTATAGGAAGAAGACATTACAGGAATGAAATCATTTGAAGAGTTAGGACTGAACGAGAGGATACTGCAAGCTATTGGCGAGCAAGGTTATGAATACCCCATGCCCATTCAGGAGGCGGTGATACCGGTACTTCTGGGCAACGGGGACGAAAGCGGATGGCAGGGCGACATGGTGGCACTGGCACAGACAGGTACCGGCAAGACGGCGGCATACGGTCTGCCCATAGTGCAACTTACCGAGGGAATGCCACAGCATCCCGTTTCTCTGATTCTGGCACCCACCAGAGAGTTGTGCCTGCAGATAGCCGACGACCTGGAGGGCTTTTCCAAACATTCCGAGGGTGTGCGCATACTGCCCGTGTATGGAGGTACCAGCATAGAGGCACAAATCCGTGCCCTCAAGCGCGGCATAAACGTGCTCGTGGCCACACCGGGACGACTCATAGACCTGATGAAGCGCGGAGCAGCCGACCTCTCCACCATAAGAAACGTGGTACTGGACGAGGCCGATGAAATGCTCACAATGGGCTTCCAGGAAGATCTGAACGAAATCCTCGGCGGCATACCCGAGGAGCACCGCACACTGCTCTTCTCCGCCACCATGAGCAAGGAGATTGAGTCCATAGCACGAAAGTACCTCAAGGACACGAAGGAGATACAGGTGGGTTCGCGCAACGAGGGAGCGGAGCATGTCAACCATATATATTATATGGTACGCGCGCAAGACAAATATCTGGCGCTGAAGCGTGTGGTGGACTACTATCCCAGAATCTACGGCATAGTCTTCTGCCGTACCAGAATGGAGACACAGGAGATTGCCGACAAACTTATACAGGACGGCTACAATGCCGATGCCCTGCATGGCGACCTCTCCCAGCAACAGCGCGACCTGACCATGCAGAAGTTCCGCCAACACCGCACACAGTTGCTTGTGGCCACGGACGTGGCGGCACGCGGCTTGGACGTGAACGACCTGACCCATGTCATCAACTACGGTCTGCCCGATGATACCGAGAACTATACCCACCGAAGCGGACGTACAGGCCGTGCCGGCAAGAAGGGTACGAGCATAAGCATAGTTCACGTCCGCGAGAAAGGCAAGATACGTATCATAGAAAAGGCCATTCAGAAGCAGTTCGAGCGTGGCACCCTGCCCTCTGGCAAGGAGATATGCCAGAAACAACTCTACCGTGTCATTGACGACATTGAGCGTGTGGACGTGATGGAAGAGGAGATTGCCGAGGTATTGCCCGAGGTGGTGCGCCGCTGGGAATGGCTCGACAAGGAAGAACTCATCAAGCGCATTGTCAGCCGCGAGTTCGGACGCTTCCTGGCATACTATGCCGATGCACCGGAAATAGAGGAGGTGCAGGAGGGCAAGGGAGGCAGTGGCAAGGAGCGCACCAAGCGCAATGGCAAGGGCGGTCCGCGTCAGGCCGAGGAAGGCTACACACGTCTGTTCCTCAACGTGGGCAAGATAGACGGATTCTATGCCAAGGAGGTCATAGGCCTGATAAACCGTGCCACGAAGGGCATGCAGGTGGAAGTGGGCAAGATAGACCTGATGAAGAGTTTTACCTTTGTGGAAGTGGCGGCAGAGCAGGCTCAGGATGTCATCAAGTCCATGAAGCACGGAGTGACAGTAAAGGGTCGCAGCGTAGTGTGCGACGTTGCCGACAAGAGCGAGAACGATAAAGACGAAAGGGGAAAGACGAAAGGAGAAAGGAGAAAGGAGAAAGGAGAAAGGAGAACTTTGCGAGCAAGCGAGAGCAGAAACAAGGTAAACGGAAAACGGAACCGAAGGTCGACGCCCGAAGGGGCTGAAGTCAAAACGGAAAACGGAAAACTCACTCATCCGCTCACCGCTCACCGCTCAGCGTCAAATCCCTCATCCGCTCACCGCTCACCGTCCAAATCCCCTGCTCAGCAACATCATTACACCAAGGACGATTGGATGAAGTTCTTGCACCCCGACACCTCTCCCCTAAAAGGCGAAATGCCCGACTTCAACGAAGAAGGCTGGGCACGTCGTAAACCCAAGAAGAAAAAGTAACTATATTTATTACAACCTCAAAAAACAATTCAATTATGTTCATATTCCGTCCCAAGAAATTCCACATATCAGACTTTTGGAGCAACACCCTTGCCAGTACCATAGGTACAGTTGTTGGTATTGTATTGACCTTTGGCACATCACACTTGATAGAAGGACGCCAAGAAGCAGCTCGCGAACGACATATAGCCTTGATGGTTATTCATGATATCGACAGCTATTGCAATCTTGTTGAAAGTACTGTGAAGGAATTGGGAGAGATAGACTCAATAAACGATTTTATATTGGATTATGTATCAGAGGATAGCGTAGAAATAGCCGATAGCACATTGGAATTTTTCGATGAGAATCTTTTTGTTCTTAAGGATTGGACATATAATAGTACAACCCAAAATATTTTCAATAGCAATATAGAGATTTGGCAGGATGTATCAGACAAGAACTTTATAGTGTATACCGGAATATGCTTTGATCTTATGTCGGCGATAGAGAAAGAAAAAGAGAAATACATTTCCTGCATGGATCAAGCTTTTGTTTCCTATGTAACAAATGTTGAGCCTGTCCTGACAGATGACACCAGCCTCAGACAGGATATTCAGAGAACCATACAAGAGGCAGATGTAAAATTGGCCCTATACCAGTTGTCTAGTAGTTTAACTATATATAAGAAAAATCTGGATCTTATAAGAATGTTAAATGAGAAAAACAAAAAAATAATGAACATTTCAGACGAAGAACTGAGAGGTACCTTCAATTATGAGAGGATCTCCACTTTCTGAGATAATCCCGCATTATTTAACCCAGGTCGTCCATTAGACTGTTAATCGCTAATGACCGATTGGGGTTAAATTCGTAAAAAAAACAACAGAAATGAAGAAAACACTTTTTGTCTCGTTTGTTTCCCTCGCAAGCCTTTTCTTTGCTTGCACCAGTAATGATTTTAAATCAGGAAATTCTCAATATATACCGGAGGTTCCTGACTATTGCCTTGAAAAAATGTGGTTCAATGTCTTGAACGATACAATAGGAAATGGCGCAGATGTTTTTTATATTCCTTCAACATGGGAATATGATTGGACTACGCCAGAAGGCAATATTTGCCACTATGCAGATGTGTATAATAAAGAACACACCGATAATATGGGCATTGAGATGAAGAAGGTTTCCGACTATATGGCAGATGGCAATAATTTCTATTCCCCCTTTTATCGCCACATTACCCTTGACACATGGGCAACACTCAATGAAGAAACAATATCATACAGATATAGCAGTGTATCTTTTCCTGATGTGCGGAATGCTTTTGAATATTTCATTGAGAACTTCAATAACGGACGTCCTTTTATATTGGCAGGATTCAGCCAAGGAGGAAAATCTGTTGTAGAGTTAATGAAGATAATGCCATCTGAGGTCAGAAACCGCATGGTAGCAGCCTATGTACTTGGCTACAAAGTAACGCCAGACGATATTTCTACGGCTCCATGGATTGTGGCGGCAAAAGATTCCATGGATACAGGAGTGACTATTTGTTATAATTCTGTTTCTGACGTCAAGCACACAAAACCTATTATCAGTTCTCCAAATGTAATGTGTATTAATCCTGTCAATTGGCGTACTGACTCAACTCCTGCCATACTTAATGACACAATCACAGTAACCCTTAATACCGAATATAAAGTATTGGTGTTAGATGGCTTTGACGGCAGTTATCTGCCCAATATCCTTGACATCTTGAATGTGGGAGATTATCACAGCATTGAACCATGGGTATATAGCGAGTGCCTTCGCAAGAATATCAGGCAAAGAATACTGTCCTACAAACAAAAGGTAAACGATAAATAAATAATATTACTATAAAGGGTTGATTCCGCCAAATGGAACCAACCCTATTTTTTCTTTCTTCTAAAAAGTCTTATCGAACACCAATAATTCTTTTCACTCCATTGATTATATATACACCAGGCTGCAGTTCTTCCACCTTCTTTATGAAGCGCTGACCGCTCAGATTGTATATTTGTTTCGCTTCTGCTTTTTCTGCTCTTTCTTCCGATATACCTGTTGGTTCTTCGTAAATTACGGTAAAAGTCAGTTCGTTTTCGTAATGATAAGAGTTTCTGACCTTAAATGAAAAGCTAAAGTAATTATCCCAAGTATCATCTTCGAATCTGTAATCAAGCCTCAATCTGTCATTCCTAATATCTACCTTCATCCATTCACAACTAAAATAAGCATCTTCATAACAAGTATCAGGAATAACGAAATCCAGCCCAGCTGGGTCATAAATATAATCTCTAAGATTTAATTCTATACATCCTTCAAGTTCTGATGTATATATGCGCTTTTTATTATCATCTCTTAGCATCGGCGCCAATGTCGAAATCACCTCATTAACGGTATATGACAATTGTAGTTTCTTGGAATCTTCCGAAGTACTATGGTCAGAATAAACGATGGTCAGAGGATATGTTCCCAGGGGTGTAGATTGTTGCACATTAAAGGTCAAGAGAAGTTCACCTTTGTCCTTATCATAGTTATGACTGACTATTCCGTTGGGGTCGTCAATACTGACAGTCTCAACATTATTACAAAGCAAGTTCACCATGCAAGTTGGTAACGAGTTCTTATATTCCAGACATGGGCGATGAACGGTTATGTTAGATGTATTCTGTGGGTTATATACCTGTGCTTCATTCGTCTCATCCATATAAGATGGTTGTGAGCGCTGTGAGCGATTGTCAAAGACATCAATAGCCTCAATTGTGTATGATGTTGAATTCTCTGTCTTTGATACTACTGAAAATTCTGTGGAACCAGAAGTTTTTACCGTAAACAACGGTTCCGTAGCATCCTCGGCATAGACAGAACAATAAGCCACCTGATTTCCGTTACCGTCAGCAGGCACATTCCACGAAAAAAACGCACACGAGTCGTTAACAGAAGTAACTGTAAAATCAGATGGGCACTCCAGTTCCTTTCCAGAATTGTCGCCAAGTGCAGCATAAGCATCAAGGATGCCGGCCCCAAGCATATTCCTATAAGGATAACCTGCCTGATACCTATCAACCTCCGCAGAAGAGCGAAGGATTCTCCTTTTAACATCAACAGGCGTGAGTGATGGCGAAGCATATTTCGAGACAACAAGTGCTGCTACACCCGAAACATGTGGACAAGCCATAGAAGTTCCGTTCGCAAAACCATACCCGTTATTAGTCAGAGTACTATAAACACCCCTTTCTTTATTGACATGCTCTCCTCCTGGCGCAGATACATCAATCCAACTACCATAGTTAGAGAATGTTGAACGCATTCCTGTACTTGCAACGGAAGCAACAACGATTAAATTGTCCTTTGGCAGTTCTGGATCGCCAAAAGGATAATCTGGAGTTTCTTTGTTATCATTTCCTGCCGCAAAAATGACCAATCCTCCCTTCATCGGACTTTGCACAAATTGTCCTGCATTCTCCATAAAGTACATGATAGCCTCTCGAAGAACAGGAGACGTCTCCTTTGGGTCTCCCCAGCTATTAGATGATATTACCGCACCATTGTCTGCAGCATACACATACCCTCTGGCTATCTCATAATCGTTGTTTCCCAGGAAACCAAAAACATAACCAATACTCATTAACCTTACACCAGTATCGACTCCATTACCTCCTGCAATACCGCATACGCCTATTCCGTTATTGTTTACGGCTGCTATTGTGCCTGCAACATGTGTGCCGTGGTCACCAAAAACACCAGAACCAAGATTTAATCCATGAATATCATCAACATACCCATTGCCGTCATCATCAACACCTGGCAAGCCATTGGCTTCCATCTCATTGACCCACATGTTTGGCTCAAGGTCAGGATGCGTATGGTCAATCCACCCATCCATCACGGCAACCACTACATTGCGCCTGCCCTGCTCTATCTCCCATGCCTTATCCGCCCTGATACTGCCAGGGCAGGATTCATAGTAATGCCATTGCTTTTCGTAGAGAGGGTCATTCATTGAAACAGAGCGCGTGCTCTTACCGGTAATGACGGGAGATTCCACTGATATTGTCGGAACCTCTGGCATTTCTATTATTTCGGTGGCCCTTACCTGCTTAATACCTTTTTTACCCTCAAACTCTTCCAACGGGGCCTCAACAAGATACCATAAATGCAAGCCTGCCTTGCGATGGCGCTCCTCTATCTCCTGATTGGGTGCATAAGGTATTAACCTCTCAAAAGTAAGTTTGGGATTACTGGCTATTATTGAATCAGCAAAAAAATCACTCTCAAACTTAATTTGAGTTTGTGCGTTACTTAATATACTATATGCACAGATACACAATAAAAGTATTCTTTTCATGATTTCAACTTTTTATTTATCTACCTATATAGAAAACACCGCCATTACCCTACTACTTCTTTCTACTCGTAACTCATGACAACCACTGTTTCGCCTTCCTCCAATGCTGCCTTTATGTTCTTGCCGCCACTCTTAACCTTACAAAGACTGATGTCGTCGCCCATCACCTCTACAACCTTGATTACTCCCAACTCTCTCTTTGCAGATCTGCCAGCAATTGTCTTTACAGAATAGACAGCAAAACGCATATCCACACATGCAGCATTGGCAGAACCGAGATCAATGTACACCTCTTTCTGCTTGTCCTTCTTTGCCACACCAGCCTCTATGATGGAGGCATTCAAGGGGAATTGCATGTTGTAATGACGTGCAACTTTTGATGAAAGGCGTATCAGCGCCTCGTTGAGTGCATTGTCCTCCGATTTTACCCATTGCATATCGTGATTGGTAATATAAAAGGTATGGCTGTCTACAATATGACCGTCGTGCACATCCTTCACATGGACAGTAACCTCTATTTGCGCCTTATATACATTGTAGGGCCTGACGTTTTTGTCTGTAGGAGTAAAAAGGCTTGACGTTGTGCTTATACTGTTTATTGTTCCACTCACGCTGAACGCAGGAGTATCTTCCTCTATCTCTCCATCCATAAATGGTCCTTCGCTGGTATGAAATCTCCTTACTTTACCCAAACCGGACAAGACACTGGCCCGTACCGAAGGGGCATACTTGTCCTTATGCGTAGTTACAGAACCATGAGCCAGGGCCTGGCCTATAGTTCCAAGAACAGAACCGACTGACACCTTTTCCTGCTTGGGCGTGTACTCCATTTCGCCAAAAGCTACCTTAAAAATGGTATTCCTATCCGCCTGAGCAAAAGCACATAATGGCATATATAGCCATAATGCCAAAACTAATATAAGATTTAGTCGTTTCATTTAAGTCTAACGTATTATTGTTAACACAATTTCCCTGCCAAGGGTTATTTACAATGAACACACATGGCAGGGAAACCTTTGTCTCTAAGTATTATTGAACTACAGTCCGGATAGACATTAGTTTAGCTTATTGCCATCCTTATCAAATGTAAATGTAGTCACCGCATCTAATCTGCCAGTAGGAACCTGTTCAGCAATTTTACTGCCTGATGTTGTCATAGAAGATGAATTACCACCGAAGTTGCCTTTATTTGTTTTATTGCCATTAGTATCAAGTATCTCCCAACTATATGTATACATGCGATTTCCAAACTGTATTTTCTCAACAGATGCGACATCCTTATCTGCCTTCAAAGTATAGGTTTTCTTAAAGGAATAAGAGCAAGGAAGCGAAGTAACAAATTCCTTAGTCCACGATGTGGCTGTAATAGTCTCAACCTTTGTTCCATTTGCATCTGTGTACTCCATGACAATATTGCAGTACTCCAGCATGTCTTCGGTCTCATAGTTGGTGTATTTCAATGACACTGCCGCAGGCTTTGGGGTTTCGGGGTCTGGAGTATCATTCTCCTTTTCACAAGATACTAATGTTGCAGATGCGAACAACACGAATGCTGCAAAGAAACTCTTTAAAATAAATGACTTTTTCATAATTTAAATTTGTTAATTAGTTAATATTAAGAAGTTCAAAAACATTTTACTATCACCATATATACCTATAACACAACGATTATGTCGTGTCGTACCATGGCTCCGTAGGACGCATTCACCTGTTTATGATATTACGACATGGATACAAAAAAAGCGTGGAGCCAGTCCTGATGCTCGTTCCACGCGTTAAGGCCTTCGCATTGCCCGATTAGTCGAAACGAGCAACGCTGAAAGCCCCACGCCGATGAGTATATAACATCCACCCATAGGGCTATCACCTGAAAGGGCAAATAGCCAATGAGGGCTGTATATAAACATCTCATGAGACGTTCCCGTTGCTTTGTTTTTGACTAATCATTTGAAGTTGCGAAGTTCTAACGCGTCAAAACCAAAGCGTTCAGTTACGCCTTTTATGTACATGTGTCTTGCCCGCTTCCACCCCTTTGGGGCTTTCAGCAATGGCAATGACCTTGCAAATATATACAAAATATTTTAATACAGGGTTGGAAAATAGATGGAAATAATCCAATCTGTTACAATTTCATGCAAATTCATGCTGCATAAAGCGGACGCAGCGCGCTGCGTCCCTACTTTTACTAAAGAAATATAAAAGAGGCACGCCTTGCAACTGTGAGCAAATACAGATGCAAGGCGTGTTGTAATTATGAGGGTTGTCTTTTTTTACCACTGGGAGTCCCAGATGTTTCCTCCATGGTTGTTTTCGCGGGAGAGGGAGTTTTCCGGATCGTATCCGCCCTTTCCATCATTGCCACCGCTATTGCTGTTATTGATGTTGAGAGATTGGGCAAGTAGACTTGTTAATCCCATTTCTATTATCTCTGTTGTTGGTTTGCAATATATCTTTTTCATAGTCGTACGTTATTTGATGATTACCTTCTTGCTTCCGATGATGTTTAGTCCCTTTTGCGGGGCATTCAGGCGCTGTCCTGCCATATTATATATAAGGTGTGATGCGTTGTCTTGTGACTGGCCACTGGAAATCACATCGTTTATGCCTGTTTCTTCATCGAATGAGAACACGAAGGAACGTGCCTCTGCCTGACCGGCCGGTGTCGTCCACTCCATCCAGCACTTGTTGGCACCGATGGTACCGCTGGCCTGCATGCGGTAGAATCCCAGGCCCTGGTCTTTATTCATCAGGATGAACTTCTTCACATCGGTGCCTTGCACCAACTCTTGCTTCATGAAGTTGCCACGGAGCAAGGAGCCAGGCAAAGATGTCTTTGCGCCATTGTCAGACATTGTGATGCTGAGGGTGTAGTCACGGGCCTCAGCCTTTACTATTACAGGAGTGCCCGCCTTCAGAGTATTGCCAAAAATGGCAATAGGTTGCATGGAGCAAGTATATGCGCCTTCTTCACCTTCCCTCACGTTGGTATTGGCGAAGTCGTAAGCAGTCATGCCCTCGGGCAACACTACATTAAACGGCAAGCAGAGAGTAGCAAGACCTGCTTCTGTAACGGTAAAGGGGTAAGACTCAACCTTGCTAAAGGTAAAGGTGGAAAGGTTCTCCTTGTCGGATTTGTCGTTGCCAAAGACCAGTTTGTCATAGTCATTGACGTAGTTGATGCCGCTACCTGTGCAACGCATCTTGAAAATGCCGGTATCCGTTCCAGTCTCCTCGATAAGGTATGCACCGGCCTCATCTGCATTGTCGGAGAACATCAGGTGGTTCCAACCGCCAAGCGTGGGTTGCTTCAAGTATTTGCTCTGGGCAGAGATAGAGTAGCCAGTGCCGTTGGGTGCAATAGTAAACATCTTGTCGGCAAGGGCATCGGCAGAGTAAGTTCCTTCGGCTATCAACTTGTACCCCACATTTTTGCTATTGTCCTCGTCTGTATTGTATCCTACAAAGACAGAAGCGTCATTGTCACCATTCTTATATTTGATATTATATACACCATAGTACTCAGGATTCAGCACCACGGCAAAGGTCAGCACCGTACCATCGGTCAAGGTGATGGTACCTACATGGGAACCATCTGTAGCATCGCTCTTGACGGCAACATTGCTAAGGTCGGTGGCAGTGCCGTCAATGAAGTCGCCTGTTACCGTCACATCAGTGAGCGCTCCGAAATACTTGGTTAGATCTATTGTGGTACCTGCATTGGCAATAATGGTTACCTTGGCAGTAACATCATTAGTCAAGTAGCGGTATGCATAGTAGGCACCGTTGTTCACGGGGATGATATACTTGTCGAGTATCTCCTTAGCCTTCTCTACGGTATTGCCTTCAGGTTCACGCGTGTAACTGTCTGTATGACCGGCCTCACCCTTGGCAAGCGGTTCGTTGCTGATGGCTGTCTGACCGACAGAATGTTTCATACCATGTGCCCAGTTCCATTCGAAGAACTTATACTCTGCCGTTGTGCAGTTATTATCGAAGTAGTGCTTCCATCGGGGATAATACAGGTCTTTTAGGAGTCCCTGCCAAGAACGGTAGGAATAATCGTTCAGGTTAGTGCCTGGCGATGACCATGTAGATACGATGGTACGGGCATTGTTGTATTCGTACCAGTCAGGAGTAGCAGTAGTAGCACCTGTTACCTCCCCAGCAGCATCACGTGCCTCCTGGGTCCACTTGCCCAGTCGGAAGTTGAGGTTAGTGCCCTTAAATTTGTCTACATCCAGAATCAACTGGAGGAAGGCATCGCGACGAGCCTCATAGAGTTCGGTATTATCTGCATTCTTCGCCTCCTTGATACCGAGAAGCAAGTCATAGGCATAGTCTGCCATCACTCCACCTCCGAATTCAATAAGGTCATAGTTGTAGTTGCTCTCATATACAGAACCGGTTGCCATACCGAGAGCCTCATGCTGGCTGAGCAGTTTATATGTTGCGTCAATGAGCATCTGACGGCGCGCCTTGGTGTAGGTGCCGCCTGCTTGGTTAATTGTCTTACCCCAAAAACTTGCAGCTTTTGCTTCGAGATTAGGACGAGCCGCCCATACGTCTTCCACAGGCCCCTGAATGCCGTCTGCACCATAGTTGAGCGGGCCTTGGCGGAGCAGGCTCCATGCCTCCTTCACCACGGCATTGTCCTGGCCATAGCGTGCAACGGCATAGTTGTCCACCCACGCCGCCACATCGGGTTTCTCTCCATTCATCCAAGGCAGTTGGAAGATAAGGTCGTAAGTGACAGGAGTCTGCTCGATGGCCTCGGGAGCAGCACCGATACCCTTGATGCTGGCATACTTTCCTTTGAACTTGAAATAATTGTCGGTCACATTCTGCAAGCGTCCCATCAGTCCTGAACGGCCGCCAAAGTTGGGGATAGCGCAGAATACGGCATCCTGAGGTGCATAGCCGTTGTAATTGTCAAATGCGGGCGAACCGTCCGAGAATAGGTCGAGAACAACGAGACGCCCTGCAGGCACAGCAGTCAAAGAGTACTTCTGCGTATCGCTCCACTGCCATTGCTGAATTACCCATTGTGAACCGGGTTTAGCAGTCTCCATAGCAGCATAGAGAGCTTCGTAGTCCTCCATAGTGCCGGCACCGCCACCTTCGTGGAAGGGGTCCATAGAGTAGTACTGGCTTTCGCCCATTACCTCCTTCAAGCATGCATAATAGTCGGCAGCAATCTCTGCATAGTTGTCATTGCTTACACTAAGCAGGAGCGGACGCACGAAGTCGCCTGCCCAGTTGCCGCCATTGCCACGGGTAGCATAGCCCGACTTCGATTTAAAGTTGGTGGGTACCATACCTGACCAGCCGGGCAATACGGGTTGCATGCCGAGGGCACGCTGTGCCTCCACTATCTTACCTGCAAGTTCTGTCTGACGCACATACCAGGCATCGTCCTGCACACCGCCGGCACCGGCCCAGGTGCCACCGCTCTTTGTTCCGGAGCCTGTGCCACCCCAACCCTCAAGGTTGTTCATTGCCCACCAGGCAATAAAGGCAGGACCTGCAACGAAGGCCTTGGCTGACTCGTCATCATAACCGTACTTGCGCTTGCCACCTTCTTCCATGGTCAGGAACTTGCGCCACACTTCTTCAAGGCCAACCAGTTGGAGAGGCATGTTGATACCATGCAGAGCCATCCAGTCAATCTCCTGCTGCCAGCGGGTCCAGGTCCATGAGGTCATGGAGTAACCGAAGGTACAGGTGTTCAGGTAGTAGCGGTACTTTGCATCGCTGACATGCATTTCCTCTGCTGTCGGCACAGGGATATTAGAAAGGTCGGCATACGCCTCGCCAGAAACGGTCTTCTCATTGAGCGAGTTCCATGCGATGTTTATCTTGGCAATGTTATTCAGGTACCAGCCCAGACCTGTAGTAATAGCGCTGAGGGTAGAACCCTTGACGAGAATCTTGCCATCCTCGCCTCCGATTACAAAGACTTCCTGCTTGGAGTTCAGGGAGGGATCAAGCACGAACTTGAACTTGTCGTCTGTGCCTGCACCGCCAATACGATTGACAAGGGCAACTACAGCAGCAGGATTCTCTACAGATGGCGCCTCGGTATAGACAAGGGTGATGGCGCATTTCTCTTCGTCTACCACGATGCTCCATGTGTAGCCGGGGATTTCCGTGGCAGAGAAGAGTTCTGTGTCAAATTCGTCCTCCTTGAATACCGCACCTGCTTCTACGGGTTCTCCGTCGTATGATACGGTGTAATCCTTTCCCTCTGGTGCATTTACTGCAAAAATGTAGTCAACTGCTTCACGCTTCTCGTACATGACCTCAATACGGAAGTCCTTGGCATTCATAGTGGTGTTCTCGGTAACGAAAGAGAAGGAGAAGGCGCCACCAAGATCTATTTCTTCAGGCAGAGCTATTTCGAAATAGTCATCCTCTGTTCCATCTGCCCATGTGCCAGCGCAATAAGTACCATTGTTGCCATCAAGCATATTGCCGAACTCCTTTCCTGCATTGTTGCCGGTAAAGAAACCTGCTTCCAATGCCACCTTGGCTCCATTTGCATCATATAGTTCAAATGAATCAAAACTCATGCGCTTGGCACCGCCTTTATAGAAGGCACCGGATTCTGTCAGTGTGAAGCGAATTTTGTTACAATCACCAGCATACAGTATTTTGTCGGAAGTAAAGGTATACTTATTGTTTGATACATTTCCAACCGTGGGATAGTCTATGCTATTACTCAGTGGGGCAATCTGCAGGTTCTTTACATTGATACCCGTAGGCAATCCGTATGCAAGTTGCGAGAACTCACCCAGCGCATTTGTGAGGGTGTAATCGTTTATCGCCACTTTTTCAGAAGCATTTGTGGTCTTAATCTGTAACCGTTTGCTACCATTGTACGTGATGACAGCACTGAAATTGCCAGTGTATGTTACGTTGTCTATCAGATGGTCACCTCCGTCGAATACCGCGTCCAACTTGCCTCCGTTGGTAGAACTCTGAAGATATAACTGAAACCCCTTATAATTATTCTTCTCAGGGAAAGCATTGTTGCCAATAGCCAGAATGCTTGTTCCCCGTTGATTGAATGAATTTCCATCTGGGTTCTCTACCTCTAAAGCCAATGTCCATCCTGTATTGGCAGGAATGGATGTTAGGTTTTGGTCGTTGATATCGGCTATGTTGATTGTACCTTGTGCTCCACTGCCGGTAACAACGTTTTCTGCCCATACCGAGACTGTTCCCAGCAGGGCAAGCAGAAATGAAAGTAGAAATGTCTTTTTCATGCTATTTGTTTTTAGTTTGTTCATTATTGCACATACTACGCACCAAAGTTAGTGTTTTATGGTATATGTCCCAAAGGATTAGAAATATAATTGCATAAAAACAGTTCCGAGTGCCCACAATAGACGCATTTTATCTATGCTGGACACTCGGAACCATATTCTAAAGAATGTAATATCAGAGGATATTGAGAATTTCCCTGAGGTCGTGTATCTCGTAATGAACTGGTTCCGTTGCCTTGTTCTCCCTGGGATTGGGATTGAACCACATGACGTCCAGGCCGGAGGCTTTTGCTCCAAGGATGTCGGTTTGGAAGTTGTCGCCTATCATCAGGGTGGTTTCGGGTTTGGCACCTGTCATGCAGAAGGCATAGTCGAAATAGAGTGGCGAGGGTTTGTTGGCACCGGCATCCTCGGACAGCACTATGGTGTCGAAATAGTCCTTCATGCCACAGGCTTTTAACTTGCGGTACTGTACCTCGTGGAAACCGTTGCTGCACATGTGCAGGCCGTAACCTCGGGACTTGAGATAGTCCATCACCTCATGTGCGCCGTCAATCACTCCGGGTTTCACGGCACAGAGTTCCAGAAAACGGTCGCTCACCTCAAGGCAGAACTCAACGCTTACATTCTCCAGTCCGCGACCTTTGCTCAGGGGGCGGCGGAAGCGCTCCACGATAAGGACATCGCGGGTTATCTCGCCGGCAGCATACTGCTTCCACAGGTCAAGGTTGGTTTCCCAGTAAGGGATGTGGAAGTCCTCGAACTTGTCAAAATGGCGGTGCAGGGCGAAGTCTTCATAGAGTTCGCCCAATGCTATGTCGGCATTGCCGTGCGTGTCGTACAGGGTGTCGTCGAAATCCAGGAATATGTCTTTGTAGTGCTTTTCCATTGGGGTTGGTTTAAGGGTCTTTAGGGTCTTTAGAGTCTTTGAGGTCTTTAGGGGAGGATTGTGTTTTGGGACCTGCCATTGGCAAAGGCCTTCACGTTTTCTATGGCCGTGGCCAACAGGCGCTGCCTTGCTTCGGCCGTTGCCCATGCTATGTGCGGGGTGATGTGGCAGTTGGGGGCGCCTATCAGAGGGCTGTCGTTCCGTGGAGGTTCTTCGGAGAGGACATCCACTCCTGCGGCACGTATTCTGCCGGCAAGGAGTGCGTCTGCCAGAGCCTGCTCGTCAACAAGCGGTCCTCTGCCCGTATTTATCAGTATGGCCGTAGGCTTCATCAGTGCCAGACGCCCGGCATTTACCAGATGCAGGGTGTCCTCGGCCAACGGACAATGCAGGGAAAGGACATCGGCCTGGGCGAAGAGTTCCTCGTATGACGCGGCCTTGCATATTCCCAGGGCCTGGAGCGTTTCTGCCGTTTTTCCGCTCATGGCCAGCACCTTCATGCCGAAGGCCTGTGCTATCCTTGCCACCGCCATGCCGGTGTTTCCAAGACCCACGATGCCCATTGTGCGGCCGTCCAGTTCCGTCAGCGGTACGTTGTAAAAGCAGAAATCCTCGCAACGGCTCCACTTGCCGGCTTTCACCTCAGAGGTGTACTCTGCCACCGAACTGGTAATATTCAGCAGGTGGGCGAAGACCATCTGTGCCACCGACATGGTACTGTAGGCCGGCACATTGGTGACGGTGATGCCACGCTCGTGTGCGGCCGGGATGTCCACCACATTGTATCCCGTGGCCAGTACCCCCACGTAGCGCAATTGGGGCAGAGCCTCCATAACCTCGCGTGTTATCTTCACCTTGTTCACCAGCACTGCATCGGCTCCCGTGGCACGTGCCACCACATCCCCGGGGGCGGTACGGTCGTAGACCTCCACCTGCCCCAAGGCATACAGGGGGTCCCACGATAGGTCTCCGGGATTGGCGGTATATGCATCCAAAACAACTATCTTCATGTGCCTTTATGTTTGTTCCTTAGGGCAAAGATACTTGTTTTTTACGAGAAAGTCCGCATCGCATCCCGTTTTTTCGCCAGTCCTCTTACTAAGAGTACTGCGGTCCTCCTACTATGAGGACTGCTGTCCTCCTATTAAGAGGACTGGCTATGCCACATATAGGAAAAGCGCCGGACATTCAGTGGCCCGGCGCTTTTATCGTGAGGGGACTTGCTTTACAGTCCCAGTTCCTTGATGATGTTCTTGCCTCCGCCCCAGCGGTCTATTACCCACAGGACGAAACGGATGTCCACACCAATGCAGCGCTGCAGTGTGGGGTCGAAACTGATGTCACCAGCCATGGCCTCCCAGTTGCCGTCGAAAGCAAGGCCGATGACATGGCCGTTGCCGTCGAACATGGGCGAACCGCTGTTGCCGCCGGTGATGTCGTTGTTGCTCAGGAAGCAGAGGTGCATCTGCTTGGTCTTCTTGTCGGCATACTTGCCGAACTTGCCCTTCTTGAGCAGTTTCACTATGTCGGCCTCCAGTTCATAGTCCTCTATCTCCTCCTGCTTGGCAGCCTTGTCCAGAAGGCTCTGGCTGTTGGTGAAATAGTTGTAGTGCGTACCGTTGGCGGTGTAGTCCTGTATGAAGCCGTAGGACAGGCGCATGGTCATGTTGGCATCGGAATAGTGGGCCTCGTCCATCTCCATGTCCATGAGGGCCTGTGTGAGCAGACGCTCGTTGTGGTCGATGACAGGCAGGGTGCTTCTGATGGAAGCCAGAAGACCGTAGTATGTGTCGATGATGTCATCGGCATACTGCATGGCGATGTCCGTCTCGCGCAGGGTGCTGTCGGCCATCACCTTTGCCACGCAGGTGGTGTCCAGCAGGCAGGTCTTGGCAAAGACATCCTTGGCATAGGCCTTGGTGTCGCCGCCATAGAGGCTGTCTATCAGTTGGTAGAAGTCGGGCAGGAACTCACCCTTGGACCATGTGCGGTAGTCCTGGAGGAGCACACCCATGGTTTCCTCGTCCACGCGGGGTTCGTAGTCCTTGTAGAAAGCCTTCAGGTTGTCCACGCACAGGGCGGCATCCTCGGCGGTGGCATCAAAGGGCAGACGTGACAGGCGGCTGGCAACGTTGCGCAGTTCTATGCCGCGGAAGAACACTTCGCTATAGTAGGTCAGCAGCGCCATCTTCTCCTTGCGCTGGGTATAGGACTTCTCCAGTTCGGACAGGACGGAACCGTAGCGTGCCTTGCGTGCATCGTCCTTGGCATACCAGTTGCGTATGTTCTGCTCTATCTTCTTCTTCTGTCCCACGATGTCCAGGTCCTTCACGGCCTTGTTCATGCCTATGGAGTTCTTCCAGTAGTTGCTGCTGCTTGCCCACTTGCTGGAGTACTTGATGGCAATGGCACGGTCCTCGTCCATCCAGTGCTTCCACACGTTCTGCTTGGCGGTACGCACATCAATGACGGCCTGGTTGGTGGCCTCGGTGCGCTCCACGATGCCCCATGAAGAGAGGTAGCGGTCGGTGCTGCCGGGATAACCGATGGTCATGCAATAGTCGCCGGGGGCATAACCCTTGATGGAAACGGGAGCATAACCGGGAGTTTTCAGGGGCACATTGTCCTCGCTGTACTCGGCAGGAGTACCGTCGGGCTTGGCATAGATGCGGAACATGGAGAAGTCGCATGTCTGGCGGGGCCACATCCAGTTGTCGGTGTCGCCACCGAACTTGCCCAGGGTCTCCGTGGCGGTGAACACCAGGCGTATGTCGTTGTAAACCTTGTAGAAGTTGGCATAGAAGGCATTGCCTCCATAGTACGATGCCACACGGCACTCCATGTCGGGGTTCAGGCTGTCCAACTTGTCCTCCAGAGCCATGCAGATGCTATCCGTGTAGTAGGCCTCCACCTGGGCAGAATCCATCTTCGGGGCCTTCTCCTTGTAGAGGCGTGCCAGTTCGGCATTGACCTGCTCGGTGCAGTCCTCCACCTTTTGCATGAAACGCACATAAAGGCCATGGGCAGGACGCTCTTGTTCGCGCTTCTTGGCAACGAAACCGTTCTTCAGTATGTCGTCCTCGGGAGTGGACAGGGCCTGGATGGCGCCATAACCGCAATGGTGGTTGGTGAAGAACAGGCCTTCGGGAGACACCACAACGCCGGAGCAGAAGTCGCCCAGATTGATAACAGCATCCTTCAGGCTGCGGCCGTTGGGATTGTACAGTTCCTCGGGAGTGAGGGTAAGGCCGAGAGACTTCATCGTCTCTGCCGTCTTGGGGTTGATGTGGGAGAGCATCCACATGCCCTCGTCGGCCCTCGCCATGAGCGAGCACATCACAGCCGTAAGTGTAACTAATAGTTTACGCATACCTTATTATTTATTGTCCGTTTTTCTTTAGCGGATGCAAAGGTACGATTAAGTGAGCGAAATGTCAAATTTATTTGAACATTTCCGAGCGATAGTACCTTCGAGGCGTAGCCTCAAAGTACGATTAAGTGAGCGTAATACCAAATTTATTTGAGTATTATCGAGCGTGAGTACCTTAGAGGTCTTTAAGGTCTCTAAGGTCCTTAGGGACTTTATGGTCGATAATTCCGGGCGTGTAGCACGGGATTTCATATTTTATTGCTATCTTTGCCTACGCATAATATACATTATCATTCATTCAATGGGCAGAAACAAATTCTCACAACGCGAGATAGAAATAATAGGCAAGTTGCTGCGCCGAAAGATGGCAGGCACGCGCTTCCAGCAGAAGATGGTGCGCCACACATTGCGCACGACATTCGAGTTCAACATCGCCGACTTCAACATACAGGGCAAGGCCTTCGGACCCGAAGACCTCGACGAATGTGTACGCCGTGGCCGCATACAGATTCTGGACGATGCCACCATCGAGGCAATGAAGCAACGCCATGCCGAAAAGCGCCAGCGCGACGAGGCCCTTCGTCAGGCCGAGGCCGTAGCAAGCGGCGATGCCGTGGACTGGCAGGAAGTGCAAAGGCAATGGGACGAGTACTACAAGAACAATCCCGAGGAACAGCCAGGTACAAACGAATAGTTTTATAGATATCCTAGAAATTCTAGACAATCTAGACAATCTAGACATCCTAGATAAACTAGAAGGTCTATAATAAATCCCTTCCCATGATAAGCATAAACAACGATACCTGCATCCGATGCGGCAAATGCCAAAGGGTTTGCCCTGCCTTCATCCCTGTCATAGAAAAGGATGAACAGCCCTTGCTTCGCCACCCCGAAGTGTGCATAGGGTGCGGACATTGTGTGGACGTCTGTCCCACCGGGGCATATACCCACACCGACTTTCCTGCGGAGTCAATACACGAAATCAAGAGGGACATCCTGCCCAGTGCAGAGAGTCTGATGGAACTGATACGCTCACGCCGCAGTAACCGCACCATCACCGCCACTCCCATTCCGCAGAGGTCTTTGGACATGATTCTGGAAGCAGCGCGATATGCCCCCACGGCACAGAACAGCCGGCAGGTGCATCTCCACCTCATTACCCGAGACATTGAACTGCAGGAAGTGGAAGCGGCAACCATAAATTACTTCATGCGCCTGGCACGTTTCATGCTCTTCCCTCCTGTGAAACTGGTAATGCGACCGTTCCTGCGCAAACTCTACGACGAGGTTCCCGCCCTGATGGCCATGAACGAGCAGTTCAAGCAGGGGTTGCGCCCATGCATCTGCAACTGTACCGCCCTGCTCATACTTTCCGCTCCCAAAGGCTACTCCTTCGGTTCGCAGGACTGTAATCTTGCGTACCAGAATGCCTCGCTTATGGCAGAGTCCCTCGGTGTGAGCCAGATTTACATGGGTTTCGTGCAGACGGCCATGTTCATGATGGGATGCAAACGGGCGGCAAAGGTACTGGGCATCCCTAAAGGTCACAAGGCATTCGCCATAATGGGCTTGGGTATGCCGGCATTAAAGTATGCCAAGTACACCGCGCGATAACAAACCGCCACAATATAAAGAACCAAACAATACAAAACAGGATATGTTACGTTATATCTTTTCCGCACTGTTATTGATGTTTACGGCCCTTCTGCCCTTGAAGGCAGAGCGCAACCCTGCATCCGTAGTGGCTCTGGCAGAACGTATCGGCGGTCCCGGTACGGCAGAGAAGTTCATCTTTGACTTGGAACCCGTGAGAGGCGTAAGTGAGGAAACCTTCTCAATAGGCAAGGAGGGAGGCAAGGTCGTGATTAAAGGCAACAGCCTCAGTGCACTGACCACGGGCTTGGGCTGGTTCCTGAACCACTATCTCAACGTGAACATCTCCTGGAATTCGCTCAACGAGGGAAAACCTGGCCAGCCCTATGCCGACTTGCCGGCCATTGACCGCATAAAGGTAGACGGCGAGTCACGCAGTTGCGATGCAAAATACCGCTACTATCTGAACTATTGCACCTTCGGCTATTCCATGACCTCGTGGACATGGGACCGTTGGCAAAGGGAAATAGACTGGATGGCTCTGCATGGAATAAACATGCCTTTGCAGATTGTGGGGCTTGAGGAGGTGTGGCGCATGTTCCTTACCCTTGAGGAGAACGGCAAGCGCAAGTACAATTATACCGACGAAGAGGCCAAGGCCTTCGTCCCCGGCCCTGCCTTTACCGCATGGTGGGGCATGAACAACCTGGAAGGGTGGGGCGGAACTGCACCCGGTGCTCTGAACGGAGGTACATGGGAGGGTGCCGGTGGCGTTCAGGACGATGCATGGTATGTGCGCCAGCAGAAACTGGCCAAGAGCATACTTGACCGCCAGAGGGAATTGGGCATACACCCCGTGCTGCCCGGATTCTCAGGCATGGTGCCTGTCAACTTTACCCGGAAGACAGGGGTTCCTACAGATGCCAACGGTGGCAGATGGGCAGGTGGTTTCCAGCGTCCGCGCATCATCGACCCCACTTATGAGGGCTTTGCGGAGATAGCGGCCGACTATTACGCATGCCTGAAGGAGGTTATGGGCGAGAGCCAATACTATTCCATGGACCCGTTCCATGAGGGCGGGGCAATTTCCAGCGGAAAGTACACCGAAGCATACAGAGCCATTTACGATGCCATGGAGGCAACCAAACCTGGTTCGCAATGGGTAATCCAGCAATGGCAATGGGACGGAAACCAGAGGAAGTCCATCAGTGCCGTGCCGGCCGGCCGCTTGATAGTGCTGGACCTGTTCTCGGATGGCCGTCCTGCCTTTGACCACTACAATGGATATGCGCCACAGGATGCCGTGTTCTGTGCCATTCCCAATTTCGGCGGGCGATCGGGTCTGATGGGACGGTTGAACAATCTTGCAGACAATTACTTCTCTTATAAGGCCAAGTATGGCAGCATTAAGGGAATTGGCGCGGCTCCTGAGGCAATCGAGCAGACGCCGGTGACCTACGACCTGTTGTTCCAGTTGCCATGGATGGGAACGAAACCCGACGTGAGGCAGTGGGTGAGGGAGTATGCCATGGCACGCTATGGCACGCAGAACGAGGAGGTGGAGGAGGCATGGGAACTGCTCCGCATGGGTGTGCTGAACTATGGTGCCGATGCCATACAGGGACCTGTGGAAGACGTATGGGGCGCACGTCCGAATCTGGATGCACGCCCTGCAAGCGCCTGGGGCAAGACCCTGAATCATGCTGGCGGCACCTATACCAAGGCACGTCGCCAGATGCTGATAGATGCCGTATATAAACTGCTTGCCCAAAGCAAGGCATTGAAACTGAAGAAAGGTTCCGTATGCGAAAGCAACTACCGTTATGACCTTGTTGAATTCGGCAGTGCCGTTATGGCCGACTATGCCTACGACCTGCTTCTCGGAATAAGGGCGGCCAAGGATGCTGCCGGCGAGGACTTTGCCACAGATGCCACCTACATGGCACGTCGCGATGCCTTCCTGGCCCTCATTGCGGATGTGGATGCCTTCAAGGGCACTAACCTCAACTTCCGTCTGGGCAAATGGACACAGGAGGCACGCGATGCCGCAGCAGAGGTGGAGGGTGCGACCACGGCAACCGCCGACTGGTACGAGTTCAACAATGCCCGTACCCTTATCACCACATGGTCAAGTCCCAATACCAATCTCAATGACTATTCCTACCGTTCGTGGCAGGGTTTGCTGAAAGATTTCTACCTGCCCCGATGGCAACACTTCTTTGATAACGGCTGCAAACCTGCCGATTACGGTTTCTTCGAATGGAACTGGGCACATGGTATGGAGCATAGTGTGGGGCAGACGGAAAAGAGCAGTGTCCGCCTGACCGAGGGGCAATGCGGTTACTCCTATACCCCCAAGCCAAAGGGCAATACGGTGAAGCAGGCAGCGAAACTGCTGGAGAAGTATATCCTTCCCGTAAGAATGGGTGATGCCACGTTCTATGCTTACCGCCATTTGGAGAACAATGTGCCTGAAACCGTGATCTCTGCCGAGGCGGGGGAAGATATGGACATGAGCAAGACTTTAGGCCGGTTCGGGAAGGTAAAGGTGACGGGTGGCTGCATAGAGTGCAAGGCTGGAAAGTCCGATGATATGCGTATAAAGCCCGGCACGCCTGCGGGAGTGCACACCCTTACCGTTGCACTTGACGACGGAACTGCTTTCAACATAAAGGTGGAGGTAAGGAGCAAGTGACCATTATACCTTAATTGATATTTATATATACGCCGGTAGAAAACACTATGATAGTAAGTAATTCGCATCATGGAGAAAGGATAGCGGAATATCTTCATTCTGTTCCTTTTGCCGTGGATCCGCTGGAATTATATACGGCGGAAACGTTGTACGCGGGACTTGACATTTCTCGCCCAGAAACCTTTTCCCGGTGCTACGACCAGCAGGTCTATAATCACTTTCTGGCACAGGGCAAGGTGACGGACAACCCAATGGAGTCCCTTGCACGCAACCTGCATGACTTCTGTATCATGCAGAGCGCCAAACGTTTGCTTGCACGCTATGACAAATGCCAGGTGGTGGCGGTAATGGGCGGTAATGCCATGAGACGTGATGATGCTGCCTATGAGAAGGTGGCGCGCATCAGCAAGGCGCTGACGGAGAAGGGTTCGCTGATGGTGTCGGGAGGCGGAAGCGGTGCCATGGAGGCAACCGGTTTCGGCGCATGGATGGCAGGACGCAGCGAAGGGGAGTTCCGTGAGGCGCTCTCCAGACTTGCCGCTGTACCTGTTCAGGAGGATCAGGACTATCTTGCCGTGTCATTAGGCGTCATACGCGACTATCCGCAGACCCGGTATGTCAATCTAAGTATTCCCACCTGGCTCTACGGGCATGAATGGACATCACCCTTTGCCACACATATTGCCAAACTCTTTGAGAACAGCATACGTGAAGACACCCTCCTTACCATAGCATACGGAGGCATAATCTATGCGCCGGGACGTGCCGGAACCATACAGGAAGTGTTCCAGGAGGCTGTGCAGAACCACTATCTTACCTTCGGTTTTGCCAGTCCGATGGTGTTCCTTGATACCGAGTTCTGGACAAAGACCACACCATTCTATCCCTTGCTAGTAGACTTGATGGAAAAGGGGATATACAAGAACCTTATTCTGTCGCTTTCCGACGATGTGGATGAGATCGTCGGTACGATAACGGACTTTCAGCAAAAGGTAAAGATGCAATAGGTATTAAATCCAAATTGGTCATTAGACTCTTATGCGCTAATGAAACCTTCTTTTTGCCATCAGTTTCGTCGCTTCTCGGTTACAATGGAACCCCATTGCGCCCTCAAAGTGGCAAAACATCTGTTCAAAAACAAACGCAATTATCATCATAGCGCTAATGACCGATTTGGGTTAAAGCAACGAGGCCGCCATATACAGACGACCTCGTTGCTTTTGATAGGGATAATTACTACGGTCAGATAATCTGTTCCAACTCTTTGACGTTGCGTGTAACCTCTTCGTCTGAAACTTCGTAGTCGAACAGGTTGCCGGCAAGGTACTGGGTGTATGCTGCCATGTCGATGAGGCCGTGGCCGGAGAGGTTGAACAGGATAACCTTCTCCTCGCCGGTCTCCTTGCACTTTTCTGCCTCGGCAATGGCGGCGGCAATGGCGTGGCACGATTCTGGAGCAGGGATGATGCCCTCTTCCTTGGCAAAGAGCAGGCCGGCCTTGAAGGTCTCGGACTGTTTCAGGTCCACGGCCTCCATGTAGCCGTCCTTCAGCAGTTGGGATATTATCACGCCTGCACCATGGTAGCGCAGACCGCCTGCATGTATGTTGGCCGGCATGAAGTTGTGGCCCAGTGTGTACATGGGCATCAGGGGGGTCAGTCCGCTCAGGTCTCCGAAGTCGTACTGGAACTGTCCGCGTGTCAGTTTGGGGCAACTGGCAGGTTCGGCGGCAATGAAGCGGGTCTTGTGCTCGCCGCTGAAGACATGGCGCATGAAGGGGAACGAGATACCTGCAAAGTTGGAACCGCCACCGAAGCAACCTATCACTATGTCGGGGTATTCTCCGGCCATCTGCATCTGCTTCTCCGCCTCCAGACCTATGATTGTCTGATGCAGGGACACGTGGTTCATGACCGAACCAAGCACGTACTTGCAGTTGGGTGTGGTCATGGCCAGTTCCACGGCCTCGGATATTGCCGTGCCCAGAGAACCGTTGTTGTTGGGGTCTACGGTAAGCACGTCCTTGCCGGCACGTGTGGACATGGAGGGAGAGGGCGTAACCTGTGCACCATAACTCTGCATTATGGCACGGCGGTAAGGTTTCTGTTCGTAACTGATTTTCACCTGATACACCGCAGCCTCCAGACCGAATACCTTGGCGGCATAACTAAGGGCGCATCCCCACTGGCCTGCACCCGTTTCGGTGGTGATGTTGGTGACGCCTTCCTGCTTGCAGTAGTAGGCCTGTGCCAAGGCGCTGTTCAACTTGTGACTGCCTATGGGGCTTACACTCTCGTTCTTGAAGTATATGTGTGCAGGTGTGCCAAGGGCCTTTTCCAGACCATAGGCACGTACCAAGGGGGTGCTGCGGTAATACTTGTACTGCTCGCGCACGGCCTCGGGTATGTCTATCCAAGCATGCTCCTGGTCCATCTCCTGGCGGCTTGCCTCCATGGAGAAGAGAGGGAACATATCTTCGGGTGTCATGGGTTTCTTGGTCTTGGGGTCCAGCATGGGCATGGGCTTGTTGGGCATGTCTGCCTGGATGTTGTACCACTGTGTGGGTATCTCCTCTTCGCTCAGGAAGAAGCGCTTTTGTTTGCTCATATTGTGTAGTGTGTTTGTGTCGTTAGTATTCAGTTAAGACGGTACATACCGCCAGGAATCATTCTCACTATCCCCTTCATCTCCATGGTGAAGAGCAGGCCGCTCAGTTTGCCTGCCGGTATTCCCGTGCTGACGGAGATGATGTTCAGTTGCAGGCGGTCCTTGTTGCGCAGGGCATTGACAACGAGTTGCTCTTCGTCGGAGAGTTCGGGAAACAGGTCCTGCTGTATGCCGTCGGCCAGTTGTTTCTTCCTGGCCTTGTCGTCCTGCCATCCCATGGCTCTTACGAAGTCTTCGGCACCGATAAGCAGTCCGGCCGTGTTGTTGGCTATTATCCTGTTGCAACCGTCCGACTGGGCATCTGTCATGCGGCCGGGGAAGGCAAAGACCTCCTTGCCGTAACTCTGTGCTATCTCTGCCGTGATGAGGCTTCCACCGCGTGAGGCGCTCTCCACCACTATCGTGGCATCCGAGCATCCGGCCACTATGCGGTTGCGCTGCACAAAGTATCGCTTCTCTATGGTGGTCCGCGACATGAACTCCGTCAGCAACCCTCCGTGTTCCAGCATTTCCTTGGCGGTATTGCGGTGCAGGGTGGGGTATATCTGGTCCAGACCGTGTGCCAGCACGCCGATGGTCTCCATCCCGTTCTGCAGGGCCTGCCGGTGGCACTGTATGTCCACTCCGTAGGCCAGGCCGCTCATTATGAGTATGTCCGGACAGAGGTCGGCCAGTTCCCTGATGAACACCTCGCACATCTGCCGTCCGTAGTCGGTAATCTTGCGCGTGCCCACCATGCTGACGATGCGCTTCTTGTTCAGGTCGGCCGTGCCGCGGTAGTACAGCATCATGGGAGCATCGTCGCACTCCTTCATGCGCACGGGGTAGCGCCTGTCCTGAAAGCCGATGCACTCCACCTTCACCTTTTCTGCCCATTCCATCTCCTCCTCGCAACGTGGCAGGCAGGAGTCCATGTAGGCAAGGTTCTCCTTCAGCGCCGCGGTGGCATCGGGAACGGCATCCATGATGTCGCGCCTGTTCTCGTACACGGCCGTGGCGCTGCCCAGTGTCTCCACCAGCATCCTTTGCTGCGAGTAGTTCAACTTAGGAACTCTCGTCAGGGCCATCATGTACAGTGTCTCCTTATCCATTCTGCTTCATCAGGTGTGAAATGTACTCGAAGCCGAAACGGCATTCCAGACATTTGGCGTGGTCGCAGTATTCTTTTTTCAGTTGTATCAGAGCCTGGCTGTCGTAGGCCGTGCCCACATCCATTCCGCAGGCCTGCCATTGTCTCATTATGTAGTTCTTCTCGCCGGGCAGTTGCTCCAGCATTTCCACGGCCCGTGTGCGGTAACCGTAGGTCCCGTGGTGCAGGTCGTAGGCATAGAGCAGGTTTGCCACCGTGTTTATGATTATGAGCGTGCGGCTTCCCTTGCTGATGCCTGCCACGGCCAGCCTCTCGTCCATCTCTTTTATCGAAGTGGCATCCAGTATGCTGCCCAGTGTGCAGTGCCCCTCGTGGAAAAGCCTTGCCATCTGCCTGATGCGCACGTCGGGGAAGTTCTGGGGCCTGGTGCGCAGATAGTGCCAGTGGGAGGGTTCCATAGGTTCGGGCAGTGTGAACTTGTGGCTCAGGAAACGGTATTCCGCATGCATCCTGTTCCTCAGGTCCTCGTCCGTCACCTTGTCTATCAGTCCGGCAAGCCCCAGAAACATGCATTCCACCTGAAACAGGTTGTCGCGGTGCTTTCCTGCCGCCGAAAGCGGAACACGCTTTGCCCACATCTCGAAGATGTCGCCATTCAGCCCGAAGCCGAAGTTGCGAGCCAGGGTTATGAAGGTGGTCTGCTCCCAGTCTCCACGACATTCCTTCAGGATGTCCAGTATTCTCTTGGCGCGTGTCTCCATCCTTTCTGCCAGCAAGGCATCAAACCAGGCGTGTGCCTTTAATGGCTCTATTCCGCGCACAAACTTATGGCAACGCGGATAGTCGGTGGTGCGGAGCAGTTCTTCATAGTTGTCCTTCACCTCCTGCGGTATGGCTATTGTTACCTGCGGCACCGTCTGTCCGCTTTGTGTCCGTATTTCAGCATCTGCATGTTCCACAACGTGCAGGATGGTCGTGTTGTAGACGGGGTCTGTATGATGCTTGTGCCTGTTCCAGTCGCTGGAGCATGTGTGTATCTCCACATTGCCTGCCCACACGATTCCGTCTGCCTTGATGCGGGCATTGAGAAAGTCTGGACCTTGGTTGCCGTTGTGCTGTCCAGGGTCCATAACCTCCACTTCGGTGCCGTCGGTAGTCTTCAGTGTTCTTGACGGCAGAAGTTTGTGCATCCATACATAGTGGAGAAGTTTCTCCATGCGTGCAGTGTCATTTTGTCGGCAAAGATACTAATAAATTTGACAAATCGTTCACAGAATGCCAACTTTGATGTTGAATGCGGTCCTCATGCTGCTGTAATTCACAATAAAGGTTAAATTCTTTTGTATTTCCCTCACTTATTCGTACCTTTGAAACATCGTTTCTAAAATACTTTCGTTCGGAAATGAAAATAAAATCGTTTTTATTTTGTATTTCCCTCGCTTAATCGTAATTTTGTCCAATAAAGAAGACATTGCAGACATGAAAATAGCATTGATAGGATACGGCAAGATGGGCCGTATGATAGAGGAGATAGCCTTGGGTCGCGGACACGAGATAGTGTGCATTATCGACATTGACAACCAGCAGGATTTTGATAGCGATGCGTTCAAGAGTGCCGATGTGGCCATAGAGTTTACTGCACCGCATACTGCTTACGACAACTACATGAAGGCCTTCAGGCACGGCGTGAAGGTGGTGAGCGGCAGTACGGGATGGATTCCCCAGCATGGCGAGGAGGTGAAGAGGATGTGCACGGAGCAGGGCAAGACCCTGTTCTGGAGTTCCAACTTCAGCCTTGGCGTGACCATATTCCGTGCCGTGAACCGCTATCTTGCCCGCATCATGAACGGTTTTGACTCATACACTCCCGTGCTTGAGGAGGTGCATCACATACACAAACTTGACCACCCGTCGGGCACGGGCATCACCCTTGGCGAGGAACTTGTGGCCGAGGTGGAGCGCCTCAACGGCTGGGAGTTCGGCATGCTTACCAATCCCGACGGAAGCAAGGAGGGTACAACCGAGGTTCCTCAGGACAAGTTGCGCATAGACAGCATCCGCCGTGACGAGGTTCCCGGTATACACAGCATAACATGGGAGAGCGAGGCGGACTGTATAACCATCACCCACGATGCCCATTCCAGAAAGGGCTTTGCCCTTGGCGCCGTGCTGGCGGCAGAGTACACGGCTGCCCACGAGGGCCTGCTGACCATGTCTGACCTGTTCAAGTTCTAAGTATACCATAGTCATGAAGAAATACAAACCAACAAAGACAGATTGGGCAAAGGGCCTTGTGGCATGTGGCCTGTACGTTGCTTTCCTTGTGTGGATACAGTCCTGGTGGGGCGTCATCGTTCTGCCTTTCATCTTTGACGCTTATGTGACGAAGAAAATCAACTGGGGATGGTGGAAGGACCTGGAGGACCCCATCCTGCGCACCGTCATGTCGTGGGTGGATGCCATCGTGTTTGCTCTGGTGGCTGTCTACTTTGTCAACATCTATTTCTTCCAGAACTACACCATACCATCCAGTTCGTTGGAGAAGAGCCTGCTGGTGGGCGACTATTTGTTTGTCAGCAAGATGTCCTATGGCCCCCGTGTGCCCCAGACACCGCTTCACGCCCCCCTGTGCCAGCACACCCTGCCCATGGGGCTGGGCAAGAGTTACATAGAGAGCGTGCAGTGGGACTACAAGCGCGTCACTCCCAAGAAGGTGACGCTGAACGACATCGTTGTCTTCAACTATCCTGCCGGTGACACCATAGCCTACAACTGGCAGAATACCGACTACTACCGCATGTGCAAGGAACTGTACATGCACAACATGGACGTGCCTGCCAATCTGGACAGCATGCCGGCCTTGGATCAGTACCGTTTCTACAACTATGCCATACAGGTGGGCAGCGATTACATCAAGTCCGTGCCTGCACAGTTCGGCAAGGTGCAGTGGCGCCCCGTTGACCGCAGGGAAAACTACGTGAAGCGTTGCGTGGGCCTCCCCGGTCAGACCTTGGAGATACGCGACCATATAATCTACCTGGACGGGGTGGCAAACAAGGAACCCGATGATGTCCAGTACAACTACGACGTGGTGCTGAAACAGCAGTTGCCCGAGTCTTTGATAAGGGAACTTGGCATATCCCAGGAAGACCTCAGTTCGCTAAGGAACTTTGGCAACATGCCCCTCACCGCCAAGGCCAAGGCTGCACTGGAGGCACGCCCCGACCTTGTGGAGAGCATCAAGTATCACAAGCAGGAGGAGACCGGTTTCCTGTACCCCCTGAACGGACATACTGGCTGGACGTGCGACAACTATGGTCCCATCTGGATTCCTGCCAAGGGCGAGACCATACAACTTACCATGGAGAACCTGCCCGTCTACGAGCGCCCCATACGCATTTACGAGGGCAACGACCTGCAGGTTACCGACGACGGACGCATACTGATAAACGGCAAGGAGGCAAAGGAATACACCTTCAAGATGGATTACTACTGGTCTGGCTGCCAAGGGTCACTATCATGGTCCCATCGATGGTGACTACGGTGAAGTTTCCCAGCGCGCCTTCTACGATTGGTGCAGCATGGAGAACTTTGAGGAGCGCATCTGTGAAGGCAAATTCATGGATGAGAAGATCCTGAACATCCTGCTGGGCCGCTAAAACGCACAAAAGAGAGAGGACAGATGTCCTCTCTCTTTTTTTGCATTCTTTACGGCATTCCCTTTATCAGCCGCGCATGGAGCACTTCGCCCCAGACCCACTCTGCCTCACTCAGCCGCAAAGGATCGTTTGTGAGGCTCTCCATAGCCTCCATCGTCTGTTTGTGAAAACCCTCCGGCACATCACTGCCGTAGCCGGTGAGGGAAATGACGCTAATACGATCGCTGTTGGAAAACGTCTCCCCCGCCAGCACCCTCACATACTCCTCGGGATAGGCCGCAAAGGCCCGGGCCATGGCGATGGCATAGCTGTCTGCCATCCAGCCGTCCAGATTGCTGCGGCAGGCCCCCAACAGCAACCCCTCGATACGATCCATAGACAGAGATTCC
>JAZNYM010000049.1:0-33492 GCA_045594385.1 Bacteroidaceae bacterium
ACAGATGCTTTGACAATTTTATCGTAAACATTTTGGGAGCTATTGCTGCATATTGTATGTTTCCGAAAAAGCCGTGTATCAATGTACAAAGAACACTGGATACACAGCTTACTCTATTTTAAATTCGTCGAACTCACGTTAAATACATAGCGGAGATACCCTAATGACAAGGTATCTCCGCTTTCGTTTCTGAGCTGCTTCCGAGAGTTGAACTCGGGACCTCATCCTTACCAAGGATGCGCTCTACCACTGAGCTAAAGCAGCGAAATCGGGTGCAAAGGTATGATAAAAGTGGGAATTAACAAAGCTTTCGGCCATTTTTTTGCAACGAAAGGAGTGCTTTTTATGTATGACATTGTCGGGGAGAACATATTTTTATATCTTTACGCGTGGTTTTGTGCTTTCTGCACCTCCCTTATATCTGGAACAATAATAACCAAACTAACTTATACCCTAAAATGAAAAGATTTTCTATGAAGAAAGGTCTCAGAGCATGTGCCGTGGGCATGGCTTTGATTGCGGGACTTTCGGCAAGTGCCGAGGATTTTACCCCCAGAAACCCAATGACCCTTTGGTACGACGTGCCCTCTACGGCTACCGGTGTGAAGAACGTATGGATGGAGTATTCTCTGCCCATCGGTAACGGCCAGTTGGGCGGTAGCCTGTTCGGAGGCCTGAACAAGGATGAAATCCAGTTCAACGAGAAGACCCTCTGGACGGGTAAGCCCAGCGACATGCAGGGTTTTGGCGGAGGCTATGGCCAGTACAAGAACTTCGGCAGCATCTTTGTGGAGGACCTCAGCGGAGTATTCCTGCCCGGCAAGGACGGCGAGGTGAAGGACTATGTCCGCAGCCTGGATCTGCAGGAAGGCATCGGCCGTGTGCATTGCACCAGCGCGGAATACATGACAGCCTACGACCGCACATATTTCGTCAGCAATCCCGACAAGGTGATGGTGGCACGCTATCAGGCTTCCGGCAAGAAGAAGTTGCACTTGCTCTTCTCCTTCGCTCCCGGCAAGGACATCAATGCCAGCCCCGTGGTTTATGCCACCGATGCAGGCAGCCTGCCCTATGCCAACTTCCACGGTCAGTTGGAGACTGTGGCCTATCAGGCTACTATGCGTGTCGTGCCCATAGGCGGAGGACATGTGTTGGCCAGAAAGAACGGCATAGAGGTTGTCGGTGCCAGTGAGGTGGTGACGTACATGGCTGCCGGCACAGACTTTGCCCCCAATGCCAAGAGCCGTACCACAGGTGTTTCCATTGACGACCTGGGCAAAGAGATGATGGCGCGTGTGGATGCCGCCTGCAAGAAGGGTTTCCCCAACATACAGAAGGACCACGTTGCCAATTTCCTGTCCTACACAGGCCGTGTGTCTCTGGACCTGAATGCCAAGAGCAACCGTCCCACCAACGAACTCATCGACCACTACAGCACGCTGAAGGACCTCAACAATCCCGAGGCACGTTTCCTGGAGCAGTTGTATTTCTACTACGGCCGCTATCTGGCTATCTCCAGCAACCGCGAACTTCTGGCTCCCAACAACCTGCAGGGCATCTGGAACAATATGAGCAATGCCCCCTGGAACTCCGACGTGCACACCAACATCAACATACAGATGAACTACTGGCCCACCGAGCCTACCAACCTGAGCGAACTGCACCTGCCCCTGCTGGACTACATCATCCAGAATGCAGGTGACGAGAACTGGCAGAAGGCAGCCCGGAAGTATGCCGGCGTGGAGAACGGCTGGACCGTCTTCACAGAGAGCAGCCTGTTCGGCGGCATGAGCATCTGGGGCACCAACTATTTCGTTGCCAATGCCTGGTACTGCTCACACCTCTGGCAGCACTACCGCTACACTCTGGACAAGGCTTTCCTTGCCAAGGCTTTCCCTGCCATGTGGTCTTGTGCCCAGTTCTGGTTCGAGCGTATGAAGGTGGCTCAGGACGGAACATACGAGGCTCCCGACGAGTACAGTGCAGAGCAGAACTCGCATCCCAAGGAGGACGGTACCGCACATGCACAGCAGTTGATACACTATCTGCTGATGAGCGTGGACGAGGCACAGAATATCCTGGGCAGCAAGGTGACAGGCCTCACCAAGGAGGATGTGGCCAAGTTGAAGGACTATCTTGCCAAGACCGACAAGGGCCTGCACACCGAGGTATATGATGCACGCACCGACAAGCACCGCGCTTGGGTGGACGGTCGCAACGGCATAAACAAGGGCGACATCATCCTGCGCGAATGGAAATACAGCCCCTACCACGTGAGCGATGATCCCGACCACCGTCACATGAGCCACCTGATGGCACTCTATCCCCTAACACAGATAGCACCTACAAGTCCCTACTTCCAGCCTGCCGTCAACTCATTGAAGTTGCGTGGCGATGCCGCTACCGGTTGGAGCATGGGTTGGAAGGTGAACCTTTGGGCACGTGCATTGGACGGCGACCATGCCCACCTCATCCTGAAGAATGCCCTGCGCCATTCCACCGACTATGGTCTGAACCAGTATGCAGGCGGTGTGTACTACAACCTCTACGACGCACATGCTCCCTTCCAGATTGACGGTAACTTCGGTTGTTGCGCCGGTATAGCCGAGATGCTCCTGCAGAGCCACACCGACACCCTGCAACTGCTGCCTGCCATGCCCTCCACATGGAAGGCTGAGGGACATGTACACGGTTTGAAGGCCGTGGGCAACTTTACCGTTGACCAGGATTGGAAGGACGGCAACCTCACCAAGGTGAAGGTGGAGAGCCATGCCGGCCAGCCCCTCTATATCAAGTATCCCGGCATAGCAGGCAAGACTGTACGCAACTCTGCCGGCAAGAAGGTGAAGATCCAGAAGAAGGACCAGAACACCATCGTCATCAAGAAGACCAAGGTGGGAGAGACCTACAGCATAGAGTTATAGGATAACCTTAGGAAACCCTAGGAAATCCTAGGACGCCCTAGGTCATCTTAGGGTTTCCTCTAATAGAACCAAACAACATAAAACATCAGATATTATGGAAAAGATAATCGGACTTATCGATGCCCCATTCACTCCGTTCTACGCCAACGGAGACGTGAACCTGGAACCCATTCCCGCATATGCCGCCATGTTGCAGAAGAACGGTATGCAGGGCGTATTCATCAACGGTAGCAGCGGCGAGGGCTACATGCTCACCGAGGACGAGCGCATGCGCCTGGCCGAGGCTTGGGTAGAGGCTGCCAAGGCATTGCCATGTGAATTCAAGGTAATCGTTCATGTAGGCTCATGTTGCGTGCGCAACTCTCGCATGCTTGCCGAGCATGCCCAGAAGATAGGTGCATGGGGCATTGGTGCCATGGCACCTCCATTCCCCAAGATCGGACGCATAGAGGAACTGGTAAAATACTGCGAGGAGATAGCCGCAGGCGCTCCCGACCTGCCCTTCTACTACTACCACATCCCAGCCTTCAACGGTGCATTCCTGCCCATGGTGAAGTTGCTGGAGGCCGTGGACGGACGTATCCCCAACTTTGCCGGTATCAAGTACACCTACGAGAGCATATATGAATACAACCAGTGCCGACTGTATGCCGGTGGCAAGTTCGACATGCTTCACGGTCAGGACGAGACCATTCTGCCCTCGCTGGCCATGGGCGGTGCACAGGGCGGCATCGGCGGAACCACCAACTACAACGGTGTCAACCTCGTGGGCATCATCGATGCCTGGAAGCTGGGCGACCTGGAGAAGGCACGCGAGTTACAGAACTTCTCTCAGGAGGTTATCAACGTCATCTGCCATTTCCGTGGCAACATCGTGGGTGGCAAGCGCATAATGAAACTCATCGGTCTCGACCTCGGTCCCAACCGCACCCCCTTCCAGAACCTCACACAGGAGGAAGAGGATGCCATGCGTGCCGAACTGGAGGCAATAGGTTTCTTTGAGCGTTGCAACAAGTTCTAAGCCCCCCTGCCCCTGAGTGAAGATGAAGAAATATCTGTTAATGTTATTAGTGCTCTGTCCCTTGCTCAGCATGGGACAGAACCGTGTTGTCGTCACCCCCACCGGTATTCCCATGAAGCAAGCCGTATCCGGCCACTATGCAGGTTGGATTATGGACAAACTGATGATTACCGGCGGATGCAACTTCCCCGACGTGCCCTGTGCCGATGGCGGACAGAAGGTATATCACCCCAGAGCCTATGGCGCCAGTGTGCAGGTTCCCGGAGGTGCCGTCTACATGGGAGGTATGGATGCCATGGGGGCATTCAGCGAGTGCGTCTTCCACAATGCCGTAGACGCCAAGATTTCCCCCATCCCATATCTGCCAAAGGCACTTGACAACTTTGCGGCCACCTATCACGACGGAACCATCTGGGTGGCAGGCGGACAATGTTTCGGCGTGCCCAACAAGGAGGTGTACTCTCTGCAATATCCCGGCGATGCCAAGGAATGGACATTGGCTGCCACCTTGCCCGACGAGTGCCGTCTGCAACCCTGTGTGGCTGTGCAGAACACCGCATCCGGCTATTGCCTGTTTGTCTTCGGTGGCTATCAGCCGAAGATTGATTCCCTGGGATTGGCGCCGGCGGTGCACACCGATGCCGTGTACATGCCTGTCAGCGAACTGAAGAAGGGTAATGCTTCCGCGTCCCAGTGGAAGCGTACTGCACCGGCATCCGTATGGGTGGACAATACCCAGGACGGCGGACGCGAACTCTGTCGTCAGGCCATAGTGGGCAGTACCTGTACGTCCATCGGATACAGCCATGTGGCATTCTTCGGTGGTGTCGACTATGAAATTTTCCTCAGTGCCATACAGGGGCGTCAGGACAGTCTCTATCTGCGCCACACCCCCGAATGGTATCGTTTCCGCAAGGATGTGCTCACCTATCACACCATCACCGATGCCTGGGGCCTGCTCCCCGGCGACAGTCTCCTGGCAAGGGCAGGTGCATGCCTCACTCCCGAAGTGGGCGGCAAGGGCTGGAGTTATAGCGGTGGCGAACTGATGCCCGGTGTGCGCAGTGCTGACGTTACCCATGTGGATGTCATCAACGAGAAGAACTTCGGCTGGCTCAACTGGATGGTGCTTGCCATCTACCTTCTGGCCATGCTTGGCATGGGCTTCTATTTCATGCGTAAGGAAAAGGGTGCCGACGATTTCTTCAAGGGAGGCGGACGCATACCCTGGTGGGCGGCAGGTATCAGCATCTATGCCACCATGCTTTCGGCCATCACCTACATGACTATCCCTGCCAAGGCATATACTACCGACTGGACGTACTATCCCATGTTATGGATGATACTGCTTATCAGTTTCCCCGTAATAAAGTACTATCTTCCCTATTTCCGCAAACTGAACGTCACCAGTGCCTATGAGGTATTGGAGCAACGCTTCAATCTGGCCACACGCCTGCTGGCATCGTTCCTCTTCTGCGTGTTCATGATAGTGCGAATGGCCATGGTGCTTTATCTGCCTTCGCTGGCCCTGACTGCGGTAACGGGCATTGACATCTACCTGTGCATCGTGCTCATGGGACTTATCACCATAGTCTATTGCACCATGGGCGGTGTGGAAGCCGTTATCTGGGGCGATGTGGTGCAGGGCCTTATTCTGGTGGGCGGTGCCATCTTTGCCGTCATATACCTGGCCGTGAACACCGAAGGCGGTGTGATGGGATGCATAGACATAGCACTGGAGAACGACAAGTTGCGCCTCTTCGATTGGAGCAACTCATGGTCGCAGGCCACATGGTGGGTCATCATCATCGGAGGTTTGGCCAACAACCTTATCTCCTACACCTCTGACCAGACGGTGATCCAGCGTTTCATGACCACCCCCGACGAGAAATCAGCCGGTCGTGGCATTCTGGTGAACGGCCTTATGAGCGTGTTCGTCTCTGTTGCCTTCTACATGATAGGTACAGGTCTGTACACGTTCTACAAGACACACCCCACCGAGTTGGACGTAACCATGGGTCAGTCCGATGCCATCTTCCCCTTCTTCATGATGAGTCAGATGCCTGCCGGTATTGCCGGTATGCTCATTGCGGCCATCTTTGCGGCCACCATGAGCACCATCTCCAGCAATATCAACAGTGTGTCCACGGCATTCTCCATAGACTTCTGGAAGCGCTTCCGCCCCAGCACCACCGACCATCAGTTGTTGGGCGTGGCACGATGGAGTTCCATGCTGAGCGGTTTGATAGGTCTGGTTCTGGCACTATTCATGGCCACATGGAACGTGCAGTCTTTCCTCGACTTCTTCAATAGCGCCTTGGGCCTGCTGACCAGCGGTTTGGGCGGTCTCTTCTTCATGGCAGTCTTCATGAAGCGTGTCAAGGGTTATGCCGCACTCATAGGTTTCATGGCAGGTGAGGCTGTGGTGTTCTGGATGAGCGAATGTACAGATGCCAACCTCTTCCTGTTCGGTGCCACAGGTATCGTGGTTTCCGTAATCGTGGCATGGCTGCTCTCCATCGGTTCGTACCTGAAGAGTAGTAAATAAGATTATTTCATGGTGCCTATGGGAACGACAGCGACTATAGGCACCCTTAACATTCACAAAACATAAAGAATATGATAGATTTCAAACAACTTGCCCAGCAATACAAGTCAGAACTCCTGGACAGGGTGATGCCCTTCTGGATGGAGAAGAGCATAGACAAGGAGTTCGGTGGTTACTTCACATGTCTGGAACGTGACGGTGAAGTGTTCGACACAGACAAGTTCATCTGGCTTCAGGGTCGCGAGGTGTGGATGCTTTCCACATTATATAATAAGGTAGAGAAGCGTCAGGAATGGCTGGATGCCGCCATCCAGGGTGCCGAGTTCCTGAAGAAGTACGGTCACGACGGTAACCTCAACTGGTACTTTGCCCTTGACCGCGAGGGACATCCTCTGGTGGAACCCTACAACATCTTCTCCTATACCTTTGCCGTCATAGCCTTCGGCCAGTTGTCCATCGCTACCGGCAACCAGGAGTATGCCGACATAGCCAAGAAGACCTTTGACATAGTCCTCTCCAAGGTGGACAACCCCAAGGGCCGTTGGTCCAAGGCGGCTCCAGGCGCACGCTCGCTGAAGAGTTTTGCTCTGCCCATGATTCTGTGCAACGTGGCTTTGGAGATTGAGTCCCTGCTCGACAAGGACTTCCTGGACAAGACCATAGAGACCTGTGTGCACGAGGTGATGGACGTCTTCTACCGTCCTGAACTTGGTCTTATTGTCGAGCATCTTGGCACTGACAACGAACTTGTGGATTGCATGGACGGCCGTCTGCTCAATCCCGGTCATGCCATCGAGGCTATGTGGTTCATCATGGATCTCGGAAAGCGTCTGGGCGACCAGGCACTTATAGAGAAGGCCGTGAAGATAGCCCTGGCTGAGGCAGAGTATGGTTGGGACAAGCAGTATGGAGGTATCTTCTACTTCATGGACCGCCTTGGACGTCCTCTCCAGCAGTTGGAGTGGGACCAGAAGTTGTGGTGGGTGCACATCGAGACTCTCATTACCATGATCAAGGGCTACGAACTGACCGGCAACGCCGAGTGTCTGGCATGGTTCGAGCGCATACACGACTATGTGTGGAGCCACTTCATGGATCCCGAGCATCCCGAATGGTTCGGCTATCTCAACCGTCAGGGCGAGGTGCTGCTTACCCTCAAGGGTGGCAAGTGGAAGGGATGCTTCCATGTGCCCCGTGGTCTCATGCAGGTTTACCAGTCGCTCGAGCGCATTGCGGAGAAGCATGATTAACGTTGAACGTTTAACTGTGAGCTATGGTAGGGACACGGGCCGTGTCCGAATGACAACAAATACAAAGTGGACGCTGCGTGCAGCGTCCTTTTAAAGACATTAATGATGAAGATAAATATTCTTTTCGGTGCCGCCCTCATGGCAATGCTCATGGCATGCACCCCTCAAGATAACAAGGAAATGGCAGACACAAAAGAGGACAAGAACCAGGTGGTGGAGACCATCATGGCACGTCGCAGCATCCGTAAGTACAAGGACCAGGTTGTACCTCGCGAAGTGATGACACAGATACTGGATTGCGGTATCAATGCCCCCAACGGACAGAACAAGCAGTCGTGGGAAATACGCGTGGTGGACAATCCCGAAATCCTTGCCGAAATGAGCAAGGCCATGGGCGAGGCACATCCCCAGATACCTATGGCCAAGGACTGCTTCCGTGGCGCACCAGTGATGGTGTTCATAGCACGCGATCTGTCCTACGACTTCTCTGCCTACGATTGTGGCCTTATGGCCGAGAACATGATGCTCTCTGCATGGAGTATGGGCGTGGGCTCAATCTGTCTGGGCAGTCCTGTACGTTTCCTCACGGACAACGACCTGTGCAAGCCTCTGGTGGACAAACTCGGCTTCTCCGAGGGGTATGAACTCTCCCTGTGTGTAGGTTTCGGTTATGCCGACGAGGCACCCGATGCCAAGCCTCGTGACAAGCAGAAATATAGATTTGTAGAATAAGGACCACCCCTTGCCCAGTTCGACACGCGGACTGGGCAAAGGGGGGGCGCTTGCCGTTTTACCATGAAACATCTCATTCTTTCCTTGCTTTCTGCATGGCAGAGACTGAACCTTATGTCGCGCATACTAATTGGTATAGTATGTGGCACACTTTTGGCTTTGTTCCTGCCCCAGGCTCAGGTTATCGGTATTCTTGGTGTACTCTTTGTCGGTGCACTCAAGGCCATTGCCCCTGTCCTTGTGGCGGTGCTTGTGGTGTCGTCTGTTTCCAAGGCCGGTAATGGACTTGGTGGACGTTTTCGCAACGTTGTTGCACTTTACATGCTCAGCACCTTGTTTGCCGCAGTACTGGCAGTGTTGGCAAGTCGTTACTTCCCTGTAGAGATGATACTGTCTGGCATGTCGGCTGCCGAGAATCAGGCACCACAGGAACTGTCCAATGTCTTTGGTACCATAGCGTCCAATCTGATGAGCAATCCTCTACGTGCTATTGCGGAAGCCAACTACCTGAGCATCCTGCTTTGGGCCATTATCATCGGTCTTGCTCTGAAAAAGGTTGCATCACCCCGCACCGTGGACATCCTGCACGAGTGGGCAGAGTGCATATCCATGGTTGTCCGTTGGGTCATCCAATGTGCACCCTTTGGTATTATGGGTTTGGTATTTACCACCGTATCAGAAAGCGGTCTGGAAATCTTCACCACCTATGGCCGCCTGCTTCTGCTCCTTGTGGGATGCATGCTCACGGTAGCCTTGGTGCTCAATCCCATCATCGTGGCGGTAATGCTTCGACGCAATCCATACCCTCTTGTGTTCCAGTGTCTGCGCGAGAGTGCCGTCAGTGCCTTCTTCACACGTTCTTCTGCCGCCAATATTCCTGTGAATATGGCCCTGTGCAAGCGCCTTGGTTTGGACGAGGACTTCTATTCCGTCAGCATCCCCCTGGGCAGTACCGTCAACATGAACGGTGCCGCCGTCACTATCACCGTAATGACCCTTGCCACATGTCATACCATTGGTCTTGAGGTATCGTTAGCCAGTGCCCTTGTGCTCAGTATCATTGCCACGTTGGGCGCATGCGGAGCATCTGGTGTCGCAGGTGGCTCCCTGTTGCTTATCCCCATGGCCTGCTCTCTCTTCGGCATAAGTAATGACATCGCCATGCAGGTGGTGGCCGTAGGCTTTATCATCGGAGTGGTGCAGGACTCTTTGGAGACCGCCCTCAACTCCAGTGCCGATGTCCTCTTCACTGCCACGGCAGAAATGTACGAGAGGAAGAGGAATGGTTGAACGATGACTGCTTTAGCTTGATGAGCGCAGGCGAATAACGTTGAACGTTGAACGAATCGTTTTAACAATATTAGGGTCGCATCTCCCTACATTGTCAAAAGGTTCCGATTACTCTGATTACTCCGATTACTCCGACAATTCAGTTATCCCTTTCCCAACTAATGTTTAACCTCTTTACATAGACCCTTCCCAGTCCCCCTCCATATAGGGAGGGTTAGGGTGGGTCCCCCTTTTAATCCCCATGATACAATCACATCTTCAGGACAGTGCCCGCTACGAGGCCCTGCATCCGCTGTTCAAGCAAGCCTTTGACTACATCAAGGCCAACGATCTCAGCAAAGTTCCTGCCGGCCGTATAGAACTGGACGGCAACCGTCTTTTCATCAATGTGGTGGACGCCGAACTTATCCCCGTTGCCGGTGCCAAACTGGAAGCCCATCGCAAGTACATCGACATCCATGTCCCTCTCACTCAGGCCGAACTCATCGGAGTGGAGCATATCTCTGGAGTGGGAGAGAGCGAGGCACCCTTCGACGAAGAGAATGACTTTGCCCTCTATGCCTATTCGCGTCCCACATGGACACTGGTCAAGCCTGGTGAGTTCCTCATAGTCTATCCCGAGGACACACATGCCCCCCTCGTAGGCAAGGGCGCCCAACGTAAACTCATTGTAAAGGTGTTGCTCTAATCTCTAATATTCCTTAAAATACTTGAAAGCAAACTAAATTAGTTGTACGGCATGCCTAATTGTCGTATATTTGCAATCGTTACAATTCGGGTGTCTGCCTGATGAACTAAACAAGGAATATTATTAACAAATAAAAGACACGATTATGGAAACAAAGGACAAGGTTCTTGCCGTTATGAAGGAGGCAGGTACACCACTGAATGCAGGCAAGATAGCAGAACTGAGCGGAATAGACCGCAAGGAAGTGGACAAGGCTATGAAGCAGTTGAAGGAAGAAGGCGCTATCGTCTCTCCTGTACGTTGCAAGTGGGCTCCTGCTAAGTAACATGAAGTAACATTACGAAACCAATCAGGCCCCGATGATGAGTCGGGGCCTGATTGTGTTATGTCGTTTGCACACCCTTGTGTGGGGATGTGTGTCTCTATCGGTTGTGAAACTCTACCACTCTACCTCTACTTTACGAACAGAAGCAGTATTATGGGTAGCAGTATGCCCAGTGCGAACTCTATGCCGCCACGTCCCCACATGCCTTTCGGACCCTTTATCATGAAGAGGCCGCTGAGGGTGATGATGAGAAGCGACACGACAAAGGCATCGGCAAACCATGTCCACCAGCGTCCGGGATTGTAGTGCAATGTGGTCATTGTGCTTATCAGCGGGCGGCGCGTGAGGGATTCGTAGGCAACCTTTCCCGTCTGTATATCTGCCTCCAGTGAAGAGCCGCCCTTTAGGAAGACCTTCAGATGGCCGGGACGTGGGAAATAGTGCTTGGTGTAGTTCTCCTCCACACCCACGGTTTCCATCAGTTGCAGAACGGCATCCTTGTTGAAGTCGGCCTGCTCCGGCAGGTCCTTCACCACATGGTGGGTGAGGCTGACGGAGTAGTGCGGATTGATGCTGTCCCTATGGTTCATCACCAGACCCGAGATGGCATATATCAGTATCATCCCGGAGAAGAAGAACGACAGGTCGCGGTGGATGGTGCGTAGCCAGATGCGGAGTTTGCTACTCGACAACTTCATAAGACAGTGCTTCTACGAAATAGAAAGAAAGGTAGTCCTTGCCGGTGGCCTCCTTGCGTGCGGCTATCTTCTGGCGGAAGTCGGCAATGCGCTCCTCTGTGCTGTTGGCGGTCTCGCCACGTGCGGCCTTCTCTGTGCTGCATCCGGCCTCGCCGTCGCCATGCTGTTCCTCGGTATTGGCGGCAGCAGATGCCTCCCAGCGCTGGAGATAGGCTTCGTCAATGCGCTCTTCCTTGAGGATACCCTTTACGCGTACGATGCTGTTGACACACTTCTGGTCAAAAGAACCAAGGCTGCCGGCGTCCACACGGATGGTCTTGGTGTCGTCGCTTCCCATCAGGAAGATCTTGGTTGCGCCATGCTTGCAGGTGTGGGTGCATACTCCCTCCAGAGTAATCTCTGTGTTTACCAGACTGTCGGCAGATGCCAGCACGTTATCAATCTCCAGGGCGGCGGGTGCCTCCTGTGCCTGCTCTGCATTGTTGGCGGCGTTGTTGCCACATGATGTGAACACGAAGGCCATGGCGGCCAGGATGATCATGAATCTTGTTTTCATTTGTTTGTGTTGTGTTTTATTTGTTAGTAGTTTGTTATGCGTGGAGTGGAGGCAAGCGCTTTGTTGCCTTACTTCTTCGCTTTAGTATCTTCTCTCCACTCTCCGGTCTTGAAGTTTATTTCGAAACTGTCGCGATAGCGGAAGTCGCACGATGTGTCCGTGAAGGTGACGGGGAAGATGATGGTCTTGGATTGTGCCAGATTGGGGTCTTTCCAACGGTCACCCACGTAGAGGTAGGTGGTGTCCTTTGTTCCCTTTACCTCCAGTATGGCGGCCGGTTGGGTGCGGAAAGCCTTGTTGTCGCCTATGTTCTCCAGTTGGCTCCACCCTTCCTTCAGGTTGTCGCTCCACGAGAGTTTGCACTGGTTGGGCGCCCATCCCGTGCAGGCAGAGGAAAACATGAAGTAGCGTTGTCCCAACTTGACTATGGCAGGTGCCTCGCGGCGCTGGCCGGCAAACAGGCGTGTGTGCTCCACTACGGACAGATAGTCGTCCGAAAGGCGGAAAAGTCCCAAGTGCTGGTTCTCCACGGTGGTGGAGATGAAGTACGCCGTGCCATCGCTATCCACAAACACGTTGCAGTCCCTGCTTTTTATGCCCAGAGGGCGTCCGCTCCATTCCAGACGGTAGGTGCCGTCTATCTTGTCGCTGGAGAAACAGGCCGCCTCGGAGGCTCCGTAGTTCGACGACTCCCAATGGCACCATACGACAAAGCGCTTGGTCTTCTTGTTGTAGAGCAGTTTGGCACGCTCTATCATACGGCTTTTGCCGAGGTCGGGGCTGGTGACACCGTTCTCTATTATCTTCTTCTCGAAGTGCCAGTGCTGGAGGTCCTTGCTGCTGTACAGGTTCACATCGGGACGCCATTCACGTCCGCGGTCTTCTCCTACCATGTACCACGTGTCGCCAAGGCGCAGGAATCCCGGTGCGTGTGCCTGCACTGTGTCTCCCTCGGCCGTAAGCCAGAGGTTGCCGTTAGTCACCCGCACCCAATCGTTTTCGGATGAAGTGCCTTTGGATGCCGAACAACCTGCAAGGATGAAGACACCCAGAACCATAAGGTAGTTAAGTAGTCTTTTCATGATATACACCACTTTATTAGGGGAAAACGGACACGGCATGCCGTGTCCCTACAATGCTCTCGCTCAATCGCAGTTCCCCGTTTTAATCCGGCTATGTCGTCTTGACTATCGTCTTAGTTGCTCACGCTTGACATAATAAGTAGACTTATTCTGTACTCGCTTACTCGCAACTTTGAATCTGCTCACGCTCGGGGTTGTAGGGACTCGGCATGCCGAGTCCGCTTTTGCTATTGTTATCGGACACGGCATGCCGTGTCCCTACCATGCTTCTGCTCTCGCTTCCTGCGTCGGCTCCGTTTTCCGTTCGCCTCATCCGCAATGGAAATACTTCTCCACCAGTTTCAGCATCTCCTCCTGATTGCCGTTGATGTCGGCACGCAAGGTCTTGTCGCCGTATGAGCGCAGACGCTTTATGATACCGTCTATCATGGCAGGGCTGAAGACGTTGTGCTGCTCGAAGATGCCACGCTGGTTCTCCAGACAATCGGCACTTGCCTCGCAACTGTCGGGCAACTGAGCCAGGTCCTTCAACTTGTCCTCGTTCTCCTTCTGATGGATGTTCACGTTCACATAGGTCTTCTCTGCTGTTTCCAGAGCGTTCTCCATCTCAAAGCCATGACGGCATGCCACGCAAAGACCGGCAATCAGTTGGTATATGTCGGCAGAACCGTCCGGAGAACGCATCTCCACAGTCTGCTTCTGTGATGTGTCGTAGTTGCTCTCGTTCTCCAAGGGGTTGGCAATCTTGCACATGTCGCTCTTTGCCGCCCAACCCAATGGCACGCGCACCAATACGGAGCGGTTGCGGTCGCCCCAACAAATATTGGTGGGAGCCTCCTGATGGGGAACCAGACGGAAGTATGAGGTTGGGTTGGTATTGCCGAAGGCGGTGATGGAAGGTGCCAACTCCATCATGCCGGCAATGGCACGACGGGCTGTTGCGGAGAGTACGCCGCCCTCCAGCATCTGGTTCTGACCGTCCTTGACGATGCGCATGTGTATGTGCAGACCTGAACCTGCCTTGCCAGCGGTAATCTTGGGGGCGAAGGTGATGTCATAACCCAGTTCGTATGCCAGGTTGCGGATAATCCACTTGGCAATCATCAACTGGTCGGCAGCATCCTCGGCACGTACGGGCAGGAACTCTATCTCGTTCTGTTCGTAAATCATGCCGTCGATGGTAAAGTTGCCCACCTCGGAGTGTCCGTACTTTATCTGTCCGCCTGCCTGTGCGATGTATGCCATGCACTGGGTACGGAACTCATTGAACTTGGCATAGGGGGCCGACTCGTGATAACCCTTCTGGTCGGTGGCAGGGAACATTTCCGTGTCCGGAGCAATAACGTAGTACTCCAACTCGCCCATAGCCTGGAACTCCATCCCGGTCACTTCGTTGAAGGCGCGGCATGCCTTGCGCAGAGTGTTCTCGGGTGAACTTTCCAGAGGTTCTCCGTCCTTGTTGAAATAGGAGCAAAGCATGGACAGGGTAGGTATCTCGGCAAAGGGATCCAGGAAGGCCGTGCTGAAACGTGGCAGGACATAGAGGTCGCTGCTGCCTGCCTCGATGAAGGGGAACAGGCTGCTGCCGTCCACACGTTCGCCGCATGTCAGTATGGCATCCAGATATGCCAGGTTGTTTATCACGAAGTTCAGTGTCTTCAACCTGCCGTCGCCGGCAGGATACATGAAGTTCACCATGCGGATTTCATTCTCCTCGATGAAGCGGACGATGTCCGCCTTTGTGAATTCCTTACACGGTTTGCCCAGGAAGGCCACCAGTTTGTTGGGATTCATTGCAAGTTCCTTGTTCATAGTTGTATTTATATAACTTGTTTTATGATACAAATATAAGGAGATTTATTTGAATATAGAAATTTGTGGCAAAATAAATGATTGACACTTATTTGCGATTTGACAGAGTCCTCTGCTTCCAACTTTCCTTTCTCCTCAAAACCCTCTCCCCTCGTACTCCTCTATCTTCTGGCGTACATCCTCGGGCATGAGCATGGCACGGCCCTGCTGGCGGTCGCAGCACACCATGATAGTGTGGCATTCGCACTTCACTTCACGGGTGCGCGCATTTACGGCACGCTGAAGGAGGGTGAAACTCTTGCGCCCGATCTTCTCCATGGCGGTCTGTATGACTATCTCGTCGGGATAGTAAATGGGTGCCAAGAAGTTGGCGTTGATGTTTGCCACCACTATGGCCATGCGCTGGAAGATGTCCTCGCCTGCCACGTCCAGGAAGTAGCGGGTCTTGCACATGTCGTAGAGAGCGAAGTAGACATTGTTGTTGACGTGTCCGAACTGGTCAACGTCCGACCATCGCAATTGTGCCGGCAGTTCGTGGCGGAAGGTGGTGGCGGTATCCTGAGGTTGATGATTTTCCATATTATGGGCTGCTATAACGAAGGGTTATCTCCTTTGCATACGCTGACGGAAGTTTTCCAGAGCCTTCTGCTTCTTGTCGGCCTTCTGCCATGCATTGTATCCGCCCTGCAGGTCGATGACCTTCAGTCCCTTGGCCTCCATCAGAGAGGCGGCAGAGCGACTTCGGCGTCCGCTACGGCAATATATATAATAGGTATAGGCGGTATCCAATGTGTCTATGCCCTCCACAAATGTCTGCTCGTCCAGCACGTTCATCAGCACCGCACCGTCAATGTGACCCTCGGCATACTCCTCGGGTGTGCGCACGTCTATCAGGAAGGCCGTGGTGTCCGCATCCAGAGCCCCGGCATACTCCTCCACGGGAAGGATTGTGTTTTCTGCATGTGTCTTCTGCCCGTCAGAACATGAAAGGAACAGAAGGAGCATCAGTAGTGAAATGATGTTGGATTTCATAGTGATTCTGTTGTTATCCGTTTTTCTGTTTGTTGATGATATATATACCTGCCGTGGCCAGTGCGGCGGCAACGACGTATTTCCAGTAGAACTCCTCATCCAGGCAAAGGCAGGACGTCAGTGCTCCCACCACAGGGATGAGCGAGTTGTAGATGGCCACCTTGCCCACTGGATTGCAGGTGAGGAGTTTGTTGTACAAGACAAAACCCAGTGCGGAGATGCCCACAAGCAGGGCAAGTATTACCATTCCCTGCCAGTTGACCTGTGGCAATGTGGCGCCGAGCAGGAGCGAGGGAACAAGCAGGAGCAATCCTCCGAAGGCAAGGCTGTAGCCCGTTCCCACGAACACATCCACACGCTTGACCAGACTTCGCGTCAGCAGGCTCGCTACGGCCGAACAAAGGGCATTGACGATAATCATGCCATCGCCCAGCAGGGTGAACCTTCCGCTTTCCTCTCCGCCAAGGTTCAGTGCCAGGATGCCGGCAAATCCTATCCCGCATCCCATCATCTTGCCTATGGTGAGCCGGTCGCTCTTGAAGAAAATGCATGCCATGATGACAAGCGAGAAGACGCTGAGCGAGTTCAATATAGCCGCCCTTGCCCCGGCACTGTGCGACAAACCTATGTAGAAGGCGGCATAGTGGAACGTGGTGTTCATCAGCGCAAAGACCAGCATGAACCACCAGTCCCCGCCCTTCCTCATGGCAAAGGGTCTCCCCATGGCCTTTGCCATGGCCAGGATTATAAGGCCCGACATGGTGAATCGCAATCCTGCAAAGAGTATCTTATTGCCCGTCATCTCTGGCGTGATGGCAAGGTATTCGAACCCCAACTTTATCAACGGATATGCCCATCCCCACACCACGGCCGCCGTCATGGCAAAGCACGCCACCCACACGGGGCGCTGGAAAAGAGGCAAGGAGGGAGTTGATTTTTCTGCACTCCTCACTCCGTCGCTATATGATATTTTGCTCGGCATTCTCTTTCATCATTCAAATATACGCCCACAAAGGTAATCAAATTTCATTAAACGATATACCTGTACGTTCCAGAATATTTTTCCCAGTATCCCTTTTAGTGCATCCTGGAGCCAATGCAGTTTTCTCGTAAGAAAACTTCAGTACTTCCACGAGAGTACTGCTGTTTCCTCACGAGAAAACTGACTTGTTGTCGAGGTCAACGCAGAGTTGTCCAAATAGCAGATTTGCTAAATTATAACCCCATGCACAATATTTTCTGTTTATTGCAATCGAGTTTTCTATCTATCCGCCCTATTATTAGCATTCTGCAAACTGAATATTGATGCGAAGAAACGCCCAAACCAAAAATATCTCTTTGGCGTGACCATGTTTTACGACCATGCAAGAGATGATAGCCTTGTGCCCGTAGATTCTATCAAGCATCTCATTGACACCAAACAAATAGATTATCTATTCTTGCCAAATAATCCATGAGTAGGATTACTTTTCAATAAATTGGTGCAGGGAGGATATGAGAATGATCCAACAGAAGCAAGTTGTTTTGCCGTACCTTTGGATGGTGGACACGGTTGTATCAATGACACTGATGGAATAGAAGAATGAGATTAACGAGGATATGAATGCTAAGCTACACCGTATATAGAGTGAATACCAAAGGAAATATCGTTTGGGAAGTCAGATATATATGCCCATATGGAGGAAAAGTTAAAGTAATGTCGTATTTTTGTAGACAGAGAAATACTTATAACATCAACTACCTATGATAAAGCACATCATACTATGGACGCTCAACCCCGAGATGTCCGAAGAGGAGAAAGAGAACGTAAAGACTGCCATCAAGCAGGACCTGGAAGCGCTGGTGGGCGTGGTGCCGGGTTTGGTGGAAGCAACGGTACACATACACGGCCGTCTTGCCTCGTCCAATGCCGACCTGATGCTGGACAGCACCCTGGAGAGCGAGGAAGCACTGAAGGCCTATGCCGTACACCCTGCCCACGTGAAAGTGGCAGAGGAGAGGGTAAAGCCCTTTGCCGTACAGAGGGTGTGCCTGGACTTTGAAAAGGTGGACCCACCCCATCCCTCCCTATAATGGAGGGAGTTCCCTCACACTGCTCCACTCTCCCTCCCTCATAGGGAGGGCCGGGGGTGGGTCTTTTTTCCGTTCAATAAAATCCTATGCCATACACATACGAATACCCACGTCCTGCCGTAACGGCGGATTGCATAGTCATCACCAGAGAGGAGCGCCCACGGGTGCTGCTCATCCAGCGTGGCGGCGAACCGTTCCGCGGCCATTGGGCATTGCCCGGAGGTTTCATGGACATGGACGAGACGGCACAGCAGTGTGCCATGCGCGAACTGACCGAGGAGACGGGCCTCACGGTGACGGAAACCCGTCAGGTGGGTGCATACAGCCGTGTTGACCGCGACCCGCGGGGACGTACCGTGGGCATTGCATACCTGGCCATAATAGACTCTCCAATGCCCGTGCAGGGGCAGGACGATGCCGCAAGGGCAGAATGGTGGCACGTGGACAACCTGCCGCCACTGGCCTTTGACCATGCCGACATGATGAGGGATGCAATGCGCCTGTATGCCTCCATAGTTTCACAAGAATGACCAGACACCAAGCACACCGATGAGCACGAGCAATCCCGAACTCGACCTTGCCTGGCGCATAGTAGAGAACACAGGCATGCACATGTTCCTGACGGGTAAGGCAGGAACGGGCAAGACCACATTCCTGAAGGAACTGAAACGCCGCTCGCCGAAGCGCATGGTGGTTACAGCCCCAACGGGCATCGCCGCCATCAATGCCGAGGGCATGACACTGCACTCCTTCTTCCAACTGCCCTTTGCCCCCTACATCCCCGACACGGTCTTCAATGCCGGGAAGGATGCCTACCGCTATCGGTTCAGCAAGGAGAAGATACGCATAATACGCAGCATCGACCTCTTGGTGATAGACGAGATAAGCATGGTGCGTGCCGACCTGCTGGATGCCGTGGATAGCGTGCTGAGGCGCTACCGCTCGTCGCACCTGCCCTTTGGCGGAGTGCAACTGCTCATGATTGGCGACCTGCAACAACTGGCGCCCGTGGTGAAGGCGGAGGAGTGGGAACTGCTCTCAAAACACTACGACACGCCATACTTCTTCAGCAGCCGTGCCCTGGCGGAGACACAGTATGCCACCATAGAACTGAAACAGACCTACCGACAGACAGATGCACACTTCTTGAACCTTCTCAACAGGGTGCGTACAAACACGGCCGACCGCAGGGTGCTGGAGGAACTGAACCTCAGGTACAAGCCTCAGTTCGTGCCACCTACGGAGGAACGCTACATACGTCTGACCACACACAACATACTGGCACAGAACATCAACGAGAGGGAACTCGGCAAGATAGACCGGCCAACTTTCGTGTTCAACGCCGTAATAACGGGAAAGTTCCCCGAATACTCCTATCCCACGGACGAGACACTGACACTGAAGCAGGGTACACAGATAATGTTCGTGAAGAACGACCGCTCGCCGGAGAAGCGCTACTTCAACGGCATGATAGGCGAGATTACCGCCATAGACGAAAAGGGCTTCTACGTAAGGAGCAAGGATTACCCTGAGGAAATCCGTGTGGAGCAGGAACAATGGGACAACAGCCGCTACACGCTGAACGAGAAGACCATGGAGATAACGGAGGAGATAGAGGGAACCTTCAGCCAGTTCCCCGTGCGCCTGGCATGGGCGATAACCATACACAAGAGCCAGGGGCTTACATTCAGCCATGCCATCATAGACGCACACGATTCCTTTGCACACGGACAGGTCTACGTAGCCCTGAGCCGTTGCCGCACACTGGAAGGCATGGTGCTGAGCACTCCCTTGGGAAGCGGTGCCATCATCTGCGACAACACGGTGGAGCGCTACACCTCGGGCATAGAACGGAGGACTCCCTCGGGGGACAACATCGGGGAGTGGGAGAAGCGCTACTTCCACCAACTTCTGTCCGAACTGTTCGGCTTCTCGCAGGTCAGCCAGTGCTTCGAGGACGTGCAACGCCTGCTGGTGGAGCATTTCCACCGCCTCTATCCGCAAACGTTGGAGCGCTTCAATGCCTTGTCCCCGGTGCTTCAGGAGAAGATAACGGACGTTTCCCTGCGCTTTGCCAACCAATACACGCGCCTGGTGTCGGAGCAGACGGACTTTGCCTCCTCCACCCTATTGCAACAACGTCTCATGCAGGGGGCAACATATTTCGCCCTGGAACTGCTCCCCTTTGTGGAGTTGGCACAGGGACTTTCGCTCCCCACGGACAACAAGACCCTGAAGAAGCGTGTGGACGAAACTACCGACAAGTTCCGCCATGCCGTCTCCCTGAAGCACAGCCTTCTGGAGCATGTCAAGGAGCATGGTTTCCAGACGGGCGACTATCTCAAGCGCAAGGCCATACTGGCCCTGGAGGCCGAGGAAGAGGAAACGTCCGCACCTGCCAAGAAGAGCGCCAAGAAGAGCAAGGAAGCGAAACTGGAAGTGCCGGAGGACATACTGTACCCTAACCTCTACAAGAGCATCACGACGTGGCGAGGAAAGAAAGCCAGGGAGGCAGGCCTGCCGGCATACTGCATCCTACAACAGAAGGCGGTACTGGGCATAGTCAACCTACTGCCCAACACCCCAAAAGCACTCCATAGGATTCCCTACCTTGGCAAGGTGAGCATAGAGAAGTACGGCGACGAACTTCTGGAAATCATCTGCCGGTACATGAAAGACAACGAACTAAAGACCAATATATAATATATAAAAGGAAAGGTTATCCCCACTCACCGCTCACCCGCTCAAAACTGTCCCCCTGAGACAGGGGGCGAAGAGAGCTTTAGAAGAATGACCGAATGTCATTCTGTGCCCTCTGAGGGGAGCACTACCCAGTGCGACGCTGGGCAAAGCGAAGCGGAGGGGGTATGACATAACCACTAACCGCTAACCGTTAACCACTCACCGTTAACCGTTAAAAACATCATCATGCAAGAAATAACAAGACTCATATCCCAGGCCCTGGGCATAAGCCTGCGCCAGACGGAACAGACACTGAACCTACTGAACGAAGGCGCCACCATACCCTTCATTGCCCGCTACCGCAAAGAGGCCACCGGAGGATTGGACGAAGTGCAGATAGCCGAGGTGGCACGGCAGGGTGAAAAGTTCAAGGAACTGGAGCACCGCAAGGAATACATCCTGCAAACCATAGAGGAACAGGGCAAACTTACGGACGACCTTAAGGCACGTATCTCCTCATGCTGGGACGCCACCGTGCTGGAGGACATATACCTGCCCTACAAGCCCAAGCGCAAGACGCGTGCAGAAGTGGCCAGGAAACGTGGTCTCGAACCCTTGGCAGATGCCATACTGCACCGTCCGAACGGCGAGCCGGAACAGTATGCACGCAAGTTCCTTTCCGAAGAAGTTGCGTCCATAGAAGATGCCCTGCAGGGTGCAAGGGACATTCTGGCGGAAAGGATGAACGAGGACGAACGTGTGCGCAATACACTCAGACAGAGTTTCGAGCGCACCGCCATCATCTCCTCCCGCGTGGTGAAGAGCAAGATGGAGGAGGCCATGAACTACAGGACATACTTCGACTTCTCCGAACCTCTGCACCGTTGCACCAGCCATCGCCTGCTTGCCATACGGCGCGGCGAGAGCGAGGGCTTCCTGCGTGTGGACATCAGTCCGCGCGACGAGGAGGCTTGCATGGAGCGCCTACTGCGTGGCTACCCCACACGGGGCAAGTGTGGCGAGCAGATTGTAATGGCCATGGCCGATGCCTACAAGCGTCTGCTGAAACCCTCCATAGAAACGGAGTTTGCTTCGGCTTCCAAGAAGCGTGCCGACGAGGAAGCCATCCGTGTCTTTGCCTCCAACCTGAGCCAACTGCTGCTTGCCGCTCCGCTGGGACAGAAGCGCATCATGGGCATCGACCCGGGATTCCGCACCGGATGCAAGGTGGTGTGTCTTGATGAACAGGGCAATCTCCTGCACAACGAAACCATCTTCCCCCACCCTCCCCGTGGCGAGCGCATGGAGTCGTTGGATACTCTGGAGGCTTTGATGGACAGATTCCGCATAGAGGCCGTGGCAATAGGAAACGGCACGGCAGGCAGGGAGACGGAGGACCTGGTCAGGATGCTTCACCGTCCCGGCATGTCCGTATTCCTCGTCAGCGAGGATGGTGCCTCTGTCTATTCTGCCTCGAAGATAGCACGCGAGGAGTTCCCCGACCACGATGTCACCGTGCGTGGTGCCGTGAGCATCGGGCGCCGCCTTGCCGACCCACTGGCAGAACTGGTAAAGATCGATGCCAAGTCCATCGGTGTGGGACAATACCAGCACGATGTTGACCAGACAGAACTGAAGCATGCCCTGGACCTCACCGTGGAGCGTTGCGTGAACACCGTTGGCGTGAACCTCAACACCGCCAGCAAGCACCTGCTCACCTACATCTCCGGTCTCGGTCCTGCCCTGGCACAGAACATAGTCAATTACCGCACGGAACACGGTCCCTTCTCCTCACGCCAAGAACTTCAGCACGTGCCTCGTCTTGGTGCCAAGGCCTTTGAGCAATGTGCAGGTTTCCTCCGCATCCCCGGAGCAACAAATCCCCTAGACAACACCGCCGTGCATCCCGAACGCTACGCCCTTGTCAAGCAGATGGCAAAGGATGCCGGATGCAACGTGCAGGATCTCATTGCCTCGGCAGAAAAGCGTAAGGGCATCGATCTGCAGCGCTATTGTTCCGACACCGTGGGCATGCCCACCCTGACGGACATCATGCAGGAACTCAGCAAACCCGGTCGTGACCCGCGTGGCGAAAACGAAGAGTTCTCTTTCGACGACACCCTCCACTCCATCGACGACCTGCAAGAGGGCATGATCCTGCCTGGCATCGTCTCCAACATCACCAACTTCGGTTGCTTCGTGGACCTCGGCATCAAGACCAAAGGACTCGTCCATATCTCCCAACTCTCCGACAAGTTTGTCCGCGACCCCATGACCGTTGTCCACGTGCAACAGAAAGTAATGGTAAAGGTCATTGAAATAGACTTTGCCCGCAACCGCATCGCCCTCAGCATGAAAGGCGTGGAACAAAAATAATTCATCAATATCTGGAAACACTGTCAGCATTCTGACTGAACAATACTTATTGATTAAGCGGAACGTTCGGAACAAATGCAGACAACTAAAAGTCAAACTGCTTCAGATGCCTATATCTTATCATACTCTTCCCCATCATTCGGGATACTCTCTCTGGTTCAGGAAGAACATTGCAGTTTGAGAGTTAAGGATTAACCCAAATCGGTCATTAGGATTTCTCTGTGTCGTATGGCAGAGAGAAATCCTTAAGTTTATTCCATAAAGTAAGGAAGGATTTTCTTGTTTTTAGAACGTCCCTATATAGTGGCGGCCAATAATCGCATACCGGTGCGGTGGCCGATGCACCAGTATCCGAAACGCAACACAGCACGGTGCGTTCGCCATTGCACCGTACTGCGATTTTCCTTTCATTCGTTCTGCCCTTATCTATAAGGCTGTTAATAGAAGAAATGGCGCCCTATAATATTATTGTTGTGCTTCCCATTGGGCATATAGTGTAATATCCCTTGAATGAGGTTTTGCATCTCCTTCAGAATAAGAATCACCCAAGCCGTCCGCACGAGTGTTCCAACCTGCGAAATTATAACCATCACGCTCGAAACGATTTGGCGCTAATTTACTATTCGTGTTGGTTACAATATTTTGAGTATAATAGGGGTCCGTTCCATCAACTGTACCTTCATTACCATCGAATGTTACAACCACATGTGTTACCAGACCTGCATTCAATGTCACACCACCCATTTCGTTCGCTACATCCTGGTTCTTTACATAGGCAGAAACTTTGTTCTGAGCTATCATACCACTATTAATAGTAACATTGGCATTCATACCTCTTACATAAAGTCCACCGCCAGACATCATGGCCATGTTACCAGAAATCTTAGGATTCGCATCACCTACAGTTACTCCTTGTCCATCAGCGCCAACGGTTACAGTTGCAGAATTCTCTGTGTTGCCCATATCCACACAGATTCCACCACCGTAGTTATTGGCTGTATTATTGGTGATGTTGCCTTGCAACAAATCCACCTTTACGGATTTTCCATTTTCTGATGAAACAAACACGCCACCACCATTACCTTTGTGGGCCGCATTTCCTGTAATGGTAGGATAATTGTATGTAATAATACGAGATAAATTCTTCATAAAGAAGTTACCGTTGCTGATATATACAGCACCACCATCACCATTTTCGGAATAGTTGTTCCAAATCTTTCCACCTGACATATGAATCTGTCCACCATTTAAACAAATTGCTCCACCATGTCCTAAATATGGAGTGTTACCAATCTCACCACCTGTTGCAAAGCACGAATGAATTTCTCCACCTTCCATTTTGAAATTGAATTGACCCTCCTCCATTGGTTGTGTAGATTTTCGTGCTATATAAACAGCTCCACCTTGCACTGCAGAACAGTTCTTGATAGTTCCACCCGACATGGTGAAGGTTCCATCTTCCAGGTAGACAGCACCACCTTGTTTTTTGATATGGATATATTCCTCATCATCCACATAACTGTTTCGGATGATTCCACCTGACATAGTAAACTCAGGTGTTTCCTTAGCACCTGCTGCCATCACAAATTGCGCTTTAATGTCTCCACCAGATATATTAACGGAGGCTGAACCAATCTTTCCATTCTTAGCACTTGTATTTCCACCACCGATAGAGCCTGTTCGAATAATCGGATTTCCGGATATTTTAACGTTAGCTGTACCGCCATTGTAATTTGTGTCTTTTTCATCTCCCACTGTGTAAGCACTGCCTCCGCCAATACCAGCACCACTACCACTTTTTGCTATAATCTGGCCTCCTGTTATTGTAACATATGCATCACCTCCTACATTCGTTTTACTACTTCCACCACCAATAGCTGTTCCTAAAGCTGAGTATGCATACACATATCCGCCATTGATATATACATCACCTTGTGTTCCTGCAGCAGCACTTGATCCAGCTCCGCCAATGGCAGAACTTGGAATGCTCCATCTGTTTTGGTGGTTGTATGCATATACATTACCACCTTTTATTGTTATAATACCATAACCACCTGCAGAATTAAACCCAATGCCACCTCCTATTGCTGTTCCTGTAGTTGTTGCTACAGCAGTAACATTACCACCGTTGATAGTTATTACTCCCCTATCATTTCCTCCTGCTCCAATTGCAGTACAATTTTCAGCTTTAGTTGTTCCTGCAAAAATATTACCACTATTAATGACTATTCCACAACTATTTCCTTCACCGCTATCATTTCCACCGATAGCAGAACACCAATGGTTATCAATAAATGTAGTATCATTCCTTGTTGTTTCTCCAACATATGTATCATTGTAGAATTCTGTATTACCAGAAGCTGCGCAGACGGTTAATGAGCCAGTTCCTTCAAAAATTAATTGATTATTTTTATCATTTCCACCATGATAATGGATGGCACTGACCCTATTGTCTCCAACTGTAGTAATGGTCAGTGTTGAATTGCTTCCTGCATTGAATCCGATTCCTGCTTTTGTGCGTGACACAGATCTTTCTGCATAGTTCGTATAGATGTTGTCTATTGTGAGATTCACCTCTTTATTCGAGCCATATACTCGAATCCTGTTGCTTGTGGCTTTTCTACTGGCAGCTTGTGCAGCTTCATTCCATGCCTTTATTACTCCTGCAACAGAAGCGTTGTTCTTTATGAAATCGGCCCAAGGTTTACCATTATATGTGATTGGGGTATAACTGGGCAAAGTTCCTGTTGCTCTATTATTTTCATTAGTCTGATAAACATGGTAGATATTGGATGAATTATGTTCACCAGTCACTTCAGTAGCAACACCATCTTTATACACGTAACCACTATATCTATTTGTTTCCGAAGGTGCATTCTGATCATTTTCTGTGCAGCAGATTAAGACATTCCCTGCCGCCAAATCAAAATAAATGGTCTCGGGTGCTTTAGTTTCATGGATAGTATAAGTAATCATCTTACCGGCTTGCCATACTTTATCTTTCAGCGGAGATTCGATAGTCTTCGTTTCACCTTCTTTTGTATAATGAAGTACAACTTTTGCATCCGGACCTAATTTCTGCGGAATCATCATCAAGGTGTTATCTTCGGTCAATGAAGAAATTTCATAATTCCCCTTAGAAGAAGTAGTTGAAACTTCCCATCCATCACCAAAAGTATAAGTACCACTATTATATATGCCTATAACTTCAAGCTTTGTTACCGTACACTCAAATCCCACTTTAAACTTTACGGCAGTCAAGGCATGTTCAAACGAGAGGGGAATGCTCTGCTTGTAACTGGCAGGTCCATCCCATGAAGCCACAATCAAGTCTTGCTGATTGGCAGGAGTAGCATCAACGGTGTATGTTATTGTCGGATTCCCCCCTTGTTCGTTATTTGACAGTTTCCCACCATTTATACTGTATGGTGCATACACATAAAATCTGGCTTTGCTCAGCTTTAAGGTATTCCATCTGACATCATTCTCTTTTGCCGTCAGTTCATCTCCATTGAACACATATTCCGTATTATACAGCCCCGACCATGGTTTAACCGAAGTGGTCCATGTGTTGTCATACACATATCCGATGACGCCGGCAGAGCCTTCCAACGATGTTACAGGTTTTCCTCGTGTCACAATCCGTTCCCCTACCAACCATTCTTCTTGTTCAATTTCCAAATGACCAGATGCGCTTCTGGTTTGGGAAGCAGAGCGGTTGTCAGACAATGAAGCGTTAAAACAAATAACATCCGTGGGACGAATGGAACTAATTCCCAATCCCTCCAACTCATCTGTACAGGCACATACTCCCACTATGACGAGCATGAAGGCAGTAAGGCATCTCCAAATAGTATATCTGTTCTTCATTGTTCTTATTGTTTATTGTTGAGCATCAGTATACAATTCTTCATTCTGAGCATTCCATTCCTGCAGTGTACACACACCTTCCACCACATTGAACGGATGAAAATTAAGTGTAATTACATATTGGTACCCAGCGGGAAAACCTATAGTGCCTGATAGTGGATTTAGATCTATCTCTATTTCTTTTGTCTCACCATTTTCGCATTCTACAACTATAGTATAAGAAGACTGTGGATAACAGAAGATGGAACCTACATCCTGAAGATTGATTCCCAAGTCTATGCCAGGGTCATTATTCAAGATGTCCACAGAATGAATTATCGAATTCCCCTCAGTATCTTTTAATGGAGAGATATCATCAGATGTTATCTTTTTACCGTAATCACTCTGCATTTTCGAGAGATTGTTTATTTGCAATTCTTGAGGCACATCTTTCAGCGTAATTCTTTTCAACCTACCCCAATAATTACCAGCCTCTGTGGTGGTGGCACACACGCACACCTTCAGCCAAGTAAGCAGGTGCAAAAACTGATGTTTATCAAAGTGGTTATTCCAACTTCCGATAATGGGCGGAGCGTACATCAGGTCTTCAAACCCAGTAATCTCATGTGTCACTTTAGAATCATTATTGTTCCAACCTTCCCAACCTTCATGCGGATAGAAACCCACACAATAAACTGGTGTGTTATCTATTGGATATCGGGGTCTCATGTTTTCATTCGTCACATTTGGGAAAGCGGCTTCCTCACCTTTAAAATCTATTACGTAATGGCCAGGAATGTTAGTTTCAGGGTCTATGCTCCCTTCTGCTTCTGGATATTCATCTTGATCGAATGAAAACCAAACCATTGCTCTCAGATTATTATCAGCCACCGGTTCCGCATAGTTGCCACTACGAGACATGGGGGCAACCCGTTCCACCTCTGCACGCAAACTAATGCTGTTGTCGTCCATCCATTCTCCCTGTTCCGCGCATGCCATCAAAGACATACAGCCCACCATGGCCATTATAATATATAATATGGTATATATCCCTTTCATAGTTCTCATTCACTAACTGGAATATCTAAATCTTCTTCTCCTATATCTCCGTTACCAGTACCATGCGTAAACCAGTCAGTTTCGCCTCCCAGCGAAATCATTGTGGCTACGCTGATAACATCACCCATCTTAAAATTCAGCAGAATGGTAAATTGCTTACCCATCGTACTTTCAAGGAAGTAGGCGGCTTTTCTTTCTTCATCAGATATAACTCCATCATTGTTCTTATCTACAATATCAGCTATTCTTAAATCAACAGGAATATCCAATGTGCGGTTTTCTGTTTCGATATGTAACGTATATTCGGGCACCATCTTTTCATCTGCATCCTTATAAACACCTGTTACAGGAGCGCACATCACATAAGCCACTTCCTCAATGCCTTTGGTGGGAATAACGCTACCGCCGATTTCCGGATATACGTCATCCGAGGCAGTCTTGTATAAAGACATGTCCACTTCATTGTCATAAGACACCGACCCTACCAAGTTTCCGCTTGTCACACCTCCTACATTAGGTATTGTAACTTTGTTCTTACTCTTGATGGTCAGCGTCTTTATTTTTCCCCAAGCAGCCGCTATAGCTTCCCGCTTCTTCACATCTGTCTCATCCTTGTCTGCTACCACCTCAAAACGGAGCCATGTGAGCAGATGGTAGAAATGGAACGCAGGAGAACTGTTATAATCAATTCCATAAGTTCCGGAAATCTGAGGAGCAAACATAACGTCTTCCTTGCCAGTAAAAACGTAAGAAGCATTCTTATTGTCTGGAGATACTGTCCAAACGTTTCCCCCTGCCACACTTTTAGGGTGCAGACCTATAAAATTGACCGGAATCGGAGTTTCACTCCCAGATGGTTGCTTAGGGTAGATGGCTTCACCCAGCAATTGGGGGTCGCCGCTTATAAAGTGAGCCTGGGTATGAATAGCCACACTACCTGATTTGCCGTTCAATCCTGAATTAGGATATTCACCGGGAGTAGTGGAAGCCCATACCGAAACGTCCAATGGATGCTCCATGGAAGGAGAAGTCAATACCGTACCGTTTCCATCAGTCGGATAAAAAGGTGAACGAGAAGGAACAGCACCATCCACACCAACAGCCAGATAGATGCGGTCTGGTCCTTCATCCATCTGTCCGATGACCTGAATATCATTAGTACAGGCCACCGTGCTTGTCAACACTAAACCAACAACTGTATATAGGAGATTTCTTTTCATCATCATTGCACATCAATTATATGATCGTAGACTTCCACATCCCAAGGCTCAACAATCACCTTAAAAAGAATTTCTTCCTTATTGTCTCCCAAGTCAAGTATGTAAGTGTATTTTTTTCCTGCTATCCACTCCGTTACACCGGTTGTCGTAATGGAACGGGAAAACTGTTTGGTATCGTTTGTCACGTCTGTATCAAGACCGTCGTCCCATGTGTAATTGACTGTCAGCATCACATCATCATCTGGATTGGCTGGCGTTGCCCTATGGTCAAACACCTGTGGCATTACCATATAAGGTCCACCGATATCACCACCAAAGTTGATGTCATCCGGAATGGTCTTTGCTACCGGTATGGTAAATGTACCAGGAGTTCCTTTTGGTGTCCATGCAACTACAGTACTGCCATCGGTACTGGAATTCATGGAAGAGGTTCCGTTCAAATAGACATTATCAAATCTGAACCAATTGATTTTCAGATTACGATGAGCTTGTTTCAGTTTGAAATATACAGCCGAGAATGGATGTACAAAGTGCATGTTCACCGACTTGTCCGCTTTGCTTTTGTTTGCTGTATAGGCTATGATGGTTTCTTGTCCGTTCACATCTTCCAATGTAGTTGGCTGCTGCATCTCACAATTGACTGTCAGCCCCGTACCAGGAGTGTAGTTTCCCACTTCTATAATATTCTGCCTGCCGTTGCCCTTCCAAGGCATATAGGCAAAGAAATCCACTGTATTGTTTTGAGGCCAGTAATATTGTATAAAACGGTTGTTTACTTGGTCGTAAAATCTCCAGTTGCCCTTGGTCTCTCCATCGGGCACAAAATACCATGCTCTGCTTCCACCGATGTAGGTTGCACCTGTCTCTCTTAAATAAGCGTGCATCGTAAAGTTACCTCCGCCCTTTCCGGTTTCATCATCATTCAGGAAATCGTCCTCGTCTTCAAAGATGGTGGCCCGCGACTCGGTCATGGGCCTCCAACCATCTACCCCCAGTTCTATTTCCCTGTCTGATAGTTGAAGGTTGTTTTCCAGAACATCTTGGTCTCCACAACCCAATAGAGCAGGGAGCAGAGCGAAAATACATATTCTCGCTACCCGACGAATGGTGATATGTGGGCTTTGTTTTGCTTCCATTTATTTCTTTTTCATCTTCATTAGTTCCCGGGAAGGCGGTCAAGCCCGCCCGGGATTGTTGTTGCGCTGCTATTGTGTTCTAACTACAACTGCATTCTGCGTCTTTGTGATTGGGAGGGGACATTCAACCCCGCCCAACCTATAGCATCATTGGAATTCCCTCCGGTCAGGGACCGGCCGGGGGGAACATAATTACATCTCGTTCAAAGGAACATTAACTACATGATATGTCTCTTCCCATCCAGAAACGGAAGCTGACAACTTAACAGAAGTCAGGCCAAGATGAAGCACAAAGTTGTAAGCCTTACCTTGATCAAAAGTAAAGGCGAATTCATCAGAAGTGATATCATTTTCAACTACTGATTTGTCTCCGTCCAGATTGGCATCTTCTGTTGTTACTGTATATTTAACTCTAACCTTAACACCCATTGTTGCATGAGGAATAATCATCATGTATTCTGAAGCCGTGTTTAATTGCTGTTTTTCATGTGTTACATTATTCGCTACTGCTTCAAAATCACCAGAAACAGAAGAAAGACTATAACTTGAAGTTGTACCTGAATAGCTACTCCATGCAGATGTATTCATGTTAATAGATGCACTTGTATGGAAATCACCTATCAATTGCACTTCTTGAACAGAAACAGTAGTATTTCCATCAATCACTTTGTCATATTGGCTATCATTGTCTACAACACCATTTCCTTGGTTATTAACTTCATCAACAACAGCCTCTACTTTGAAACCTACGCGAGATAACGCATGCTTAAAATTGAACAGCACGCTTCCTGTTGTGTTCTGCTTAGTCATGTTTATCAAGGCGCTAGCATCAGCCACCAAAAGGTCTGTATGAGCAGTTACGTCCGCAGGAACAGTGAATGTGAGAACAGGGTCACCAGATGCAGCTACCGTAGGATTGGCATCCCAAGGTGCATAGGCAAAGAAACTGAGCTTATCGGTTACTTCATTTGGCCAATATTTTACTGGAGCATAAGTCCAGGTCGATCCATCTGTTGACGTTACATGTTGGTTCTTCATAAAGTTAGGTGTAGAAGAAGCCGGATTGAAATTGCCATTATCCGTATAATAAGCATATACGCCAAAACCACCATCCTCTGCAAGCTTAGCCAGAGTTTCAACAGAATGCGCACGTGTCTGTGCGTCTCTACCCACATAGGTGCCGAACTCAATGGCATTGCCCTGAGGAATGCTAACCATGTTTTCATCATTTGAGCAGCTCGTCATTGTCAGAGCGACAAGGGCGATGAACCCTGTGAATAAACTCTTTTTCATGTCTAAAACAATTAAAAGTTAATATTAATAAAATAAGTTGTTTTGTTATCTATATACATTATTATATATATGGGCAGTGGAATTACATATTAATGTCTACATTTTCTTCTGGTCCCCAATCGTCCACCGTGGCATCGAAACCACTGCCAGAACCACCTTCCGGTTTTACATCGGGTAGGGGGGAGTCCAAATATATCTCCAGATTTATGGAAAGCTCATGTGTTACATCCGTGCCTGTCTGCTTTACGAAAGCATCGCCCACCTGGAAGGGAAACTGCAAGATGGTCTTGTTGTCCACAAGGAGCACATCCAGGATGAAGTTATTCTCTTCTGCCAATCCCTGATGGTCCGCCGGCAGTCCGAAACAGGATATGCTACCGAAGATGTAACCTTGCGTGGGATCGGCAGGAGCTACTGTAACAGACCATTTTTCCATCAAGTGCGTTGCCGTCGTGGTGGTATATTGTCTGGTTGCCAGCATACAGCCGTCGGCAAAACCGCTTACAGAAGCTCTGGCAGAACGGAGGTTGTGTATACCCTTCACGTACACCTTTACATTCAGTGTAGAGATTATGTTCAGGGGGACAAGGCTGGAAATGGGGAAAGCCGACTCGTATCGTGTCCTTCCCTGCTTGGTCTGCATGGCCTGCTGCAGTTTCATCTCGTCGGTAGCCTGCACCATCTCGTCAGTCACCACCACATCGGTCTGGCTGTCACAAGCTATCCATTCCGGCTGCATGATAACGATTTCGTCCTCTGCACGTGTCACGTACCATCGGGAAGTCATCTTGTTGCCCTTCACCACAGCCTTGTAGAACTGGTCCATATCGCTGAAATACACAGAACCGAACTCAGTGGGGCTTTGGTTATAGACCAGGGTCTTGTACCTGCCGGCAGGCAGGGCCATGGTCGCATAGGATATTTCGTTGGAAAGCACCGTCCTGCATTGCATTTCCGGATCTTCCGGATATACCATCACACTCATTCCGGTTGGGGTTTCCTCGTGGATCTGGCTCCAGTCCACGTCCACTCTGACAAGAGCATCATGCGGATGGCGGAAACACAGGTCCTTGTGCTCGCATGACATCGTACCGAATAGCACGAGGAGCAGGACACCGCATCGCAACAAGGCGGAAAGGAAATTGAAACGTCTCATCACTTCTTGCCTCCTTTCCTTTTGCTTATGTTGTCACTGCCCAGTAGCCATACCAACGTTATCTCTGCCTTGGTGGGGCCGAAATAGTTTACCTTCTTCTGGGCTTGCCACACATAGCAGTCATCAATAAGGCGATACTCATTGTGTATGCCCCTGAGATAACCCAAACCTATCACGAAATCCAGATTCAGCCTCTTGGCTATGGGCAAAGAGTAACCGTATTCCAAACCTACGCTATAGGAAGGCCTGTCGAAAAGCCTCTCTCTGGGATTGCCCGACATATAACCGGAACTGCCCAACATGAAGTCGTAAGTAAGAATCTGCCCGTACAAGCCTACGTGGTGCCCGGAAAGAGGCTTGGCCTTTGCCTGTTTGCCCAGCCACATGCGCAGAGCCACTTCACCGCCGTACGTGCGCCAGAACCACTTCTTGGTGTTCCACCATGCATACTGCCAGTTGGCGGCAATGCTCCACTGCTTGCCCAGATAAAACTCTCCACCCAGGCTGGGCACAAGAGCCGCATCGTAAAGCAAGTTGGTCTTCAGTGCCCACTTGAAACTACGGGGACTTTCAGGTTCAACCTTATACGGAGACTCCAATGAATCAATCGGTTCCAAGCTGAACAATTGCAGAGATGCCTGAGTGCGGACACTGTCTGCCACAAACTCCGGAATCTTGACATACACG
>JAZNYM010000050.1:0-45006 GCA_045594385.1 Bacteroidaceae bacterium
GTATCAGCATAGATAGTCTAATACCTGAAAACACCGAGGGGTTTGGGGGCGAGAAGCCCCCATGAGAGAGTACAAATCAGTACAAAACGCTAATAATTGTTAACAGCATACATTTTTTTATTACAGTTCATTAGACTGTTATGCGCTAATGAAGCCATCTTTTTGTCATCTGTTGAATTATATCCGACCTTTTCTCGCCAAGGCTGACTTCAAACGAGTTTTGAGTCCGCGCCATCGGCTTAACGAAAAGGTTCAAAAATAAATGTGTATTATCATCATAAAACCAATGACCGATTTGGGATAATACGCTTAGTTATACCGGGAGCGAGGTGTGGTTTAGAAAAAAAAGGCTGTGTCTATGAAATGACACAGCCTTAATTATATAAGCGATATGATTTTACCAGGCAAAGAGGGGGTATTCGGCCATCATGGCATTAACCTCGGCGCGAACGGTGGCGATGTTCTCCTCGTTCTCGGGGTCGTTGAGTACACGCTCAATCAGAGAGGCGATAACGGCCATCATGTCTTCCTTGACACCACGCGTGGTGATGGCAGGTGTACCCAGGCGGATGCCTGAGGTCTGGAAGGCAGAACGGCTGTCGAAGGGAACCATGTTCTTGTTGGCGGTAATGTCGGCGGCAACAAGTGCCTTCTCGGCAACCTTACCGGTCAGTTCGGGGTACTTGGTGCGCAGGTCCACCAGCATGGAGTGGTTGTCCGTACCTCCGCTGACAATGTAGAAACCACGCTTCTGCAACTCGTCTGCCAGCACTGCGGCATTCTTCTTCACCTGAGCGGCGTACTCGCGGAACTTGGGATCCAGAGCCTCGCCGAAGGCAACGGCCTTGGCTGCTATCACATGCTCCAGAGGACCGCCCTGTGTGCCGGGGAATACGGCGCTGTTCAGCAGTGCGGACATCATCTTCACCTCGCCCTTGGGAGTGGTCTTGCCCCAGGGGTTGGGAAAGTCCTTGCCCATCAGGATGATACCGCCACGGGGACCGCGCAGGGTCTTGTGGGTGGTGGAGGTTACGATGTGGGCATACTTGACGGGGTTTTCCAGAAGGCCTGCGGCAATGAGGCCTGCGGGGTGGGCCATGTCTATCATCAGGATGGCGCCAACCTTGTCGGCAATCTCGCGCATGCGGCGGTAGTCCCACTCGCGGCTATATGCAGAACCGCCGCCCACGATAAGTTTGGGCTTGTGCTCCAGAGCCAGGCGCTCCATCTCGTCGTAATCCACACGGCCGGTCTCCTTGTTCAGGTTGTAGCCTACGGGCTTGTAGTTGATACCTGATGTGTTTACCGCAGAACCGTGAGACAGGTGGCCGCCATGGTCGAGGTTGAGGCCCATGAAGGTGTCGCCAAGGTTCAGGCATGCCAGGAACACGGCAGCATTTGCCTGGGCGCCTGAGTGAGGCTGCACGTTGGCATACTCTGCATCGAAAAGTTTGCAGATTCTTTCAATGGCCAGTTCCTCCACCTTGTCCACCACCTGGCAGCCGCCATAGTAGCGCTTGCCGGGATAACCCTCGGCATACTTGTTGGTAAGAACACTGCCCATGGCCTGCATTACCTGGTCAGAAACGAAATTCTCGCTGGCGATAAGCTCTATGCCACGCATCTGGCGTGCACGCTCTTCGCTGATTAAGTCAAAGACAATCTTGTCCATATTATAATGTTTTTGTTTGTTGCGTGAATAAGTGTCCGATTGATGTTGGATATTTGTCCTGTTGTCATAAAAGAGACCGCAAAATTATAAAAAATCTTCTTACCTTATGTTATACGCACGCGTTATTTTCTCCTTTTTATGTTATTTATGTTAAAATACCTATGGTATGCCCCGGTTTTTTATATATAAAGTCGTATCTTTGGCATGAAAAAGAGTAAGCTTATAGCCATGAAGAATAGAAGTCTTGTGACCCTTGCCGGTCACACCAGAGAGAAGATCGAGTATCTGATAAGGATGGCTCAGGAGTTTGAAAAGTACCCCAACCGCAGAATTTTGGCAGGTAAGGTGGTAGCAACATTGTTTTTCGAACCCTCTACCCGTACACGACTGAGTTTTGAAACGGCAGCCAATCGTTTGGGCGCACGTGTGATAGGTTTTGCCGACCCCAAGGTGACCAGCGGAACCAAGGGCGAGACACTGAAGGATACCATCATGATGGTGTCCAGTTATGCCGACGTGATAGTGATGCGCCACTATCTGGAAGGGGCGGCCCTGTATGCCAGCGAGGTGGCTCCTGTACCCATCGTGAATGCAGGTGACGGAGCAAACCAACATCCTTCGCAGACCATGCTGGACCTGTACACCATCAACCAGACTCAGGGAACGCTGGACAACCTGAACATCTACATGGTGGGCGACCTGAAGTACGGACGTACCGTACACTCATTGCTGATGGCCATGCGCCATTTCAATCCCACTTTCCATTTCATCGCACCAGACGAACTGGCCATGCCGGCAGTTTACAAGAGGTATTGCGATGAGTACGGAATAAAGTATGTTGAGCATCAGGATTTTGACGCAGACACAATAAGCGATGCCGATATCCTTTATATGACCCGTGTGCAGAAGGAACGTTTTGCGGATCTCGACGAATACGAGCGTGTCAAGGACCGTTATCTGTTGAAGAAGGACATGCTATGCAAGGCGCGTCCCAACATGAAGATCCTTCACCCCCTGCCACGAGTGAACGAGATAGAGTACTCCATAGACGATACACCATACGCTTATTATTTCCAGCAGGCACAGAACGGACTTTATGCCCGTCAGGCCCTGATATGTGACGTACTTGGCATAACTTTGGATGATGTGAAAAACGACAAGACTATCCTGTAGAGGCTGTGCCAGAGGAAAAGGCAGAGTTAGCAAACAAATATATAAACCGAACGAAAAACCACTCCATGAACAAGAAGGAAATGATGGTTGCCGCCATAGAGAACGGCACCGTATTGGATCATATACCCAGCGACAGGCTCTTTGACGTGGTAAGCATGTTGCATCTGGACAAGATGGGTAATGCCATCACCATCGGCTATAACCTGAAGAGTGCTGTTATGGGCAGGAAGAGCATCATAAAGATAGCCGGCAAATATTTTACCGATGAAGAACTCAACCAGTTGTCGGTAGTTGCTCCCAACATTACTCTATGTGTAATCAAAGACTACGAGATTATAGAGAAGCGTACCGTGGTGATGCCCGAAGAACTGGTTGGAATAGTGATGTGTCCGAACCCCAAGTGTATCACCAACAACGAACCCATGAAGACACGCTTCCGCTCCGTAGCCCCAGGCAAGGATATTATCCGGTGCTGTTATTGTAACAAGGATGTAGAGTTGAACGACGTACGTATAGTAGAATAAACCACAAGCAAGACATGTTTTCAAGATGAGGAAGGCTATATTCATATTCCTGTGGCTGTTGCTCATAGGCGGAACGGCTGGAGTGGGCTGGGTATTCTGGTCAATAAATGAGGGCCGTATCGGCTATATGCCTGATATGGAGCAACTCTCCAATCCGGTGGACAAGTTCGCCAGCCAGATAATGACATGCGACGGTAAATTGATGGGTACATACAGTTATGGATCCAACAACCGTATCTTTACCGAATATGATTCTATAGCCCCCGCAATGATACAAGCGCTTATCGCTACCGAGGACGAACGCTTTTATGAGCATGCTGGCATAGACTTCAAGGCATTGTTCAGGGCGATAGTCAAGCGTGGCCTTTTGGGACAGAAGAGTGCAGGCGGCGGTTCCACCATTACCCAGCAGTTGGCCAAGCAACTTTATAGCGAGAGGGCGTCCAATACAATGGAGCGCCTTTTCCAGAAGCCTATAGAATGGATGATTGCCTTGAAGTTGGAACGCTATTATACCAAGGAGGAGATAATAACAATGTACCTCAACTACTTTGATTTCCTTCATAATGCAGTGGGTATAAAGACGGCATCCCGTACATATTTCGGCAAAGAACCTCAGGCTTTGTCCTTGGAGGAAAGTGCAACACTGGTGGGAATGTGCAAGAACCCCTCATACTTTAATCCCGTCCGTATGCCCGACAGAACACGTGCCCGTCGTAATGTCGTGCTTGGGCAGATGGTACGTTCGGGGTATTTGTCACAGGCAGAGGCTGATAGCGTGATGCAATTGCCGTTGACATTGAACTTCCGTAGGGCGGATCACAAGAGCGGTACTGCCATGTATGTCCGCGAGCGTTTGCGTAGAGTGCTGATGGCCAAACGCCCCAATCGCAATGACTATCAGGACTGGCAAGAGCAACAGTATTACGAGGATTCTCTGGCATGGGAAGATGACCCTTTGTATGGCTGGTGCAACAAGAATGTAAATAAAGAGGGCAGGCACTATAACCTTTATACAGATGGTCTGAAGATATACAGCACTATAGACAGCCGTATGCAACGATATGCAGAGGAAAGCATGTCTGAGCATGTGGTGGGAAACCTTCAGCCAGCCTTTGACAAGGAGCAAATGAAGAATCCGCGCAAACCGTACAACCGCAGTCTCCCTGCTTCGAGGGTGGCAGACGATCTTCAGCGTGCAAAGCGTCAGAGTGCCAGATACGTGACAATGAAGGCGGCAGGGATTCCCGTTGAGGAGATAGAGGCCTCTTTCAATAAACCGAGGGAAATGACGGTATATTCGCCAACCGGTGATATTGATACCCTGATGACACCCCTTGACTCCCTCAAGTACTATAAAGGTTTCCTGCATTCCGGTTTTGTGTGTATGGATGTGGCGATGGGAGACGTGAAAGCGTATGTCGGAGACATCAACTACTCTCATTTCCGTTATGACATGGCAGGTCAGGCACGCAGACAGGTGGGTTCTACAATCAAGCCCTTCCTGTATGCCTTGGCAATGGAGAGCGGATACAGTCCTTATGACCTGGCACCCAATGAACAGGTGACGTATCAGGATGGGGACAAGGAGTGGACCCCTCGCAATGCCAGTCAGAGCAGGTATGGTGAAATGGTGACGCTGAAGTGGGGATTGGCGCAATCCAACAACTGGATTTCTGCCTGGTTGATGAATCAGCTGAGTCCTGAATTGCTTGTCAGTCTGATACATGAGTTCGGTGTGTTGAACCGAGAAATTGAACCGGTAATGTCCCTGTGTCTTGGCGCATGCGAAATCAGTGTTCTGGAGATGGTAAGTGCATATACTGCTTTTGCAAACGAAGGAATGAGAAGAGCTCCACGTTTCGTTACCCGTATAGAAGACGCGGACGGCAATGTGCTGGCAACTTTCTCTCCGCAAATCCAGCATGTAATCAGCAGAGATGCAGCATGGAGAATGGTGGAACTGATGCGTGGAGTGATTGATGGCGGTACAGGTTCGCGCATGCGTTTCCGCTATAACATCAAGTCTCCCATGGCCGGCAAGACGGGAACTACGAACGACAATTCCGACGGCTGGTTTGTGGGTTATACTCCAAGTCTTGCCTTTGGCGCATGGGTGGGCGGTGATGAGAGGGACATTCACTTCTCCTCTATGGCTTATGCGCAAGGAGCGGCATCGGCACTTCCCGTAGCGGCCCTGTTCCTTAAGAGGGTGTATGCCGACAAACAACTGGGATATGATCCGGATGAAAAGTTCGAGATTCCGCAGGAGATTTCTGCCGCATGGCTTGAGGCCCAGGAGGCTTCTGGCGAGGCGAATGGAGTCGCTCTTGATGAGGAAGCCATGAATCCTTGACTTTTATATTGTCGATGAATTTGCTAAAGACTTGTTGCCGACAGCGCCGTCGGTAACAAGTCTTTATTTTTTGAATGTGGCATAAAAAATGACCGAATGCTTGTTTATGTCAATAAAATTTCATATCTTTGCCCGCAAATATATAAATAAGGTACATTGCATTCGAATTACATAGTCATACGCACTCTTTCTGTTGCAACCATATTGCTCTTTTCGGTTGTAGGTTCTTTGCATGCCCAGAAGATACAGATTGGGTCTTACGAATATTCAGATGGCGCAGTTTATCAAGGTGAACTGTCCAAAGGGAAGCCCAGTGGAAAAGGTGTGACTCATTTTAAGAATGGTGACCGTCATGAGGGGCAGTATCTGAAGGGAATGCGTCATGGCCATGGTGTTTACGTGTTTTCAGATGGCGAGAAATACGTCGGTGACTGGTTTCAGGACCAGCAACATGGAGTGGGCACCTATTATTTTATCAACAACAATCGTTACGAAGGTCTTTGGTTCCGTGATTATCAGCATGGAAAGGGAACCATGTATTACTACAATGGTGATGTCTATGTCGGGGATTGGGAACGCGATATGCGAGAGGGACATGGTTCCTATACATTCAGTAATGGCGCATCGTATGTTGGTGAATGGAAGAAGGATATGAGGGATGGCGAGGGGGTCTTCGATTGGGCTGATGGCAACAGGTATGAAGGTACATGGAAGGAAAACAAGAAGTCTGGGCGTGGCACTTTTGTATATGCTACAGGCGACAAGTATACTGGTGAATGGCTGAACGACGAGCAACATGGCCGTGGAATCTACATGTTCGGCGATGGTAATGTATATGAGGGCACGTATGTCCGGGGGCAACGTACTGGAGAGGGCATCTTTACGTTCAAGAATGGCGACAGGTATGTAGGTAACTTTCTGGACGGAAACCAGAATGGTCTTGGGACATTTACATGGAGCGGAGGAGCAGTTTATGTAGGAGAATGGAAGGACAATCGTCAGCATGGAAAAGGAAAATACACTTCTGCCAATGGTGATGTCTACGATGGAGATTGGGTGGACGGACTCATGGAAGGGGAAGGTATCTTGCGTCAGGCTGATGGAACAAAATATAAAGGACAATTCCGCGCAGGTTTGAAAGACGGGCATGGAATACAGGAAGATAAGGACGGTAATCGTTTTGAAGGCGAGTTCAGAGCCGGAGAAATGATTGGACGTTAAAGGATGGGTGTAAATTCGATAGCAATTACTTTAAATCATATATCTATGGCAACCAAGAAGACCGATGCCACTAAGGCATCTAAGACCACCAAGAGCGCAACATCTGCCAAGAAGACAACGGCAAAGAAAGCGTGTGCTAAGAAGGCAAGCACAAAGAAAGTGGCAGTTCCAGAAGAGGAGAAGGTTCCGGCCGTTCTTCGTCTTATCAAGAATGACAAGTATTTGGCGGAGTATGCAGAGGCCATAAATGGCCGTCATCAGTCTGCACTTAACAAGATTGCGGAACTGACCAACAATGGCGAGAAAACTCTTTCTGAATTTGCAACCGGTTATCTGTATTTCGGTCTGCATAAGGAAGGCAAGAACTGGGTTATCCGCGAATGGGCTCCCAATGCTACTGCCATTTATCTGATCGGTGATTTCAACGGTTGGAAGGAAGATGGCCATTATGCTTTCAAGAAACTTGGCGAAAGTGGGAACTGGGAATTGGTATTGCCAGAGAAGGCATTGAAGCATGGGGACCTGTACAAGATGAGCGTACATTGGGAAGGCGGTCAGGGTGAGCGCATTCCTGCATGGGTACGTCGTGTTGTCCAGGACGACCAGACAAAGATTTTCTCTGCCCAGGTGTGGGAGCCCGAGTACAAGTATGAATGGAAGAACAACAAGTTCAAACCCAATACGAGCCCTCTGCTCATCTACGAGTGCCACATCGGTATGGGACAGGATGCAGAGAAGGTGGGTTCTTACGAGGAGTTCCGCGTAAACGTTCTGCCCCGTGTACATAAGGCCGGATACAACTGCATTCAGATTATGGCCATCCAGGAGCATCCCTATTATGGTAGTTTCGGATACCATGTCAGCAGTTTCTTTGCTGCCAGCAGCCGTTTCGGTACGCCTGAGGAGTTGAAGGCACTGATTGATGAGGCTCATGGTTTGGGCATCGCTGTCATCATGGACATCGTTCACAGTCATGCCGTTAAGAACGAAGTGGAAGGACTTGGCAATCTTGCCGGTGATCCTTGCCAGTATTTCTATCAGGGTGACCGCCGCGAGCATCCGGCATGGGACAGCCTTTGCTTTGACTATGGCAAGAACGAGGTCCTGCACTTCCTGCTGAGTAACTGTAAGTATTGGATGGACGAGTTCCACTTTGACGGTTTCCGTTTCGACGGCGTAACATCTATGCTGTACTACAGCCATGGTCTTGGCCAGGCTTTCGGTGGATATGGCGATTACTATAATGGAAGTCAGGATGACAATGCCATCGTTTATCTGACTCTGGCTAACTGCTTGATTCATCAGGTAAACAAGAAGGCCATTACCATAGCAGAGGAAGTTAGCGGTATGCCAGGTCTGGCTGCATCGTTCGAGGCTGGCGGTTATGGTTTCAACTATCGTATGGCCATGAATATTCCTGATTACTGGATCAAGATAATCAAGGAGTTGCGCGATGAGGACTGGAAACCCAGCAGTATGTTGTGGGAAACTACCAACCGCCGTGCTGACGAGAAGACCATCAGTTACTGCGAGAGTCATGACCAGGCACTTGTAGGTGACAAGACCATTATCTTCCGCCTTGTGGATGCCGATATGTACTGGCACTTCAAGAAAGGTGACGAGAACTATACTGTGGAGCGTGGTATAGCCCTGCACAAGATGATACGTTTACTGACCTGCAGCACCATCAATGGCGGTTATCTGAACTTCATGGGTAACGAGTTCGGTCATCCCGAGTGGATTGACTTCCCGCGCGAGGGTAACGGCTGGAGCCACAAGTATGCACGTCGCCAGTGGAATCTGGTGGACAATAAGGAACTCTGCTTCCACTATCTGGGTGACTTCGACCGCACTATGCTGAAGATCATCAAGAGCGAGAAGGATATACAGAAGACCAACGTGACAGAGATCTGGCACAATGATGGTGACCAGGTATTTGCATTCCAGCGTGGCGAATTGTTGTTCTTCTTCAACTTCAGTCCATTCCGTAGCTATACTGACTATGGCTTCATGGTGAAGGCCGGAACTTACCAGTATCTGCTCAATACGGATGATGTCAAGTTCGGCGGTAAGGGCTTCAACGATGACACCCTCAAGCACCTGACTATCTACGACCGCGAACTGGCCAAGGACGGCAAGGGTTGGCTCAAACTCTACTTGCCTGCACGCAGTGCATGCGTCCTCAAGATGGTTAAGGACTGATTGATAGACGTAAATACGTAGAATTAAATATCCGCATGGTACTATCCGCTTAAAAGCCGGATAGGACTATGTGGATATTGTTCAAAAGTGAATGGAATAGGGTATGGGTATAAACAGATAACCTGAAGACAAGCATGAAGTATCACTATAAGAGTACACAGCATAAGGCAATTTTCCTTTCAATTGCCTCTTTTGTGTTGTTTGTGCTATACTCTTTCCATATGTATATGAAGCATCAGACAGGAGTAGTGGCGTTGAGTTACTTTGTTGCTTCGGGGATGTCTCTTACATCCGCAACCTCTTCTGGTGCATGGATTGGTGCTCTGTTGGGAACACTCCTGTGTATTATACCGGCACTGATATTGTCCCGATTGCTGTATTTCCCTCTTAGGTTCAAAGCATTGGCTTTACTGCCTTCGTATATTATTCTTGGACTTATAACGGGAATTTCTCCAGAGAATATAAACTCAACGGAAAACAGTATCCCGCTATTGTCCTCAATGGCGTTGTTGCTCTTTTCGGTTTTGTTGGTGTTCTTGAGTCAGGTTTATCACGAGGATCGTGCAGAGCACGCTCCGATATGCAATTATCTGACTCCAAATGTCTTCATCTCATGCATTGGCATGTTGTTCTGCATGTTTCTGACAAATACGGACCGTCAATTGCATGTACAATTGGACCTTGCAAACGGCATACATCAAAACGACCATTCGGTGGTTGACCGACTACCTCATGGAGAAACCACCACCACCAACACCATTACTGCCCTTCAGGTTCTAAGTCTGAGCAAGCGAGGCCAATTGGCAGACAATTTGTTTTCTTTACCACATCTAAAGGGAAGTAACAGTTTGTTGCCAGATAAGGTGCCGGCATCTGCCGTATATCATACCCCTACTTTGGTATATGGACATTTGCAAGCCGTCCCTGTCGGTGAATTTCGAAGTGCCACTTCCTTTTTGGAAAAGGCCCTGTCAAGGCGCATGGCTTTGCTAAGCGACACGTCAGCCACACAGGCGGACAGTCTTCGTGTCCAGCCTTTGATAGATTATTACCTTTGTGCATTGTTGTTGGATAAAGACATACCTCGTTTCTCAGATGAAGTCTTCAAATACTATAACGCGGACGAGACGTTACCCAAACACTATCGTGAGGCCCTAATATTGTACAATAGTCAGGATTCTCTTGCCACGCGTATTTATGAGGACTTGCCAATGGACAGTGTTTTCTTGAACTATGCAGAATTACAGGCTAAGCACAAGGGGAACGTTCCTGTTCAACGTAAGGCATGTGTCAGGGCCTATCCACATTCATATTGGAACTATTATTTCTACGGAAATAACAACTTAGATTACCAACCTCACAATTAAGTATAAAGCCTATGCCACAAATATCAGTTCGTGGTCAGGAAATGCCTGAATCACCAATTAGAAAACTTGCTCCTTTGGCAGATGCCGCAAAGAAGTGTGGCGTTCATGTCTACCATTTAAACATAGGTCAGCCGGATTTGCCCACTCCGCAATCGGCCATTGATGCCATACGCAATATAGACCGTAAAATATTGGAATATAGTCCCTCGCAGGGATACCTCAGTTACCGTCAGAAACTTGTAGGATATTATGCCTCATATAATATCAACCTGTCTGCTGACGACATCATCATTACCAGTGGCGGTTCCGAGGCCGTGCTCTTCTCCTTTCTGGCATGTCTGAATCCAGGTGACGAGATTATAGTTCCCGAACCTGCCTATGCCAACTATATGGCCTTTGCCATTTCTGCCGGTGCTAAGATACGTACCATCTCCACTACAATCGAGGAGGGATTCTCCCTGCCCAAGGTGGAGAAGTTCGAGGAACTTATAAACGAGCACACCCGTGCCATTCTTATCTGTAACCCTAACAATCCTACAGGTTATCTCTACACACGACGTGAGATGAACCAAATACGCGATCTTGTCAAGAAGTACGATCTGTACCTGTTTTCCGACGAGGTTTATCGCGAGTTCATTTATACGGGTTCTCCCTACATTTCTGCATGTCACCTTGAAGGTATAGAGAACAACGTTGTGCTCATAGACTCCGTCTCAAAGCGCTATTCCGAGTGCGGTATCCGTATAGGCGCCCTTATCACTAAGAATCCGGAGGTGCGGAAGGCCGTGATGAAGTTCTGTCAGGCCCGACTCAGTCCCCCGCTTATCGGACAGATAGCGGCAGAGGCTTCCTTGGATGAGCCTGAGGAGTACAGCCGTGAGGTGTATGACGAATATGTGGAGCGTCGTAAGTGTCTTATTGACGGTCTAAACCGCATACCTGGCGTGTATAGTCCCATACCTATGGGCGCTTTCTATACCGTTGCCAAGTTGCCTGTGGATGATGCCGACAAGTTTTGCGCATGGTGTCTGAGTGAATTCCAGTATGAAGGTGAGACAGTCATGATGGCCCCTGCTTCTGGTTTCTACACAACACCAGGTGCCGGTCGTAACCAAGTACGTCTTGCATACGTGTTGAAGAAGGAAGACCTTGTCCGTGCCCTATTCGTCCTGCGCAAGGCCCTGGAGGCTTATCCTGGCAGGACCGAATAAGTCATTCATAGGTGTTGATATGTATTTTGTAGCCAAGAGGATATACCATGGCGGTGAGGTCGGGCGTGCCTCTGCATCCGCTGTACGTATTGCCACAGCTGGTGTTGCTGTGGGTATCTTGGTTATGATTATCAGTATATGTGTCACCATCGGTTTCCAGCGCGAAATCAAGGGTAGGGTAGCATCGTTGGTAGGACACATACAGGTTGTAAATTCGGAAACTCTCTATCGTAACACTCCTGCTCCGATAGAAGTTTCCGACTCGCTCTGTCAGGTAATATCCTCCTTGCCAGGTGTGGTCCATGTGCAACGTTTTGCCTTGTGCATGGGAATGCTCAAGACGGATAATACCTTTTGCGGCATTTATTTCCGTGGTGTTGATTCTACGTTTGAATCATCTTTCCTTGCTGACAACCTTGTTTCGGGCAGTGTGCCTTCGTTCGGATTGGGAGATACACCGTCCGACAGTATCCTTATCTCTGCCTCGATGGCATCAGTTTTGCAGATAGAAGTCGGGCAGAAGGTCTATGCCTATTTCTTTGACAAGACCCTGCGTGCCCGTCGTTTCATCGTATCCGGTGTCTTTCAGACCAATATGGCCGATTTTGACGGCAAGATGTGTTATGCCGATGTGCGCACTGTCCAGCGCTTGTCCAAGTGGGAAGCAGACCAGTATAGTGGAGCCGAGATTATGCTTGATGACTTCAATGCCATGGATTCCGTTAGTGCAAACCTGTCTGCCATGTTTTTCATGAGAGAGGACGCATACGGCCAGTACTATGCCACACCACGTGTAGACGACTTGTTCCCGCAGGTTTTCTCGTGGCTTACGTTGTTGGATACCAATGTTGTGGCCATTCTTATCTTGATGATATGTGTGGCCTCTGTAACGATGGTGAGCGGATTGCTCATCATAATTCTGGAACGTACTCGTTTCATTGGTGTAATGAAGGCTATGGGGGCTACAAACAGACAGTTGCGTTCTGTATTCCTTTACCTTTCTGCCATGATTGTCATGCGTGGCTTGTTCTATGGAAATGCAGTTGCCCTCTTGCTGCTTTTCATACAGAAGATGACGGGTATCATTGCCCTTGCCCCGGAAAGTTACTATCTGTCACAGGTTCCTGTGTACTTCCCCGTGTGGAGTATCGCTCTTGTCAATGTAGTCACCCTTGTTGTCTGTGTGTTGGTACTTGTTATACCCACCCATGTGGTAAGCCGTATCCACCCGGCACGAAGCATCAGATTCGAGTGATGTCTGGAAGAAACTTTTCCTGCCCTTTCCGGCATAGGTTTATTTATAAATAATGTGTCTAAAATGAAGTATTACGAAGTCCGGTTTCATATATCACCTAATTCAGAGGTGGCGGCTGATATTCTCAGTGCACTGATTGCAGATGAAGGTTTTGAGGCTTTTGAACCTTTCGATGCCGGACTGCTGGCATGGGTTCAGCAGACCATGTATTGTAAGGATGGTGTGGAGCGTGTCATAGGAAATTTTCCTCTGCCGGATACATATATTACATACTCCGTCTCCGAGGCCCCGGATGAAAACTGGAACCAGCAATGGGAACAGGAAGGCTTCAGGCCTATCGTGATTTCAGAAGAGGGTGGTGATAAACCCATTATCGTCATACATGATACCGCTCACGACGATGTTCCTGAGGCACAGTATGATATCCGTATAAATCCTTGTCAGGCTTTTGGTACAGGTACACACGAAACCACGCGTATGATATTGAGGCAACTTCTTGCCATGCCCATGTCTGGGCGGCATGTCGTGGATGCCGGTACCGGTACTGGTATTCTGGCCATTCTGTGCAGGATGCTTGGAGCTGCTCATGTGTTTGCCTATGATATAGATGAGTGGAGCGTTCGGAATGCTGAGGCCAATCTCCTCCTTAATGGCATTCATGATGCCGTTGAAGTGCACCTGGGTGACAGCCGTGTCCTGCCGACACCGTTTTCTGCTGTTTCTGCAGATTCACATCATTCATTCTCACCAACACTTCTTATTGCCAACATAAACCGCAATATCCTTTTGGCCGATATGCCCCGTTTTGCCGCTTGCCTGTCTGATGGAGGAGAATTGCTCTTGAGCGGTTTCTACACCGAGGATGTGCCGGTTCTGCTTGCCGAAGCCGCAAAACACGACTTGCATCCAGTTCTTCAACACCAGGATTCCAATTGGTCATTGCTATTGCTAAAAAAGGAAAACCCCTCTTAATAATAGGATAATGCCCATTGGGCTTTGTGCCTAATTTTGTATCTTTGACCCGTAGAAAACCGTATATAACATAAAATCCTTTAGATATGAAGCACCTGACAATACTACTTGGCACTTTGATGCTCACACTTTCTCCTGTAGTAATGGCACAGGAGGATGATATGTATTTCACCTCCAAAAAGGACAAGAAGGCTTCCAAGACAGAGAAGACTACTCACAAGGTGGAGGTAATATACGAAACGGAAGATCCAGCCCCGACATCCCGTGTCGTGGCAACTGCACCCGTATCGGACACACGTGATGTGGACGAATATAACAGACGTGGAAGACGTCCCTCTTCTGTATCAGACGATACCCTGACAACCGACATGCCAGTTGCTGATACGCGTCAGGTCCAGACCTATGAACTCTCTGCACAAAGTCTCTACGACCTGGGATATAGCGAGGGTTACAACGAAGGATTCTCGGACGGTAACGATATGGATTTTTACTATGGTCTTCGTCTGGCACGTTTCCATGGATGCCATTTCTATGACCCATGGTACTGGAACCGTGTATCATACGTGTACGACCCATGGCATTGGGATCCTTGGTATTGGGACCCCTGGTATCGTCCCTACTACTATGGCGGATGGTATTCTGTAGGATGGGGGGTAGGCTACTGGGGCAGTTATTGGAATCCCTATTGGCCGGGGTATTATCCTCACCACCATCACCATCCTTATTGGGGACACGGAGGTTATTATGGACATGGCCCGCGTATTTCCACAGAACGCAACCGCGACTATGGCCGTACACGTATAGTAGACCGTAGCAACCGTGCAGGTGATCGCGGACGTTATGACGGACGTTCTGACAGGAGTGTTTCCTCCAATCGTTCCGTTGGCCGTAGCAATGATCGTTCATCACGTTTCAACGACCGTGCAACAGACCGTTACAACCGTGTAACGGACCGCTCCTCTAACCGCTCTACAAACCGTTCGGTCAATAGGGGCACTGACCGTTCCACGAACCGTAGCACTGACCGTTCAGTCAATCGTAGCACTGACCGTTCCAACCGTTCTTCCAATCGTAGCGGTGTAGAGCGTTCTTCCAGCCGTTCAGGAGGCAGTTACTCTTCTTCCTCCAGAGGCGGAGGCTTCGGTTCTGGCTCACATGGCGGAGGCGGTTTCGGTTCACGCGGTGGTGGACGAGGCAGATAGAGGTTTCACGTTTCATGTTTAACGTTTAAATCATCTGTCATCTGTACCCTGTACTCTGTCATCTACTAACAATTACATCATAGAAACAATTATGAAGAAGATATTTCTTTTGGCCCTTTCTGCCCTCTGTCTTACGGCGTCGGCTCAGGATCCTTATCTTAACAATACAATCATCAACATCTCCGATATTTTCGGCACATCGCGCTTCGTAGGTATGGGCGGTGCCATGGGCGCTCTTGGCGCAGACCTCTCGGTCATCAGCAGCAATCCTGCCGGTCTTGGTATGATAAGCAAGAATGAAGTGTCGTTTACGGCCGGTGCCTCGTGGTTGGGCAACAACAGCGCCAAGGGAATGGCCGCAGGCACCTTCGGCCAGTTCAATCAGGTCGGTGCCGTGGCTTCGTTCAAGGGCAACGGCAAGTTGCGCAATATCAATCTTTCCTTCAATTATCAGAAGAAGGCAGATTACAACAACAGTTTCTTCGGAGAAACCTATACCGCCGCATCATGGGCCGACCAACTCAATGGTTTGGCCGGAGAGGCGTATGACAACAGAGGACTGCTTTATGGCCGCCCCGACACTTATTACAACACCTTGTATAATCTTGCGGAGACAAGCGGTCTGTTTGACGATGTGATTGTAAAGGATCCTTCCGACCCCAACAGCACTCTCTCCGTTTCACGCGGTTCGCTCAGTGCTTACGAGTTCAACCTGAGCGTGAACCTTGAAAACCGCTACTTCCTGGGTATGACTGTGGGAGTGGACAACGTGGACTTCCGTCGCGGTACCGACTATTGGGAACAGCGTACCGACGAGTTCGGGCAGATTCAGGATTTCGGCTATGTCAACGAGCAGATCATCACGGGCAACGGATTCAATCTCAAGTTCGGTGCCATTGTCCGCCCCTTCGAGTCCAGTCCTTTCCGTTTGGGATTCACCGTAGAGACCCCCACATGGTACAATCTGAAGTATATTGACGACCAGAGCCTCACCACCAAGTACTACTGGGATGACAAGGCGGGCAAGGCTTTCTACGATCCTGCTCCCGGCCAGTATTATACCCATTACGTTTACGACCTTTCCGACTCCTATATCAATTACCTCGAGTACCGCATCACCACTCCCTGGAAGGTGCGTGCACAGATGGGCAGTACCGTTTCCACCAACTTTGCGTGGGGATTGGAGTACGAGTATGCCAACTATCCCGGTGCAAGCACTCGCTACCCCTCTTCCTATGGTGGCACTACCGTGGACCAGGATTTCAAGGACATTACCGAGATTGTGTTCAAACCTCAGCACACCCTGCGTGCAGGTATGGAGTTCAAACCATTCAGCGCCCTGTCGGTGCGTGCAGGCTACAACTACATCACCTCCACCACAACTCCCGACTCCTATTGGGATCCGTATTTCTCTGACAATGCTCTGGCATATCCCACAGGCCTTGACTACATGAATCTGTCCGACACTCACATAGCCACCTTCGGTCTTGGCTACCGTCACAAGTGGTTCTATGCCGACCTGGCATATAAGTACAGGCGTCAGACCGGCGAGTACTATGCTTTCGACTCTTTCTATAGCAACGTGGAAATGTCTCCCATTCCCGTGGACCTCAGTCGTCACAGCATCACCGCCACCTTGGGAGTGAGATTCTAAGTGCATTTATTGAGAAGATACAAGTCTCACCCTCCATAACAACAGCCTACACAAAATCTAATTTCAGCGGACAATTGCTTTGAAACGTGTATACGCAATTGTTCTACACCGATTGTATCATCATTCTGGCATAGCAAAAAATACTTGGACTTATATGGTCTATAAAAACTGGTAAGTTTTTCTTCATCCCTGTCAAGCGTCCTCTCATCTGGTCTATATCGTGGATTTAAGGACAAGTTTTCATGATATCCATGGAACAAGCCTCCTAACCAACTTCCTTCAACATGTTTAATTCCCAAGATATAACCATGAGCAACTAAATCCGCAGCTTCCCAATAAGGCATTGGTTCTCTATGTATACTTCTAAAATACGATAACCACTCATGCTCTATCTGCTCTGTAATTGATAAGCAAAAATCCTCGAATGTGTCAAAACTGTTCATCATATAAACGCTGATTTTAGGATTCTTGTATTTTAATGTGAGTTCAACGAAATTAAAATTGTGTCAATTGGGAATCAATGGCTCTTTCTACATTGATACACGTTTTTCGGAAACATACAATATGCTGTTCTCAATATGTTTACGATAAAATTGTCGAAGCATCTGTGTCTGGAGTGTTCGATCTGAGCAATATTCTTCAGTTCGTCATTTATAGTTTCTTTTATGGCCTTTTGCAAGTCCTCCTCCCAGTGGGCATCGTGCCAGGCGTGCTTTGCCTCTTCGGAGAAACTGCCCAGTTCGTAGTTGCCGTATTTCGCCACTTGGCATGTGTTGTATCCGATGATACGTTCGGGTTCGCCAAGGGCGGAGGTGATGCACCATTCCATCGTGCCGAAGTGGTTGCTGTTGTTGCGCTCGGGCGTACCGTTCATCGTCTCTATGAGCACTACGGGCATACGCTTGGGAGCCGTCAGGCTGTAGTCGTTGTACGAGAGCCATGGGAATGCCAGACGTTCCAGGATGGCACGCATCTGTCCCGTCACCTCATCGAAATAGATAGGCGAACCGAGCACAAGACCGTCCGCCTGGGCAATCTCCTTCAGAACTGGAGCAAGCGCATCCTTGAAGCGGCAGATATTTGAAGCCTTGCCCTTCAACTTGCAGGCCATACAGGACATGCACCCCCTGTAGTCAATGTCGTAAAGGCGTACTGTCTTTACCTCAATGTCGCCACCCGCCGATTTGGCGCCTTCGGCAAAACTCTGCAACAACTTGGCGGTGTTCATGTTCTTTCGCGGTCCTCCATCGATGATTACTATCCTCTTCATCGTCAATTCTTATAAATAACGTGAATTCGTTTAACTCACGTTATTTTATTGAGCAACTAATTTTATATAGTTCTCAGTTAGTAATAATTGAGGGATGGTAATAAATTGTTCAAACGTATAAAAAGACAAATTGCCGATTTATTTTTTACCACCTTTACTTCCTTTGTATACAAGGAAAACGATTATGAAGGTGGCAAGGGCAAAGAATACGTAACCGATGACGGTGCTGTGCTCCTTTACGGCAGCCATAACGGCCTCTTCGCTGTCCATGCCAGGTATCTTGGACATCCAGTATCCAAGGATGGCCAGGATGATGTTCCATGCTCCGGCGCCAATGGTGGTGTAGAGCAGGAAACGGCCAAGGCCCATGCGTGCAAGACCGGCAGGAATGGAGATTAACTGGCGCACGGCAGGAACGAGACGGCCGATGATGGTAGATACGGCACCATGCTCGTCGAAATACTGTTCGGCATACTTTACCTTCTCCTCGTCAATAAGGCACATGTGGCCGATACGGCTGTTTGCAAACTTGTAGACAATGGGACGGCCTAACCAAAGGGCGAGGAAATAATTGAACATCGCTCCTATGATAGCACCCAATGTGGCGAAGATGACAACAAGAAAAATATTCATGCTTCCCGTTACTGTTGCCTTCCATGCGGCAGGGGGCACAACGGCCTCGGAGGGGAAGGGTACGAAAGAACTTTCAATGGCCATGAAGAGGGCGACGGTACCATAGTTCAGGTTGTCAAGGCAGAAGGCGGTGAGGCGTTCCATAGTGCTTTGCTCCTCAGCAGATACAATTTCTATACTTCCTTTATTTTCTACACCTTCTACACTTTCTGTACTTCCCCTACTTACTATGGTTGTGTCTGTGGCAGGAATACTATCCTGGGCCGAAACGGGAATTATGCTTAGACAGAGTGTCAGTGATAATGCAATGGCATGAATGGTTTTCTTCATAAACTTATATTCTTGTTCTAATAGTGTTTCTTAGTAAATGTTTTCTTTCTTGTCAACACCCAGCGCAGGTAGTCGTAGATGTCGAGCATGGAGTATGCTATGGCCCCTTTGTGTATGGTAGCAAAGCAGTATGCAATGTAGGTGAGATGCCTTCTGAAACAGCTTTTGAGATGCTGGCGAGTTTCCACATCAAACAGGCGTTTTTGCCGCCACATACGAGAAAACTTGATGTCGTCTTCTGTGGGATAGAGTTCCTCTTCCTCCAGAAGAATGGTGTTGTATCTGCTGGCGGCATGGGAAACGAAGATGTCCAGTGTGCCGGTCTTCAGTGCAAGGTGTTTGGCGGGAGAGTTGTGAGTAAGGAAAATTTCCTTGTTCAGTCCCACTATTGCCGAACCGGAACGGAAAAGCCTGTTTGTCAAAGCCTGCTTTCGGTAGAGCCTGTTGCGCCACGCCTCGTGTCCTGATGTCAGCCAGTCATCCAACTTCTTGCTTCTTGTCCTCCTGGCGGGTATTAGCATGATATCGCAATCCGGGCGCCATCTGCTTTCTATGTCTGCCAGCCAATGCGGACTTGGAATTTCCATGCCGGCATTGAGGACGAGGACACGTCCGTAGACTGCCGCCCTCATGCCCAGATGCAGTGCAAGGCGTTCGCGGCTGATGTCGCGTGCAGTGGGAGGCAGGGACAGATGCTTGAGATGAGGGTGCTGCCCCTCCAGAGATTTCAGCAGGTCCAGGGTGTCGTCCTCACTGTTCATGTCCACCACCACCACCTCATACTCTGCCCCCTCTTGTGATAGCAGGACTGGGAGGTGTATGGAGAGTTTCTCCTGTTCTTCGTGTGCTATGATGAGCAGGCTTGTCATTTCAGGTCTTCTGTGGTGTATCCCAAGGGCAGGGGTCTGCAGTTATAACCGGAAGCCATTATCTCGCCGTATGCACCGGCAGAACGGAAGGCTATGAGGTCGCCGCGTTTGGTGCGGGGCATGCCGTAGTTCTTGATGAAGACATCGCTGCTCTCGCATATCGGTCCGACAACGTCGTACGTTACATAGTCGGAGGGAGATTCTGCAGTAAGGTTCTCTATGTGGTGATATGCGTCATAGAGGGCAGGGCGGATAAGGTCTGTCATGCCGGCATCCACTATGCAGAAGTTCTTTATGGGGTTGCTCTTTATGTATAATACGCTTGCAACAAGTGTGCCGCACTGGCCGACGATGGCACGTCCCAGTTCAAAGTGCAGCTGCTGTCCGGGGCGCAGACGGAGGTTCTTGCGGTATGTGCTGAAATAGGAACGGAAGTCGGGGATGGGATTGTGGTCGGGTTGCATGTAGTCTATGCCCAAGCCGCCACCCACGTTGATGTCGCTCACGGTGGGGATACCCGCAGTCTCCAGACGGTCCTGTATCTCGTTGATGCGACGGGAGAGTGCAGCGAAGTCGTCCATCTCCAGAATCTGGCTTCCAATGTGGAAGTGTAGGCCAATGAACTCTATACCCTCCATGCTGTTGGCAACGGAGATGACATGTTCCATGTCCTGCATGTCTATGCCGAACTTGTTCTCGGCCAGGCCTGTTGTGATGTTGGCATGCGTGTGTGCTCCAACATTGGGGTTGATGCGCAGGGCTATGCGTGCCTTCTTGCCTTTGAGTACGGCCAGATGGTTTATGACTTCCAGTTCTGGTATGCTCTCTACATTGAAGGAGAAGATTCCGGCATCAAGACCTAATTCTATCTCCCAATCGCTCTTTCCCACTCCGGCATATACAATCCTGTCGGCAGGGAAACCTGCATTAAGTGCAGCCTGTATCTCTCCACCGCTTACACAGTCGGCGCCGAAGCCTTCGGCGGCAATGATACCCAGAACCTTGGGGTTGGCACATGCCTTGACGGCATAGTGTACATGCATGTAGGGGTCGGTGTTGGCACGTATCTTCTTTAGTGTCTGCCTGAGAAGGTCGGTGTCGTAGTAGTAGAAGGGGGTGCGGAGTTTCTTAAATTCTTCTATGGGAAACATGTTGTGTTCGTTATAGTAAAGTATTTGCCGCAGGCAGGTGCCTTTTGTCCTGCCTACGGCAATATGTCGTCAAAACAAAGTCTTCTGGAGGGCCTGGAGCGTACGCTGCTTGTCCTCGGCCTTGACGAGGAAGGAAATGTTGTGGTTGCTGCCGCCGTATGAAATCATCCGCACGGGAATGTCACGCAGGGCATCACAGGCGATGCTCTCAAAACCGCAGTTCTCGGGGCGCAGGTCGCCCACCACGCAGATGATGCACATGTCCTCCTCGCAGGACACTGTACCGTACTTCTTCAGTTCGGAAACGATGTCTGCCAAATGTGAGGTATTGTCGATAGTGAGGCTTACACCCACTTCGCTGGTGCATATCATGTCTATGCTTGTGCGGTATGTCTCGAAGATTTCGAACACCTTGCGTAGGAACCCGTAGGCAAGGAGCATGCGTGAAGAGTTGATTCGGATGCAGGTATTGCCGTCGCGTGCAGCCACAGCCTTGATCTTTCCTTCGTAGAAGTCATTGTTGATGATAGTGCCTGGAGCTTCGGGGGCCATGGTATTGAGCAGTCGCACGGGCACGCCAGAGAACTTGGCAGGCTGTATGCAGGTGGGGTGCAGGATTTTGGCACCGAAGTATGCCAGTTCCGCAGCCTCGGCAAAGTGCAGCTGGCGCACAGGATGTGTCCCCTCCACGAAGCGAGGGTCGTTGTTGTGCATACCGTCGATGTCTGTCCATATCTGTATCTCTTCGGCCTGCAGGGCGGCACCTATCAGGCATGCCGTGTAGTCAGAACCGCCACGCAGCAGGTTGTCCACCTCGCCATAGGCATTACGGCAGATAAAACCCTGCGTGATGTATATCTGATAGCCGGGGTTCTCGTTCATGTAGTGAATGCACTTCTCTGTGATGTAGCGGAAGTCGGGTTCTGCATTCTTGTCCGTACGTATCATTTCCAGAGCAGGAAGCAGAATGGCATTGATACCACATTCCAGCAGGTAGTTTGTCACCATGTTGGTGGAGATGATTTCGCCTTCCGCCAGGATAACCTTCTCCTCGAAGGAGGTGAAATGAGTCTTTGTGAAACTGCGCAGGTAGCGGAACTGCTCCTTCAGGAAGATACGGGTCTTTTCTTTCCACTCCTCGGTTTGATAGAGTTCTTCCACATGCCCCATGTATTTGCGCTCGAGCTGGTTGATGATGGTGCTTGCGCCTTCGGGGTTCTTTTTGTAGAGGTAATCAGATATTTCCACCAGGGAATTGGTGGTTCCGCTCATGGCAGAGAGTACTACCACTTTCTGTTCTCCGTCTGCGGTGAAGAGTTGGCAGACGTCTTTCATGCGTTCTGGTGAACCTACGCTGGTACCACCGAATTTAAGTACTTTCATTTGTGTAGTATATGTTATATTGTTATCTATTTCTTCGTCAGTGTTTCATTCTCGCACACATAGACCGTGCCTGGGAAGATGTCCGGCCACTGGAGGTTGTGAGTGGAGACGACAACTGTGCTTCCGGTCTGTCTGCGTACTTCGTCCAGCAGTGCCATGACACGTTCACCGTTTTCTTTGTCTAGTTGTCCGGTAGGTTCGTCGGCAAGGATCAGCTCGGGATGGTTCAGTATGGCACGTGCTATGCATATGCATTGTTTCTGTCCTCCGGATAGTTCGTGCGGATAACATTTGGCCGTGTCTGGCAGTTTCACCCAGTTCAGCACTTCCTCTATACGTTCCCGACGTAGGTTTTTCTTGTTCCAGTCTGTAGCACATAGAACAAAGTCGAGGTTCTCGTATATTGTGCGGTCAGGAAGCAAGCGCAGTTCCTGATGCACTATGCCTATCTGTCGGCGCAGGTATTGTAGTTTGCCGCTTTTGATGCGTCGCATGTCGTGTCCCAGAATCATGCCCCGGCCGTTGTATATGGGCGTATCGCCATACATGCTGGAAAGTAGGGTGCTTTTGCCGCTACCTACGAGTCCCGTCAGGTATATCATGTCACCGGACTGTGCCGACAGGTTGACACCTGACAGTATGGTCCTTTTCTCGTGGCATAGGTGAACTTCGGTATAGTTTATGGTCATATTGTATGATTCTCTCTGTGTAATGTCATGCACTCAACCGTACTGAGGCAGTGTGTGGCATAGCGTATTAATGTTTTTTCCAATTAGGGTTGTGACGCTCCATCAGTTCTTGGGCCATCTGTTCTATGCGTAGTCCTTTGCTGGTCATGAGCACAAGAAGGTGGTAGAGCATATCGGATCCTTCGTATATCATACGTTCGTCAGTACCGTTTACTGCCTCGATGACCAGTTCCAGAGCCTCTTCCCCCACTTTCTGTGCCATGCGGTTCAGACCGTCGCGGAAAAGCGAGGTGGTGTATGAACCTTCAGGCATCTGGCGATGGCGTTCTTCTATGAAGTCCTGAAGTTCGCTGAGGAAAAGTAGGGGATTTCCTTCGGTAGGCTTGGGTGCCTGGTGCACAGCCTCGTTCTCCTCCCCCCAACATGTATCTGTGCCGGTGTGGCAGACGGGTCCTACGGGATGAACGCGTATGAGCAGTGTGTCGTTGTCGCAATCGTTCTTTATGTCTACTACATGCAGGTAATTGCCGCTTGTCTCGCCCTTTGTCCATGTGGTCTTGCGCGTGCGGCTCCAAAAGGTAACCTTGCCGGTCATTACCGTGAGGTCGTATGCCTGCTGGTTCATGTAACCGAGCATCAGTACCTGTTTGGTGTCGGCATCCTGTATGATGGCAGGTACAAGTCCCTGCATTTTATCGAAATCTATTTTCATGATTGACGTTATGGTGTAGTGTTGAGTATTATATATCTGTAGTTGTCGTTCTATATTCTGATAGATATGTTTTCCTGCTTAAGGTACTCTTTCAGTTGTGGTATTGGAATTTCTCCGAAGTGGAAAACACTGGCAGCCAGGGCGGCATCGGCATGCCCTATGGTGAAGGCATCCCGGAAGTGATGCATCTGTCCGGCACCACCACTGGCAATGATGGGAATAGACAGGTTGTCGGCCAGTTGTGCAAGCGCCTCGTTGGCAAAGCCTTGTTTCACTCCATCGTGGTCCATTGAGGTAAAAAGTATTTCTCCAGCACCACGCTCCTGTACTTCGTGTGCCCAATCAAACAGTCCGAGTTCCTGGCGTTGGCGTCCACCCTTGGTGTAGCAGTGCCAACCGTAGGGGTCCTGACGGGCATCAATGGCACAAACTATTACCTGAGAACCGAAGTTTTTGGCTATTTCATCTATGAGTGAGGGATTGTAGATGGCAGCGGAGTTTATGCTGACCTTGTCCGCACCGGCGTTGAGCAGACGCTCCACATCGTGTATCTCCTGTATGCCTCCACCCACGGTGAAGGGGATGTTTATTTCCTGTGCCACGCGGCTTACCATATCTGTAAACGTCTTGCGTCCCTCGAAACTGGCAGTGATGTCAAGGAAGCAGAGTTCGTCGGCACCGTTCTCGCTGTATGCCTTTCCAAGTGCGACCGGGTCGCCTGCGGTACGTAGGTTGACAAAGTTCGTGCCTTTTACGGTCATGCCGTCCTTGACGTCCAGGCAGGGTATGATTCTCTTTGCTAACATAGTTCCTTGATATCGATTTTTCCTTCGTAATATGCTTTGCCGAAGACTACGGCCGGTATTCCGTTTTCATGTAGCCTGTGTATGTCGGCATTGCATGATACTCCGCCTGACGCAATCAGGTGCAGATGCGGATATTGTGCCATAACCTTGCGGTAAAGGTCAGTGGCAGGTCCTGCCAGAGTGCCGTCCTTGCTGATTTCCGTGCACAGCACGTTGCACACTCCGGCACTGATGTATTTCTCAAGGAAGGGCAGGAGTTCTTCGGAAGAATCTTCCTTCCATCCGTTTATGCTTACCATGCCGTTGCGCACGTCGGCTCCAAGGATTATCTTCTCTGCCCCATATTTGCCGAGCCAATTCATGAACATGTCCGGTTCTGTTACAGCCACACTGCCAATCGTTACCATGTGTGCACCGGCCTTGAAGGCTTTCTCTATATCATCTTCTGACTTGATGCCTCCTCCAAAGTCAACAATAAGGTCCGTTGCCTGTGTAATGGCCTTTAGTATGCCATCGTTGACAATGTGTTTGCTTTTGGCTCCATCCAAATCAACGATGTGCAGGCGGCGGAATCCCAGACGTTGGAACTCCAAGGCCTGGTTTACGGGGTCTTCGTTATAGATTGTCTTCAGGTTATAATCCCCTTTGGTAAGACGCACGCATTTGCCGTCTATCAGGTCAATGGCGGGTATCAGTTCTATCATAGTTCCAGAAAGTTTTTCAGGATTCTTTCTCCAACACTACCACTCTTCTCGGGATGAAACTGTGTGGCATAGAAATTGTCTTTATGCAGTGCGGCAGAGTAGGGTAGAATGTAGTTGCAAGTGGCGATGGTATAGTTTTTGTGGTATGGTACGTAATAGCTGTGTACGTTATAGATGAATTCGCCGTCCTTCACATCTTTGAACAGGAGGGATTCCAATTGGTATATGCTGTTCCATCCCATCTGAGGTACCTTGTCATTGTGTTTCTCTGGTTGGAAGCGGAGAACATCTATTGGGAAAATGCCTAGGCAGTCGGCATTGCCCTCTTCGCTATGGCGGCACATAAGTTGCTGGCCTATACAGATGCCCAGTACAGGTTGACGCAGATCTCTTATGACATGGTCTAAACCATGCTCTTTGAGATATGCCATAGCAGTGCTAGCTTCTCCCTGACCGGGGAAGAGAACACGGTCGGCCTTGGCAAGTTGTTCGGCATTATCCGTTAGTGTAGGTTCTATGCCCAAACGCTTTAAAGCATTGATGACCGAGTAGATATTTCCGGCATTGTATTTTACTATAGCTACGTCCATAATCAGAAATTTGTAGTATTCGATAGAATTACCACAGTGTTTATTTATTCTTTTTATCCTTGCTTTCTGCAAGAGCTTCAACCCAGTTTGTATTCAGGCAGAATGGCGTGTATCCTCCCTTGTCGTATATGAAGGATTCTGCTTCCTCCTTATCTACATTATTGAACAGTGTATGATTGGCACTTGCTTTACAATATCGCATGATTATATTTTTGCGTATCTCGTTCGAACCATTGCTGTTCTGTGATAGTTCGACAAGATAATTTGTTACAAACTCGTTCAGTGCCAGCGCTTGCTCGTCCAGCCATGTGCTGCTTACGCTTCCTTCCTGAAGGATGATTTTCTTGCGGAAGTATCGCATGGCAGTAGCCTTGAACTGTGCAATTTTCAAGTCAAAATCTTTACTTTCAGGATTGTTTATGACCAGTTCGGACTTGTCCAGAAGGTAATCGTATATTTCCTGTGCTTTAATGTTTGCTGTGGCTGCCGTCATAAGCAATGCAAAGATGAATAACCTTTCCATGTCTATGTGTTTTTCTTTAGTTTTATACTATGTGTTATACAATCTGGTAGTTCTTCCTGATAGTGTGTCACCATTATCATTGTCTTGTGAGGCCGTTGGCAGAAGATTTTTATGATTTCCCTGACTCGCTGTCTGTTTCTCTGGTCGAGACCATGAAGTGGTTCGTCAAGAATGAGTAATTCTGGGTCTTTGACGAAAGCACGTGCTAACAGACAAAGTCTTTGTTCTCCACTGGAGAGTTTAAGAAAGGTCCTGTCCTGGATATCTGCAATGCCAAACACCTGCATCCACTGACGGCAAATCTCTCTTTGTTCCGGGCGTGGACGGCAATACAGGCCTACACTGTCGGATAATCCGCTTGCCACTATGTCTATGGCAGGAATGTCACGCTGATAGGCACGGTGCATTTCGGGAGACACATATCCAATGTGACGTTTTATTTGCCAGATGCTTTCGCCTGTACCACGCTTGTGTCCGAACAGATGGATGTCGCAAGAATAACTTTGCGGATTATCGGCGCAAACAAGCGAGAGCAGGGTACTTTTTCCTGAACCATTCTGTCCTTGTAATGCCCATTTCTCTCCTTCTCTGACGCACCAGTTAATGTCATTCAGTATGGTACGGTTGCCATAACGGATACTTACATTGTGCAGATTCAGTATTTCTCCGCCGTCTTGCGGATAGAAGGGTATTGCCGAAATGTCCTTTTGGGGGAGTGCCTTTATCCATTCGGACATGTCGTATGGCAGGGCCGTGTTGAATGTTCCTATGGTTTGTTGAAACTCTTTTCTTGTCAACTTTGGCAGAAGGCGCATGCCCTTTACTGGTAGGACATGAGTTATGAATTCCGGTATGTCGTCGTATTTAGAAAGTATCAGTATAACTGTCAGTTCTGTTATTTGAGTGAGTCTTTCCAGAAGTCCCTTGAGTAAGTCGCGTGTATTGGCATCTAAACCGATGAACGGATTGTCCAGAATAAGCACACGTGGAGCGGAAAGTAGTGTCCGTGTCAATTGGAATTTGCGTAACTCACCACTGGAAAGGGATATGATGTATTTGTCCAGTACGGGACGAAGTTCAAACATGTCATATAGTTTCTCCCTTAGGCCAGTCCAAAACTCTGGAACCTTTTCCAACAGATTGCCAGCAGTGGGGGTGTTCTCGTCTATGTCATGCTGGTTCCAGCGTTGCTGGTAGTAGTATGTTCCGTCCTGATCGCCATAGGAATCGCGAAATGATATGAAACGCAGCTGCTCGCTGATAAGACGCTTCTGTGTTGGTGTGTCATATTCTGCACCAGAATTGTCAAAACCGTATTGTACCTCATTTCGAAGCAGGGGATAATGTCCCGTTATTATTTCCACCAGACGGCTTTTGCCCGAAGAGTTGTCTCCGCAGATGGCGACTTGTTCGCCTGGCATGATTTCCAGGTTTACAGGCTCTGCCATGCGCCAATCGGGATGACGTGTTACTCCGTTGATGATTTTTATAATGGGTCTCATTCTATATGTTTACCTGTTGTTCTGTAGGACTGCCTGTCTTTATTCTTGTTCACAAAGTCTTTCCACGATGAATATTTCCTGTTTGACTCTGGCCTATCCATTTGCAGGAAATGGCAATATGCTGCGGCCAGGGCATCGGTTGCATCCAGGAATTTGCCAAGTTCTTCCTTGTCCAGATGCATCATTCTTCTAAGCATGTCAGCAACCTGCTCTTTTGATGCTGATCCCACACCAGTTATTGCCATCTTTATCTTCATTGGAGCATATTCTGTGATGGGTACCTGACGTTGTATAGCTGCGGCCATGGCTACCCCTTGCGCTCTACCCAATTTCAACATCGATTGGACATTCTTTCCGAAGAACGGGGCTTCAATTGCCAGTTCGTCGGGCAGGTAGGAGTCAATAATTCCGGTTATTCGTTCAAATATGTGTCCCAACTTCAAATAGTGGTCACCGTATTTTCGGAGATCTATTATGCCAAGGGCCAGCATTTCCGCTTTCTTGCCACAGACACGGATCACACCATAACCCATTACATTGGTGCCTGGATCAATACCCAAGATTATTTTTTCTGCTTTGGTGTTTGTCTGGACCACTTTGGTTCTATTTGTGTTATATCACGCAATGACTATTTGTCAGTCATCTCTCCTTCTATGACCAAACGGACGATTCTGTTTTTTGCATTGGAGCGGATGGTGATGGTCTTTGAGAATCGTCCAGGTATAAGTCCGGTACCGTTGTATGTCACGTCGATAGTTCCGCTCTCGCCAGGCTTTATTGGGTCTTTGGTGTAGGAAGGTACGGTGCAGCCGCATGAAGCAAAAGCCTGGTTGATAATTAGCGGTGACGTGCCTACGTTTGTGAAGTTAAAGCTATATTTGCGTATGGGTTCTGATGCTGGGAATGTTCCGAAATTACAGCGTAGTGTATCGAACTTGATTTCTGCGTAGTTCTCTGCTTTGCTGCTTCCGTTGGGACGTATTTCGCTCTGAACAGTTTTCTGTGACTGCGCATTGCTCCCAATGGAAAATACAAATGCCATGCAAATGATTAGTAATGTTGTTTTCATATTAGTATATTGTATGTAAGAATAAAATAGCTTGTTGGTCTATAACAACTACTAGTAAATCTACATTTAGTATTTATTTTGCGCGCAAAGTTACGAAAAAAAGTCGGAATCTTGGAGTTTTGGAGATTAAATCTATGATTCTCGAATGTTAAATGATATGTAAATGTTATGCCGGACTTGCCTAGGCAAATCCGGCATGCTATGTTAATTCGTATTACACGTAATATTCAACATGGTAGGTCTGGATAGACCGTGACTTGCTGTTGGGTTCAAAGGCATTCGCATTCTTTCAGCCAACTGGCGGATGAGGCATCGCTGGGCATACGCCAGTCGCCTCGTGGGGATAACCCGCAGGTGCCGACTTTTGGTCCATCCGGCAAACAAGAACGCTTGAATTGTTGGTTGAAGAAGCGACGAAAGAATACAGATAACCACTTCTTTATGGTTTCGTCATCATATTCGTTTTCGCTAAATGCATAACGTGCCAACATGTATATTTTTGTTGGACGGAAACCGCATCTTAGAATATAGTAAAGGAAGAAATCGTGCAGCTCGTACGGACCAACCAAGTCCTCTGTCTTTTGCTTGATTTCTCCGCTTTCGTGTGCGGGTATTAGTTCTGGCGATATAGGGGTATCTATGATATCTTTGAGAATCTCTCGTGTTGTATTGCTCTTCTGCACCTCAGCATACCATGCAACGATATGGCGTACTAGTGTTTTGGGGACCGAGCCATTAACGCTATACATAGACATGTGGTCTCCGTTGTATGTTGCCCATCCCAACGCAAGCTCCGATAAGTCACCGGTTCCTATAACCATGCCATTCACCTGATTCGCGATATCCATAAGGATTTGCGTTCTCTCGCGTGCTTGTGAGTTTTCGTATGTTACATCGTGCTTGTCAGGGTCATGTGAAATGTCTTTGAAGTGCTGTAGGCACGCATCTTTGATACTAATTTCACGTATGGATACTCCCAGCTGCTTCATCAGTGTTATAGCATTGGTGTAGGTACGGTCGGTAGTGCCAAATCCGGGCATGGTGACTCCGATGATATCCTTGCGGTTCAAACCCAACCGGTCATATGTCCCCACTGTGACAATTAAGGCTAGAGTGCTGTCCAAACCTCCGCTGATGCCTATTACAACTGACTTGCAATTTGTATGTTTAAGTCTTTTGGCTAAACCAAGGGTTTGGATGTTGTATACTTCCTCTGTACGCTTGTCCAATTCATCTTTATTGTCTGGAATGAATGGATGCGGACTGTATGGTCTGCTCAGTTCAAAAGAGTGTTTTACCATCATGTCGGTGTCAATGAAGGTACATTTGTTTCTCTCCGTCATCTTCGCAGAGTCAGAGAAAATGGTATTCTTGCGACGTTCATTCCTGATGTGCTCTACATCAATTTCGCTGAATATTAATTGAGGTTCTGTGCAGAATGGCAGGTTCTCTGCAAGGATGTTCCCGTTTTCGTAGATTAGAGCCTGGGCATTGAATACAAGGTCTGTGCTACTTTCTCCGAATCCTGCTCCTGCATACACATATCCACCCATACACCGTGCGCTTTGGCTCGCAATTTGGTTTCTCAGGTATTCGTCATTTCCGGCAAGGCAACTTTCTGCTGAAGGATTAAATACTATCTCTGCTCCCATCATTGTAAGTTGACTGGAGGGAGGCACAGGCGCTGTTAGGTCTTGCCCTATTTCTATGGCAAAGGAGCATGATGGCGTGTTGAATATTCTGAATTGGGTAATTTCTATCAGGTCGCCACATAGCCAGACCCTGGTCTCCTTGATCTCGTGTATTGATGTAAACCAACGCTTCTCGGCGCATTCTCCGTGGTTGGGTAGGTAAGTTTTGGCAACTACACCCTGAATTTTGCCTTTTTGCAGTACTACAGCACAGTTCGCTAATCCTGTATTGTATGCAATAGGCATTCCCACTATGATGATCATGTCTATGGAGCGGGTAAAGTCCATTAGTTTCATTAATGCGACCTCTGCTTCTTCTAACAGGGTTTGTTGGAAGAACAGGTCTTGGCATGTATAGCTGGTAAGGCCCAATTCTGGTGTAACAAGAATTTCTATGCCTTGGCTTTGTGCTTTTAGAACGAGTTTCTCGATCTCTTCTACATTAAACTGGGGGTCGCCTACCTTAATTTCAGGAATGCCAGCTCCCACTCTAACGAATCCGTGTTTCATATGCAGTGTGTTATTATGTTGGTGGTGAGAGTAGATTGTATGTTTTTGATGCAAAGTTATATTTTTTTTTTTTATTTAAGCATTAAAAAGCCATGGAAATTCTTAAGAAACATTAAGTCTTGTGCGGATGAATGGCGTTTTTTAGTTAAAAGGTATAATTATATCACGAATAGTTTTGTGTATGTCGTAGAAAAGTTGTACCTTTGTAAAGATAAATGTTCACAAAATCGGCATTGAAGTCTAAGATATTATATATTCTTTTTATTGCCAGTGCATTAATACTGTTGGCAGGCACGCACATGCCTGCCAAATCTTCGTTTGTGGGTGTGCCATATTCTCTTTATTCATTTAGTGATTCTGTGGTGTTGAATGATTCATTAAGAAGGATTGCTGCATTGGATAGTATGAAGGGGTATACTATTTATGTTGATTCCAGTACATTGGCAAAGGATACGGTTAAGGTTGATACAACACAATACAGCAAGAATTCTTTAGATTCTCCCGTAGAATATACGGCATCAGACAGTATTACGTTTGACATGTTCGAAAGCCGTGCCAATCTCTACGGTAACAGTCAAGTTGGGTATCAAAACTTAGAATTGACTGCTGATGAAATAACAATTTCCTTGGATAGCAGTATCGTTCATGCTGCAGGTCGTAAGGATAGTGTTGGTGAATTGATTGGAAAGCCTCTCTTCCGCCAAGGTGACGAAGAATACGAACCGGACAGAATTTCATATAATTTCAAAACACGTAAAGCTTTCATAACTAATGTTTATACAAAACAAGGTGAGGGTTTTATGACAACGGATGAAAGCAAGCGTGACAGTTCGGGTTTAATGTATCTAAATGGTGGCAGGTATACAACGTGCGATGCCCAGCACCCACATTTTTATCTGAAAATGACCAGAGCCAAGGTGCGTCCGGGAAAGAATATTGTATTCGGTCCTGCTCATCTTGTTGTTGAAGATGTCCCGTTGCCTTTGGCAGTGCCTTATGGTTTTTTTCCATTTCCTCAAAGTTATCAAAGCGGTTTCATAATGCCATCCTATGGTGATGAAACAGAACGGGGGTTCTATCTTCGTGAAGGTGGATATTATTTCGCGATAAATGATTATGTTGATTTACAAGTTCTAGCAGATATTTATACCAAGGGGTCATGGGGTATATCCGCCATATCAAACTATAAACTTAGATACAAGTTTTCCGGTAATTTCCATATTAGTTACCAAAAAACCGTGTATGAGGATAAATCTGCCCCAAGTGTTGGTGACTTTAAGCTAACATGGACACATAGACAGGACCCCAAGGCCAATCCTTCGCAGAGCTTCTCTGCAAGTGTGAACTATGCATCAACTTCATACGACAAGAATAATCTGACTTCACGCTATGATCCTGAGAGCTATACTCAAAGTACCAGAACCAGTTCCGTAAGTTATAGCAAAACATTTGAGGATATAGGACTAACCTTGTCAGGAACGCTAAATCTGTCTCAAAGTGTAAGGGATAGCATGATTTCTCTAACTCTTCCCACCTTGAATATTACACTTGCCAGACTATATCCGTTTAAGCGAAAACATGCAGTAGGAAAAGAGCGTTGGTATGAGAAGATAGCCATGTCGTATACCGGTACGTTGCAGAACAGCATCAGCACGAAAGATTATAAGTTATTTAAAAGTAACCTTATAAAGGACTGGCGCAATGGCATGAGGCATCAGATCCCCATCTCTGCAAGTTTCCAGCTGTTCAAGTACATCAATCTGACTACATCATTTAACTTCACCGACCGCATGTACATGCAGAAGGTTCGTCAGGATTGGGACGAGAAGAATCAGAAGGTTGTAAAGGATACTACATTAGGTTTTTATAATGTCTACGACTACAACATGAGTATGTCACTCAACACAAAGATGTATGGCATGTATAAACCGGCACAATGGGCTGGTGGCAAGAAGATATTTGCTATCAGGCATGTATTTACGCCTAGTATAAGTTTCTCCTATGCACCGGATTTCGGTTCTGACAGTTATGGATATTATGGTTCATATCAGCGTACAGATCGTGATGGTGTTCCTGTTGGTGAGCCTGTTACGTATTCTTATTATGCAAGTTCTCTTTATGGAACACCTTCAAGGGGGATGCGTGGTAACATAACCATGGATGTTTCCAACAATTTGGAAATGAAGCTCCATTCCCAAAAGGATTCCACAGGATTCAAGAAGGTTAGTCTTATTGACGAACTGGGTGCCTCACTCAGTTATAATATGGCAGCAAAGTCGCGTCCTTGGAGTGACCTTGCCATGCGTTTGCGCTTGAAATTAAGTAAAAGTAAAACATTTAGTTTGAATGCTGTGTTCGCAACATATGCATATGAATTCGATAAAAATGGTAATGTTGTTGTTGGCGATAGGACCGAATGGAGTTATGGGCGATTTGGTCGTTTTCAGGGAATGAGTCAGAATTTTTCATATACTATAAACAACCAGACGTTCAAGAAACTTCGTGATAAACTATTGGGACTTGATGCTCCAATTAAGGACAAGGATAATGATGAAGATGAAGAAGAAGATGAGGAAACTGATCCGGAAATGCAGAATGTAGACCCCGATCGCCGCAAGGGAGAGTCTGGCGCTGAGAGAAAAGAAGGAGGTAATCAAGTTGACGATGATGGCTATCTTAAGTTCCAAATGCCATGGAGCTTTACGGTGTCATATGGTGTTAACATGCGAGAAGACACTTCTGCGGAAATTAACCCCAAGAACATGCGGTACCCTTATAAGTTCACCCATACTTTGAATTTCTCCGGTAATCTGCGCATTGCCGAGGGATGGAACATAGCCTTCTCTTCTGGTTACGACTTCAACTACAAGCGTTTGTCCATGACAACGGCATCCCTCAACCGCGACCTCCACTGCTTCTCTATGTCATGCTCAATGGTATTGATGCCATACAGAAGTTTCAACTTTAACTTCCAGGCCGATGCTTCTGCTTTGAGGGACGTACTGCGCTGGCGCAAGCAAAGTTCATACAGTACCAATATCGAGTGGTATTGACGCCGCGAGTTCCTTTATATTATAATAAGGTATATAATAAATGTATAATAAAATCCTGCTAATTATGAAAAAGTACCTGTTCCTGGTATTGCCTTTGGTTGCAATGCTCTTTATGTCTTGTAACAAGGAAATCTCCTATGAGTTTATAAATGCTTCATACGTTACTCCTGCCGATGGTGTGATTCCTGCCGCTGGAGGTGAGATTGTAATCAGGGTGGCATCCACACATTCTTTCAAGTTGTCTTCCCCGTCTTCTGCATTCTCTTTCTTCAAGGATGGAATTGTCAATTATAGTCAGGATGGTGTGGCTGTGGTGGAAACAGATCATACTGTACACGTTGCCCCCAATGAAACCGACGAGGAGCGCCATCTGTTTGTTGTGGCAAGTCATCTGCGCAATCCTGACATGGAAACATCGCTAGTTTTCCTTCAGCCTGCAAAGGAGTCTGAGCAATAATGCCATTTTTCCTGCGAAAAATAAAATTGTTTGCTGTCTTTAACACCCAATCGGTCATTATTGTAATAGTCTAATGAGCGATTGGGGTTAAATTCCTATGGGCCTCTCGTCTATTTGGAAACACAATCATAAACGCCCCGACTTGAGATAGTCGGGGCGTTTATGATTAATGAAAGGTAATGAATAGAATTAGACAATCTTATAGTCGATTCTGTATTATGGTACAGTATTTGGTTTTATAAGAACAAGAATAGTGGCAAAATAGAATATCAGGTAAGGTCAGTCAATGCATTGTCCAATGCCAGGAGGTCTTCTTCCGTGGTGGCCCAACTGGTGACGAAGCGGCACAGGATATTGCCATCGGGGAGGGGAGACCACACTTCGAAGGCGATGGACTCCATGAGTTGCTCCTTTTCCTGTGGGGTGAGGATGACAAACTGCTGGTTGGTGGGGGAGTCCACTCCCATCTGTATGCTATGACTGATGAAAATGCCGCGAAGTCGTTCCGCCATTTCGTTGGCATGACGGGCAACGCGAAGATAGAGGTTGTCCGTGAAAAGCGTGTCAAACTGGATGCCCAGCATACGGCCTTTGGCCAGGAGGGCACCATGGCGCTTGACGGTGGTGAAGAAGGCTCTTGGTGCCTTGATGTTGCTGAAGACAACCGCTTCGCCGAACATGGCACCCACCTTGGTACCACCGATATAGAAAGCGTCCACATGTTGTGCCAGCCAGGGCAGGGTTATGTCGGACTGGGAGGAGGTAAGACCGTATCCCAGACGTGCACCGTCGGCATACAGCAGCAGGTCGTAGCGTCTGCACACTTCCTGTATGTCCTCTATTTCCTGCTTGGTATAGAGCATGCCCAGTTCCGTAGGCATGGTGATGTAGACCATGCGTGGCAATACCATGTGGGGATATGTCTCGTCGGCCAGAAAGGCAGACATGTACTGGTCTATACCTTGTGCTGTGAGTTTGCTTCCTTCGGAGGGTATTACCAGAACCTTGTGACCGTAGGCCTCAATGGCACCCGACTCGTGTACGTTGATATGTGCCGATTCTGCGGCAATGACACCTTCGCAACCCAGCAGGAGGGCGTCGATGACGGTCTGGTTTGTCTGCGTTCCGCCTATCAGGAAGAAGATGTCGGCCTCGGGGCAACCTATGGCCTGTCGTATCTTCTCCTTGGCACTTGCCGTGTATGGGTCGGAACCATAGCCGGAGGTTTTGTTGTCGTTTTCCGCTATCAGGCGTGAAAGTATTTCGGGCAGGGTCCCGTTGTTGTAATCGCTTTCGAAGGAAACTCTTTTCATGAATGTAGTATGTTTGCCTACCATAGGGCGGCTCTGTTCTATTTTGTGCTCTTTTCGTGCTGGGCGCGTACACGTGACAGTGTCTCGGGGGTCATCTGCAGAAAGGATGCAACATATATCATGGGGGCACGAAGGATGATTTCCGGTTTCTCGCGCAGGAGCCTTTCGTAGCGTTCCTGTGCATTCTCAAAGCGTTGCGAGTCAGCATGATGCTGGGAACTGATAAGCGCATGTTCCGTAATCTTGCGGTACAGGATGCCCAGTTCGGGGCATGTGTCTATGACTTCCAGCAGTTTCTTGCGTGGCAGGGCATAGAGATGGGTTGTTTCCAAGGCCTCGATGATAATCTGGCTGGGGACGTGCTTCAGCAACGACTCTATGCACATGACTATGCGGCCTTCGAACGAGAAATGTTCGGTTACGTCCTTGCCGTTCTTGTAGTAGTACTGGCGTACCATGCCTCGTTCCACATAGTACATGCATGTACATTCCTCGCCTTCGCGCAGTACAATCTCACCCCTTAGGAACTTCATCGGGATTAGTAAATCTGCCAATACCTCTATGCTGTGAGGCTCCAGACGGCAGTATCTGCGTGCAATCTCTCTTGCAACGTCTCTTCTGTGATCCATGGTGTTTGTGTTTTTGCTTTATTGGATGGTATGTGTGGGGCAGTGTGTCTGTCCTGCCCCACCTTTTATATTTGCACTTAGTCTAATTTCAGCACGGCCAGGAATGCTTTCTGCGGAACCTGGACATTGCCTATCTGCTTCATGCGCTTCTTGCCCTTCTTCTGCTTCTCGAGAAGTTTGCGCTTACGGCTCACGTCACCGCCATAACACTTTGCCAATACGTCCTTGCGCAACTGCTTGACGGTTTCACGAGCAATGATCTTGGCACCTATGGCTGCCTGTATGGCAATGTCGTATTGCTGGCGCGGAAGCAGTTCCTTCAGTTTCTCGCACATACGACGGCCGAAGGTCTCGGCATTGTCAAAGTGTGTCAGTGTGCTGAGGGCATCCACGGGTTCACCATTGAGGAGGATGTCCAGTTTCACAAGTTTGGAGGGGCGGAAGCCAGACTGATGGTAGTCGAAGGAAGCATAACCCTTGGATATGGACTTCAGTTTGTCGTAGAAGTCAATCACTATCTCACCAAGGGGCATGGCATATTGCAGTTCCACACGGTTGCCGGAGATGTAGTCTTGCTTCAGCAACTCGCCACGCTTGCCCAGGCAGAGTGTCATGATGTTGCCGATGTAGTCCGTGCGTGTAATTACCGTGGCATGGATATATGGCTCCTCAATGCGTTCTATCAGTGTGCTTTCGGGCATGCCGGCGGGATTGTGCACCTCGCGCACTTCGCCGTGCTTGTCGTAAACCTGATAACTTACGTTGGGAACGGTGGTGATGACGTCCATGTTGAACTCGCGGTCCAGACGTTCCTGCACAATCTCCATGTGGAGCAGTCCGAGGAAACCGCAACGGAATCCGAATCCCAGTGCAACGGAACTCTCCGGAGTGAAGGTTAGCGAGGCGTCGTTGAGTTGGAGTTTCTCCAAGGATGCACGCAGGTTCTCGAAGTCTTCCGTCTCTATCGGGTACAGGCCTGCGAACACCATGGGCTTCACTTCCTCAAAACCGGCAATGGCCTCCTTGGCAGGTGTCACGACCTTGGTGATTGTATCGCCCACCTTTACCTCGGTGGCGGTCTTGATACCTGAAACAATATAGCCTACGTCGCCGCAATGCAGTTCCGTGCGTGGTGCCATGTCCATCTTCAGCACGCCTATTTCATCCGCCTTGTATTCGCGGTCTGTGTTCATGAACTTTACGGCATCCCCGGTCTTTATGCTTCCGTTCACTATCTTGAAGTATGCGATGATACCGCGGAAGGAGTTGAAGACGCTGTCGAAGATGAGCGCCTGCAAGGGTGCGTCCTCATCGCCTTCGGGGTGTGGGACACGCTCCACCACGGCGCGGAGGATTTCGGGAACGCCCTCACCTGTCTTGCCGCTGGCACGAAGTATCTCTTCGCGCTTGCATCCGATAAGTTCTATGATTTCGTCCTCCACCTCATCGGGCATGGCATTGGGCATGTCGCACTTGTTGATGACGGGGATGATTTCCAGGTCCTGCTCGATGGCCATGTAGAGGTTGCTGATGGTCTGGGCCTGAACACCCTGTGTGGCATCCACTACAAGCAAGGCACCTTCGCATGCCGCTATGGAACGGGAAACCTCGTAACTGAAGTCCACGTGTCCCGGAGTGTCGATAAGGTTCAGTATATAGCGTCCGTCTTCGATATCATCGCTGACAGGCAGGGGACTGACACCGGCATCGCGCCTGTAGTCGTATTCCATCTGTATGGCATGGCTCTTGATGGTTATGCCACGCTCCTGTTCCAGGTCCATGTCGTCCAGCATCTGCCCGTGTGTGGCCTTGATGGTTTCGGTTATTTCCAGAAGTCTGTCGGCCAGGGTGCTCTTGCCGTGGTCGATGTGTGCTATGATGCAAAAGTTGCGTATTCTTTTCATTAAATAAGTGTATGTACTGTTCTGCTTTTATCGTCTTCTTTTGGCAGGGGCCTATTTACCCACTTTACCCTGCCGGCGAGATTATGCTCATCGGCAGGGTGTTGTAATTCCGTTAATCGGTGCTACGAGTACAGGAATCGTTTGATTGAGCGTTTGGGCGTCTTCTCAAATTCTTCATCTCGCAGTATTATGCCGGCAAGTTGTTCGTATGCCGGTAATTGTGTGTTGAGGAACTTTCTGTTCTCCTCCATCTTGTCGGCCAGTTCCTTACGGGAGATATTCTGTTTCTTGACAAGTTCCGGGTCGGGATATACAAGTCCGTAAAGTTTGCCTTCCCGTTGGACAACGACACATTCCTGAACAAAGGGCAGGTTGTTGAGTTTGTCCTCAATCTCCTCGGGGTAGATGTTCTGTCCGTTGCCGGAAAGAAGCATGTTCTTTATCCTGCCCTTAATGAAGATGTTGCCATGGCGGTCTATGATGCCAAGGTCTCCGGTGTGATACCATCCGTTGCGGAGCGTCTCGGCCGTAGCCTCGGGATTCTTGTAGTAACCGAGCATCACGTTCTGTCCCTTTACAAGAATCTCGCCTGGGATTTCGTACGGGTTGCGGCTGTCTATCTTCACTTCCATCCGTTTTACCGTCTTGCCACAACTGCCCAAGACAAAGTCATTCCAGTCTTCGCATGATATGAGGGGTGCACATTCCGTGGCCCCATACCCGACGGTGAAGTTAAAACCGATGTCGTGCAAGAGCGCTTCCACCTCCTGGTTCATTGCCGCACCTCCGATAACCACCTCGTAGAAGTTGCCTCCGAAGGCATTGCGTATGCCCTGGCATATCTTGTCCTTTATCTTGCGTCCGATTATCGGGGTCTTCAGAAGCAGCTTTATCTTCGGGTCGCTGATTTTCTGCATTACGGCCTTGCGCACTACCTTCTCTATAATAAGAGGTACGCACACGAGGGCTATGGGACGTATGTCGGCCAATGCCTTGAGCAGGATGCTCGGAGTCAGTTTGCTTGTGAGGAAGTGTACGTGTATGCCCCAGACGAATTCAAAGAGGAATTCAAACGACATTCCCAATGTGTGTGCCAGGGGCAACATGGACAGGAGCGTGTCGCCTGCCTTTGCGTTGTTGCCGATGAGTTCGCCTGCGCACATCATGTTGCCCACGATGGCGCGGTATGGAATCATCACGCCCTTGGAGTTGGAAGTCGTGCCGGAGGTGTAGTTTATTATTGCCAGTTCCTCCGGTTCGTCGGCATGGTAGGCAAGGTCCTTCTGGCCGAAACTGGCTGGATACTTCTCGCCAAAGCATCTGTTGAGATTCTCTACGGTATCCTTCAGTTTCTTGTTCTTGGCGGAAAGCAATGTCCAGTCGTTCAACTGCACAATGCCTTCAAGGTCAGGCATCTCCTTGGCATCGAGCTTCTTCCATACTATGTCGCCGACGAAGAGGATGCGTGATTCGCTGTGGTTTACGATATGGTGTACCTGCTCGGGGTGGAACTCGTGCAGTATGGGAACTGCTACGGCACCATAGGTGAGGGTGGCCAGAAACGCTACTCCCCAACGGCTCATGTTGCGGCTGCAGATGGCTATCTTGTCACCCTTCCTGATGCCAGTGTTGGCAAAGAGGATGTGCAGTTTGGCTATTTCCTCTGCAATGTCGCTGTACTGGAAAGTCTGCCTGCCGTAGTCGGACATAGAGGGAAGGCTCCAATGTTTACGGATGCTTTCCTCTATGTTCTTGTTAAACGAAGGATATATAGTCATTTGTCTTGCCTGATGCTATGGTTTTGTTTACACCTCAGCGTCCTTGTACAGGAAGCGCTTGATGGAGCGCTTGGGAGTCTTCTCGAACTCCTGCTCCATGATGCGTATGCCGCAAATCTGCTCGTATGCAGGTATCTGCACGTTGAGGTCCTTGCGGTTCTGCTCCATGATGCTCTTCAGTTCCTCCTCGCCGAGTTTGAGTGCCTTGGCCTGTTCCATGTCGGGATATACGAGGGCATAGAGTTTCTCGCCCTTCTGTATAACCACACATTCCTGTACCATGGGCAGGCTGTTAAGTTTGTCCTCAATCTCCTCGGGATAGATGTTCTGTCCGCTTGCACCAAGAAGCATGTTCTTGCAGCGTCCCTTGATGAAGACGTTGCCTTCGGCGTCAATGATGCCGAGGTCGCCGGTGTGGTACCAGCCGTCTATCAGGGTCTCGGCGGTTGCCTCCTCGTTCTTGTAGTAACCGAGCATCACGTTGTCGCCCTTGGCCAGGATTTCGCCGGGGATGTTCTGTGGGTCGGGACTGTCTATCTTCAGAGTCATTCTGGGTGCGGCCTTACCGCATGAGCCCTTCTTGAACTCCTTCCAGTCTTCGTAGGAAAGTATGGGGGCACACTCTGTGGCACCGTAGCCTACGGTGTAGTTGAAACCAATGTCCTTCAGGAGTCCCTCTATCTCTGCGTTGATGGCGGCGCCGCCGATGATGGCCTGATAGAAATTGCCGCCCAATGCCTCCTGCATGCCCACGCAGATGCGCTTCTTTATCTGGTCGCCCACGATGGGGATATTCATCAGCAGGCGGATCTTCGGGTCCTTGATCTTGGGAAGGACTGCCTTGCGGACAATCTTCTCCAGAATAAGGGGGACGCAGATGATGATGCGTGGCTTGATGTCGGCCAGGGCCTTCAGCAGGATAGCCGGTGTGGGCATCTTGGTGAGGAAGTTGATGTGCACGCCACGGGTGAATTCGTAGATGAACTCAAATGCCATGCCATACATGTGTGCCATGGGCAGCATGGAGAGGACCTGGTCGCCGGGGCGCAGTTCATCGCCCAACTTCTCGTAACCGAACTCCGTGTTGCTCCAAATGGCGCGATAGGGAATCATTACGCCCTTGGAGTTGCTTGTCGTACCTGAAGTATAGTTGATGAGTGCCAGTTCCTCGCGCTCGTCTATGTGATATGAGACGTGCTCGGGACGGAAACTGTCAGGGTACTTCTCGCCGAAGAGTTTGTTGATGTTGTCACGCGTTTCGTCAAGTTTCTTATCGCGTGAGAAAACAACCTGGTAGTCTTGGTTGCAGAGGACACCTATAAGGTTGGGCATCTCCTCGGGGTTGAGTTTCTTCCAGACCTGGTCTCCCACAAACAACAGGCGTGCCTCCGAGTGGTTTGTTATCTGATGTACCTGCTCGGGGTGGAAGTCGTGCAGAATGGGCACGGCTACGGCACCGTACGTCATCGTGGCAAGAAAGGCGATACCCCAGCGTGACTGGTTTCGTCCGCAAAGGGCAATCTTATCTCCCTTCTGGATGCCTACTTTCTCAAAGATGATATGCAGTTTCTCGATTATACGGGCAACATCCTTGTACTGAAAGGTTATGTCGCCATAATCGCTCATTGAGTTGCGATTCCAGTTGGTCTTCACGCTCTGGGCTAATGCCTCATTGAAACTTTCAGGTAAATGCATGGTCGTTTAATGTTATTGTTCCTAATTCCGCGTGCAAAGATACGTTTTTTCTGCACATTACACAAGTATTTGTGCAAGAAAAATAAAATTACCTTCAACATACCTATTTGATTATTTCGTCTATGCATGGTAAAACGGCAAGAAACAACTGAGATTGTTAAGTGACAATTTCGTCTTTGTGGCGACGTTATAGAATCATTACTGTTCGTTTGCCGAACGATTACCGATGGTAAATTTTATCATTACCGATGATAAAGGTGCTTCTTCACGAGGATTATAAGTTTGCTTTATTTGTGCTAGACATTATGGACATGTGGGATAAAGATGGCGCGGATGATTTTATTTTTTTTCTGTATCCGATACGCCGAATCGTGAATAGACTTTACGTAAACTTGCTTTCTCGTCTGTGGGAGATTATAATAGCAATGAATGATACGTCATTCCGCAGGTATTTTGTAGTCATCTTATCAAAAAAAATGCAGAATTCATCTGCAGTAAAGAATAATTCAGTAACTTTGTCCACGATAAGAATAGCGGTAATTGATGATAATTCTTTGTACTTGAGTACTATAAGGATGATATGATCAGTATAATTGTCAAATTTATAGATAGTTATGCTTAGTCAAATGTTCACTACAATTAGACGCTTATTGCATGCTTACTTGAAACAGATACTATACGAACCATGTACAGAATAATATGCAACATGAAGGGGAGCCGAAACATGCTCATCTCCGACGCGCATCTGGAAACTATAGACAAATTCTCGCTATTTGCCAACCTGTTGGACAGCAATGGCATCGTTGATGAAGTTATACTGGAGAAATTGCAACTGAACGTACGCGCTCTATTGGAACGTACCTGCGGTGATCCGGAACTAATCAACCTGGCCAAGGACGTTGTCTTCCACGAGAACATGAAGGCCCTGGCCCTGCACCAACTGATTCTTCTGTACCTGGATTGGCAAAAGGATAAGATAGCCGCAAATGTACCAACTGAGTGACTGGTTGCCCACAACACGCAAGGAGATGGACCTCCGCGGATGGGACCGCGCCGACGTGATACTGTTCTCGGGCGATGCTTATGTGGACCACCCCTCGTTTGGCGTGGCCGTGGTGGGCAGACTGCTGGAGGCGGCAGGCCTGCGCGTGTGCATAGTGCCGCAACCCGACTGGCACGGCGACCTGCGCGACTTCAAGCGCCTGGGGCGTCCGCGCCTGTTCTTCGGCATCAGTCCCGGGTGCATGGACTCCATGGTGAACAAGTACACGGCAGCACGCCGCCTGAGGAGCGAGGACGCTTACTCGCCGGACGGAAGGCACGACATGCGCCCCGAATACCCTACCATAGTCTACACGCAATGCCTGAGACAACTGTACCCCGACGTGCCCGTGGTGCTCGGGGGAATAGAGGCCTCGCTGCGCCGTGTGGCACACTACGACTATTGGCAGGAACGCATACGTCCGTCGATACTTGTTGACTCAGGTGCCGACATGATTACCTACGGCATGGGCGACAAGGTGAACCTGGAACTGGTGAACCGTCTGGAAGCCTTCATGGAGACGTACGACGAGAGTCTTGAGTATGACAACCAGACGGGCGAAACCCTGATGACACGCCTGGCTTTCCGCCGGGCCGTGATAGAAGCCGGGCCGTTGCCGCAAACCGTTGTCCTGGCAGACAAGGTAAGCGCAGAACCGGGGGACATCGTCCTGCACTCTTACGAAGAATGTCTGAAGAACCCCAGGTTCCATGCCGAGAACTTCCGCCACGTGGAGGAGGAAAGCAACAAGATGGACGCCTCACGCCTGATACAGGAGACACGAGGCAAATACATTGTGGTGAACCCGCCCTACCCACCTCTGGGCACGGAGGAACTGGACCATAGTTTCGACCTGCCCTATACACGGATGCCGCACCCCAAATACAAGGGGAAGCGCATACCGGCATACGACATGATAAAGTTCTCGGTGAACATGCACCGGGGGTGCTTCGGAGGATGTGCCTTCTGTACCATATCGGCGCACCAGGGCAAGTTCATCATGAGCCGCTCCAAAGAGAGCATCCTGCGCGAGGTGGAGAAGATAACGAAGATGCCGGACTTCCGCGGAAACCTGAGCGACCTGGGAGGCCCCAGCGCAAACATGTACATGATGCAGGGCAAGAACCTGAAGGCCTGCCAGAAGTGCTGCCGACCCTCATGCATACATCCGCAGATATGCCCCAACCTGAACGGCGACCACCGTCCGCTTCTGGACATCTACCGTGCCGTGGATGCCATGCCCGGCATAAAGCGTAGTTACATAGGTAGCGGTGTGAGGTATGACATGCTTCTGCACAACTGGAAGGACGAGAACCTGAACCGGGCAGCACGCGAGTACATCCGCGAACTGATTACCCGCCATGTGTCGGGCAGACTGAAGGTGGCTCCCGAACACACCGAGGACCATGTGCTGGACATAATGCGCAAGCCCTCCTTTACCCTGTTCCACCAGTTCAAGAGCATCTTTGACAGGACAAACAGAGAGGCGGGACTGAAGCAGCAGATAATACCCTACTTCATCTCCTCACACCCCGGATGCACCATCCGCGACATGGAAAACCTGTCGCGGGAGACAAGGAGTCTGGGACTGGAGACCGACCAGGTGCAGGACTTCACCCCAACGCCGCTCACCGTGGCAACCACAATATTCGCCACAGGCTATCATCCCTACACCATGGAGCAGGTCTTCTGCGAACACGACCCGGAGGAGAAGAAACGGCAGAAATCCTTCTTCTTCGAAAGAAAACGAAGTGAAAACGGAAATCGTAAAACCAAAAACGGGAAAACGTAACACCCAACAGTAGGGACGAAGGGGTGGGCGGCCCGGGACCGACAAACAAGCCGGCGGCTGCACGCCGGGTCCCTACATCCCCGAGCGGAAACAAGGAAAACG
>JAZNYM010000051.1:0-42970 GCA_045594385.1 Bacteroidaceae bacterium
TCCTTGGTGGTTCGGATTATTTTGTTAGCAAGCAAGCAAGCAAGCAAGCAAGCAAGCAAGCAAGCAAGCAAGCAAGCAAGCAAGCAAGCAAGCAAGCAAGCAAGCAAGCAAGCAAGCAAGCAAGCAAGCAAGCAAGCAAGCGCTATGTAATATATATAATGTACGCGCGTGGGCAGAGACCACGTGCATTCTTTCACCGCATCCCCTCGGGCAACGACACTCGTTGCCCGAGGGGATGCGGTGTGTATAAATGTATATATAGTCGCTACCCCTCCTATATGCGTTCGCAATCTATTTTTTGGGACAACATAAGTATCAACATAACAAACTAAAATTAAAACAAAATGAGAAAACTTTTACTTTCATTTGCCATGTTGCTCGCTACGGTGGGAGCATGGGCACAGACAGAGACAATTCAAATCTCTACAAATGTGGAATCTCCAGAGCATGTTTACAAATTGAAAAATGCAAATGGCTGGGTAATGGCAGGAACTACAGGTAGTACAGGCACAGATACAACTCCAGGTAAGTTCGCTTTCTTTGCAGGTACTGTGGATGGTGCTTTTAAGGTTTATAGTATTGATGAGGCACAGTGGGTATCTTACACAAAGAATTCAAGTTATTCTGATTGCGCAAATTTTGCTGTGCTTATAGATTTGCAAACTGATGCGGAGGAATGGAACTTTGCTGTAGTTCAAAGAAATGATGCTGACGTCTATCAGATTGCGCCTTATAATACTACTGGAGTTGCAGGTAGGTATTGGAACTATTATAAAGGCACATCCCTAACACATAATACCATCGGTCTGTATAGTGGTAATGCCGCTACAGATCCCGGTAGTGCTTGGATAATTGAGGAAATTATTCAGAGTGTTGATGTTGCAAAAGAAAAGCTCTCAGCTTGGGAATCTTCAATTCCTGTTGGTACCAAGGTAGGTCAGTATACAAAGAATGAAGGTGCGTATGCAGAAGCTATGGCAGAACTTGAGGTTGCAGTTGGTGTTGATGAGATCAATGCTGCACTGGAAAAGTGTAAGGCAGCATACGTTCTTAATATGTTAGAGGTAGGAAAGTATTATCGCATCAAGAATACAAAGCATAGTACCTATACAGGTCTGGATGGATATACTCTCAACATGAAAAACTTTGCCGAGGATTTGACTAATCCTACAATGATTTGGAAGTATGAGCAGGAGGGAGAACAATTTTTTATGAAGAATGTGTTTGCTGCTCTTTATCCTCAGGCAGTACCTAGTGGAGAAAGCGCTACAACAAAGGTAGGCAAGGGAAAGGAAAACGCATTTACTTATGAACTTCATGCTCCTGCAGTTAAGGATGGCGCAGACGCACAATGGAATATTTTCTTCGGGAGAACTCAAGTTAATATAGAGTCTAATGGCAATGTAAATTATTGGTATATGGACGGAGCGCATCATAATCTTTATGAGGTAGAAGCAACCGACGATGAACTGGCCACAATGTGCATGAACTGGTACAATGCCAATAAGTATGTTGCTCCAGAGGCTACCGCATCAAGTTATCAGAAGATAGCCATTGATCCAAATGCAACAGAAATAATATCTCCGAGCGAATTCGCTGCCCCCAGCGTTATCAACGAGGCTATTGACAACTTGGCTGCAATTGAGGGAACTTTGCGAATGGAGATCACTTCTGCAGGTGATATTCACACTTTGTTTGGGGCTTTGTTGGTTTATACTCCTGCTGTGAACGCACTGACAGCATACAAGAATGCGGTGACCGCCCATGGCGAACTTCTCAGCATTGCCTATACTCCTAATGCCGAATGGGGTACAATCATTCTTCCTATCAACTGGGCAAACCCAGAGGGTTGGACTCGCTACACATGTGCTGCTGTTGATGGTAATGTGTTGACACTGGCAGAATTTAGCGGTGGTACAACGAAGAATACTCCCATGATAGTTAGTGTCCCTGAGGTGAAGGTAGGTACCACATACCAGTTGATAGGTTACAGTAATGGTGCAGGTACAGAAAATGTGACCGCAGGTCTGCTGACTGGTGTATTGGAAGACAATACTTTTGTTCCTGAGGGAAGTTATGTTTTGTCAAGGTACAATGGTACGATTGGTTTCTACCCTGTTTCTGCGGGTAATATTTATGAGGCTTCTAAGTATAAGTGCTACTTGACATTGCCTGCGGCATCTGCACGTTACAATGCACTGTACTTCGATGAAACGGAGACTGGTATTATTGAAACTGAGTGTGAGAATGCAAAGGTAGAAATCTTTGACATGTCTGGCCGTCGTGTTCAGAAGGCACATAAAGGTTTGTACATCGTAAACGGTGTAAAAGTTATCAAGTAAAGGTAGTAAAAACAATAGTTTAGTTTTAGTTTATAGCGGGGTCTTCGGACTCCTTGTCCAACCCCTGCTCCTTTACCGTGAGGTACGGGACAGGGAGAGTTGGCTAAACTAAATTCAAGTAACACCAATAATAAAGTATTATATAATTATGAAGAAGACATATATCAAGCCTGCAATGCAATCATTCAAGCTTCAAACTGAGATGATTATCGCTTTATCAACACAGAGCCAGAGTATTACTGAAGAGAATAAGGAGGATTTCAATATGCTCGGCCGTGAGGACAATGGTCCTTCTGCTCCCGGCATTTGGGACAGCGAATGGTAAACAATAGACAGGCGCAGTAGGGACGCTGCGTGCAGCGTCCGCAGCGTCTCTCGTATAATATTCAGAGCTTGGGGCAAAAGAGGATTTACATCCCCTTTGCCCCAAGCTCTTTCTTTATCTCCCCTTTTGGTTGTATCATGGAATTGTTGTATATTTGCGGGGAGATGGGCGTTCATCGTTCATCAGACAATAAGGTACATAAAAAAAAGAAGGATGTCATCACGACATCCAATCTTTCGTTAACCTTAAATCTAATACCATGAAAAACACGATGCAAAGGTACGGCTTTTTCCGAGACCTGCAATAGTAAGGGCGAACTTTTTGCCCGTACTCCGTGTTTTATTGATTTATGTCAAGTGCGGTGGCGGGAATCAGCGTTTCTTTAAGTCTTGCTCCAGTTCTAATAATTGTGACATGTCTTCAGCATCGGCATTTGCCCTTTCTATGGCCTTCCTACGGGCATTAAATTTGTCAAAGACCTTATAAACAAATGTCTCCATTTGCTTGTTGCTAACGCAGTTGTCAAGTATCCTTTGACAACTGAATTCGCATCTAACTCTTTGTCGATTAGAATCTTGGAGATGTGTAAGTTGATATTTTGCTTAGAGGTGGCAAAAAGTTCGGCCATTTGCAACTGGTTAAGCCATATCAAACCATCACGTTCGTAAAGTTTGATGCGGCTTTTGCCATCTTCGGAGGTGTATAGTATGATATCGCCGGACATAAAATTGTAGGGTTAGAGTCCTTAAGGTCTTTAGGGTTCTTAGAGTCTTTAGGGATTGGGTTAGGCTTCTATCAGCACGGTGGCATAGGCGGAGATGCCCTCCTCGCGGCCGGTGAAGCCGAGTTTCTCTGTGGTGGTGGCCTTGATGCTGATATCGTCCACGTCTATGCCCATGCATTCGGCCAGACATTCCTGCATGGAGGGGATGTGGGCCTTCAGTTTCGGGCGCTCGGCACAGATGGTGGCGTCTATGTTGCCTACGCGGTATCCCTTGGTGGCAATGATTTCCACGGTACGGCGCAGGAGGATCTTGCTGTCTATGTTCTTGAACTCTGCACCGGTGTCGGGGAAATGGTAACCGATGTCGCGCATGTTGGCGGCGCCAAGCAGGGCATCGCAGATGGCATGTATGAGCACATCGGCATCACTGTGGCCCAGAAGGCCCTTGGTGTGCTCCAGGCGGATGCCTCCAAGCCAGAGGTCGCGGCCTTCTACAAGTTGGTGTACGTCGAATCCGAATCCTACTCTGATTTTCATGGTTGATGGTTTTGGGTTTTTAAAAGGTCCTTAAGGTCTTTAAGGTCTTTAAGGTCTTTAGGGTCTTTAGGGTCCTTAGGGGATTATTAGGGATGAGAGGGTGGGGTCGGGGAACTGTTGTGCCCGATGCTGGAGATATGCCAGCAGGTCCTCCAGGATGATGAATGGGAGGTTGAACTGTGTGGCACGGCTGGCGTTGTAGTAATCCTCCACGGCCTGGCAGATGTTCCGTGGCATGTCCTTGGGGATGAGGATGCAATCCGTGTCGTCTGCCATCCCGGTATTGGCATAGGCGCCGAGGCAGCCGAGGGCCTGTGCCAGTGTGGGCATGGAGTCCATGATGGAGGTATGGACGAATATTTCCTTGTTGTAGAGGACATCGGGGGCATTCAGCGCCAGGGGTGAAGCCTGTCGCGTGTTCTTAAGTCCGCTTATCTCGGGAGCGGCCCAATGGAGATGCTCCTGTGTCAGGTGCAGTTCCTTGGGCATGTCCTCCGGCACCTGATAGGCAGAGTATTCTCCATGCTGTATGCGTTGCAGGTCCTCTGCCGTAAGGCGGCGGATGTTGTAGCCGTCGTGCACGTAGAGGCGCCAGTAGTTGATGACCTCAGGGTCGGGGTTCTCGCCGACAAGCAGGAAGTGCGTGTTGCGTTGCAGTTTGTCATAGCGCACTTCGGCCGCACCAAGTTTCAGCAAGGTGCTGCGGAGAGTCTGGCGGCTCTGTGGAAAGGTGCCTGTTGCCACCACCTTGCGTCCGAGGAACGGGCATGGAAGAGTGGGGGCGGCATCGAAGTCGTCAAAGAGGGAAAGTTGCTCTGCTTGCATGTATCGGGTATGATGAGTGTCGGTGCAAAAGTACGATTATTTTTGCAGAATAGTGCCATTGCGCCGGGTTTTGTAGGCGTTTTAGAAAGAAATGTTGTACCTTTACACCCCGAAAGACTATATAATATATATAAGGTATAAATATAATTAAGGAAGACAATATGAGCAAGCAACAGCAGATACAGATTCAGTTCAAGTTGAACGACGTCCGTCAGGTACAGTTCGTAACCCTTTGCAACGAGTGGCCCGAGGGCGAATTGCAGGTAGGCAACCAGATAAACTTCAGCAGCGACACGCAGAACCGTCTGGTTCGCTGTCTGCTGAACATAGAATACAAGAAGAACGACATCACGCAGATGATGTTGGGTGTGGAGACTGTGTTTGAGTTCTCCCGCGAGTCATGGTCGTCCATGTATGACCTGAACGGTGACCAGTGGATATTGCCCGTAGGTCTGGTGCACCACCTGACAGACATCACCATAGGCGCAGCCCGTGGCATCCTGGCCGTGCGCACCGACGATGCTGGTTTCCCCCGTGCCATGCTGCCGTTGGTGAACCCGCAGCAGTTCATGCGCGACAATCTGCGCTTCCCGCGCAATGCCGCACCGCAGGTGCCCACAACCCCACAGGCCGAGGCATAATGCAACTGATACCTAAGCTGGATGTGCACACGCACACCATAGTGTCCGGCCATGCCTACAGTACGATGCAGGAAATGGCACGCGAGGCCGCTGAGCGTGGTTTGGAGATACTGGGAATAACGGAACATGCACCCGGTATCCCCGGCACGTGCGACCCCATATATTTCCGCAACCTTCATGTCGTGCCGCGCGAGATGTATGGCGTGAGACTGATGCTTGGTGCGGAACTCAATATTCTGGACAAGGACGGCACGCTGGATTTGGATGAGTACTACTATCGTATGCTGGACCTGCGCATTGCAGGCATACACTCGCTCTGTTGGAAGGGAGGGACACGCGAGGAGAACACGCAGGGCATGATAAACGTGGTGCGTAATCCATGGGTGCAGATAATCTCGCACCCCGGCGACGGTACGGCAGAACTGGACTTTGAACCCATAGTGCTGGCGGCAGGGGAGAGCCGGACGCTGCTGGAGATAAACAACAGCAGCCTTATCCCTTCGAGAGGAAAGGTGCAGGCCCGGGCCAATAACGTGGAGATCCTGCGCCTGAGCCGTAAGCACGGCATTCCCGTGATACTGGGCAGCGATGCACATACGGCCTTCTCCATTGCCGACTACAGGTATCTGTGGGAACTGATAGAGGAAACGGACTTCCCATCGGAACTTATCATGAACGACAAACCGGATGAGTTTCTGGCGTACATTGGCTGACCTGCTTCTACCACGCCATTGTGTGGTGTGTGGTGCCGAGTTGGACGGCACGGAACAGGACCTGTGCAATGTGTGCCTTTGCCGGATGTCGCCGGTAACGTGGGAGAGTGCCACGGACAACCCATTGCTTCGTCTCCTGTGGGACAGGCACGATGTGGAGGCGGCAGGCAGTTCGTTTTACTACAATTCTTCCTCGGATTTTCACAACGTATTCATAGCGATAAAGTACGGGGGATGCCCGAAATTGGGAGAGAGGTTGGCGCGCCTGTCTTTCCCCGTGTGGCATGCCCGTGGCTTGGGACAGAATGCCGACTACGTGATACCTGTGCCTCTGTCATGGAAGAGACGCTTGAAGCGTGGCTACAACCAGGCCGAATGGATAGCACGCGGCGTGGCCGATGCGACAGGCATCCCATTGTGCTTGGATGTGCTTGCCAGAAGGAAAGACAACGAGACTCAGACGCACAAGTCGGCCAGCCAAAGGCAGGAAAACACGCACGGCATCTTCGTTGCCAAGAGGGGACGGACAAATCTGGACGGCAAGACCGTGCTCTTGGTGGACGACATAATGACCACCGGTGCAACCTTCAGTGATAGCATACGTGCATTAAGGGAAACTTTCCCCACCGTGCGCGTGCAGGTCTATACGCTGGGATGGGCGGGGGAGCGGTGAGGGAAACGGAAATGTGAAAACGGAAAGGTGAAATCTGCGAGTAAGCGAATTTTGCGTGTAAGCGAGAGCAGAGGCAAACTCGTTTGAATTATGCCGAGCATGAGCAAAATCGACAAAGTCAAAAGCAGAAGCATGGTAGGGACACGGCATGCAGCGTCCGAGAACGACAAACAAAACGGACGCTGCACGCAGCGTCCCTACATCCCCGAGCGGGAGCAGATTCAAGACGACGGAGTGGATTAAAACGGAAACGGTTAGATGCCTCGGGAAAGTCTGAGTATTCTGAGTATTCCGAGTACTCCGAGTATTCCGAGTATTCCGAAGACTCCAATACAGGAAATATGAGATGCCGGACACGGCATGCCGTGTCCCTACAGAGGATAAAACACGAAAAAAGATTGATTATATGAGTGAGATACTGATGACTCCGGATGTGTGCATGCAATTCCTTGTGTGGTCCTACTACTACCATGGTGTCATGCCACAGAAGGATGTGAGTTATGCGGAGTGTGGATTGTTTGCGGACAAGGATGTGGCACGCCTTGATGAACTGAAGGACACACTGTTCAAATGTTTTGAGGAAGACTCTGTGGTGCGTGCCTGCCAGCAGTTCCAGTTGGCAAAGCACCGTGGCGAGCCATGCCCGTTCCCCCAGCAGATGCTGGACAGGATGTTTGCGGGGGAACTGAAGGACTAAGGGGGGATAGCGTTCTTAAGGTCCTTAGGGTCTTTAAAGTCCTTAAGGTCCTAGAGCTCCTTAAACTCCTTAATATCCTTAGGCTCCTTAATCTCCTTAGGGAAATGAAAACTCGGCTGTCAGGGGGAGGTGGTCGCTGAGTCCGCCGAGATAACTTGTGCCTCCATAGGTGCGATGGGGGATTTGTTTCTCTGTTCTAAGCAGCCATGGGAAACGGCACTCGGTGGCCTTGCCGAGGGAGTGCCGGTGCAGTTCCGGAGATACCAGTATATGATCCAGGTATCCCCATACTCCACGGAAGTAGTATGTGCCCCGTTTGTCGTTCAAAGTTTTCTTGTCTGTGGGCATCAGCGTTACGAGCCGTTGGGACATGGAAGTGAAGATTTCATCGCCTGGTTCTGCGTTGAAATCGCCCATTATCATTACTTTTCGTCCTTTTAGCGAGTCCATGATGTTGCACAATGTGTGCACGGCCAAGGCACGGTTTTGGCGTGTGGCCCTGTCATTGTTGCGCCTGCTTGGCAAATGTACCACGCATACGTGCAGGGTGTCCTTGCCCACCATGCCGTTGGCAACGAGGATGTCTCTCGTCGGGCGCAGGCCATGCTCCTGAGAGGGTATGCGTACGGCATGCCACGACAAGAGTGAGAAGACCTTTGGGTTGTACAGAAGCGCCACATCCACGCCACGTTCGTCCGGACTGTCTGTTATGACATAATTGTAGCGGGCTGGCCAAAGGGCGGTGCGGCGTGTCAGGTCGCGAAAAACGGTGTCGTTCTCCACTTCCTGAAAGCCCACCAGTGCCGGCAGTTCCATTGCCGCCAGAGTTTGGGTGATGCCACGCAACTTTCGCCAGTAGCGTCCGCTATGCCACCGGCGTTCTGCTTGTGGTAGAAACTCGTGGTCGTCCTTGCCCTCGTCGTGAACCGTGTCAAAGGCATTCTCTATGTTCCATGTTGCCACGCGAAACCTCTGCCCATGAACTGATGTCAGTGGCAGGAGCATCGAAAGCAGAACAAAAAGGTACCTCATGTGGACAAAGATAGCAATAAAAGCCACAATTCAGCCGTGATGCCGTATCTTTTTTGTATATTTGTACGGAAATTCCCGTAAAATGGCAGACAACAAACAACAAAGCGGTGGGACAGTGCACCACCTCAGCAACATGTACCAGAACTGGTTTCTGGACTATGCTTCGTATGTAATCCTGGAGCGTGCCGTGCCGCATATCGGCGATGGCTTCAAGCCTGTGCAGCGGCGCATCCTCCACTCCATGAAGCGCATGGACGATGGCCGATACAACAAGGTGGCCAACATCGTGGGTCACACCATGCAGTTCCATCCCCATGGCGATGCCAGTATCAAGGACGCTCTGGTACAGTTGGGACAAAAGGAATTGCTCATTGACTGCCAGGGAAACTGGGGCAATATCCTCACCGGCGACGATGCGGCCGCGGCCCGTTACATTGAGGCCCGCCTGTCCAAGTTCGCCTTGGATGTGGTCTTCAATCCCAAGACTACGGAATGGAAACTGAGTTATGACGGACGCAACAAGGAGCCGGTGGCTCTGCCCGTGAAGTTCCCCCTGCTTCTGGCTCAGGGAGCAGAAGGCATTGCCGTGGGCCTGTCGTGCAAGATATTGCCACACAACGTAGGGGAGATTTGCGAGGCTGCCATCAAATACCTCCATGGCGAGGAGTTCCAGTTGTATCCCGACTTTCCCACGGGCGGCAGCATTGACGTGAGCCGTTACAACGACGGCCAGCGCGGAGGTGCGGTGCGTGTGAGAGCCAAGATAGAGAAACGCGACAACAAGACGCTGGCCATTACGGAGATTCCCTTCGGCAAGACCACAGGCACGGCATCCAAACCCTCCACTTTCATCGACTCCATACTGAAGGCTGCCGAGAAGGGCAAGATAAAGGTGCGCAAGGTGGAGGACATGACATCCGCCAACGTGGAGATACTGGTGCACCTTACCCCCGGCGCATCTTCCGACAAGACGATAGATGCCCTGTATGCCTGCACGGATTGCGAGGTGAGCATAAGTCCCAACTGTTGTGTCATCGACGAGAGGAAACCTCAGTTCCTTGCCGTCAGCGACGTGTTGCGCCGTTCCGTGGACAATACCCTCGGACTCCTGCGCCAGGAAAGGCTTATCCGCAAGGGCGAGTTGTTGGAGCAGTTGCACTTCGCCTCTCTGGAACAGATATTCATAGAGGAGCGCATCTATAAGGACAAGAAGTTCGAGAACGCCAAGACCATGGACGAGGCCTGCGAATGGATTGACGAACGCCTGACGCCATGGTATCCCAAGATGGTGCGCGAGGTTACCAAGGACGACATCCTGCGCCTCATGGAGATAAAGATGGCCCGCATCCTGAAGTTCAACAAGGACAAGGCCGAGGAACTGATGGCCCGCATCCGTGAGGAACTGGCACAGATAGACCGGGAACTGGCCAATATGGTGGAGGTGACCTGCAAATGGTTCGAGTTCATCCTGGAGAAGTACGGCAAGGACCATCCGCGCCTTACGGAGATAAAGAACTTCGACACCATATCCGCCGCTACGGTGGTTGAGGCCAACGAGAAACTGTACATCAACCGCGAGGAGGGTTTCATCGGCACATCGCTGAAGAAGGACGAGTACGTCTGCAACTGCTCCGACATAGACGATATCATCATCTTCTACAAGGACGGCACGTACAAGGTGGTGAAGGTGGCCGACAAGATTTTCGTCGGTGAAACCGAACGTTCCAAGAAGGAGAAACGCAAGGTGGAGATTATCCACGTGGCCATCTTCAAGAAGAGCGACACGCGCATCATCTACAATGCCGTGTACCGCGACGGCAAAGCCGGCAACTACTATGTGAAGCGTTTCAACGTTACCAGCATGACACGCGACCGCGAGTATGACCTCACCAAGGGAACTCCCGGTAGCCGTGTGCTATACTTTACCGCCAACCCCAACGGCGAGGCCGAGGTGATAAAGGTGGTGATGAAACCCAACCCGAAGTTGAAGAAGGTGTTCTTCGACTACGACTTCTCCCTGCTTGCCATCAAGGGACGTGCTTCCATGGGTAATCTGCTCTCGAAAAACGAGATTGCCCGTGTAACACTGAAGAGCCACGGCGGCAGTACACTGGGCGGACGCAAGGTGTGGTGGGACCCCGACATAAACCGTATCAACTATGACGAGCAGGGCAAATATCTGGGCGAGTTCCAGAGCGACGACCAGATACTTGTTGTACTGCCTGGCGGTGAGTTCTACGTTACCAACTTCGACACAAACAATCACTACGAGAGCAATATCCTGCGTATAGAGAAGTACGACTCGGCCAAGGTTTGGACAGCCGTGCTCTTCGATAAGGACCAGAACGGCTATGCCTACGTGAAGCGTTTCCCCATGGAGGCGACACCGCGCAGGCAGAACTTCCTCGGCGAGAACCCCGATAACGAACTGTTGTTGCTTACCGATACGGCATATCCCCGCGTAAAGGTTACTATGGGAGGAGTGGACGATTTCCGCGATCCCATCGAACTGGATGCCGAGGAGTTCATCGGAGTGAAGAGTTTCAAGGCCCGTGGCAAGCGCATTACCACGCTGAACGTGGCAGGAGTGGAGGAACTGGAACCCTTGCGTTTCCCCGAGGAACCTAATGGGGAAGAGACCGATGAAAACAGGGAAATCATAGATGAAGACCCCGATTCCGGCAAAAGCCAGCAGGATGTTGCCGACGAGATGACAGGGCAGATGCATCTGTTTGACTGATATAGTGTATAGGCGCACCACTACATGAAGCACGCCATTGCCATACTGATGTTTCTTTTTCCTTTCGTCTGCCTCTGCGGCCAGACGGCAGGAGATTCCATACGCTCCCATTCCTTCATGCTTGGTGTGGGTTCGTCGCATCAGTTGGATACCTACCTCTCGCCACAGAACTACGACGGCTTCCAGGTTTCCCTGCTCAGGGAGACCCTCCGCATGACACGCTTGGCCGGCCGCCGTATATCCTTCCAGAGCCTATGGCAGGGAACCTTCTCGCATAGCGACAACGCCTCGGGTACGGCAACGGACTGGGGCGGGCATATAGGATACGATGCCCTGTGGCACTACAACTGGACTCCCTTGCAGGGCCTCAGCCTTATGGCCGGCGGTGCGGTGGGTGCCGATGCAGGTTTCCTCTACAACTCCCGTGGCGGAAACAATCCTGCACAGGGCAGGTTGGGAGCGGACCTTTCCGCTTCCGTCATGGCAATATACCGGTTCCGCCTTTGGGGACAAGACCTGGCACTGAGGTATCAGGCCAACATGCCTTTGGCGGGTGTGATGTTTTCTCCTCAGTTCGGCCAAAGTTATTACGAGATAGGAGAGGGGTACACCAATGGCAATGTGTGCTTTTCCCATCCCGGCAATGCCTTCAGCCTGTGGCAACAACTTACGGTAGACATCCCCTTGGGCAGACACATTGTGATGAGGGCAGGCTATCTGTGCGACATCAGGCAGAGCCATGTCAACGGCATAAAGATGCACGACCGCTCCCACTCCTTTATGATAGGATTCGTAAGGCATTTCCGCAAGGTGGGGCGTGACGAACGCAAGGCGGCAGACGTGATACTTTAGAACGGAAAACTGCGAGTAAGCGAGAGCAGAAGCATGGTAGGGACACGGCATGCCGTGTCCGATAACAAAGCATAAGCGGACTCGGCATGCCGAGTCCCTACATCCCCGAGCGGAAGCAGATTCGACAAAGTCAAAACGGAAAAAGACCCACCCCAGCCAGTCCGCGCGTCGAACTGGGTAGTTCTCCCCTCACGAGGCACAGAAGCACATTCAGTGCTTCTTCAAAAGACCTCGTTCGCCCTGGAGGGAGGGGGAGTGAACGGAAAGCGAAGGCATGCCTGTAGGGACACGGCATGCCGTGTCCGAGAACAAGAGGAGGCAACGTAAAATAAAAGCAGAAACAGGAAATATGAAGAATATGTTTTTGAGTACCCGGACAAATGGAATGAAGGCTGGATTTCCCGCTTCCCATTTCCTTTGTCCCTCTAAGATAGGGGGACGAGCGAAGCGGAGGGGGTATGTCCTAACAGTTTTCCGTTTTCCGTTTTCCGTTTTCCGTTTAATAATACTATTCTCAACCCTGACTCTCGCCTCGTGTGTTGATGAGGTGCAGTTCGACAATACCCCCGAGGGCAATATGGAAGCCCTTTGGAAGATTATTGACGAGCACTATTGTTTCCTGGATTATAAGGCAGAGGCCATCGGTTTGGATTGGGACGAGGTGCATGCAAGGTATCGTGGCAAGTTGGACAAGAACATGAGTTCTGCCCAGTTGCAGGAGGTACTCTGCAACATGCTTGCCGAACTTCGCGACGGACATGTCAACCTCTACACAGCTTCCGACGTGGGACGCTATTGGGCATGGAAAGAGGATTATCCCTCCAATCTCAACGATGAAATCAGGGAATCCTACCTCGGTACGGACTATCGTATAGCCTCGGGGCTCTACTACCGTATCCTGGTTGACAATGTGGGATACATCGTTTACAAGAGTTTCTCTTCGGGCATAGGCGAGGGCAACATTGCCGAGGTACTGCACCATCTGCGCCTCTGCTCGGGCTTGATAATAGATGTCCGTGGCAATGGCGGCGGGCAGTTGGACTATGCCCAAAGGCTTGCATCGCATTTTACCAACGAGCGCATACTGACGGGCTACCGCTCGCACAAGACAGGTACTGGACATTCCGATTTCTCCGACCTCACGCCCGAATACCTTGAACCCAGCACCACGGTGCGCTGGCAGAAACCTGCCATAGTGCTTACCAACCGCGGATGCTATAGCGCCACAAACACCTTCGTGCGCGATATGCTCTGTTGCCCCAATGTCCGTACTCTGGGAGACAGTACCGGAGGCGGTAGCGGCATGCCCTTTACCAGCGAACTGCCCAACGGATGGCTGGTGCGCTTCAGCGCCTGTCCCCAGTACGACAGGGAGAAGCGCCACATAGAATTCGGCATCGCTCCCACCATACCATGCGATTTGAAGGCCGAGGACGTGGCAAAGGGTGTGGATACGCTGATAGAAACGGCCCGCAAGTTGTTGGCAAGATGATGAAAACGCATATAAAGAAGTAATACAGATACTGCTATGAAGCATCTACGTTATATGGTAATATTCCCGTTGTTGCTGATAATGGTCTCCATTGTTGTCGGTTGGAGGTGCTATGACAAGGCCAAGACAGAGATGGTGGAGGATCTAAACCAGGCCCTGCAACGTACGACGGTGGCGGATGAGGGAGTGGATGCCATGCTCGACTCCCTGTCCTGCATGCACGGCAATCCCATGCTCACTTTCGACGGCACCCACCACGGCTTTTCCCGACTTCTGCGCATCCCATCCTTGCGCGACACGGCACATATATCCTATTCTCTGGCTCAGGTCGGTGGGGAATGCAATGGCGGAACCTCCCATGCGCGTATTGTCAGCGACACAATCACGGTGGCTGGTTGCGGAGCCGACGGCAGGGATGTTCTTTTGGCAGTAAGGGCTTTTGCCAACCCCTCCATGGCAAGTGTTTTCGGTCACTCCGGCATGGCATGGCCCATGGCTTCTTTTTTCCTGGGCCTGATGTTGCTCGCCTTCATGCTTGCAAACGGCAGGCTCCAGAATGCCGTGGCAGGTGATGCCCCATTGCGCAAGGACCTGATGCTTACTCCCATGCAGCAACAACTTATGGACATGTTCCTTGCCAGTCCCGGCCGCACCCTTTCCAAGGAGGAAATCTGCTCGGCATTATGGCCCAAGAAGGACAATCCCGATGATTCTTTCTATACATTCATAAGCAGGATGAAGTCTTCTATGGCAAGACAATCGTCATCGTTCAGGATAGAGAACAAGAGAGGGCGGGAATATGTCCTTGCCGATGAAAAGGGCGATTTTGCGCAGGGCTGATGCCGGAAGCGCTGTGCCGTGCTGCTTCCTTGCGTAATTGTAAGGGTAATGTAAGGTAGGTTTTGCATGAAGGTATGCCGCTCCTTCATATCTTTGCCGGAGAAACCAAATCCGTGCAATCATGCAAAAGTTCCGATTCAATCTTGTTGACCGCATCATGGGGTGGGTGGCGTTTGCCATTGCCGCCACGGTCTATTGTCTTACGGCAGAACCTACAGCAAGCCTGTGGGACTGCTCCGAGTTCATCATTTCTGCCTATAAACTGGAGATAGGCCATCCGCCAGGCGCGCCCTTCTTCATGCTTACGGCTAACCTCTTCTCGCAGTTTGCTTCCGACCCCTCCCAAGTAGCATACATGGTGAACATCATGTCTGCCCTGCTCAGTGCCGGGTGCATCATGCTTCTGTTCTGGACGGTGTCCCACCTGATGCGCCGTCTGCTATGCGGTTATGCCGAGGTGGAGCGTATGCAGGACCTCCTCCTGATTGAAGGTTCCGCACTGGTGGGCGCACTGGCCTGCATGTTCAGCGATTCCTTCTGGTATTCTGCGGTGGAAGCGGAGGTTTATGCCTATTCCAGTTTCCTTACCGCCCTGGTGTTCTGGCTCATGCTGAAGTGGGACGAGGAAGCGGATGCCCCCGGTTCTGACCGTTGGCTTCTGCTCATATCATATTTCATAGGTCTGTCCATAGGTGTGCATCTGCTGAACCTGCTCTGCATACCTGCCATGGTGCTGTTGTATTACTTCCGTAGAACGCGGAACGTGGGCATGTGGGGCATCTGCAAGGCATTGCTGGTAAGTTTTGCCTTGCTTGGCGGCATACTCTACGGACTCATACCCGGTGTGTTGTGGTTGGCAGGCAGGGCAGAACTGCTGGCCGTAAACCTGTTGGGACTTCCCTTCAATTCCGGGCTTCTTGCCTTTATATTATTGCTTTCCGTACTGATTGCCTGGGGGCTGTGGCGATGGCGCGGAACGAAAAGGCTTGTCCTGTCCTGTGTGACTCTGATACTGGTCGGTTTCAGTTGCTATGGCGTAATCCTTGTCCGCTCTGCCGCCAATCCGCCAATGGACGAGAATTCCCCCGAGGACGTCTTCGCCCTGAAGCGCTACCTCAACAGGGAGCAGTACGGGGATAATCCCCTGTTCTACGGCCCGACGTACAAGGCAAAGCCCGAATACGAGCGCAAGGGCGACTTTATGGTTGCCAAGCGCAAGGAGGGAGAGACCGTCTGGCGCAAGTCGGAGAAGACGGGTAAGTATGTGGACGCGGGCAATAAGTTGGAGTACGTCTACGACAACAACATGCTCTTCCCCCGTATGCACTCGTCACGTCATGCCCAGGCCTATGAGCAGTGGATGGGAGGCGTGGAGGGACCCACGATGAAGGAAAACATCCGTTTCTTCGTGTCCTACCAATTATATTATATGTATATAAGGTACTTCCTGTGGAACTTCGTCGGCCGGCAGAACGACATCCCCGGCAACGGAGAGACGGAGCACGGCAACTGGATAACGGGCATAGATGCCGTGGACGGTTTGCTCTTGGGGTGCGATATGGACAAACTCCCCTCCGACCTGAGGGAGAACAAGGGACGCAATGTCTATTACGCCCTGCCCCTGCTCTTGGGACTGTTGGGCATGGTGTGGCAACGCAGGCGGGGTGCTCAGGGCAGGGCACAGTTCCTCGTCACCTTCTGGCTCTTCTTCATGACAGGAATAGCCATAGTCCTGTACCTCAACCAGACTCCCCTGCAGGCCAGGGAGAGGGACTATTCCTATGCCGGCTCATTCTATGCCTTCTGCATCTGGGTGGGACTTGGCACCGGTGCGGTGGCATCGTTGCTGAGGCGGTTGAAATTGGGAGAGCGCACCTCGGCTGTTGCCGGCGTGCTCCTGTCTCTGCTCGTGCCCATACAGATGGGATACCAGAACTGGGACGACCACGACCGTAGCGGACGCTATACCTGCCGCGACTTCGGACGGAACTATCTGGAGACGGCACCCGAGGAGGGCTGTCCCATCATCTTCTGCAACGGCGACAACGACACCTTCCCGCTTTGGTATGTCCAGGAAGTGGAGGGGAAACGCACGGAGGCAAGGGCATGCAATCTGTCCTATGCCGGTGCCGACTGGTACGTGGAGCAGATGCTCCGCCCTGCCTACGGTTCTCCGGCTTTCCCTTTGGGATGGGAAACGGAAGACTATAGTTATGGCAACAACGACGTGGTGCGGATAGAGCCCGAACTGCACGACAGGGTCCTTGCCCTCTACAGGCAGGAACCTCACACGCTAAGGAGAATTCTGGGCGAAGAACCGTTCGATATGGCCAACATACTGAAGCATTGGGTGTTCAATCGCACGGACGGCATGAGCGAGGAGGATGTGCGCCTGCGGCGGTATGTGAAGGCTCTTGCCTGCGGACGCGAGGACGAATGGGAAACGCTGGACATACGCTGCATCCCCACCGACACGGCCTTTGCCGTGCAGAAGTCGGGCAAACGCATGCCCCTGTCCTTTGCCGGCAAGGACATGCTGTTCAAGAGCGACCTGCTGATACTCCAACTCCTCGTAAATGCCGATGAAACCAGGCCTTTGTATGTGACTACGTCCATGAACGTGGATGATGTGGCATATCTTAAGCCTCATCTTGTGCTCGAAGGCCTGTTGTACCGCATCGTCCCCTCGGACAGCCTGGAAACGGAAATACGTGTGGACGTGGAGCGCTTGTACGGCAACATAATGGAGCGTTTCTCTTACGGAGGCTTGTCCGACACCGATGTCTATGCCGACTATGATGTAAGGAAGATGGCATATGGTCATCAGCACAAGATGGCCACGCTGATAGACGCCCTGCTGGGTCAGGGAGACGGAGAGCGCGCCTTGGCCGTGGTTCGCAAATGGCAGAGGGAAATGCCTCCGCAGGTCGTGCCCTACGACGATGCTGCCCTGTCCATGCTGCGTTGCCTCTACCATACTGGGCATCACGAGGAGGCCGATGCACTTGCCAATGACATGCTCTCCCGTTCGGTGGAGTGGCTGGAGTGGATAGGCACGTTGCGCCCCGAGCGCCGTCGCGGTTCCGCCTTCACGGAATACCGTTGGAACCGTATAATGGAAAGGACCGTGTCCATGTTGTTCCATTACGACAGGAAAGAACTTCTCAGTACCTATTTCCCCGAACAAAAATCAAAATAATGCCTATGACCCTGAAACGCCTCTTCGTGGAACGCAAGCACTATGTCGTTTCCGCCCTTGCCGTATCCCTCATCCTGTCTGGCCTCCTGCTCATGACAGGAGAGGGCAGTACCAACGAAACATTCTGTCCCGACATCTTCTCCGTACGGAGGATAACCCTCGCGCCCCTCCTGTGCCTCGCCGGTTACCTGATGCTCATTCCTGCCATATTGTGGCGCAGAAAGACGTGAAGGTAGGCGGTGGCCATACGGATGATGAACTTTTGTTGCCGTATCAACACTGCTCTGTTGATACGGCAACAGCGTTCTGTTGATAGTACAACAAAAACTTGTCCTCAATGAGCGTGTGGCATGATATCGGCCAGAGAAAAAAGAAAAGAGGAGTCGCAATGACTCCTCTTTGCTGTTTCGTACGCCTGATAGGACTCGAACCTACACGCATCACTGCACCAGATCCTAAGTCTGGCGTGTCTACCAATTCCACCACAAGCGCAACTCGGATGGTGCAAAGGTACGCCTTTTTTTTTAATTATACACCATAAGTGCCTATATATCTATTCTGAATGAACTATATTTCTCATCAGGATATGCAATCCCATGCCTATATATAAGAAAAGGACAGGTGCCATTGTGCGGCATCTGTCCTTCTTTATCCGAAAGCGGAGGAGATTATTCCTTTACTTCCTTAACCTCGGCTACTCTGCTCTGGAACTCGGGGCAGGGCTTGAAGGCGGGGATGTAGTGCTCGGGCACGATGATAGTCTCCTTCTTGGTGATGTTGCGGGCGGTCTTGGCGGCACGCTTCTTCAGGTTGAAGGTACCGAAACCACGCAAGTACACGTTCTCGCCGCTTGCCATGGTTTCCTTGATGATATTCATGAGGGCCTCAACAGAAGCCAGGGCGGTAGGCTGGTCGATGCCGGTTTCGTGAGAAATGGCACGTACAAGTTCTTGCTTTGTCATAATTATGTGTCTTTATGTGTTGTTATAGTGTTATTTGCAGGGATTATTTGCTGACTTTTAGTCTTTTGCGGGTGCAAAGGTACAAATAAGCGAGCGAAATAGCAAATAAAAGAGACTTTTAATTTGATATTTCCGAGCGAAAGTACCTTAGACGATATGTCAGAGGTACGAATAAGCGAGCGAAATAGCAAATAAAGCACAGAAAGCGGCCTTGGCATGTCCGGCTATTCCTCTTCGGTCAGTGCCTCGTAGACTTGTATGGCTTTGTCCTTGATGTTGTAGCGGTAGTAGGCATAGTCGAGGTAGGCCCACAAGTACACCAGCACCACGAAGCAGAGCCAGCCCGTCAGTATGGGGTGTTCTTTTATAAGGTCAAGCATATTCTTTCTGTTTGTCGTTTAGTCCGTGAGGCATGCCTCCAGTTTCTGGCGCAGGTCTTCGATGTCCATGTGTATGCCTATGAAGACGAGTTTCTGCATGCGGTCGCCATAGGTGGGGTCCCAGTCGTCCTGCAACCTTTGGTCGCGTGCCAGGATGGGCTTGAGTTCCTCCTCAGGCATGGTAGCATACCATTGTCCTGCCTGGTGCAGGGACACCTGTCGGCCGGCTTGTTCGAAGAGGTAGCACATGTGTTCCTCGCCCTTGAAGTAGCACATGCCCTTGGCGCGGACGATGCTCTTGGGCCATTGGCGTGCCACGAAGTGGTCGAAGTTGCCAAGGTTCAGAGGGCGGCGGCTGTAGAACACCCATGTGCTGATGCCGTATTCGTCGCCATGCGGATGTTCGGCATCGTGATGATGTCCGCAACAGCAGTGCCCGTCTTCATCGTGGTGATGTTCGTGCTCGTCTTCGTGATGGTGGTGATGGTGGTGCTCGTGCTCGTGGTGGTGATGTTCGTCTTCGTGTTCGTGCTCGTCTTCGTGATGGTGATGCTCCTCCTCGTGGTGGGGCTTGTCCAGTTCCTCAATCCATTTTGCCGAGGTGGCAACGGTTTCGAAGTCGAACATGCCGGTGTTGAGCAGGAGGTCGAGATCCACATCGCAGAAGTTGCACGGGATGATGTCGGCCTTTGGCTGTATGGTGTGCAGTATGGAGCGTATGCGTCCCAGTTCCTCCTCTGTTACCTCATCGGCCTTGTTGAGCAGTATGGTGTTGCAGAACTCTATCTGCTGGATGACGAGGTTGGCGATGTCGTCCTCGGCTATTCTCTTGCCTGTAAGGTCCAGACCGCATCCAAACTCGTCCTTCAGGCGGAGTGCATCCACCACGGAGCAGATGCAGTCCAGGGTGGGGATGTGCGTGATGGGGCCTGCGTTGAAGGTGTTGAGGTCCAGGGACTGCTCGTATGCACAGATGGTCTGTGCTATGGGGGAGGGTTCGCAGATGCCGGAGGCCTCGATGACAATGTAGTCGAAGCGCTCGGACTTCATCAGGTCGCGGAGTTGCAGGACGAGGTCCATCTTCAGTGAGCAACAGATGCAACCGTTCTGCAGGGCCACCAGAGAATCGTCCTGCTGGTCAACAATGCCGCCCTTCTGTATGAGGTCGGCATCGATGTTCACCTCGCCGATGTCGTTTACGATGACGGCAAAGCGTATACCTCTTTTATTATTAAGTATGCGGTTCAGCAGGGTTGTCTTGCCGCTGCCCAGATAACCGGTTATGAGTAATACTTTTGTCTCTTTCATTTTCTACCAGAACTTGTTTGTGTCGGGGTTGTACTCCATGCCAATGCTGCCCAGTGTGGTGGTGAGTACCTCCTTCTCTATGTTCATGTCCTCGCACAGGGCATCCAGAGTGGGGTAGTAGTCTCTGAGTTTCATGTTGATGAGGCTCATGAGCATGAAGGGGTCGCGTGGAAGGTCTTTCATCTTACTTCTTGCTTGCAGGGTCGCAGGTCAGGGATATGCCCAGTTTCTTCAGTATCTTCTGGTCCACCTGGCTCAGCATCACGGTGGAGTGTGCCTGTAGACCGTTCAGTTCGGGAAGCATGGCCAGGGCACGGCGGCAGTTGGCATCGTTAAGCGACAGGACGCTGAGGGCCACCAGCACCTCGTCCATGTGCAGGCGCGGGTTCTTGCCGCCGAGATAGTCCACCTTGGTCTTCTGTATGGGTTCGATGAAGTCCTGTGGTATGAGTTTCAGTTCGTGGTCAATGCCGGCAAGGTGCTTGATGGAATTGAGCAGAAGGCTGGCGCATGTGCCCAGCAAGGGACTGCTGCCTGCGGTTATCATGGTGCCGTCGCTAAGTTGTATGGCAGAAGACTCGTTGCCGCTTTCCTGTGCACGTTTCTTGGCCGCCACGGTGGTGATGCGGTCGTCGGTGGAGATACCAGCCTGCTTCATGAGCAGACGTATCTTGTTGACCTCCGTCTCGTTCATCGCTCCCATGGCCATCTTGTTGAGGGCGGTATAGTAGCGGCGTATGATTTCCTGCTTGGAGGCTTCGCGGCACACGTCGTCATTGCAGATGCAGAAACCGAGCATGTTCACGCCCATGTCCGTAGGACTCTTGTAGGGGCATGTGCCGTAGATGCCGTCGAAGATGCTGGTGAGTACGGGGAAGATTTCCACGTCGCGGTTGTAACTGATAGCCACCTCGTTGTAGGCCTCCATGTGGAATGGGTCTATCTCGTTGACGTCGTTCAGGTCGGCGGTGGCCGCCTCGTAGGCGATGTTTACGGGGTGCTTCAGCGGGAGGTTCCATACGGGGAAGGTCTCAAACTTGGCATAACCGGCGCAGACACCGCGCTTGTGTTCGTTGTAGAGTTGGGACAGGCATACTGCCATCTTGCCGGAACCGGGACCGGGGGCGGTGACAATGACCAGGGGACGCTCCGTCTCCACAAAGTCGTTCTTGCCGAAACCCTCGTCGGAGTCAATGAGCGCCACATTGTTGGGATAGCCCTCGATGGTGTAGTGGTAGTAGGTCTTTATGCCGAGCGACTCCAGGCGGCGGCGGTATGTTTCGGCTGAACTCTGGCCGTTGAAGTGAGTTATCACCACACTTCCCACCATGAAGCCGCAGTTCTGGAACTCGCTTCTCAGGCGCAGAACATCCTCGTCGTAGGTGATGCCCAGGTCTTGGCGCACCTTGTTCTTCTCGATGTCCACGGCACTGATTACGATAACAATCTCGGCCTGTGAAGACAGTTGTGACAACATCCTCAGTTTGGAATCGGGCTGGAAGCCGGGCAGGACGCGGCTGGCATGGTGGTCGTCAAAAAGTTTTCCGCCCAGTTCCAGATAGAGTTTGCCCTGGAACTGTGCTATCCTCTCCCTGATATGCTCGCTCTGGATGCGGATATATTTGTCGTTGTCAAATCCGTATTTCATAGAATTATCTCGCTTATTACCTTTATAACAAGATACAAAGGTACGAATAAGCGAGATAATTACAAAAAAGTATGCTCTTATTTTTTCTGTTAGAGCCAAGTTTTGTTTACCAGTTCACTTCAACGGCATGTTTGAAGTCGCGCATGGGGTCTCCCCAGAGTTCCTGGGAGAGTTTACGGGTCTTCTTTGAACTCTTCACTTTGCCGCAGAACACCTGCTTGCCGTTGATGCGGACGGAAACCTTTTTCTTCAGGTCAACGAGTTGGTCGGACAGGAAGACACGCAGGTGGCCGTGCTGTGCAGGAGTGAGGTCCTTGCTGAAGAGCATGTCTATGCCCCAGTGCGGATCCTTCCATGTGGCGTTGTACTTGACGCCATCCACCTTGATGTCAATGCTGTTGTCGGCATTGGCGGTAAATTCGTATCTGGTGCGGTAGGCATCCGTTTCCTCCAGCACCTGCAAGTTGTAGAATGCATTGCGCTTAAGCCCGTCCATCTCGAGGTTTTCCCAGATGAAGTGGCGTGGCTGTGCATTGCGCTTGTGTTGCGCCAACCAGGGGGTGGTGGGGGTATAGTCGATGGAATGTCCTTTGTCGGGGATGAGTTCCACACGATGCTTGTATTCGTTGGGGAAGAGGCGTTGCATGCTGTCCAGTTTCTCGCCTGTGGTCTTGGTGAGCAGATGGCGGTAGAACATGAAGTCCTTGTCGCCGGTCAGGAAACTCAGTGGAACGTGGGCAAGGTTTTCGACAGGCGCATTTATCAAGGGTTCGCCTCCGGCCATGGGACCTGCCGCTGCCCAATAGTCGGCATAGAACGATGCCAGACGCTGGCTTCCGTATCCGCCCTCGGAGATACCGAAGACGTAGATGCGGTTCTTGTCCACTTCGGGCATGGACATGAGGATGCGCAAGATTCGTTCCCATGTCCATTGCTTGCTGCGTTGCCACCATCTGTACCATGCCCCTTCCTGCGGAATCTGCGGGACGATGTACATGGAGGGACCGTCCTGGAACATCTTGGCCAGACGGAGACCGTTAGCCCATTCGTGCTCTCTGGGACCTGAACCGTGCAGGTAGAGGAACACTGGGTAGCCGTCTTTGGGCATGTCGCCCTTCACTCCCAGGTAGAAGTTCATTTTTGCGTTTGGCTCCAAAGAATCGGGCAGTGTCCAGGTAGTGACATTTGCCTTGGAAAGTGAGTCCGTAAGTAGTTTGCGGAACTCTGCCACATCCTGGGCTTCCTTGTCGTTGTCGGCCAGTACTGTTCCACATGTCATCAATGCGGAGAAGGCCAGTAACAGGATCTTGATTTTCATATCGGTATTAAGTGTTTAAGGTTTTCTTGACGGGCAGGGGTGCAGATGTCAGTCTCTGCTTCTTCCCATAAACATGAGTATGTAATATACGAGTGTTGCCAGAGAGCCGAGGGCGGCGGCGACATATGTGTAGGCGGCACTGCGCAGGGCATCGTTTACCATAGGCTGTGTCTCGTATGTAGTGATGCCGGCATTCTTAAGCCATGCGGTTGCCCTCATGCTGGCGTTGATTTCCACCGGCAGGGTGATGAAGGCAAAGAGTGTGGTCATGGCAAACAGGATGATGCCGCCAAGCATGATCTGCGGGAATGCCTCGATGGTCAGGATGCCGATGAGCAGAACCCACTGCATCCAACTGGAAGCGAAACTTACAACGGGCACCAGAGTACTGCGCATCTTCAGGGGACCGTAGGCCGTGGCATGCTGTACGGCATGGCCACATTCGTGTGCCGCCACGGCAGCTGCCGCCACGGAGCAGTCGTTATACACATCATCGCTGAGGTTCACGGTCTTGTCAACGGGGTTGTAGTGGTCGGTAAGTTGGCCGGGAGTGCTGATGACGCGCACGTCGTAGATACCGTTGTCGTGCAGCATCTTTATGGCAACATCCTTGCCCGTCATCCTGTTGGGAAGGAACACCTTGCCGTATTTCTCGAATTTGCTCTTCAGGTTCCACTGAACCAGATAACTCACAAGGGCGATAACGCCGAATAGGATGTAGTATGTCATAATCTGTATAATCTTATACGGTTATTAGCCGTCTTATGTGTTTGTTTGCCGTTGCGAAGTTATGACTTGTCCGGACAAGTATGGTGCAACCTCGTGTTAAAAACATATAAAACGGCCAATGTATTAACGAAAGGGCGTCGTACTTGACAACATTTAACAGAACGGTCAGAAGAAGAACCTCATGATGTCGTTGCTGAATGCCAGTATCATCAGGCCGAACAGCAGGAAAAGACCGAGTTTCTCTATCACGTCCATAACCTTTGCCGAAGGCTGGCGGCCAACGATGCCCTCATAGAGAAGAAGGACAATGTGCCCGCCGTCCAGACCGGGGATTGGAAGGATATTCATTACGGCAAGGATGATGCTGATGAATGCCGTCATGCTCCAGAACGCATGCCAGTCCCATGTGTTAGGGAATAGGCTGCCGATGGTAAGGAACGAGCCTACCTGCTGAACGCCTTCCTTGTTGAAGAGATACTTCAAGGACACCACGTAGTCGGACAGGGTGTTCCATGCCAGTTGGAAGCCGGCAGGTATACTCTGCAGGAAGCCGTATGATATGTGCTCCGTCTGGATGTCCTTGAGTTGGGTGTCGTCCCACATGACTCCTAATTTGACATCATCGGAAAGTTGCATCTGGAGAGTGTCTGGAGTTGCCGCATTCGCGTGGAGGACAACAACGGAAAGACTGAGGGCGCGGAGACTGTCCTCGTGAGAGCATCCTTCTGCTTCGACGATGTCCTGTCTGCGTCCCAGTTCCAGTGTGACGTCGCTGATGTCATAGGTGGGGACACTGCCCACTTCCAGTATGGTGTCGCCTTTTCTGATGCCAGATTTTTCGGCAGGGGTACCTTCGGCCACTAATCCCACGATGGGCTTTATGGGCATGGAGAAGAAGCGTGGCTCCTTCTGCATCTCCAGCAGGGACACCCCTTCTTCCGGCATCTCTATGTCCACGGCATTGCCGTCGCGCAGTACGGTTACCACGCTTGCTTCGGAAATGTCCATCATCAAGGCACCGCTGTAGCCTTCTATCTCTTCTCCATCCACCTTTATGGGTATGTCGCCGTTGCGGAAACCAATCTCGTGGGCGATGTGGTTGTAGTTAAGGCCATTGGGCAGATTGCGCATCGGTACTATTTCGCGTCCCCATGTGTACATTATGGCGGAGTATATTATCAATGCTGCGATAAGATTGAACAGGACGCCTCCCGCCATGATGAGGAAGCGGCGCCAGACTGGTTTCTGGTTGAAATCGCTCTCCTGTGGCTCTCTGGCAGCGATGTCCTCGGCGCTCTTTGTCTCGTCCACCATGCCGGCTATGCTCACGTATCCGCCCAAGGGCAGCCAGCCTATGCCATATTCCGTTTCATTGTCCTTGAAATAGGGGAACAGGCGTGTGAACCATTTGTCCCTTGTTGAGAATATGTGGAAGTAAGGGTTGAAGAACAGGTAGAACTTCTCCACCTTCACGCCAGAGAACTTGGCGAAGAGAAAGTGTCCGCCCTCGTGGATGAACACCAGCAGGCTCAGGCAGAAAATAAGTTGCAGTGCTTTTATCAGTATTATTTCCATTGGAATGTCGTCGTTTGTCTTTTAGATGGTTCTTATAATAGTTCTGTTGCGGTTATTCTTGCTATGCGGTCGGTTTCCAGATAGTCCTCCAGGGACGGCTCTTTGATATATGGTACACGTTCGAGTGTTTTCGCGATGACTTCCGCCATTTGCAGGAAACCGCACTTGTCCTGTCGGAAGGCCAGGTTCACCACCTCGTTGGCGGCATTTACCACGCAAGCGGCATTGCCACCACGGCGTATTGCCTCGTATGCCATGGCCAGGCAGGGGAAACGCTCCAGGTCGGGACGTTCGAAGGTCAGGTCCTGCATGTCCCACCAGTCTATGCGAGGGAAACTGCTCTCCAATCGGACGGGATAGGACATGGCCAACTGTATGGGAACCCGCATGTCGGGTGCGCCAAGTTGGGCCTTGACGGCACCGTCCTGGAACTGAACGGCGCTGTGTACTATGCTCTGCGGGTGTACCACCACCTGTATGCGGTCGGCATCGACATCGAAGAGCCACTTCGCCTCTATTACCTCGAAGCCCTTGTTCATCATGCTTGCCGAGTCGATGGTAATCTTGGCACCCATGTCCCAGTTGGGGTGTTTTAGCGCCTGTGCCGCGGTCACATCCTTCATCTCGTCCAGTGTGAACTTGCGGAAAGGACCGCCCGAAGCCGTGAGTATGATTTTCTCAATGGGGCTTTCCTCTCCCATAAGGCTCTGGAAGATTGCAGAGTGCTCGCTGTCCACTGGCAGCATGGGCACATTATATTCCTGGCAGAGTGCCGTTATTAGTTCACCTGCGACTACTAATGTCTCCTTGTTGGCAAGCGCTATGGGCTTGCCGGCCTTGATGGCGGCGATGGTGGGGCGCAGACCGCTGAAACCTACCAGTGCCGTCAGCACCATGTCCACGGGTTCCATGGCAACAACCTGGCAGAGTGCCTCGCTTCCGGCATACACCTGTATGGGCAGGTCGGTCAGTGCCTCACGTACGTGGTCATATTTGCTCTCGTCGGCAATTACCACGGCGCATGGCACGAATTTGCGAGCCTGGCTGATGAGCAGGTCGGCATTGTTTCCGGCCGTTAATACGTATGCCTCGAACAAGTCGCTGTGCTCTTCTATAACCTGTAAGGCCTGTGTACCGATGCTTCCGGTAGAGCCTAATATGCAAATCTTCCTTTTCATAACTGTTTACAAGTCCAAAAGCCCTTCGGGCAGAATCATATATATGGTACGTTCTTTGGCGTCTATCCTCTCGATGAAATCCTCTGTGGCAGGGATGAGTTTGTCCCCTACGAAGAAGATTGTATTGGCGGTAGAGTCCTCGACATGTTCTATCTCGCCTATTGCTCCAGCAACGGCGTCCACGACCTGCCAACCGGTAAAGTGCCGCCATGTGTACTCGTCATCCTCGCCGGGTTCGGGCGTAAGGTCGTGAGGGAAATAGACATCCGCCCCGACGTATTCCAATGCGTCCTCGGCGGTATCTATGTCCTGGAACTTCAGCAGTGCCACGGAATCGCTGCGGAATCGCCACTCTTCCAGGAAGAAGGGCACCTGTATGCCGTCCACTTCCAGAAAGACATAGTCGGCATCAGCCCTGTCCCACACGTCGTCGGTGAAGTTCATGGACAACTCGCCGCTTATGCCGTGGGTACGTGTCAGTGTGCCTATTTTGTAGGTGTCTATCATTCTACTCTGGTAATGTTTGCTCCAAGTTTGTTCAGTCTCTCCTCTATGTTCTCATAGCCACGGTCTATCTGCCCGATGTTGTCTATGCGGCTTGTTCCCGAGGCACTCATGGCGGCAATCAGCATGGCGATGCCGGCACGGATGTCGGGCGAGGTCATCTTTCCCCCCTTCAGCATGAACTGCTTGTCATGGCCTATCACTACGGCGCGGTGCGGATCGCATAGTATAATCTGTGCTCCCATGTCGATTAGTTTGTCCACGAAGAACAGTCGGCTCTCGAACATCTTCTGATGTATCAGCACGCTGCCCTTTGCCTGGGTGGCAACGACAAGCAGGATACTCAGGAGGTCGGGGGTAAGGCCCGGCCACGGAGCGTCGGCTATGGTCATGATGCTGCCGTCCAGGAAAGACTCTATCTCGTAGTGTTCCTGCTTGGGGATATAGATGTCGTCTCCCCTGCGCTCCAGATGTACACCGAGGCGCTGGAACACGGTGGGGATGATGCCCAACTGGTCGTAACGGACATTGCGTATCAGCACTCCCTCGCCGCACATGGCGGCCATGCCTATGAACGAACCTACCTCAATCATGTCGGGCAGAATGGTGTGCGATGTGCCGCCGAGTCTCTCCACGCCGGTGATGGTGAGCAGGTTGGAACCTATGCCCTCGATCTTGGCACCCATGCCGCAAAGCATGCCGCAAAGTTGTTGCAGGTAAGGTTCGCATGCCGCATTGTATATCGTGGTGGTTCCTTCTGCCAGTACGGCCGCCATCACGATGTTTGCCGTACCTGTAACGGAAGCCTCCTCCAGAAGCATGTATGTGCCATGGAGACGGTCTGCCTTTATCTCGAAGACTCCTTTCTCGGCATCGTAGGTGAAGTCAGCGCCCAATTTCTGTATGCCCAGGAAATGGGTGTCCAGACGACGGCGTCCTATCTTGTCGCCGCCGGGCTTGCTGACAAAGGCATGTCCGAACCTGGCAACCAGCGGGCCTACAAACATCACGCTTCCGCGCAGACGGGAGCATCGTTCCAGAAACTCCTCGCTCTGCAGGTAACTGAGGTCTACGCAGTCTGCCTGGAAGGTCATATCGCCCTGTCCATGACGTGTGACACGTACCCCCACGTCTTGCAGCAGGCGTATCTGGTTGTTCACGTCGGCTATGTCGGGCAGGTTGCTGATTCTTATGGGTTCGCTGGAAAGCAAGGTGGCGCAAAGCACCTGCAGGGCTTCGTTCTTCGCTCCTTGAGGTGTAATCTCACCCTTCAAGGGGCGTCCTCCTTCTATGATGAATGCTGACATTATTTCTTTTTCTTTCTTTTCAGGATGTTTGTAGGCAGGGTGTGCAGATTGGCGAACTGATGCCCCTCCAATGCATTGCTGAGGTTCTGTCCCTGGGCATATGCGTCAATGTCGTTCGCCACCTTTTCTTCGCTCATCACGTCCGGATTCCAGGTGAACAGGTTCTGCTTCATGCGGTCGGCCGTATGTCGTACAAGTGCGTCACGCTCCTCGCCTTCGGGCATCTCGTTCAGATGCTTCAGCGCTTCTTCTATGATGCGTCCGTAGTGCTTGTGGCGGATCCTGCCCTGTGGCAAGGACATTGGTGAGGGGTGCGATGCAACCTCTGCCTGGGGAATTATCTCCACGGGATAGTCTATGTCGAGTTTGAAGTCGCTTATCAGTGCCAGGTGATTCCAGAGTTTGCTCTGTACCTCAGGGTTGCCGGCCTTTTCCTGCACCAGGCTTGCCATTACCGACACGATGTTCTGTGCGCACACCAGGCGTTCCTGCCTGTCCTCGATGGTCAGGCAATGGTTCACCATCTCCTGGATGATACGGCCGTATTCCGACATCTGCAGGCCCGTCTTCTCCGTGTTGTATTGTAGTGTTCTGTTCATAATAGGTTCTTGGGCTTTGTGGCTTGAAATTCCTTCAGGTAGAAAGGTTCGAAGTAGGCGGTCGATACCGTTTCGCCTCTTCTAAGGCGCTGTTCCGCCAATGGTGCGGCATTGCTGGCCAACGGATGTATGCCGTCGATGAATATGGCATTGGGGTGCGTGACTACTTCCTTGCACTTGTTGCTGCCATTGCCGAAGAAGACCACAGGTCCGCGTTCCAGATATTCCAGATACGTGTTTCCGTCCACTATGTCGGCCTGAATGGGGCGTACCTCCTTCAGGCTCCGGTCGTAAACGGCGGAGTAGACCTCCATTCTTCTGGCATCTATCATGGGTACGAGCAATGAGTTCTCGGGTATCTCCTCGTGATACAGGAGCACCGGTACGCACAGCAGTTGCAGGGTAGGTATGGACACGAGGGGTACATTGCGCCCGTATGCCACGCCCTTTGCCATGCTCACACCGATGCGCAGGCCTGTGTAACTGCCGGGACCTTCGCTTACCGCCACGGCGTCCAGCGGGATGGCATGGCTCTCGGCAAAGGAGAGCGCCTCCTGCACGAACAGTCCGCACTGAACGGCATGCGAGGGTCCCTCGTAGTCTTCTTTACGGAAGATTACGTGGTTGTCCTCCGCCACGGCCACGGAGCACACGTTGGTGCTCGTTTCTATGCTGAGTATTGTTGCCAATGTTATTCTGCGTTTAAGAAATTGCTTATTGTCTTCAGCGTCTCTGCCTTGGCGGTGTCCAGGTCGTCGTTCACGATGATGCGGTCAAACTGCGGGGCGAAGGACATTTCGTATTCCGCCTTTGCCAGACGCTCCTCTATCTGCTCGGGACTGTCCGTGGCACGGCCAACGAGACGCTTTCTCAGTTCGTCCACGCTGGGGGGCTGGATGAAGAGCGCCAAGGCATGTTCGCCATAGAACTTCTTCACATTGATGCCGCCTTTTATGTCAATGTCGAAGATTACGTTCTTGCCGTTCTTCAGTTGTTCTTCCACCTGGCTCTTCAGTGTGCCGTAGTAGCGGTCGGTATACACCTCCTCGTATTCCAGGAACTCGTCGGCCTCTATCTTTGCCTTGAATTCCTCTGGGGTGAGAAAGAAGTATTCCACGCCGTGCTGTTCCGTGCCGCGTGGAGGGCGCGATGTGGCGCTGATGCTGAATACCAGGTTCAACTCGGGGTGCTCCTTCGTGAGCCACTGCACTATGGTGCTTTTGCCGCTACCGCTTGGAGCGCTGAATATAAGACATTTTCCGTTCATGCTGAATTCTTTTTCTTCTTTTTACAGTTCGGCATCAAAGTACGTTCAGTACCTGTTCCTTTATCTGCTCCAGTTCGTCCTTCATCATCACCACAATGTTCTGCATCTCTGCCTGGTTGGACTTGGAACCGGTGGTGTTTATCTCTCTGCCCATCTCCTGGGCTATGAAACCCAGTTTCTTGCCCTGCCCGTATTCGCCGTCCAGAGTTTCGCGGAAGTAATCCAGATGGTGGAACAGACGCTGCTTCTCCTCGTTGATGTCCAGTTTCTCTATGTAGAAAATCATCTCCTGCTCCAGGCGGCCCCTGTCGTATTCCACCTCGGGGATGGAAGAAAGGGCGTCCACCAGTCGCTGGCGAATCTTCTCGGTACGTGCCTTCTCGTAAGGTTCGATACTCTTCATCAAAGTCTCTATGTTGTCCGCCTTCTCGCGGAACTTCTGCTCCAGAGCCTTGCCCTCCTGGGTGCGGAAATCCATCAGCTGGTTCACTGCCTGTTCGGCCACGGTGCGTGCCACGTTCCATTCCTCTTCGGTCAGTTCCTCCACGGTTTCCTGCTTGCTGACGGCATCCGGCATCTTCAGGATTACCTCCGTGAGATTTTCGGGCACGGGTATGCCGTATTGCGTGTTTGCCTCGTGGAACTGCTGGATGTATTTCTGCATCAGCGGAATGTTCAGTTTGGCTGTCTGCTCCACTTCGTCGCGCTCTATCCACAGGGAGAACTCCACCTTGCCGCGCAAAAGGGTGTTGCTGATCATGGCACGCAGTTCCATTTCCTTCTCGCGGTAGCACGCGGCTATGCGTACGGTCAGGTCCAGGGCCTTGCTGTTCAGGGATTTTATCTCGGCGGTAATCTTCTTGTCGTTGTATGTGGCAGAAGCCTTACCGTATCCGGTCATTGAAAGTATCATACCTTATATAATATAAAATTTGTCTGCAAAAATAGCAAAAATTCGGCAGAAAAGACTAACTTTGTCTTCGAAATGTGCAAGCAAGCGCCAAAAAAGACAATAACCGGAGTGTATGGGGGAAGTTTCAATCCCATACACCTTGGTCACACCTCCATGGCACGGGAAATAGTACGCCAAGGTTTGGTGGACGAGATGTGGTTGGTGGTCAGCCCACAGAATCCGTTGAAGGACAGTGGTTTGTGGGACGATGGTTTCCGCCTCGAACTTGCGCGGACGGCAGTTCGTGATGTAGAGGCGGTGGAGGTGTCGGATGTGGAGTTCGGTTTGCCAAAGCCTAACTATATGGTCAACACCTTGGAAACGCTTTCCGCCCAATTCCCCGACCGTGAGTTTGTGTTGGTGATAGGACAGGACAATTGGGATTGTTTCCATCGCTGGTACAAATGGGAGGACATCCTTCAGCGTTACCGTCTTATGGTACTCCCCCGGCAAACGGGAGAACCATGCGATGATGCACGGCGGAATGAGGTTTGCGGACGGGTCACCTTCGTGGACACGCCGCTGGTAAACATCAGCAGTACGTGGATACGCTCGCAAATCATCGACAATCCACAATACAAAGGCGAGGGCTTGGACTCCAAGGTATGGGAAATGATAAGGGAAAAAATGTTATGACAAGGATATTTACAATACTTCTGGTTGCAGTGTTCATGGCACTGCCTTCCAGAGCTCAGGACACTCCCCTGCGGAAATACGACGTGGCTCCGTGGTCTTACGAGCACGTCTTCGTGGATTATGTCAAGGACTACCGTTCGCATCTGATAAACTCCAATGGCGGACAGTACGTGGGGCAGGTCGACGACCGCTATGCCTTGTATGGTTATGGCCAGTATATCAACGATTCCGGAGATATTGTCATAGGCAAATTCCGTCAAGGAGAACTCATGCAGGGAATTACTTTGGGCAAGGACAACGCTACGGTTGGAAGCAAGGGTTTTTATTGCAGTTATAGTCTGACGTCAGGCAAGTTGCAATACATCAGCAGGCACGGAGGGCGCGAACTCCTGGAAGTGGCAGATAGCACCGACTATAGTTTTATGTCGCAAACCTTTGCCAATGGTGACAGGTATGTGGGCGAGTTCTATAAGGGCAAGCGTCATGGCCTGGGCATATACTATTATGCCGACGGTGGCTTGTGGTATGGAAGTTTTGTCAATGACATACGTTGCGGTTTCGGTGCGTGGTTCAAGTTGGACAACGATATGGTCATCGGTCTTTGGGAGGGCGAGGACGAGCGCAGAAGGGTATATGTGCCCCTAAGATGATAGTGCTATGGTAAACATTTCTCTCATAGGTCTTGGCCAGCGGGGACAGGTCACACTCGAGCGCCTTGGGCGTGTGCCGAATGCCAATGTAATGGTCAAGTGCGACGTTGAGACGGATTGGCGCGAAGCCGCCACCCATCCCGATGTGGATCTTGTGTGGATATGCACCCCCTGGGAATGGCATATGCGCATGGCCGTAACTGCCATGCAGGCAGGAAAGGACGTAGCCCTGGAGGTACCTGCCGCCATGACGGTGGCAGATTGCGAGACTCTGGTCAGGGTGGCACGTGAGACAGGCAGGCATTGCGTCATGCTGGAGAACTGTTGCTACGACACGTGGCACCTCGGAGTCAGGGAGATGGTTCGCCGAGGTATGCTCGGACGTATCAAGCACCTTGAGGGGGCTTACGCCCATACCGTGCCTGAAGGCTGGATGCGTGCCCATGGGCGCAGGCAGGGAGGCAACCCCTACCCCACGCATGCTTTGGGGCCCATGTGCCAGTTGTTGCCGGAAGGGGACACTCTGGATTATCTCGTTTCCCTGTCGTCGCCCATTCCCGGCGACCACACTAACACCTCGTTGATTCGCTCCGTTTCAGGCGTGAGCATGCTTTTGCACTATGACATTTCTACTCCACGCCCCTATAGCCGTATGCAGACAGTGTGTGGCACATTGGGCTTTTTGCAAAAGTATCCCCTGCCCACCGTGTGTCTGGAGTCCAAGGATGGCAATGTAGAACTGAGCGGCGATGAGGCCGTAAAATACGTCGAGGGGTTCATTCCGCCGTATTTCAAAAGTATGATAGACGAAGGGAAGGCCATCGGTGTCCCCAACGTGATGAACTATATGATGGACCGCCGTCTGCTGGATTCCATCGAGAAGATACGCGAGGCGCGTACCGCGGGATGTCCAGAACCGTCGTGCCTGGATATGGACGTCTACGATGCGGCTCTGTGGTCGTCGGTCATAGAACTTACCGATCTGTCTGCACGTCAGGGATCCGTTCCGGTAATGTTCCCCCGATTTGTCATCGCTTACGACAAGACAAAATCATCGTGATGTCGAGGGCGAATCATCGTGATGACAAGGACGAATCATCGTGATGACGAGGGCGAATCGTCGTGATGACGGGACCGAATCATAATGATGACAAATTATGTATGTCATGATAAAGACAACCGGTCTTCAACATCAGCCGAAATACTACCAGCAGGGGATGCTTTCATTTGCATGTGAAAGCATCCCCTGCTGGTATGGTATGGATAGGGTCTTAGCCCAGATATGAGCGCAGTATGCCGGTCTTGTTGGCATTGCGGAGTTTGCGGATGGCCTTTTCCCTGATTTGGCGCACACGTTCTCTGGTCAGGCCGAAGCGGTCGCCTATTTCCTCCAGGGTCATTTCCGGCTGTGCAATGCCGAAACTCATCTCAATGATGTCGCGTTCGCGCTCGTTGAGAATCTCCAGCGCACGTGATATCTCCATCTGCAGACTCTCGTTTATGAGGGTGTGGTCGGCGGCCGGAGCATCGGTGTTCTCCATTACGTCCAGAGGACTGTTGTCCTCGCCCTCCACGAAGGGTGCATCCACGCTGACGTGGCGTCCGCTGGCACGCAGGCTGTCGTTAATCTTCTCGGGAACCTCGTTTACCAGTTCTGCCAACTCCTCAGGACTGGGTTTGCGCTCGAACTCCTGTTCGAATTTGGTGATTGCCTTGCTTATCTTGTTTACGGCGCTGACCTGGTTCAAGGGCAGACGCACGATGCGGCTCTGCTCTGCCAGAGCCTGCAGGATTGTCTGGCGGATCCACCATACGGCATAACTGATGAACTTGAAGCCGCGGGTTTCGTCGAACTTCTCGGCGGCCTTGATGAGGCCTACATTGCCCTCGTTGATTAGGTCGGGGAGACTGAGTCCCTGGTTCTGGTACTGCTTTGCCACAGACACCACAAAGCGCAGGTTGCTCTTTACCAAAATGTCCAATGCCTGACGGTCGCCCTTGCGGATGCGCTGGCTGAGTTCCACTTCCTCTTCCACGGTCAGAAGTTGCTCGCGTCCGATTTCCTGAAGATACTTGTCCAGTGACTGGCTGTCGCGGCTGGTGATGCTCTTGGTGATTTTTAGTTGTCTCATTATGCCTTTTTTAATTGTTTGTCATCCTGTTGTTCCGGCGAAAGTGCCGAAACTGCATATTTCAGCGCGCAAAGCTACGCTTTTTTATTGTAATTGCCAAGGAAAAGACGGCGAAATGTTAAAAAGAGGCCTCAAATTCAAAGTATTTTGGACATCCGAGACGTTGATAAACCATAAATTCTTACCTTTGCGCGAAAAATATTTACGATAATGGCACAACAAGAAGACGTTTTCAAGAAAATCATTTCCCATTGCAAGGAATATGGCTTTGTTTTCCCCTCAAGCGACATATACGACGGCCTGGGCGCAGTGTACGACTATGGTCAGAACGGCGTTGAACTGAAGAACAACATCAAGCAGTACTGGTGGCAGTCCATGGTATTGCTCCACGAGAACATCGTGGGCATCGACGCCGCCATTTTCATGCACCCCACCGTATGGAAGGCCAGCGGACATGTGGATGCTTTCAACGATCCCCTGATTGACAACAAGGACAGCAAGAAGCGCTACCGCGCCGACGTGCTGATAGAGGACCAGTTGGCAAAGTACGACGAGAAGATTGACAAGGAAGTGCAGAAGGCCGCCAAGAAGTACGGCGAGGCTTTCAACGAAGCAGAGTTCCGTGCCACCAACGCACGCGTGCTGGAGAACCAGCAGAAGCGCGATGCCTTGCACGAGCGCTTTGCCAAGGCCCTGAACGACGGCGACTTGGCCGAACTCCGTCAGATTATTCTGGACGAGGAGATTGCATGCCCCATCAGCGGCACCAGAAACTGGACAGAGGTACGTCAGTTCAACCTGATGTTCTCCACCGAGATGGGTTCCACCGCCGATGGCGCCAACAAGGTGTACCTCCGTCCCGAGACTGCTCAGGGTATCTTCGTAAACTACCTGAACGTGCAGAAGACCGGCCGCATGAAGTTGCCCTTCGGCATAGCACAGATAGGCAAGGCCTTCAGCAACGAGATCGTGGCAGGCCAGTTCATTTTCCGCATGCGGGAGTTCGAGGAGATGGAGATGCAGTTCTTCGTTAAGCCCGGCACAGAACTGGATTGGTTCGGCCAGTGGAAGCAGACACGTATGGCATGGCACCAGGCCCTGGGCTTCGGTGCTGACAACTACCGTTTCCACGACCACGACAAGTTGGCCCACTATGCCAATGCCGCTACAGACATCGAGTTCCACATGCCCTTCGGTTTCAAGGAGGTGGAAGGTATCCACTCTCGTACCAACTTCGACCTGTCCAGCCATGCCAAGTACAGCGGCAAGAAGATAGAGTACTTCGATCCCGAGACCAACGAGTCATACACTCCGTACGTTATCGAGACTTCTATCGGCGTTGACCGCATGTTCCTGTCCATCATGTGCCACAGTTATGAGGAGCAGCAGTTGCCCGACGGACAGACACGTACCGTACTGCACCTGCCCGCAGCCTTGGCTCCCGTCAAGTTGGCGGTGTTCCCCCTGACCAAGAAAGACGGCATGCCCGAGAAGGCTCAGGAAATCATGAACGACCTGCGCTTCCACTTCAACTGCAAGTACGAGGAGAAGGATCAGATAGGCAAGCGCTACCGTCGTATGGACGCCATCGGCTGTCCCTTCTGCGTAACCGTTGACCAGCAGACTTTGGAGGACAACACCGTCACCCTGCGCGAACGCGACAGCATGGAGCAGCGCCGTGTGCACATCTCTGAACTCCGCGGCATCATCGAGGACCAGGTGAGCATCACCAGCCTGCTGAAGAAGTTGCTTTAATCCCTATTCCATATCCATCCCTTAAAGCGAACCGGAGAGTTGATGAAGAAATATCTGTATATACTGTTTGCGGTTGTACTGGGTCTGGCGTCTTGTAGCGAGACAGACAACACCTATAATCCCTATGAGGATTGGCAAAGCCGCAATGCCAAGTGGTATGAAGACACCGTGCAGGTGGCCCGTCAGGCCATAGCACAGGCAAAGGCCGAGCATGGAGAAGATTGGGAGGAGCACTGCCAATGGCGCATGTACAAGTCCCTCTTCAGGTCAACAGCCTCCGTAGGTCCTGTTACGGACAGCATCTGCATCCGCATCCTGGAGCGTGGCACAGATCCTTCAGAGAAAGGTTCGCCTGCCTATAACGACTCCATCCATATCAGTTACAGAGGTTGGCTCATGCCCACCTACAACTACACGGGCAACGGTTCGGAGATGGGCATGGTTCAGGACGTCTTTGACACCAGTTATTACGGAGAGTACAATCCGGAAACCTCGGCTCCCACTCTGATGAGCGTGCGTAATCTGATAGAAGGTTTCAGCACCGCCATCCAGTATATGGTAGAGGGCGATGACTGGATGATTTTCATCCCCTACACCTTGGCATACGGCACTGAGGGAAGCGGAAAGATTCCCGGTTATTCCACCCTCCAGTTCCGTGTTCACATGGTACGCTGGTATGAAAGCGGTACAGGCGTACCGGGCGGATGGGAGTAAAACGTAAGGGAAATTCCTAAGCGACATAACAAAAAAACAATCATAAATAAAGGAGGCCATCTCGATGTGAAGATGGCCTCCTTTGTTGTTGTTGTGTGCTACGCAATGTTATGCCATGCGACGCTCATTGCCTTACCCCTGGAACTTGGGGTCGTTCTGTATGAGCCATTCTGCTATCTGTACGGCGTTGAGGGCGGCACCCTTCTTTATCTGGTCGCTCACCAGCCAGAAGGTGAGGCCGTTGGGGTTGCTGATGTCCTTGCGGATACGGCCCACGTAGACATCGTCGCATCCTTCCAGGAAGAGGGGCATGGGGTATTCCTTCTTCTCGGGGTCGTCTTGCAGGCGCAAGCCGTTGCCGTTGCGTACGGCCTCCTTGAACTCCTCCACGCTGACGGGTCGCTCTGTCTCTGCCCAGATGGCCTCAGAGTGGCAACGCAGAGAGGGAACGCGAACGCACATTGCAGAGCAGTCGGCATCGGTGTGCATGATCTTCTTTGTCTCGTGGAACATCTTCATCTCCTCCTTGGTGTAACCGTTGTCGGTGAACACGTCAATCTGGGGGATTACGTTGAAGGCCAACTGGTATGCGAACTTCTCCACGGTGGGCTTCTCGCCGGCCAGCACCTGGCGGTACTGCTCGAACAGTTCTGCCATGGCGGCGGCGCCGGCACCGCTGGCAGCCTGATAACTGGCCACGTGGATGCGGCGGATGTGGCTGATGTTCTCCAGAGCCTGCAGGGCCACTACCATCATGATGGTGGTGCAGTTGGGGTTGGCTATGATGCCGCGGGGGCGGTCCAGTGCGTCCTTGGCATTGCACTCGGGCACTACCAGGGGTACGTCCTCGTCCATACGGAATGCGCTGGAGTTGTCTATCATCACGGCACCATGCTTGGTGATGGTCTCGGCAAACTCCTTGCTCGTGCCGCCACCGGCGCTGGTGAAGGCAATGTCCACGCCCTTGAAGTCATCGTTGTGCTGGAGGAGTTTCACTTCTATCTCCTTGCCACGGAAGGTGTATTTGGTTCCGGCGCTGCGCTGGCTGCCGAAAAGCAACAGTTCGTCAATGGGGAAGTTGCGTTCATCCAGAACGCGCAGGAATTCCTGGCCTACGGCACCGCTGGCGCCTACAATCGCTACTCTCATCGTTTATCTTTTTTTGTTTTGATTACTCTGTTTGATAATTTGCGTGCAAAATTACGGAAAATATTATAAATAAGGTGTACTCTTGCCTATAAATAGCACAAAAAACATTACCTTTGCATGAAATTATACACACAGGACATGCTTCAGATACTGACATCCATACACATGCCGATGGCATTGGTCACGGACCCCACGTGGGTGTTCTTCGTGGTACTGATGATTATCCTGTTTTCTCCCATCCTGCTCCGCCGTCTCCGCACGCCCCACATCATAGGCCTGATATTGGCCGGTGTGATGATAGGTCAGCATGGCTTCAACATCATAGAGAGGGACAGGAGTTTCGAGATCTTCGGCCAGGTGGGGATATACTTCATCATGTTCCTGGCCGCACTGGAGATGAACATGGGCAGTGTGCACCAGTACGGGCGCAAGGGTTTCCTGTTCGGCATGATAACCTACTGCGTGCCGTTTGCCCTCGGTTTCCTGGCCGCGCACTATCTGCTAGGCTTCGGTGCCATCACGTCGGTCCTGCTCAGTTGTATCCTTGCATCGCATACGCTGATAACGTATCCCATAGTGAGCCGTTTCGGTTTGTCGCGCCATCCTGTGGTGACCGTTTCCGTGGTGGCCACGGCGGTGGCCCTGTTCGTGGCCCTGCTTGTGCTGGCCATTGCGGTGGGTTCGTTGCAGGAGACAGACTGGAGGTTCTGGGCGTTCTTTACGGTGAAGTGCCTGGCATACGGGGCGTTCATCATATATGCCTATCCCAGGATAGGGCGCTGGTTCCTGCGCAGGTACGACGAACCGATAATGCAGTTCATCTTCATCCTTTCGTTGGTCTTCCTGAGTGCCGCCCTGGCGGAACTGGCAGGATTGGAAGGATTGTTGGGAGCGTTCCTGGCGGGTCTTTCGGTTAACAGGCTCATACCCCGCACCTCGCCTCTGATGTCGTATATCCAGTTTGTGGGCAATGCCCTGTTCATCCCCTATTTCCTGATAGGCGTGGGCATGCTCATCGACCTTAGGGTGCTATTCGGCGACCTGGATACAATATGGATTGTGGTGGTGATGGTACTGGTGGGCACGTTCTCCAAGTGGCTGGCTTCCTATGTCATGAGCCGCTTCTCCAAGGACTTGAAGGAAGGTTCCCTGCTGATGTTCGGCCTTACCAACGCGCATGCCGCAGGTGCTCTGGCCATAGTGATGATAGGCACCGACCCGAAGGTGAACCTGATGGATGCCTCGGTGCTCAACGGCACGGTGATGCTGATACTCTTCTCTTGCATAATAAGCAGTTTTGCCACCAGCGAGGGAGCACGGCGCCTGGCCCTCATGGACACGGACACCGAGGAGAACCAGGGTGCATGGCATGGTAAGTGTCTTGTTACATACAGCCAGCCCGATAGCGTGGGACTTCTGACCCAGTTGGCACTGATAATACGAAATTCCCGTATCCCCGACAGTCTGATGGGCCTTACCGTCACTCTCAACGACTACGACGGGGAGGCACAAGGCTACCGCGAGGCCCAGCGCATGCTGGAGGAGGCTACTTCGGTGGCATCGGCTGCGGAGGTTGACCTGAAGACCCTCTCGCGCCTGAGCACCAACATAGCGGGCGGTATCCTGCACACCATACGCGAATACGATTGCGGTGAGGTGATGGTATGCCTTACCGACCGCACCACGGGCATGCCCAAGTCCAGTCTCGGGCCGGTCATAGACCATGTGCTGGAGGGAACAAACCGCGAGGTCATGGCCGTGCGACTGATAGTCCCGCCAGGCACGTTGCACAAGGTAATCGTTGCTGTTCCGCAGAAGGCAGAGTACGAGGCAGGCTTCTACAAGTGGTTGGAGCACGTCTGCCGTATGGGAGAACAACTGGATTGCCAGTTGGAGTTCCATGCCCACCCCGACACCATGCCCAATATAAAGAGTTACATGTGGCGCTACCATGTGTCCCTGCGTGCCGAGTACATTGAGATGGCCCTGTGGACAAAGATCATCTCTCTGGCGCAAAGGGCAGGTTCCGACGAGATGGTGGTATTCGTCAGCGCACGACCCGGTTTCATATCCTATAAGGGTTCGTTCGCAGGCCTGCCCCTGATGATACACAGATATTTCAGTCACACCAGCGTAATGCTGCTATATCCCGACCAGTGGTCATGATAAAGATAGAAGACATAAGGAAGAGTTTCGGCAACCTGCAGGTGCTTAAGGGCATCAGCCTGGAGATTGGCAAGGGCGAGGTGGTGAGCATCGTGGGTTCCAGCGGTGCAGGCAAGACCACCCTGTTGCAGATCGTAGGCACACTGGACAAGGCCGACTCGGGACGTGTCGTCATTGCCGGCGAGGACGTAACTAACCTCTCCTCCGACCGTATGGCGCGTTTCCGCAACAGGCACATAGGCTTCGTATTCCAGTTCCACCAACTACTGCCCGAATTCACGGCGCTGGAGAACGTCATGATGCCTGCCTTCATAGCAGGAACCTCGCACAAGGAGGCCAAGAAGCGTGCCATGGAACTGCTCGACTTCATGGGACTCTCCGAGCGTGCCGCACACAAGCCCAACGAACTCTCTGGCGGCGAGAAGCAGCGTGTGGCGGTGGCACGTGCCCTGATGAACAACCCCGAACTGGTGCTTGCCGATGAACCTTCGGGCAGTCTTGACACCAAGAACAAGGAGGAACTGCACCGCCTTTTCTTTGATTTGAGGGATAAGTACGGACAGACCTTCGTCATCGTCACCCACGACGAAACCCTCGCATCGCTCACCGACCGCACCATCAGGATGAAGGACGGGGTGATAGTGGGATAGTAGCAAGTCCAGCGGACCCCTCCCCAACCCTCCCCTGTATGGGAGGGAGTAGTTACAACCAACAATAGAACTAACCTAATTTATTATTAACATCAAAAATAATTCCTCTATTTCCCAGTAGTATAAACTCCCTCCCATACAGGGGAGGGTACGGGGAGGGGTCCACCCTCATTCCCCAGTACTATAAACTCCCTCCCATATAGGGGAGGGTACGGGGAGGGGTCCACCCTCTATTCCCCAGTACTATATACTCCGTCCCCTTGTGGGAGGGTTGGGGAGGGGGCCGATAAACATATGAACATACAACTTGGACAAATAAACACCCTCAGGGTGGTAAAGCAGGTTCCCTTCGGATACTATCTGGATGGCGGACGCATACATGGCGAGATACTCTTGCCGCAGAACGAGGTAGAGGGCGATGTTGCTCTGGACCAGGAAGTGGAGGTATTCCTGTATCTCGACCAGGAAGAGCGCCTCATTGCCACCATGCGCAAACCTCTGGCACAGGTGGGCGACTTTGCCTTTCTGGAGGTGGCATGGGTCAACAACTTCGGTGCTTTCTTGGGCTGGGGCCTCATGAAGGACCTCTTCGTCCCCTTCCGCGAGCAGAAGATGAAGATGGTGAAGGGGCAGAGTTACATCGTGCACATTCATCTGGATGAGGACAGCAACCGCATAATGGCCAGTGCCAAGGTGGAGCGCTATCTTGATCCCGGTATTCCTCCCTATCGCCGTGGCGACGAGGTGGACATCCTCGTGTGGCAGAAGACCGACCTCGGTTTCAAGGTAATCATAGACAACCGTTGGGGCGGACTCCTCTACGACTCGCAGGTGTTCCGCGACCTGCGCACAGGCATGCGCACGCGTGCATATATAAATAAGGTGCGCGAGGACGGCAAGATAGATGTAACACTCACCCGTCAGGGTCAGGAAGGTGTGGCCGACTTCAGCGACATCCTGCTGGCATACCTCCACGACCACGGTGGCCATTGTCCCTTGGGCGACAAGAGCCCTGCCGAAGAGATTGCCCAGACCTTCAACGTCAGCAAGAAAGTCTACAAGAAAGCCGTCGGCGACCTTTATAAGCGCCGCCTGATAACCATCTCCGACGATGGGATACGTTTGACATAATAATTACTGCCAAGCATTTAACCCAAATCGGTCATTAGCGCAGAACTGTCTAATGAACGATTTGGCTCTAATAGTAGGGACGCTGCGTGCAGCGTCCGTTTTGTTTTTCCCATTGTTGAACTACCGCATCACGCTGCATCCCTGTCATTTAACCAGCATTTTTTCGTTGTTTTCCTAAATACTGTGTCTAAAGTGCCGAAAAAATCATCGTTTTAGACCACTTATCGTGTGATACCATGTCTACATGTACTAGGTTTACTGTTAACTCATAAAGAGGGTGTGCCAGTTTTGACACACCCTTCTGCTTTATATATGTAACACCCTTGGTTATTCATATGGCTGCCATTCAATCTTAGAATTGGTATTGTAATACAATTGGAAATTCTCATCGAATGTGGATACCTTTCCGAAAGGAACAATACATCTGTATATGAAAACCTCTTCTTTCACAGGCACCTCAGTAAGATATTCTCTGTAGAACTTTTTGCGATATTCGCAGGTTGCTGGCATCTTGATGGTAAAGGCAACATGGTCATACTGTTCTTCAGGAATGTCAGCTAACCATAGAACAACTTCTTCCTGCAGCCATGTGTCTTTGGCAAAGAACTCTTTTGCGTTCAGTCTTGGT
>JAZNYM010000052.1:0-8981 GCA_045594385.1 Bacteroidaceae bacterium
CATCCTGAGCCAGGATCAAACTCTTCATTGTATAATTTCTTTATCTTGTCCCATCTGAATGGGAAACGATAATCTTTTCAAGTATGATACCTCGGCAAAGGGAATCGACAAGTTTTTCTCTTTTACCCTCCATACATATCCAATGGACATGCACGGAGCCTGTACTACAATTTCTGTCTATGAAAATCTGTCAAAGAACTCTTTCTTCCTTAGCGCAAGAAAACATCCTCCATGATGACTCGTAGGAGGTGTTCCCGTTTTGCGAGTGCAAAGGTAAGACTTTTCCGCAAACCGGCAAAGAATTGAAGAAGATTTTTTAAGAAATTTACGCAAAAAGGGTGTAGAATGGACAATAATTGGAGGGGAGAGGGTGGGTACACCTTATTATATAATATATAGAGAGAGGGGCATAAATTGAAGACAACGACGTATCAGACACGCAGTAAAAAAGGAAAGGGTGTCCCGTAAATCCGTTGGGACTACAGTGGTGACGCCACTCATCGTCACTGACGATAAAATGAACCGTCAATGGCGGTAAACTTCACCGCCACTGATCGTGAAGTTTACCGCCACTGAGGACAAGAATGAAGCGTCAAGGGCAACAAGGAGATGTCATACAGGAGCCCCCCCAAAAAAAAGACGAAATGACAAGCAGAAGAAAGTATACGGATTTTATCCCAAATCGGTCATTAGCGTTATGATGATAATGGGCTTTATTTTTGAGCAGATGTTCTGGCACTTTGAGGGCGCAATGGGGGGGCCATTGCAACCGAGAAGCGACGAAACAAATGACAAAAAGAAGGCTTCGTTAGCGCGTAACAGTCTAATGACTGATTTGGGTTTAAAGATATCATAACATATTCCCGACGGGACAAAATAAGGTGGCAGACCATAGATGGTCGCCACCTTATTTATAATATAGGGGTCTTAAAGGCTTTAGGAGAACCACTGGCCTATGCCCCATTTGCGAAGGGCAGAGGTTTCCTTAGTCTTCCTTGCCCAACAGGATCTTCATCATCTGCACGGCAGAGTATGCCACAGGAGTACCGGGACCAAAGATGGCGGCAACACCTGCCTGATACAGGAAGTCATAGTCCTGGGCAGGGATTACACCACCTGCGATGACCATGATGTCCTCGCGTCCGAGTTTCTTCAACTCCTCGATGATCTGAGGTACGAGAGTCTTGTGACCGGCAGCCAGAGAGCTGACACCAACGATGTTGACGTCGTTCTCAACAGCCTGGCGGGCACTCTCGGCAGGAGTCTGGAACAAGGGACCCATGTCCACGTCGTAGCCGCAGTCGGCATAGCCTGTTGCACATACCTTTGCACCACGGTCGTGACCGTCCTGACCCATCTTGGCAATCATGATACGGGGACGACGGCCGTTGAGTTTGGCAAACTCCTCGGTCAATGCGCATGCCTCGTGGAAGAGGGCATCGCTCTTGCTTTCTGATGAATACACGTTGCTGATAGTTCTGATTACTGCTTTATAACGTCCTACGACAGCCTCGCAGGCATCGGAGATTTCACCCAAAGTGGCACGATGGCCAGCAGCACGCACTGCAAGGTCGAGCAGGTTGTCCTCGCTCTTCTTGCCGTCCTGGAACTCCTGGACACAGCGTGTGATAGCCTCCAGGTCGGCCTTGACCAGAGCCTCATCGCGGTTGGCCTTGAGGTCCTTGAGGGCAGCCTCCTGCTGCAGACGTACGGCGGTATTGTCGATTTCCAGAATATCGATGGGATCCTCGTGGTCCAGACGGTACTTGTTCACACCAACGATGGTCTGTGTACCGCAGTCGATACGAGCCTGTGTGCGGGCAGCAGCCTCCTCGATACGCATCTTGGGCAGACCTGTCTCGATGGCCTTTGCCATACCGCCCAGTTTCTCGATCTCCTCGATGTGCGCCCAAGCCTTGGTGTAGAGTTCCTGAGTGAGTTTCTCCACATAGTAGGAACCTGCCCATGGGTCGATGTGCTTGCACACCTGAGTCTCGTTCTGGATATAGATCTGTGTGTTACGTGCGATACGTGCAGAGAAGTCGGTGGGCAGGGCGATAGCCTCGTCCAGAGCATTGGTGTGCAGAGACTGGGTGTGACCCAGGACTGCAGCCATGGCCTCGATACAGGTACGGCCCACGTTGTTGAAGGGATCCTGCTCGGTCAGCGACCAGCCGGAGGTCTGTGAGTGGGTACGCAGTGCCATGGACTTGGGGTTCTTGGCACCGAAGCTCTTCACGATCTTGGCCCACAGCAGACGGCCTGCGCGCATCTTGGCAATCTCCATGAAGTGGTTCACGCCGATAGCCCAGAAGAAACTGAGACGGGGAGCGAAGGCATCCACGTCGATACCGGCATTGATACCTGCACGGAGGTAGTCCATACCGTCGGCCAGGGTGTAGGCCAGTTCGATGTCGGCAGTAGCACCGGCCTCCTGCATGTGATAGCCGGAGATGGAGATGCTGTTGAACTTGGGCATCTTCTGTGAGGTGAACTCGAAGATGTCGGCAATGATCTTCATTGAGAATGAAGGGGGATAGATGTAGGTGTTGCGCACCATGAACTCCTTCAGGATGTCGTTCTGGATAGTACCTGCCATCTCCTCGAGCTGTGCGCCCTGCTCCAGACCCGCGTTGATGTAGAATGCCAGTACGGGAAGCACGGCACCGTTCATGGTCATGGAAACGGACATCTTGTTCAGGGGGATACCGGCGAAGAGAGTCTTCATGTTCTCCAGAGAGCAGATGCTCACACCGGCCTTACCCACGTCACCAACGACACGCTCGTTGTCGGGGTCGTAACCACGGTGTGTGGGAAGGTCGAACGCTACGGAAAGGCCCTTTTGGCCGGAAGCCAGGTTACGACGGTAGAAAGCGTTAGACTCCTCGGCGGTGGAGAAACCGGCATACTGGCGGATGGTCCACGGGCGGAAGGGGTACATCATGCTATAGGGGCCACGGAGGAAGGGAGGGATACCTGCAGCAAAGTCCAGGTGCTCCATGCCTTCGAGGTCTTCCTTTGTATATACGGGCTGAATGTCAATCTGCTCGGCTGTCTTCCAGTTGGCAGTGATACCATTCTCCTTTTGCCACTGCTGGCCGTTCTTTGCCTCTATACCGGCAAAGATGTCTATGTTGTTAAATGATTTGCGTGCCATAAGATTAGATACCAAGTTTAGCGTTATACTCCTTGAGAGTCTTCAACTGGTCCACGCGGACATGGATGAAGTTCTCGATACCGGCCTTCTGCAGCTCCTCGGTGCAGGCAGGAGCACCTGCCACAACGAACATTGCACGACCATTCAGATACTGGAATGCAGGAATTGCGTACTCTGCATACTCGTCGTCGCTGGAACAGATGACCACGATGTCGGCACCTGCAGCCAGAGCGGCGTCAACACCCTCTTCCACGGTCTTGAAACCGAGGTTGTCAACAACCTGATAACCTGCAGCGGCGAGGAAGTTGCAAGAGAACTGTGCACGGGCCTGACGCATGGCCAGGTTGCCGATGGTGAGCATGAATGCCACGGGAACCTTGGCAGCCTTCTCTGTGGTGAGGCGCAGAACCTCGAAGTCGCTGGCCAGACGGCTTACTGCAATGCCGTCGATAGCAGGCTTCTCGCCACAACCGCACTGACCCTTGCAGCAGCATGCCACGGGCTCCTTGCCCTCGCTCTTCTCGGTGAAGTTGGGGAACTGGTTGGTACCCAGCAGGAACTCCTTGCGCTTGCCGGCATCGGCATGACGCTTGGCATTGGTCTCGTTGATGACAGCCTGCACGGCACCAGCCTTGACAGCAGCCAGGAAACCGCCCTGTTCCTCAACTGAGAGGAAGAGTTTCCATGCCTGCTCGCTGAGAGACTTGGTAAGCTGTTCGATGAAGTATGAACCGCCGGCAACGTCCACCATGCGGTCGAAGTGGCACTCGTCCTTGAGCAGGAGCTGCTGGTTGCGTGCTATACGCTCGGCAAACTCGGTGGGAGTCTCGTAGGGAGCATCGAAGGGCACAACCACCATACTGTCCACACCACCCAGGGCGGCACTCATGGCCTCGGTCTGGGAACGGAGCATGTTCACATAACTGTCGAACACGGTCTGGTTGTAGGTTGTGGTGTAGGCGCAGACGTGCATCTTGGCAGCCTCCTTGCAGTCGGTGTACTGAGCCACGATCTGTGCCCACAGCATACGTGCGGCACGCAGTTTGGCAATCTCCATGAAGTAGACACCGTTGATACCAAGGTTGAACTTGATGCTCTGTGCTGCCAACTCGGCAGGAACACCGGCTTCGGTGAGTTGTGCCATGTACTCGTTACCCCAAGCCAGGGCATAGCCCAGGTCCTGATAACTGTATGCACCGGCATCGGTGAGTTTGTAGGCATTCACTGCCACTGCACGGAACAGGGGATACCCGGCAAGAGTCTCCACAAGGGTCTTTGCCACGGGGAGCAACTTCTCAGTGTCCTTACCCTTCATCACCATCTTCTCCAGGGGATCGAAGCTGATGCTACCGGCCAGACGGGCCTTGTCATAACCCTTGGCCTCGAAGTAGGCCACGAGAATCTTGGCCAACTCCACGCTGCAACGCTGGCAAGTGCGGAAGTTCAGTTCCACGCAGTCTGCCAGAATACCGTCGAGCAGAGTCTCGACATACTCCTTGCCTACATACTCGCTGGGGATGATGAAGCCCAGAGAGTCCACGCCACGGTTCAGGACATCCAGAGCCTTGGCATTGGCCTCCTTGGCACACTCGCCGCACTTGATGTCCTGGCGTACATACCAGGAATTGTCTGCAGCCTTGTTGCCACGAACATAAGGATACTGGCCGGGAAGGGCATTCACCGTAGCCAGATTTTCCACATCCTCCTTACGGTAGAAGGGTTCCATGGAGAAGCCTTCATTGGTTCTCCATACCATTTTCTTCTGATAGTCCGCACCCTTGAGGTCCACCTCAATCTTCTCGCGCCACTCCTGGGCCGAGGGGGCAGTAAAATCAGAGAAAAGCTTTTCTTTACTATCTGCCATTTTTAATGAATTATGTATAGTGAATTATTGCTTATTCCAAGCAAAAGTACGCTTTTTTGGTTGGTTGGCAAAATTAAAGCAAGCAAAAGTGGCAGTGTTGTCATTATTTTAAGTAATTTTGCACGTGAAACACATATTTGATATATCTATATAGCGCTTATGGATTGGTTAAGTTCACTTCTCACCACCACCGACAGCATCGGCCACATAGTGTTGCTCTATGCCGGAGTTATCAGCATAGGACTGGCACTGGGCCGCATAAAGGTGTTCGGCATTTCACTGGGAGTAACATTCGTGCTGTTTGCCGGCATCCTGGCAGGACACTTCAGTCTGACAGGCACCAGTTCCACCCTGACCTTCGTACAGGACTTCGGCCTGATACTCTTTGTCTACTGCATAGGACTGCAGGTGGGACCGGGTTTCTTTGAAAGTTTCAAGAAGGGAGGCGTGACGATGAACATGCTGGCAGTGGGCATAATACTGCTGAACGTGCTCTGCTGCATAGGTCTGTTCTTCCTGGTATTTTACGACGGAAACGGCATGGCCGGCGAGAACAGCCGCTCTCTGGCCATGATGGTGGGCGTACTGTGCGGAGCCATCACCAACACCCCGGGCCTGGGTGCCGCCACCGAGGCATGCAGCACCATATTCGGTGCGGATGCACCGCTGATAGCCAACGGATATGCCTGTGCATACCCCCTTGGCGTAGTGGGCATTATAGGTGCGACGATACTGATACGCCTGCTTACCCGCACCTCGCTGAAGAAGGAGCAGGAGCAGATAGAGCAGGAGATTGCCGCCAACCCGCATGTCACCCCACACAGGATGACACTGGTTGCCACCAACCAGGCTCTGGCAGGACGCACCATATTGCAGGTGAGGGAGTTCCTGGCCCGCGACTTCGTGTGCAGCCGTATTCTGCACGACGGCCATGTGAGCATGCCCAACAGAGACACCGTCATACATTTGGGCGACAAGATGTTCATAAACTGCGCCCAGGACGATGCCGAGGCCATCAGCGCCTTCATCGGACCTAAAGAAGAAGTGGTGTGGGAGGAGCAGGATGTGCCCATGGTGACAAAGCACGTGCTGGTGACACAGTCCAAGATGAACGGCAAGACCCTGGCAGAACTGCACTTCAGCAGTGTGTACGGAGTGAACGTGACCCGTGTGAAGCGCGGTGGCATGAACCTGTTTGCCGAAAGCCACCTGCGCCTGCAGGTTGGCGACCGCATCGTAGTGGTGGGTCCCGAAGATGCCGTAAACCGTGTAGCCAGCAAGATGGGTAACTCGGTGAAGAAACTGGACCACCCCAACCTCACGGCAATATTCATCGGTATCTTTGTGGGTATCATCTTCGGTTCCATTCCCTTTGCCGTACCCGGCGTGCCCACACCCGTGAAACTGGGTCTGGCAGGCGGTCCGCTGATTGTGGCCATTCTGCTGGCACGCTTCGGATACAAGGCCAAGATTGTGGCATACACCACCACAAGTGCCAACTTGATGCTCAGGGAAATAGGCCTGGCCCTGTTCCTTGCCAGCGTGGGCATAAAGGCTGGTGCCAACTTCGTGAACACCGTGGTGGAGGGCGACGGTCTGACATACGTGTGGTGCGGTTTCCTCATAACCATAATACCTATCCTTATTATGGGACTGGTGGGCAAACTGTACTGCAAACTGAACTATTTCACGCTGATGGGACTGATAGCCGGAGCCAATACCGACCCGCCTGCACTGGCATTTGCCAACCAGACTGCATCCAACGATGCACCTGCTGTGGGTTACAGTACGGTATATCCCCTGAGCATGTTCCTTAGGATACTGACGGCACAGTTGATAATCCTGCTGCTCTGTATCGCATGATAGTCTGCATTGCCGAGAAGCCATCTGTGGCCAAGGACATAGCCAAGGTGCTCGGTGCCAATCAGTCCAGAGACGGATACATGGAAGGCAACGGGTATCAGGTGACGTGGACTTTCGGCCACCTGTGCGAACTGAAGGAACCTCACGAATACAACCAGCAGTGGAAATATTGGTCGCTCGGGTCCCTGCCCATGATACCGCCCCGCTTCGGCATACGCCTGAAGCAGGACAAGGGGGTGGAACACCAGTTCAAGGTGATAACATCGCTGATGCAGAACGCCGACTCCATCATAAACTGCGGTGATGCCGGCCAGGAGGGAGAACTGATACAGCGATGGGTGATGCAACTGGCCGGAGCCAAGTGCCCCGTGCAGCGCCTGTGGATTTCCTCGCTGACGGAAGAGGCAATACGTGAAGGTTTCCAGACCCTGAAGGACCAGTCGCACTACCAGAGCCTGTACGAGGCCGGACTGATGCGTGCCATAGGAGACTGGACCTTAGGCATGAACGCCACCAGACTTTACACACTGAAATACAGAAGCAACGACCGCACTCAGGGAACCAACCAGGTGCTGAGCATAGGCCGCGTGCAGACCCCTACCCTCGCCCTCATTGTCCGACGCCAGCAGGAGATAGAGAACTTCGTGCCCACCACCTACTGGGTGTTGACCACCCTGTACCGCGACACGGTGTTCAACGTGGTGATGGAGGAAGAGGAGAAGGAAGAAAAACCGACCACAAAGACCGAGCAAGCCAAGGCCAAGGAAAAGACCCCCAAGGGTTTCAAGACACGCGAGGAGGGCGAGGCTGTACTGGAGAAGATAAAGGACCTGCCATTTACCGTCAGCAAGATAGAGAAGAAGAAGGGCAAGGAGGCACCTCCGCGCCTGTTCGACCTGACAAGCCTGCAGGTGGAGTGCAACAGGAAATTCGGATACTCTGCCGACCAGACACTGCAACTGGTGCAGAGCCTCTACGAGAAGAAGGTATCGACGTATCCCCGTGTGGACACCACCTTCCTGCCCGACGACGTGTATCCCAAGTGCGGACAGATAATGAACGGACTGAAGGAATACTTCCACCTGATGGACAGGATAAAGGGACAGAAACTGAGGAAGGACAAGAAGTTCTTCGACAACAGCAAGGTGACGGACCACCATGCCATCATTCCCACAGGCCAGCCCATCGTGGGACTGTCGGAAGCGGAGAAGAAGGTCTTTGACCTGATAGCACGACGCTTCATAGGCATATTCTATCCCGACTGCCTTTTCGAAACTACCACCATAACGGGCGAGGTGGGCGACATCGCTTTCCGCGCCACGGGAAAGCACATCACAGACCCTGCATGGAAAGTGCTCTGGAGCACTAACACCGACTCTGCCGACACGCCTGCCGAGGAGAAACTGCTGCCCGAGTTCGTCAAGGGCGAAAGCGGACCGCACACCCCTGACCTTGCCGAAAAGCAGACCACACCGCCTAAGCCATACACCGAAGCGACATTGCTCCGCGCCATGGAAACGGCAGGAAAGATGGTGGAGGACGAGGAACTGAGAGACGCACTGAAGGAGAACGGCATAGGCCGTCCCTCTACACGTGCTGCAATCATAGAAACCCTGTTCCGCCGACGCTACATCCGCAAGGAGCGCACCTCGCTGTGGGCCACACCCACGGGAGTGGAACTGATAGGCATCATCCACGAGGAACTGCTGAAGAGTGCCGAACTGACCGGCATCTGGGAGCGCAAACTCAGGCAGATAGAGCAACGGCAGTATGACGCACACCAGTTCCTGGACGAACTGAAGCAGATGGTAACCGACATCGTCATGGAGGTGATGCGCGACAACAGCAACCGCCATGTGAGCATAACAGAGGAAATAACGAAGAAGAGCAAGAAGAAATAAAATAAATAGCCTGCCTTTTACGTTATCTAACTAGAATCACTAGAAATACTAGACAAACTAGACAGACTACCCCCAGCGCCATGCTCAAATCAAGGACACTCCTATTCCCTGCCGGCATCCTTGCCCTGCTCCTTATCCTGAGCGGATGCGGAGCGGACAACTACGCCCGAAAGGCAGAGGAGTTCTATGCCATAGG
>JAZNYM010000053.1:0-50678 GCA_045594385.1 Bacteroidaceae bacterium
GTGTGGTAATGCGAGGTCCACACCTTGAGCGCAGATGTATGGTCGCTGTGAGAATGAGTGAGGAAGATCGCGCTGATCTCCTCGGGAAGTATCCCGACCGAGGAAAGTGCAGATTTTATGTATTTAGTTGAACGCCCGGCGTCGAAGAGAAAAAGGATGAAAAATAATCCCATCGGGGACGGAGCTTCCGTTCCCGATTATTTTATGAAATCAACAGCCTTTCTTTGATGTAAAGTATTGCATTTTATTGCAGTTTGTTTTATAATTTTAGCGGTAAAATAAGTGGCGGTTTACGTCGCAAAAATAATATTACGGAGGTTTTTCCAATGAAAAAGGAAGTTTTGGTTGAGACATCTGCACGTCACGTTCACGTTTCAAAGGCAGACCTTGAAACACTTTTCGGTGCAGGTTACGAATTGACAAAGAAAAAGGATCTTTCACAGCCCGGTCAGTTTGCTTGTGGGAGAGTAGGTAGCCGCCGTTTTTAGAGAAGAGGAGTCTTTTGGAGAATGTTCCAAGGGACTCCTTTGCGTTTGTGGGGGGAGCGGTGAGGGGGTGAGCGGGTGAGCGGTGAGAGGTGAGCGGATGACGGTGAGGGGTGAGGGGATGAGCGGTGAGGGCTGAGGGGATGAGTAGTAGTGATATAGATTCAGTTCTCCCCTGACTTCGTGGGGGGAGAAGGCGGCAATACCTTGTCGTTTGACATTTTGATTGCGGTATGTTGCTTTCCTGCCTGAAGTCAGGGGCGAATATGGGGTATCTACTGTGAGTAGAAACCGTTTTTGGGGTGCTTATTCTCCCCAAAGGTCGTCCCATGCACCGGGACGTTGTTTGTTGGAGAGTACCTCATAGTTTTCATCTGCTTTATAATCGCTGCTGAGGTCTAAGGATTTTGTGCCGGAGGTGGCAATGAGATTCTCTATCCCAATTTCCATTGTATGGTTTTTGGGGCTTACATACATTTTTTTCATTTTTATATCAAATACTTGTTGCTTGTTAATTGTACTGGTTTATCCCAAATCGGTCATTGGCGTTATGACGACTTCATTAGCGCGTAACAGCATAACGACCGATTGGGGGGAGGATTACTGTGCCTTAAGGCATAGGTTTATTACGCGCACTGCATCGGCTACGTCCACAACACCGTCGTTGTTGGCATCGCTCTTGGCATCGTAGGAGGCGGAGAGGCATATGTTTATCACGCGTACTGCATCTGCCACGTCCACCACGCCATCGCCGTTGGCATCGCCAGTGGGAGTGGTCTGCACATCGGTCTGGGTGCCGTCGCCTTCCGGTTCTGCCGGGTTTGTGGGGTTGTATTCGAATCTTGCCACCAGCCTCACGTCACCTTCCGGCATGTTGAACGAGTAGCTCAGGCTCTTGCTCTGCAGCACGCCGTCCTTGTACCATCCCAGGAAGGTGTATGCGGAGTTTGCATAGGCCACCAGGTTTATCGTCTGGTCGTACTTGAAACTGGTTCCGCTCTGATGGTTGAAGGAGCAGGCAGTCAGAGGTTCCGCCACCAGATACAGGCGGTTGTCGCTGATCCATGGCTCGTCCGGAGATGCGGGGGTATATTCGTAGCAGGCAGTGAAGGTGTGCGGTTCGTTGTCCATGGTATATGTGGGCGACTGGACATCGCTGTACCACTCGCCGTCCTTTTCCCAGTGTGAGAAGGTATATACGCTGCTGTGTCTGGAACTGCTCAGCTGTACGGTCTGACCCTCCTTATAGTATCCGGCACCACCTAACCATGAAACAGCCTCCGAGGGATCGGCCAGCACCGTCACCTTATTATACAGATACGGTTCTGCCGGGTTGTCGGGATTAAAACCCTGTGCCTTCATGGACAGGTGGCTGCCCATACAGAGCAGCACACCTATCATGAATATTATAGCCTGTTTCATAAGCATTCTGTTACTTGATCACCTTGCGGTTGTCCTTGATGTAGACATCGCCCTTTTCCATCTTCTCCACCTGCTGTCCCTTCACGTTGTAGATGGGGGCGTTGGCGCCGTCCACGCTGCCCTGCACGTTCTCTATGGCAGTAGCATCGCCCTTGACGAAGAGTGTGAAGCGCTTGTCGAAGGTGCCGGCCTCTGAACTGAATTCATATCCGCCCTGTGTGAGGTCGTGCACCGTGCCGGTGAGGTTGTCCATCAGGCACATTGCCACGTCCATGCGGGTGGCCGCTATGGTGTAGGTGCCCTTGGCGCTTACGCTGTAGCCCAGGCTTACGCTGCCCTGAGCCGCGGGACGCTCGTTTATGGCATACTTCACGGCCTTGGCATCCAGGGTGTAGATCTGGGGTACGCCCTGTGTGCTGAACTTGGCGGCATCGCAGGCTGTCTCGTATTCCATGGCGGCATCGTTGTTGAACACCACGCGTGTGCGGTCGGTATCCTTGCCGTTGCCCAGTGTCACGTTCACCAGCAGACGGTTGGGGTCTATGGCCTGTCTGCTTCTCCTTGCACTGGCGGCTGCGGCAGCCTCGGAGGCCTGACGGCGTGTCATCTGGTTGTCGGACTTATAGTTCACCTTGTCCTTGCCATCGGGCTTCTGTACGAAGAATGCCTCGAAGGGGGCCAGCTGATAGTCATCGTCGCCCGGACGTATGGCAATGTACTTGCTGCCGTCCCACACGGTAATTGGAGCAGAGTAGTCCTCGCTGGTCACCTCGTAGTAACTGAGATACGGATTGCCCACAAAGTTCCAGCTGGCATCCTGCTTGTTCTGTGTTATGTGTTCCACCAGTTCGTTGTACTTGTCCTCCTTCTTTATCTTGCCGTTCTTGGCAGAGAGCACCAGCACGTCGTTCTTGCTGCACTGGAAGATATAGCCCGTGGCAGCCTTCAGGAAGTTGCCGTTGCCGTCCGAGGTAACGTTCTTCCATCCGCCCTTGCCGTTATTGGCACGCTCCGCGCCGTCATAGTAGCGGAACACCCATTCCGCACCACCTTCGCAACGGATATCCTCTGCCCTGACGTCGAAGGGGAAGCAGAAGAAGTACCAGCGTCCGCCAGTCACGTTGATAAGGAAGTTCAGGTTCTCTATGTCCACGTCTCCGTTACCGTCCACGATGATTGAACCGCCGTCCTCTCCGTCGTGCTCTATGTCCACATCGCCCAGATCCTGGTTCACGTCGTCCTCCACTATGATACCTGAGTTGTCGCCCATCTCGGCATCGGGATTATTGTCTCCCTCTCCTTCTATGCTGCCTGTGTTTTCGTCCAGCACCTTGTCGCCCTCCAGATAGAAATTGTCGTACGGTTCGTCGAATTCTTCAAAACTGAGGAACTGGCTCCATTGGGTATTGTAGTAATAATCCCAGTAGCTTACCTTGGGCGCATGCAGCGTACCTATGAAGTTGTTGCCGTCTTTGTCGAATGTGTTCTGTGAGATGCTGAATGGTTCTACCACGTAGACATAGACATCTTTTAGGTTACCGCAACCGCCGAAGGCATACTCTCCTATCGTGCGGACGGAACTGGGGACGCGGATTTCCTTAAGACTATTACAACCACTGAAGGCACCATAACCAATGTTCCTCAATGTCGGAGGCAAGATTATGTTCGTGAGGTTGTTACAGCTTGAGAAGGCAGATGATTCAATCGTTGTCACTCCCTGTGGAATTGTTACGGATGTAAGTCCGCTACAGCCTGAGAAGGCTTCGTATCCAATCGTTGTCACTCCCTGTGGAATTGTTACGGAAGTGAAGTTTTGCCAGTTCATGAACGTATAATCCTTAATCTCGGTAATGCCAGAGGGGATGATTAGTTCTTCAAGCAAAGTCCCGTTCAGGAAAACGTTTTTAGCATAGCGGCACGGATTTGACCTATTATCTGCAAAGTCAATATTACACCAATCCTCTATGCTGGAAATATATACTGATGTAAGTCCGCTACAGTTTTGGAAGGCATTTGATCCAATCGTTGTCACTCCCTGTGGAATTGTTACGGATGTAAGTCCGCTACAGCCATCGAAGGCATATGATCCAATCGTTGTCACTCCCTGTGGAATTGTTACTGATGTAAGTCCGCTACAGTAATAGAAGGCATATGATTCAATCGTTGTCACTCCCTGTGGAATTGTTACTGATGTAAGTCCGATACAGCCAGCGAAGGCTTCTGATCCAATCTTTGTCACTCCCTGTGGAATTGTTACGGATGTAAGTCCGCTACAGTTATAGAAGGCATTTGATCCAATCGTTGTCACTCCCTGTGGAATTGTTACTGATGTAAGTCCGCTACAGTTATGGAAGGCATTTGATCCAATCTTTGCCACTCTGTACTCAACATCATTATATGTTACAGTTTCTGGTATTACAACATCACCGCTATAGGAGTTATAGTTGCCATTATTATAGTCCTTATAGGTGACCTCAACATAGTTAGAACCATCATAATATTGATTATAGTAAATACCGTCCACTTCAAAACTGTAAGCGTTTGCCGTGATGCAGCATAGCAGCATGGCCACTATGGTTGCGAAGTACTTTAGTGTCTTCATATCTTTTGGTGATTTTGTTACCGTTTTACTACCTTGTTTCCGTTCACTATATAAATGCCTTTCTGCAGTTTCTGCACAAGGCGGCCGGAGAGGTCGTAGATTTCTTTGTTTTCCGTTTCCTGTTCTCCGGTTTCCGTTTCAATGATACCGGTTTCCTCACCTGCTATGCGGATATTGCGTGCGGAGGCACCGTCGGGCAGTTCTACATAGCATTTGCCGGCAGGGACTACGAAGGGAGTTTCTCCCACCTGATGGAACATGACTCCGCTGCCCTGGTTCTGCATCACATAGGAGGTGACACCGGTCAGTTCCGTCTGCACCAGTGTGCCCACCAGATGGCCCTGCCTGGATATGCCGCCCTCGGGATAAGCGCCGGCATCCACAGTGCCGCTGAGGGTACCGGAGAATCCCTCCTGACTGTAGAGTATGTATGGCTGGTATGCCTCCATGCGCTCTGCCTTGGCGAGGAGGATGGCATCGTTGGTGTAATCGTTGCAGGTGTAGGCCTGGAGTGAGCCGTCTGCGGGAAGGTCATAGCTGAAGGGCAGAATGCATGTGCCGAACTTGTTGTCGGCAGAAACCTTCAGGCTGAGGGTGCTGGTGGCGCTTGCCTGGACCGAAGTGCTTGTGTACTCCTCGGGGTAATACTTCACCTCGTCCGGTGTTACCAGCAGAGCCTTTACGCCTATTTCCACATCGCCGGGCTTCAGGTAGGGAGAGGCCTGAACAATGACGTGGCACAATTCACCAGTTGTCTTTGTAAATACCTTATTCTCTGTACTTGAAATAATCACTCGCAGTGTGTTTGAGTTAATCATATTCAAGGATAGTTGGTGTTTGAGGACAGGTACTTCTAATGTTCCATAGCCAGGAATCGTCATAGATTGCATATCATAGGGATACAAACTATTTATTACATCGCTGGGCAGCTGTACGTTGGGTTTATCTTCCGAATATACTATATTCAGACCATCAGGTAGTACGAGGTCCATCTGTACTGCCGTGTAATACTTGCTTTCTCCCTGTAAATTGACGTAGAGAGTGTAGTTGGAACTACTGCCCGGTTCTACCGTCAGTTCGCTGACAATCACTTTGTCGGTAGTCACTTCGTCTGCCCAGATGTTCACTGCAGATAGCATGAGGGCAAATAATAAGAGTAGTTTTGTCTTTTTCATAAGCTTATTGTTTTTAGATTACTATTAACCGGAAGATTATAGACTCCTGACAGTCTATTGTGTGCCATTGGCCCCGGAGTGGCGGTGATTCAATAAGGTTATGACATAAAAACAAAAAAAGCGTGGAGCCAGTCCTGATGCCCGTTCCACGTCATAAAGGCTCTCGCATTGCCCTGCTTGTCGAAACGAGCAACGCTGAAAGCCCCACACCGATGTATATATAGCCTCCAGTTCCTTGCAGACCATGGTCCACAAGGCATGCCGGTGCTTATAAACACCACTTGGAGCGTTTCCCGTTGCTTTGTTTTTGACAAGCAGTTGAATTTGCGAGATTCTTATGACGTCAAAACCAAAGCGTACAGTAACGCCTTTTCTATATTTATGCGCCCAACCCACCATCTGCCCACTGGGGGGCTTTCAGCATGAGTTTGACGAAACAAAGTTAGTGTTTTTTTACATAAGGCAAAAGGTTTTAACAAAAAAAGATTGGTTTTGAGTAGGTTTCGTGCAAAAACGGGGTGTGGGACGTGGTGATGGGGTGCGTGTGGATGGCGGACGCTGCCGCAACGTCGCTACGATGGGGGTGAATCATTACTGACGGTAAGTTTTATCATTACTGACGGTGAAGTTTACCGCCAGTGATGACAGGAGTGGGGGAGCGGGGGAGAGGGTGAGCGGTGAGCGGTGAGAGAGGGAGCGGAAAAGGGAAGACTTGGCGAACGGAAATGGGGGTTATAAAAAAAACATAGGGCAGGCTGCAAGGAGCCTGCCCTATGTGGTGCAAGGATATGATGATTGTGTGTGGTGAATGTTCGGGGTGCAGGGATTAGGACAGGATGTAGCGAAGCAGGCGGAGCTCCTCTTCGTTGTAGACATCGCCCCACTCCTGGCGCAGGCTGTCCATGTCGTATGTTCCATCCATGCTGTCGCGCACTTCCTCGATGTCCTCCTTGCCTATGACTTCGTCAGTGAAGTATGTGATGTCCATGCGCTTGCCATGGTGCAGGAGGGCCTCCAGGTCGTCCAGGACATCGTCCAGGTCGATGTTCTCGCTCTCGGCAAAATCGTCCAAGGCAATCTTGCGGTCTATGGCATGGATAAGCTTTATCTGGCGCTTGCTGCGTTCGGTGACATTGTTCAGGGCACTGTCGTTCTTTCCCTCGACGGAACCCAGCATGACGTCGTCCAGCATGACGTCGTCCACAGCGGTATAGTTTTCCTCCGTGGCTTCCTCGCTCATGTTTATGGGATAGGGTTTCTTGCGGAACTTCTTTCCTTCTGGGGTATAGGTGAGGGTGTTCTGCTTCTGGTTCTTGACTTTCAGCAGCCCTTCCTCTATGGCTCGGTCGAAGATGGAACTCCAGTCCTCTTCGTCGGCCCCCTCGGCAATGCCGAAGGATTCCAGCTGGTCCAGTTCCTGGGCACGGATTTCCTCTGTGCCGTTGCCTAGGAGAATGGCCTGAAGCTGTTCACGTGTCAGTCCCTGGCCCGCTTCCTGAATGATGGTGATGGTCTTGACTATTTTGTCCTGTATGTTCATGTTTGGTACCGGTTTCTTTCTTAGTAGGTGCGCAATCCCCTCTCCTCCATGGCCTGGAAGTCCTCCTTCTCCAGACAGCGGTCGAAGGTAAGGGGGACGTTGTGGTCGCTGAGGTATGTGCGCTTTTCCTTTGTAATGTATTCTGGGGATGTGAGTGCCAGTGAATCCTGTCCGTAGGGGGTGTTTACCCCGCCCAGTCCGAGGATGGTGGGGAATACGCAGTCCGTCTGGATGGGTTCGGCAGTACGGGATTCCATCAGTGCAATGCGCTCGGGATGGTGCCGGCGGTAGAGGTCGTTGGTCCATACCAGGAATGGCACGTGCAGCTGATAGTAGCTGGGCCAGGGCGAGGCGTGCAGATAGAGGTTGCGCCCGTCGTCGTAGATGTCCTCGCCGTGGTCGCTGGCATAGAGCATGGCTGCGGGTCGCCCCTGTGCCTGCAGCATGGAGATGATGCCGTGCAGCATGCGGTCCGTATAGCGGATGGTGTTGTCATAGGCATTCATCAGTATGGAGCGGTTGTCCCTGGTGGCCTTCAGCGCCACATCGGGGGTGAAATGGGCCTGATGGCGCTCGTAGCGGTCGTAGTACGTGCTATGGCTGCCATAGGTGTGCACCACGATGAGCAGGTTGCCCTGGTTGCTATCCAGAGTCTTCTGTATTTCCGGCAAAAGCAATGAATCCATAGGCGTCCCCTCCATCTTGTCGCGCAGGAATAGAACTTCCTGTGCCTGCTCGCCAAGATGGTCGTTGAAGGACTTGTTGCGCGGTTCGTTGCTGATGAAGGCGGTATGGAAACCGGCTTCGTTGAAGGCTGCCAGAAGACCTTTGGAGTGATATAGCACACTGTAGTCGTCGGCTGTGGCCGGAGAGAGCAGTATGGGAATGCTCTTGTGCGTGGTGTTGCTCTGCGACATGCAGTCGGTGAATACGGCAAGATTGGGTGTCTGCATCAGCAGGGGCGTGGTCTCGCGCTGGTATCCGTTCAGCTGCCAGTTGGCGGCACGGCTTGTCTCGCCGATGACCAGCATGACCACCTTGGGGACGGAGTCCGTGTCGGTGTGGACGGCATCGAAGACGAAGTTGCGGCTGCGTTCCAGATATTCCTCGCTGACGGACTGGCGCTCGATGGCCAGATACAGGTTGTAGCAGACATTGACGGGGAACAGGTCGTCCAATACCGTCCACTTGCCGCCGCGGGCAGCCATATAGGTGACGGGCAGTGAGAGCAGCAGTACTGACAGGCCTGCGCACATCTGGTGCTTGATGAACCTGACGGGAATGACGGTCTTCCTGTACACATCGTAGGCCGCATAGGCAAGTGTGGGAAGGTATATCACCACCACTGCCACTACGGCAGGGTAAATCTGCGAAAGCATCTCCCCCATCTCGGCGGGACTGCTGGTCGTGAGGTTCAGCCACATGTCCACGGCAATGACTCCCTTGCCGAACAGGTAGCTCAGCACGATGTTGAAGGCTCCGAGGAACAGGATGGGGAACATCCACCAGAAGGTTCGGGACAGGCGGAAGAACATGGGCAACACCGTCCAATACAGTCCCAACGGCAGCAGCACAAGGGACATCTTGCCCACGAGGGGCATGGTCTCCGTGACGCAAAGGATAAGGTTGGGCAGTATGAGTACTGTAAGGTACAGAAAGAAAATCAACTTCTGCTTCATGTCTTGCTGCAAACTCCTTGTCTTTTATTCTCTTTTTTGTATTAATTGTCTTGCCGGCACAAGGCAATCCCAAAGGTTTGACGGAACCTCTGGCCGGAAAGGCAGTGCAAAGGTAATACAATTTCCGAAGATACCAAACGTTATGCGTGAAATCATACAGAAATCGTTCAGCGCAGGTAAAAAGCAAGCATCCGATAAACTGCAAATGCCTTGCATGGTTTATCGGATGCCTGGTGTGAAAACGGAAGTCCGCCTTATTCCGTAATCTCGATATTGGTGACTACGGGAGTGAATGTGTCGTCATACTTTATGGACACGCCCAAACCACCCTGAGGCGTGGCCTTGAGCCATAGTTTGGAAAGGTTGCGCCTCTTCAGTTGCAGAGTGCCGGAACCGCGGCCGATGAGTCCTGAGGCATCAATGGCCTCTACCTCGTAATGGAGAGTAGCAGTGCCATCTTCACCGACATTGAAATATCCCATCCTGTCCTCGTCGGTAAAATAAAGAGTGCGACCGTTCACCGTTGCCGATACCGTGAACTGGGTATAGTAGAAAGACTCGTCCTTCCTGATACAGAAAGCAGCATTGGCCATGGAGCAGTTTACGGTGACAGAGGTGCTTTCGTTGGCAACAATGGCAAAGGGCTCGGAACCAGCATACCGGGGCTGACCGTATGAGGTGGGACGCTTTTCAGCTTCCGATTCGGAACAGCTCTCGGCAAGCAGTGTGTAGGAAGTGGATGCCGACAGGGGGATGCGTCCGGAAAAAGAAGAGTAGCGCGTGGGATACATGACGACATCGTTGCCGCGGAGGATGCTGATGCGGTAGTCTATTTCCCCAGTTCCTGTGGTACGGCTGACGGTGGCGGAGTCTGTGGACGGCCTGCCAACCTGCAGCCATCCCTTGGGGGCATTGTCGATGTCTCCCAGACAGGAAGTCGTCAGCGTCAATACTGCAAGCAACTGGAATATTATATGGTATATCGGTTTTTTCATCGTTTCATTACCTTGCGGACAGAACCGTCCTTAGTGCGTACTATGTTCACTCCCTGCCTCATGCTACCCAGTCTGATGCCGTCAATCCCGAATATAGCGCATTCGGCGGAGGATGTGCGGTCGGGCTCTATGCTGTCAATATAAGTGGTACTGCCATCATCCTCCAGCATGGCCATGCGGATGCGTGCCTCTGTTGCCACGGGAGGCACGAAATATGCGGTATAGGCATTGAGGTAGGAACCTGCCGTACCCTTGCGGAACAGCCCGCCGGCCAAACCGTATTTGCCTTCCATGGAGAACCCTGGAGTGTAATTGGCATGCATGGTCCATCCTCCTTTAACAACCTGTTGTGCATCAGGAGTGGAAATGGCCGTTTCTCCCCATTCTGCATTTGTAATTTCAAATGGCATATAAAGTACGTATGGCTGGTTGGGTTGCATTATGCCGTCTGCCACTTTTCTGAAATACAGGGTATATCCATCCTGCCGGTTGTGGGTAACGAGTTCCAATTGGGCAACAAAAGCCTCTCCCCCCACATTATCAATGTCGTATGTGAAAGGCAGGGTAATGGTGCTGTATCCCATGGGCAGGGTACGCTCCAGCACAATACGCTTGTATGTTTTTACGTCATAGTTTGGGGTTTCCGCAGGATTCAGGAACAACGTGTTGGAAAGCGTACTGCCAGTCACGTTTAAGGTAATGGCAGCATTAGAACCACTTGGATCTTCTATGGTTATTGTACCGCTTTGGGACCCTACGGCATTGTTTTTGTAGGTTACGGTTATTGTTTCCTCTCCCATCTTGTCGGCACCTGTGGTAGTTAGCAGTGCAGGGGACACTTCGAAGGCATTGGGATTGGATGATGTCAGTGTAACGCCATAACCGGCATTGGCATGCTTGACCGTAAATGTTTGGGATACAGTTTCTCCTTCGACATTCTCGCCAAAGTCTATGCTGGATGCTGTTGAGGTGAGATAACGTAGTTCGGAGATTTGGATGTTGCTGACATTCTCATAATATATGCAGTAGCATTTTATTCGGACATAACGTGTTGTTGGTTTCAATTGTACTGTGGCAGTACCATTGTTGGTTCCTGTAGTCCATGCTTCGGTGAAGTTGTCTCCATCCGGTGCCTCATATACGGTCCATTTAACCTCGCTGTCTATGTTTGAGTCAGTAACTCTGTGGTCGAAGGTAAGTTTGTCTGGAATACCTTCAAAGGCAATCTCAAACTCTCGGTTGCCATATGCCAAAGCATGATGTTGTACACCACCGTCCCATCCAAAACTACCTCCAGAAATGTTTCTTGTGAGTACACTCCAGTTAGATTCTGTCACCGCCAGTGGAAGATGATTCTGAGGTTTGGATACGTTCACCGTAAAACTCTGCGATTTCTCATGCCAGTCATCATTACCCTGCTGGGTAACGGTAATGGTTGCCGTTCCTTCCTTGGAGAAGGTGACCAACTTACCGTCAACAACATTAGCTATAGAAGCATCGCTACTTGCAAAGGTCACAGGAGTATCCGTATTTGTGCTGGTAAAGAAATCCGTATATTCACGGCCTGTTGCAAGGTTGGTAAGAGTCCATGTGAATGCTGGTGTACCCTTGTCCTGCGCAGAACCTTTAACAGTGAACTTGGCGGTTACACCATTCATGGAAAGGGTAATGGTTCCCGTATGTGTACCTGGTGTTGTGGGAGCAAAGTTAACTGTAACCGGTTGTGTTCCGGTCTCACCCATAGAACTCGAAACAACACTAAAGGCAGAATTATCGCAAGAACCTGTAAGTGTCTGATTATATGTTGTATTATTAAAAGACACATTCACCTTAGCAGAAATGGACTTTCCTATTTTTACCTCGCCCATATCAACAGATGAAGGTGCAGAAAGGGTGGTAGCACGGGTGACTTTGATATTCTTATAGTATTTAGTATATGTTGCACCTGTTTTGGTGACAAAACGAACAAATTTTATATCTGGTGTTATGTTATAAGAATATGTTTTAAAATCTGGGTATGTCAACCCTAATTTATCAGAGATATCATTCCAATTTTGCCCGTCTACTGATCCTTGTGCATAAAATGCACCAACTGCATTATTTCCCAAAAAACCATAGCTTTTTGATGCCTCAAACGTCAAAGTTGAGCCAGGACCGCTTAATTCAAAAGTTGGTCCCTCATCAATTGTTTCAAGTTTATATTGCGAAGAAACATCCAACACATAACTCGTCGTCTGCGCCCACGCCTCGGCATTACCACCCAGCAGGGCGGTAATCATCACCAGTATATATAGTATCTTTTGCTTCATGTTTCTGTTCTATCTTTGTGGTGGGGGAGGGGTGGGATTTTTAGGGATACTAGGCTTTCTAGTCTGTCTAGTATTTCTAGTATGCCTAGTCTTTCTAGAATCTCTAGAAGGTCTAGAACTTCTAGAAAGTCTGGTTAATCCAGTGGGCAGTGTTTACTGGTCCCTGTATCTCTTCAGTTCCTCTTCCAAATATTGTATGCGTTTCTTTAACAGTTCTATCTCGTGGGCTTGCGCCTCTATGGTTTCGTTCTGGGTTTGTCGGCGGCCCAGACGGGCTGCCGTCATGCGTTCCTTTATTCCACCTTCTTCTATGAAGGTCTGTTCCAGTTGGGCAAGGTAGGTGGTCATCATCTTGTCCACCTGTCGGCAGAGGGTGAGGGCAAGGTTTGCCAGTTCCTCGTCCGTTGCCTTGGAGTACATATCGTTATAGTCCTCCTGATTGTTGTGCTGTCGGCAATATTCCAGCATGGTGGCAAAGCGGGGATGCCGGTCATCCCATTTGCTGATGTTGCGGGCAGTGAGGTAGTCCTCGTAGTCTTCTTTCAGTTCCTTGATGCTGGCGCGCGCAACATTCAGGAGCTTTATTTCCATTTCTGTGGAGCTTACACCATCGGCAAACCCTTCCACTATATTCTGCTTGCCCGACCTGGCCGCCTGTACCATCTGGTCTACGGTGCGGTCTCCAACCTTCAGGAACCGCTTGGTGAAGGCAAACGTGAGCTGGTAGAGAACGACCGTCTTCTTGTAGAAGTAGAGTTCTTCCCAGTTTGCCTGGCGGCGAAGGAAATGGTGAGCGGGCATAGGGTGATTTGATTTTATCGTGTTTTTAGAAGGACTAGAATCAACTAGTAGTACTAGAAATACTAGATAGACTAGAAATACTAGGCAGACTAGATTGACTAGATAAACTATATTCTCTATGATTTACTGGAACTCTCCACCGTGGGAGTCTCCTGTTTCAATCACTATCAGGTTGGGGTCTATGGGGTTAACGTTCAGTGTGACGGAAGTGTGCTTGCCGGCAGCGATGCTCACTGTTCCGGAGGCACCGGTTATGTCCTGCACCTGGCTTCCAGCCTTGGCATCTGCCACCAAGGTGTAGGAAAGTGTCGCATTTGATGCAGGGAAGAAAGCTTCCGTATTTGATGGAGTAATGGTGATGGTACGGTTTCCATCTGTCAGTGCCAGGCTTTGCCAGCTATACAGGGTGGAGAATGCGTCTGTGGCATCCACAGTAATCCGTGCGTTCTTGGGTCTCCCCAAATCCAAAGTAATCACCTTGCTTTCACCGGGAGAAACGGTGAACTCTTCTGTCTCGCCATAGTACAATGGTCCTTTATATCCATTGTCCACAACATTTGCGTTGGTGGCAGAAAGGACATAGGAACCTGTTTCCACCATGGCCTGCCCGTCGGTGAATGTTATAAGCTTGTCATTGAGTGTGAATGTAAAACCGTTAAAATCGGTCAGCGGTTGAGTTGCTCTTGTGCTTGTCTGCACATACACCTCGTCCGAAGACATACGCAGGCAGATGGTTCCCTTTGTATCGGGAACCTCCACCTGTGAGTCTTCTGAACTACATCCCACGCACAGCTGGCTAATTGCCAGCCATACAAGAAGGATGGCTGTGGTATGATGGGTGTGTCGCATTATTGTTGAATCTGTCCAGTAGCTGCATCTATGGTGATGCTTGCGCTTTCTTCTTCACCAAAGGTGTTTTCAAATGTTACGGTGACATTAATAGTGCCATTATCGGTAGAAGAAAGTTTGATTTGATAGTCCTTAGCGGCTTCTGCTATAGTAATGGTAAAATCTTGACCGTTATCCTTAATGACAGTTTCTGCTTGACTATTGTTATATTTATAGCTAATATTGTAGCTTACTTCAGTTCCTGTCGAATAAAATGCGCTGGGATTCTGAGTGCTTAATGAAAGTTCTCTGTTGGGGCTCGTAGCATTCAACTTTACATTGGTGAACACAGAAGTATTCAAAGAATTTACTAACGTAAGCTTAGAGTTTTTGGCTTTGCCGCAATTGATGGTTACATCTTTGCTTTGACCTGCAGAAATTGTTTCCGTTGAAGTACCATAAAAATATGGTTCGCCATATGTGTTTAATGTGTTAGCCGCTTCTTCAGAATCATGGCTTTGTGCAGTAATTGTATAAGTTCCAGCTGGCACCTTATTTGCTCCAGATGCAATGTTAGTATAAGACACCCCGTCTTTAGTTGCGCTAAATTGCCACTCCGGCTCTCCTCCTGTTCTTGTAACCATAACAGGATTATTGCTGACGTTCAAATTGATGTATCCATACTGTACTGCGTTGGGGAACTCCTCGTTCATGCATGATGTCATGCACATGCCTAAAGCCATTGCGGCAAAAAGAATCTTTTTCATATTTTTATGTATATATAATTTATTTACTGGACTGTTACGTCTTCGTTGGATTCGCCCATATCTTCGTCTGTACCGAAGTCGATATCCAAATCTCCGCTATTGTCGTCGTATATTACGGTTAGTCTCATGATCTTACCCTTAACAATAGAGACTTCCTTTACTAGATCTATACGGTCGCTCCAACCGCCGGCTGAACCTGTAAGTTTCAGACTGATGCTGTTGTTCTCCTCTTCCACATTGTAGCATGCCACCTTTCCGGAGGTTGTACCCTTAAAGACGAGAGCGCGGGAGTCCTGTGTCGTAGCGGCGTAAACAGGGAACTTGCTGGTGAATGACTCATCGAAGATAACCATCAGGCCAGCATTCTGCAAGGTGCAGTTAACCTCGAGTGGAGTGGTTTCATTGTTCTTGATTTCAAAGGTAGTTTCACCGGTGAAGCGCATCTGACCCCATCCGTCGTTAGCGGTCAGTGCCTCTTCCTGGGAACAACTTTCCACCATAATCTTATAACCTGTTCCTACAGGCAGGGTGCGGTCTGCTGCATTCAACTCGCTATATACCTTGCCCTGGAAGATGGAAATACCATTCTTATCCGTAAGGTTTACCTTGAAGTCGTCTACGTTGTACGAACCGTCAGCCACTTGTGCACCAGCACGGCTTATAACAATGTCCTGTATATCCTCTCTGACCAAGGACAAAGCGAAGGTTCCCTCAGCATTCTTCTCTGCAACAGGGAATTCTTCGTTCATGCACCCCGTCAGTAGCATGCAGCTGAGGAGAGCGAGAAGTGATAAATATATTTTCTTCATGTTGTATTTTTGATTTATTATTTGCTGTATGAAAGGGCAATCTTGTATGTTTTGGAATTGGACCTGCCGTAGCAATATCCGGTGTAACACTTGATGATGTTTGCATCAGCGTTACTGGTAAACACCTGGCTTTCGTCGAAACTCTTTGTTCCTGAATCTCCTGTAGAAAAATTAAATACGGTCTGATTGCCGACGCTAATCTGATACCTTTGGGTAGACAAAGCGTTATCCATATAAACTTCAACTCTATATTGCAGTGACATCTTAGTGCCAGCGGGAACTTGAATGCCATTAAAGGAGAATTCACCATTGGAACCAGCAGCACCTGTCTTTACATGGTCGCTCTCAAAAGAAGTCTGTCCGTTATTTGCTGACCAATTGTCTGAAGTGGGAGGTTCGTGATGGAAGGGAAGACCAGTAATCCTTACTTTTTGCGTTCCTGTCTTGGTAGTTCCATCAAAGGTCACGCTTGCAGAAAGTTCTGTTTCGCCCAGTTGACTGATGGAGATATCGTTGAAGTTGGCCACGTTGTCGCCAGTAGAACTGATGCTTCCATTGAAGTTGTTGTTCAAGGCAAAACCATATTTGTCGTTTGCAAGTAAAGAAGGCAGGATGCCATGGGCCTGACAAACAATGCCAGACACGCTATTCTTATCCATACTGTTGGCCTTGTCTACATCGCCAGCCAAATAATAAGAGTAGGTGCTGTTGGCGGTCAATGTGACAGAGAATTGAGGGTCTTCTGTGATGGTGAAGTCGGAAGTGGCCGCCATCTGCTTGCCATTTGACGTTGTGTAGTTATACTCTACAGTGTAATTACCCTTAGGAAGATAGGGCCATGTGGCATCGGTGTGGTCTGTAGAGAGGGTGCCAGTAGCTTCTGCTATGGTACGTACAACATCACCATTTGCATTCTTGATGACAGCACTCCAAGGTTTGTCGGGAACAGGAGCGGTAAGTGTGACATTGGTGCCCATCAGAACTCCTTCGCTATAATAATGCTTGGGGGTGATAACAGGCTTGTCAATCATGTCCATGCTACCTAGATTGCAGATAAAACCGCCTGTGCCACCAAACTGAGAATTGCTGTGCTGGGTATATAGTTTGCCGTTTGTGTCGGTAAGTTTTACGGTGAAACCGTCCAAGGCAACGGGTGCTATAACGATATAATAAACACCACTTCCAAATGCAGAAGTGCCGCTTGCGGGAAGCAAAGCTATGGTGCGTGAACCCTGATTGCTTGTTGTGACAGCAGGGTCATAGTTGCTATAGTCAACAGTAAGTTCGCCAGCAATTGCAGTATTGGCTGTCAGCTCTATTTTTGCCACACGGTTTGAAATATACTCCGGGATGGTCAGTTTGAAAAGTTGGCAGATGTTGCGGAACTGTACTTGAGAAGGACTGCCGTCCACATTGCGCTCGCCTTTGGCTATGGAAAGGTTGAGTCCGGATGCAAAACCGTCCTCGACTGCGGTCTGCTCCTCAGGGAGATATAGCAGTATTTTCTTGTTAACGTCGTTCTCTGCAGCCAGGTCATAAGGATAGGCGGCAATGAAACTGCCGTACTTAGGAGTGATTTTGCCCTTGAAATGTGTGTTGTTGTCATTTATCTCTGCAACGAACTTGCGTTTGGAGGTAGCAAAATCGTAAACAGCAATGGCGTCACCTTCGTTCCACAGAACACTCTTTCCATTATCCGCCAGTGAGGTACGGGTCTCAATATGAGTGGCGGTTGTAATCTCGAGGGGCATTTCTCCTTCCTGTGAAACAAGTTCCTCGTTTTGACAAGAGGACAGAAGAATTAATCCCAATATATAGGTATAAATTTTGAAGTTTTTCATATTCGTCCTTTTTGTAGAATTAGTTATACTGGTCATAGTCTACTTCAGAATCGTCAACATTGAAATCGTCGTTATTACCGATTCCATCTGTTGCGCCATCATCCTGGATAATATCCTGAGAGCCTACGGTGAGGTCAGAGTCTATGTAGAGATCCTCCTCCGAGAGATTAACTGTCAAATCGAAGAAACCAGATTCGTATGCAAGGTTCAGACGAGACATCTTGGCTCGTGTCAAGGTGATTGTTCCCTCCTTGGTGATAGTCTTGCTGTCTGATACGGCTACAATGGTATATGTTATCTGGCGTGTACCTTCTTCACCTACATTAAAGTATGCTATCTGGCCATCTGTGGCAACACCATCTTCAACCTTGCCTGCGTTGTCATAAGTCCAACGCAGATTTCGATCCGTTTCAGAAAGGGTAATGGTGCATGACTTCTTGAAGTAGTTTGCCAAGGATGGGTTGATTACTACACACATTGCGGCATTATCAACACTCATGCCAACTTTTGCAGTAGTTGTCTGACCCTTATAGATTCCGAACTCTTCAGAACTGCCCACGAAACGCTTCTGTCCCCATTGGTTGTTGTTGTGTTCAGCGTCTGCCTCAGTACAACTTTCGGCATATACCTGATATCCCTGTCCGACAGGAAAACGCATGTTCATTGTTCCCAAGGTCTGTGGACCTCGCACTACTTGGCCGCCTTGGCTGACTGTAATCAAGAAGTTCTTTGCCTCTTCTGGAGAGATGGTTGTCGTTGAGGAACGAGTTTCTGTCTTTCCTGTAAACGACAATTCAACCTTTCCGAAGTCTACATCCTCTTCGTTCTGCATGAAATCGTCCTGTCCCAAGCATGAACACATGCTTGTGACAGTATATAAAATCATGAAACTTTTAATTAGCGCGCTATTTTTCATCTTCCACATTTATAATATTATTTCAAATTCAGTTATCTTCTTCTGACAAAGGCAAATAGTCGTCCTCTGTTTCCATGTCATCTGTAATCTCGATGTCTAGTCCTCCAGAGTTTGCGTCAGTGCCATAGTAATAGGTAATATTGTATAGTTTGCCTGCTTCGACCTTCTTGTAAGTTATTGGTGACGTTGCATGACTGATGTTGTCAATATTTGTGGCAGAGAGTTTGTACGTAAAACCTCCTTCGTTAATTTTGAAATATGCTTTTTGGCTCTCCTGTATCTCAACAGCTCTTTCATCAGCTGTCAGACTAAGGGAATGAGACTTGAACAGGAGTTGGAACATATCAGGCAGTGTGAGTGTCACGGCATAATTCGTCAAAGGAACCTGCATGTTTACATAGGCTATCTGGTCAAATTCAATATCGACCTGCGTTTCGCCATAGTAGCAAGCTTCTCCCAAACCGTTGTTGGCCTGTGCCCAGGTTTCCTGATTGTCCGTGTATGCATGTATGGTGAATACTCCTGGTTCAAGGATTATCTTGTTTGGAACACCTCCAGCAGGATATTGAACATATAAGTTACCGTTGTTATCGAACACCTTTATTGCCAAATCCTCGTCTATAATTTTATCCGAAGAAGTTCCGGCCCTGGTGGCTCCCAAACACAATGTTCCATGGCCTGTATCCGTGGATATGTCCTCTGCGGTACACGATACCATGCATGCAAGTATTGATACTATATAAATAATGTAATGTTTCATAAGTTATACCATGATCATTATTTGCGATAGCGCAATGCTACCCGATACAGGTCAGTTCCTGTGACACCGGCTCCGTAGCTGTTATGACAACGTATGGAGGTAACATCAGATGACAATATAACGTTTGCCACGCCTTCGTACGTTTTATTCTGGTAACTTTCGGCTTTTCCAGAAACCAGTGTCTGGTTTCCTGCATATATACTGAAGGTAGTACTTACTGCGCCTGCATTGGGAATGAATTTATAATCCAAGTCAAGGTTTGTTCCAGAAGGTATGGCCACTTTAGTATATGTCAGTGACTGACTTCCTCCGTTCCACCTTCCCATTCTGGCATAATCGCCATCATCTGTTACGTCTCCATCCTTCTGCCATGTACTGGTGGTTGGAGGTTCGAAATGGAAGGGAATGCCTGTTATCTGGAAACTTTTGCTTGCAGAGGTTTCTATGCCGGCAAACTGAGCATCAGCGCTGAGGACATAAGGATTTATTCGAGCATCAAGTTTCTTGTCGCCCAGAAGGTGACTGTTGGATGTGATTTGCTGGGTATTACCATCAAAAGTGTAACTCATCCGAAATCCGTACCTCGGATTAGCGGTCAGAGCGGGTGAAACATTAATACTCACGCTTGGTCCGTATAATGTATATCCGTCAGAGGAGTTTGCCGTGGGAATGTCACCTTCCACATACTTATCATAAGATGTATAACCGTCAATATGAACAGACAGTTCCGGTTGTCCAATGTTGAACTCCCTGCTACTGACTTTACTGATACCATCTTCGGTATGCAAAAAGAATGTTGCCTTATATTTGCCTGCCTCTAAGAACGGCCACTCGTCAGATTCATCATACGCAGAAACCAATTCTCCAGTGCCCCTAATCTGTCTGATGGTGTCCCCTTGTTCATTGGAGACACGTGCTTCCCATGTCATTCCGGGATATGTATTGCTAAATATAAGGTCTGTTCCCATCAACAGTCCACTATCATTGTAGTTGTGGCTGGCCACAACCGCTGATACCGGGAGCCACGACAAAGGTATGGTTTCATCCAATCTGGCTTCCTCTAATTCCACTTTATCAATATTAACCACTATTGCGCTCACCGGATCGGGTAATGAAATCGTCAGTGTGGCATGATCTGCAGCCTGGAATACAGAAGGCAGGTCCTTGTGTTTCAGTGTTGTGTATACCGTGCGGCCTCCATCCTGCTTCAATGTTCCATAGAATAAAAGTTCTGGAGATGTATCGGCAGGGAAATAAATGCTTGTTGATGTCTCGTCCTTGCTAATAGACATTGAGTAATCGCCATTTTTTACAACCAATCCATAATCCTCGTAGAAACGGTCGAAGCGATTCTTCTCCTCTGAGTCACGCCCGAATCTGACGGAAACAAGGGCATTGCCAACTTTACACGGAATCTTGACAGCTGTAGACCTATCCTTTTCTACGGTTGCCTGAGCGTTGCCTACATAATAGGGCGTATCTTTGCCGATCAAAACATCTTCTCCACAAGTTGCGATTATATTATAATTTCCGACAGAGACTTCTATACTTTCCTTAAAAATACCATCATAGGCAACATATTCACTGTTTTGACGCTGAATCTTCAGATTGAATTTCTCTGCCAGGGGACTGCCCAGTTCTGCCGGTGTGGCGCGAGTATTCAGGTCAGTATTAGGTTGTGTAATGGAAAAACGGAGTTCCCCATTAGGCACATTTACTATCTCTTCCTGTGCACAGGCACAGAAACAGAGCAAGATACCTAGCAATATTGATGTTGCAGTTATTTGTTTTCTGAAGAATGTCATTTATTCGTAAATTAGTTTTAGATTGTCCAGTTGCAAGGTGCTGCCTACTCCTCCAGTAAAGAAGTCGCCATACTTGCTGGAAGATGCAACAATCAGAATATGTGTCGGTTGTAATTCTGTATTCCTGTATTCAATGGTTATGTCCTTTGATGTCCACGCTTCTACCGTTTGTCCCTGTGTAAACTGCCCATAAGCTATTACCCTGGGGTCATTTACAGAGAACAGATGTTGTTCTATGCCGGGTTTCGTCCGAATAATCAGCGGATATTTTTCACCTTGGAAATCCTCAAACTGGTCTTCTTCGACATGCCACAATGCAACATATATGTTACAGGAATCAGGTCTTCCCTTCAAATGAGAGAGATTGCTGTTCTTGTCAACTCTATCTATAGGCATTGACTTGTATTTGTAGTCAAAGGACAATTTTGTCGGGAAAGCGGTAAAAGGACGTCCGAACCCAAGAACACCGTTTGTTCCGTCTGTTTTCAAGTATGTTCCTGTAAAGATGTTGCCTGCCGCAAACTTAATGACAATATATTTTGATTCAAGATACGCAGACATTCCACTTCCGTTCTTACTATCTTCACTTGGTACAGAGTTGCTGTTTCCTACAGTTGTCGCACCTCGGTTTCCCGTGTCCCAATACGAAGTCCCGCCTTCTGCCCAAGGACAATACAGTTTTGCATTTCCGGGATCGGTGCTCCATTCATCGAAGCTTGAATTGGGCAACTGCTCTAATGGTAGGGTGGCGAACTCTTGCATCTCCACAGAAGAGGTTCCGGCACTAACTTGATATTGATACCTGGTTGATGGTCTCAGACCCTCTATTGTCGCAGAGTAAGTTGTGGAACTTGACTTAATGGCATCTTGAGAAGCAGTAATCCATGAGGTTTCTCCAACCTGTCTGTATTCTATCACAGGCATTGTGCCATTTGGTTTATCTCCTGATATAGTTACATTATAATTGCGGGCGAAGGCCTTGGCCGTAGTCTGAACCTGAGCATCTGTATGGTAAGCGGCAACTCTCCATATTTGGGTCTCTCCCCATCCTGTTTTTACCACAAATTGGCGAACCTCGTTAAAGTCATAGGTTGAAACCTTGGTAGGATCAGGACTTACAATACCATGCTCTCCTCCAAGAGTGAATTTTGTTACCTTCAGGTTTTTAAGACTCTGGTTGCGACTGACATATATTATCGCATTCAAGGAATGGGGGTCTATGACAGCTTCGCCCACCTGATTCGACACCTCTATCTCACGGTTCACCACTTGGGACACGTGTACTGTCCATTCGTAATCCTGGTATGTGCGAACCTTGAACTTTACAGGATGACTGAAGTTCATACGGGTATCCTGCCCCTCCATTGGCTGGGAGAACCCATGCTTTGGAAAAAGGTTAAAGTTAATACAAGATGCAGAATCAGGAATTAATGCAGGAGCGTCTTCGTAATTCACATCAGGATTGTACGAAGAACCAGCCAAACCGATCTTGGTGACACGAAGGCATGATACATCTACGGTATCATTGACATATAGGGTAATGGAACGTGTCTCCTTGTCAATGCTCGACGAAAAACTTGCAGAACCGTCAGGTCCACACTGTCCTTCCACCTCAAATTCGGTAATCTGACCATGAACAATAGGGTATGGCAGGTCATTCTTGACATCGCATGAAAGCAATGCCAGACACACAGCAAACAAGTATGATATGCCTCTTGGAATTCTCATAAGTAATATGTCATACCAAATTTAATACTGAACAGATTGATTCTGAAATTCGCTCCGGAATTTGTCAGTTTTCCTTCTTCTACGTTATTTGTATTCTGCCTTCCCCACTTAAACCTGTATCCTCCAACATTAAGCATAACTTCTGCTGCCACATGGTCTGTGAGAAATACAGCCATGCCGCCTGCGATGCCTATTTCCAGATTATGAACCTTCTCGTACACGCCAGTAAATGTTTCATCTCTACCGGTGCTGTTTTTACCCTCGGAGAAGGTATAGTTCAACTGGAACTCACCGAACAAACCAAATATATTGCTTGTTCCGATGGGCAGGTATGAACGCATAAATACGGTATTCTCATAGTTGTGCTGCAGATAGTAAAGGTCCTTCAACCCTATATTGAAATCATCACCCAAATTGAGATCAAATTCACCTAAGTTGATATAATAGCGTTTATAGGAGAACCTTGCACCCACAGCCATGTTATTGGCGAAGAAGTAGCCGAAGTATGGACCGGCGGAGAAAGTATATCCTTCAAAGTTGATGTCTTTAAGAACAAGGTAATTCAGATTGTCATTGTTCCACTGGTTCCATGCGACTTGCCCACCAAGCATCCATTGTCCTTTGGGAATGAAAACGGTCTTTGCGGCATCGCGGCTAATCATACCTCGCTGTTGCGCATATGTCTGCTTTACGTAGTCAGCTTTTTCCTCCTTATATATAATAACAGGTTTAGCAACAACCGTATCCGGCTGCTGCTTTGGCAACTCTATTCTATTAACTACATTCTGCGCTTTTGCAGTATTTACAGCAAACAACAGGAGTAGTCCTGCCAATGCCTTACTGTATTTGTTTTTCATGTTGTGGCGTTTACCTTATTAATATATATAAGTGAATGACATCTGTCTGGAGTGCCCAGACAGATGTCTGTATTTTACAAAGCTTATTTCACAGAGGGTGTGTCGCCGTACTCCAGAGAGAAGTCGTCAACATATAGGACGCTACCCTTACCCCCATGGAAGTAGTCGCCATACTTACTTGCAGAGAACACAATCAGTAGGTGAGTGGGTTTTTTGGTCAGGTCGCGGTAAACAAGCGGAATATTTACTTCTTTCCACTGGCCGTTGCTGTGTACATTCTGTTCATTGGGCAAAGAACCATAGGCGATTACGCGTGGATCTGTCTCCCAGTCGGGGAAGGTGCTCATGTCAGTGTTGTCCACAACCAATGATTCTGACAACAGAGCACAGTACATGCCGCATACGTCGGGTTCACCTCTTCCGGGTGCTTCTGCAGGTGCGGAATCACTATATCCTTGGTTGCCAGACGACGCAATGTTGGCGGGAGCATACTGCATATAACCCTTCAGAGCGGTAGGACGTGAAACATGTTCAACACCCCAGTTCAACCATGCACCGCTGGTGCCAATCAAAGCACCGAAGCTACCGGTATAAAGGCTGGCTGCGGCAAACTTGATGACAATGTACTTAGACTCCAGCTTGGCAGCAGAGCTACCGCCGTGTACGATTGATGTCTCCTGTGAAGTGTTACTGCCACCAAAGCTTGCAGCACCCTTGTTGCTGGTATCCCAATATGAAACCCCTTGTTCATTGGCATAAGCAACCTTGCCATCCATCCACCAGTTCTCGAAACCTCCGTTGTAAAGAGGAATCTGGGTTTCTGTTGTAAATGTAACAGGTTCGGCCAGCACTTCATTGTCACCGTTAACATAGCGCAAACGGTATTCATATGTGGTTTGGGGTGCCAAGCCCTTTAATGTAGCGCTGACATTATCATTGCCATCAACGGTCAGTTCTGAATTTGCAATTTCTTTCCAATCAGCATCGCCGTTTCTCTTCCACTGGATAGTCATGCCAGAAGCATTGAAAGCATCTGTCTTTGCTGTAATAGAACCGCTAAGCATGGCAAAATTACTCCAGGCATTGGCAGCTCGTGTGAGCAATGTAATGGCGCTCTTTGTGGGAACCTCAAATGTATATTTATAGGTGTTGGTGCTCTCGTCAACTTCCACTTTCACGCCAGCACCGGTACCATCGCCGAGGTTACCGCTCTGTGCAATCTTGAAGTTAAAGATGTAATGGTCGCGTGCCTTGACATCAGTAAAGCTGCGGCTCAGCGAGTTGCTGATGCCTGCCTTGTTTGTTGTCTCGAGCAGAACATCAAAATCGCCCACAGGAATGTAACCTGATTTGGTTGTCTGGTTCATTACAAAGTTTAGGGGTGCCACGTTGGACACGGTTGATGTAATGGACGTAACGGCAGATTTGAAGTTTTCTGAGAAATTGTCGTCATAGTTCACAGTCAGCTTTACATTAGCCAAGGTGCATGTAATAGCTGCCTTTACCAGACTTTTGGGCATAACCTGCACTATGGTGCTACCATGATAGAATGGAGTGTCAAAGCCAGAGCCATTGCCATCCCATTTGGCAGAATGTGCTTCTATGGTATAGGTACCAGCGTCGAGCAGGATGTTGCCTTGGAAAACTTCATCATTACCGAAGTTATCGGTACTTTTTACCACAACACCATTACTGTTGCGTATTTCCACATGCAAAGTTTTTGCATTATAATCAGAAGGGGCAGCTGCACGAGTGCCGTTAGGGTCAATCGTTGATTCCAACGAGGAAATGCTTAAGGAAAGATAACCCTGATTGCTGTCTATATCAAGCTCTTGACTGCATGATACAAACAATGCGGATATGCAGAGTAAAGACAGTATATAATGAAACTTTTTCATATTAGTCAATTAAACGGATTTGGTGATTTATTCTACGGTCAACTTCAGTATGCCATCTTTGGTATTGCCATTCATGTCGGTGATTGTCAAGGTAAAGGTATGCTCACCTGGCAGGAATGCAAGAAGAGTAAAGAAATTGCCGATGGGGAATGTGTATTCTGTGTCGCCTTCAGCGGGAACGTCCAGAGTCTGGCCCAGCTCGCTAAACAGTCTTACCATCTCCTGATTTCCTACAACCTCTGCTCCATTTATGAAGTCAACGCCATTGTAGTTTTCAGACAGGCCTTGAAGAGAACTGATCATGTCTTCACTTGTGGAACTCATCTTGACGCTTATGCTCTTGAGTCCGTTCTCAGAGGCGATGTAAGTATCACCTAACGAAGGGTCTGTATCCATGCCAACAGTCATGTCCTGAGGCAGGTTCAAGGTAATAGCTTCAGAATCCCCCCCCTCGCCGGGAGTGTCTTCACCGCCTTCTCCTCCTTCGTCACCGCCAGAGGTGTTGTCTTCCACTTCCATTTCAAAGTTCTCCTCGCTCTCCTCAAACTGAATGTCAGCTTTCAGTGTAATGCCGGTAATGTCACCTTCCGTACTTTCGACAGGACGGAACTCTATCTCAATGGCATCACCACCAGAGAAGTATGGATTGTCACTGTCGTACTGCTCGCTGGCAGCCTTCTTGGTCAGCTTGTTGCTGGTAGCAATCCTATTGCCACTCTTTGTGATACCGGTAAAATTAACATTCAGTACCTCCACGTTTTCCTCAAATGCCATGTAGGTTACAGGAGGTGTCCAACCGTCTTTCTCATAGGTGTATATGATGGCGGAAGAAGTTCCGTCGTCAATACTTACCGTCCAGCTTGTAAATGCCTGAGAGAAATCGCTGCTGAAGCTGATTTTGAAACTGCCATTTGCCATTCTGCATACAACAGTAGAAACGGTATTGATGTTGGGAAGTATTTCAAAATCATCGCGACCAGAATAGTATGGTCTATCCATGATTTTATCCATTACGCCCGGAGTATGGGCAATTGCATAGTAATTGCCTACGCTCATTTTCATCTGTTCGGGTACCAGTGATGCCTTGTCAAAGGATGCGACTTCCTTGTCGCCTTCCAGAGCATATATTGCAACAGGAAAATCTGCCGTTTCAACAGCACGGGTTGCCGAAGGTTTTAGGTGGTCTACGTCTAAGGAGACGCTACCCTGTCTTGAATCTATTGTCGGGAACTCTTCATTTACGCAAGATGACATACTCATACCAACGAATGTACCCAGAAGCAATATTTTGGAAATATTCATAATATTCATAAATTAAACAGTTCTTTTTGATAATTTAGGCTACAACCATTCAACTGGCACTTCTATGTCAACATACTTGTCGTTAGTACTCTCGTCTATAGTCACTTCGATGTCAACATTTCCTGTGCCGCTCGGATTATACGAGGTGTTGATATTCATCTTATAGGCTTTGTTGCGCGACAACTTGAATGTGCCATTCTTGGTTGTTACCTGCTCTTTATTGCCATTGAGGTATTCGTCCTTGGTTGTTGTGGTAATGGTGAAATTGATGTTTTCTCCGGCAGTGTCTTCTTTCAACTTTACATACCAGGGTTCGGTTTCTCCCTTCAGCCATGCAATGGTATTTGTTCCCAAAGCCTCTGTTCCTGTGAATATAACATTGTAATCGGAAAAATAGTTGTCCATGTCCGATGCAAAGGCGACGGATATTCGGCCACAAGTTGGGGTACATGTTACCATTACGCTTTCCTTCTGATTTGCCTTAATGGTTCCCTGCTCTGTACCTACAACATAAAATTCGTCACGGGATGCCGCAGATTCTCTGCCATAGTAGGCCTTGACGCTATAGCCTCCGATGGGCAATGTCAGTGGCATCTTGGATACTACTTCCGAATACTTGCAATTCAGTTTTTCTGTGCCGTCTTTATCTGTTACTACCACAGTATAATTGTCAACATTTTTGTAGGAAGACTCCTGTAATGCGCGGGTATTCACTATAAAATCCGTCTTGGAATCTAGTTTAAAAGACAACTGTCCCTGAGTTCCTTCTGTCTGGTCTCCAATTTCCAGACTTTGACTACACGAGGCAAGCATTAACCCGACGGGAAGTACTATGCCTAGCACTTTTGTCATTCTCTTCATACTTTATTCAATACTTAATAAAAATTAATAATCTGGTTTTTATTCTAATTATAGCCATTTTGGTTATAGTTCACAACTGCTGTATATAGGCAGACTAAATCTGTATTCACGTTGCAAAGATACTGTTTTTTCAGTCTTGAGACTCAATATTTCGGTAAAAAATGACGGGAAACCGAAATTACCGCTATTTTTTTCGGTTTCATCGTATGTTTGCCAGTTTTTATTTTGGCCATGTCAAATATGAAACTTCCTTTGATTTTTATTCAGGATGCCAGTTGGCAACGTCCGTCCAGATGCAGGAAGTCATACTTTCATTTGCGAGCAGAGTCGGGTGTGAGAGAAGAATGATAGGCGGTCGGCACATGGCGTCTTTGGGATGTGTCGGGGTTCTCGTGATGTCTGGGGCAAATCACTATTGACGGTTCGCCGAACGATTACCGATGGTAAAGTTTACCATTAGCGATGATAAAATCGATGCATTGTGAAGGCGACGCTGAGACTTCCTGAAACCCTGGGTGCTTGCTTGGGAGACAAACTGCTTAACTGTCAGAAAACATCTTTCAGATAATATAACATATAAATGTTTGTGTTATCCACAATTTATTCATACCTTTGCGCATTAGTTATGAAGATATTCGGCATAGGAATGAACTACCGCAACCATGTGGCGGAAATGCGGGAAAAGGCCCCCGGACGTGTGCCCGGACAGGACTCGGCCTACAAGGCCCCCGTGGTATTTACAAAATGTGACAGTGCGCTGGTTACACGCGGACGACCCTTCTTTATCCCCGACTATACACAGGAATGTGAATACGAGACCGAACTGGTTGTAAGAATCTGCCGTATGGGCCGTAGCATAAGCGAACGTTTTGCGCATCGCTATTACGATGCAGTCACAGTTGGGGTGGATTTCACGGCACGAGACCTGCAGCGTAAACTTAGGGCAGAAGGTCTGCCATGGGACCTGGCAAAGGGGTTTGACGGCAGTGCGGTAATTGGAGAATTTCGCGATTTCATCGGGGACCAGACCCGGTCGCTGGAAGGTTCTGCCGGCAGATACGAAGATCACAGGGTGGCGCAAATGCTGAAGAAGGGAATTGCCTTCCATCTTGACATCAACGGCAAGACTGTGCAAGAGGGCCTGAGCACGGACATGATTCACTCCGTAGATCATTTGGTCAGTTATATCAGCCGTTTCTTCACCCTGAAGACGGGTGACCTTATTTTCACCGGTACGCCGGCAGGGGTGGGCCCCGTACATATCGACGACCATATTGAGGGATGGCTTGACGGCGAAAAAGTTCTGGAGTTTAACGTAAAATAGCACCTAAAGACATACTGATGAAAACAAGACATGTGTTTGCTGCAATTATGGCGACGATGTATGCATTGGTTGCCTATACTCAAGAGCAGATGACCTTCTTGGACTGGGATATCCTTGTCCAAGACACACTCTGTCCTATTTACAAAGAGTCCGTGCCGCTACAAAGCGACTATAGGCAGAATACATATACAGTCTCCGTGGAATACCCCACCTGGGCATCACTCAATGCCAATGAGACGGCAGTGGCCGAAAGGTACAACTATGCAATAACGGACTCTCTGGCAATAGACCAGTACATAAGCATCAACAGGGGTAAGGGATACATGAATTTTAGTTTTCTCCCCATAGTCCGCAGGCATGGCAAACTGCAGAAATTAGTCAGTGCAAGGATTCTGATTATTCCTGATGAGTTGCCGGCACGCAGGACTGTGTCACGGACACATATGACTTCGGAAAGATATGCAGACAAATCTGTACTGTCTTATGGCATGTGGAAGAAGATACACATAACCAAGGACGGTATGTACAGGCTTTCACCAGAGTTTCTTTCAAAAATGGGGTTCCAGGATCCAGCCAGGGTGCACCTCTATGGGTATGGCGGTCATCAGCAAGACGAGGTTATGGATGCAGACTCTGATTTCGATGATCTTGAGGAGGTCCCTCTGTTCCAGGCAGACAATGGCAGTTTGCTTTTTTGGGGAAATGGCTTGCTGCACTGGAAAGGTACGGAACGCATATTCAATGCATACGCCACACAGGCAACATATTTTCTGACCGAGGGAGAAGTGCGCCAAGACATCGCTACGGCAGAACCGTTTACTGGTACAGTATGGCAGACTGTAACCTCAGCTTTAGGGCATGCCATCCACGAAGTTGATGATTATGCATGGTTTCGCGGCGGGCGCAACCTCGTTGAGAGCACGCTGTTTGCCGGTGCATATTCCAGAACATATACTTTACAGGGGATCCGGAGTTTGGGAAATGAAAAGTTGACGGTGGTATTCACTGGAGATGAAGTGGCCACCCCACTTACAATTTGGGCAAATGGCGCCACAGTGGCAATGAAGAACATCTCGGCCCCAGGCAACTACATGTACTACTCCGAGGGGAAGTATATAAACATGGATGTCAAAGAATTCAGCGCTGGCGATACATGGAAAATCACACTGGCAACCCAAGGTGCATTTGCCACAGACAGTCGAGTGCAAGGACGTTTAGACTACATCGCCCTCAACTACACCGCCCCGTTGGAATTGCACAATGGATATGTGCGTTTTGGCGGCGGATACGAAGGGACAGATTTGGGCAACGGTACTAGTCCGCTCGTCACCAAGAACTACAGTGGACCAACCTGCTTTGCCAAAATTGGAGGCGGCAGTGCTTCAAAGACAAAGGTTATGCGTATAGGCCACAGACGTAGTCCGGCCGTTTTGATGCCAACAGAGTTGAAGGAGGATGGATTGGTGTTCTCCACAGACGACGGTACGGCAGATTTCGTTGCCTTTGACCCTTCGTTTGATTTTCCGGAGCCTACTGCAGGTCAAAGCATTGAGAACCAGAACCTGCATGACCTGGATAGCATAGACATGGTTATAATAGTACCTGCCAGTGGCAAACTCACGCCACAGGCGCAGCGTCTTGCAGAAGCGCACGGACAGTACAGCGGTCTGAGGTGCGCAGTTGTGAGAGCAGACCATATATATAATGAGTTTTCCTCGGGCACTCCGGATGCGACGGCGTACCGCCGTTTTATGAAAATGCTTTATGACAGGGGAGTTTCAGACGGTACTCCCCCAAGATACCTCCTTCTTTTTGGCGACTGTGCCTGGGACAACAGGATGAAATCATCAGCTTGGCGCACGCACTCTCCCAGTGATTACCTGCTCTGCTACCAAAGTGAGAACAGTTACAGCGACACCCAATCTTATTGTTGGGAAGATTACTTCGGATTGATGGACGATGGAGAGGGAAGATACCCCACACGTGATGTTTCGGATCTGGGCATAGGACGTTTTCCCGTTACGACAGAGGAACAGGCACGCATAATGGTTGACAAGACCATAGCACACCTGCAGCGAACTTATGCCGGAGAGTGGTGTAACAGGGTGTTGGTTCTGGGGGATGACGGAGACAAAAATATACACATGACGGACGCAAACAGGGTTGCTGACGCAATAGCCATAGATGCTCCGGATATTAACTTGACAAAAATAATGTGGGATAGTTACACCAGAGTTAATCAAGGATTATACTATTCCTACCCGGAAATTCGCTCGCTCATAGGCAAATACATGACCGAGGGGGTAATGCTTATTAATTACACCGGACATGGAGCAACGTACTTGATGAGTCATGAACGTGTAATTACCCTTGATGACATGAAGGCTTGGGATAGCATGCATGCGCCCTTATGGTTTGTGGCTGCATGTGATATTACCCCCTTTGATAGTCAGGAGGATAATCTGGGTGAAGCTGCAGTGCTAAATAGCAAGGGAGCCGCTGTCGCATTTATCGGCACGGCAAGAACTGTTTACAGCACACAGAACTACCATATAAATTCCTTCTTCTCGAACCGACTTTTCGGACACGACGAGAGTGGTAGGAGAAACTCTGTGGGAGATGCATTGAGAGAGGCAAAGGCTCTGCTTGTGAGCAACGAAGTTGATGGTTCTCAACCGCAGAACAAATTGCAGTATGCACTGTTGGGTGACCCTGCTCTGATATTCGGCAATCCCCAGACAAAGGTGATACTGGACAGTATTAATGGTGAGAGCGTTGACGGCAGCATACAACTGAAGGCAGGAAGCAGGATATGTATCAGCGGCCATATTGAAAACGACAGGCGTGAGATTATGGAATCATTCAATGGACTTGTATTCTATCGTCTTTACGACAACAAGACAATAACTACCACAAAAGGAAACACAGGAGATGAACCATTTACATACTCCGATTGGAGCAAAGAGATAACAAATGGGGCAGACAGTGTGCTTTCTGGCAGGTTCTCTTCAACGTTGATAATCCCGCGCGATATAAATTATAGTAACGAGAAGGGCAGGATAGTGTTTTACGCCTTGAACAATGACCGCACTACTGAGGCGAACGGCAGTAGTGAGGATTTTACTGTCGGAGGGTACAGTTCTGACATGGAGAGCGACAGTATAGGACCGGAGATTTCTGTCTATCTGAATGATAGGGAGTTCATTGACGGTGATGCAGTAGGCAGCAGACCAATCTTAATTGCTGATCTTTACGACGAGTCCGGCATACAGTTCAACGGCAATGGCATAGGCCATGATTTGCAACTTTGCATAGATGCTAAACCGGAAATGACGTATAATCTCAATTCCTATTATTCCCAATCCATGGGCGACTACACTCGTGGTAATCTCATCTTTTCGGAAATGCCGGAATTGCAAGATGGAGCACACTGGCTCACTCTCAGGGCCTGGGACATGATGAACAACACCACTTTGAAGACTTTGAAGTTTGTTGTCGGCAAGGATCTGGAACCGGAACTGCTCTCGCTCATGCTCGAATCCGACGTGGTTTCGGGACATACCAACTTTCACATAGGCTACAACTTCCCCGGACTGGAATGTGAATTCACGCTGGAAATCTATTCTGTCAATGGTGCAGTACAGTGGCGCCAAGCGGTTTCAACGTCAAGCAGCAATGGCATAGTCACTATTCCATGGACCTGTAGCAATGGCGATGGAGTACCCCTGAGAGACGGTATATACATCTGCCGCGTAACAGCGTCGTATAAGGACGGAAAAAAGAGCCACAAGGAGAAGAAATTCATCCTAAGGGGCAATAAATAACCGTTTTTTCAGTTATAATATCACGTATGAAAAGAATATTTCTATATTTGTTGACTGCACTCATGGCTACAGATGCCATGGCGCAAGGCTCTGAACTGAGCGAAAGGTTCAATCCCGAGATATATGGTGTCACATCACTGGCCATAGCTCCCGATGCACGTGCCGGTGCCATGGGCGACATGGGCGTGGCTACTGATGCCGATGCCAACAGCCAGTACTGGAACTGTGCCAAGTATCCTTGGAACATAGCACGTGCCGGTGTCAGTGCCTCATACACTCCATGGCTTCGTAAGATTGTAACAGGTATCAATCTGGCCAACGTATCCGGGTTCTATCGTATAGGCGATTATTCGGCACTGAGTGGTTCGCTTCGCTACTTCGGCATGGGCGAGGTAAGCACTACTGCCGGCGACTATAGTTTCAGCCCCTATGAAATGGCCATCGATGTGGCATACAGCCGTTTGCTCACACAGACCTTCTCCATGGGTGTGGCCATGCGCTTCATCCTTTCCAACATGAACTACGACCCAGCTCAGGAGGCTGCTTCTGGCAAGGCGTTTGCTGCCGACATTACCATGTATCGTCAGGGATACTTCATGGCGGGTAACCGCGAATGTAGCATGTCGTGGGGACTTGCCTTCACGAATATAGGTTCCAAGATAAACATGGGCAACAGCACCCATGCCGAGTTCCTGCCTGCCATGATGCGTCTGGGTATAAACATGACCGTACCGTTCAACGAGTACAACAAGTTATCCTTTGGTGCCGAAGTCTACAAACTCTGCATCCCCACCAAACCCGTACAGGGCGAGGACGAGTCTCCAGAGGACTATGAAAGGCGCCTTGAGGAGGACTATTACTCCGTCAGTTCCTTTGCCGGTATTTTCAAGAGTTTCGGAGACGCCCCCGGTGGTTTCAAGGAGGAGTTCCAGGAACTGCGCTGGAGTTTCGGTGCAGAGTACACCTACAACGACCGTTTCATGCTCCGTGCCGGCTATCACTACGAGAACCCTCATAAGGGCAACCGCCAGTACTTCACCGTCGGTGCCGGTTTGCATATGAGTGTCTTTACCGTGGATGCAGCATACTGCATAGCCACCGCCCAGGGTAATCCCTTGGACCAGACCATGCGCTTCACCCTCGGTTTCGACCTCGACGGCATGAAGGATCTCTTCGGCCGCAGAAGATAATGCTGCGCTTAATCCCGTCGAATATCTTGAATTATAGACTTCTCAGGCTTTCCTAATAACTTCTTATGCCCTTATAGAACTAACTTCTATCCATATGAAATCCATTCTCCCCATCCTTGCCCTTCTCTGCGCCGCCTGCGCCTCTTCCCCCACTCCCGAGGCCAGCGCCTCCAAGATGCTGGAGAAGTCCAGACAACACCTTCTGGATGACAGGTATGATGCTGCACGCGACAGCATACTAAGCATGCGCGCCAAATACCCCACTGCCTTGCAGAGCCGTGCACAGGGCATACTCTTGCTTGACAGCATTGAAATGCTTGCGGCGCAGGACAGTATGGGCAGTGCTACAGGCGAGGAATGGAAACGCCTCTCCATAAAGGCACAGTTCTATGAGCGCAAGTTGCGAGAGGACAAGGCGAAACTGGCAAAATAAATATCTGCATGCGCAACCTCACAGATAATGACCTAAGCAGGCTTCTGGACAAGCCTATGTTCCACCGTATTTCTGAGACGGCAGACGAACTTGGACTTGAATGTTATGTGGTTGGCGGATATGTGCGCGACCTGTTCCTTGAACGCCCGTCCAAGGACATAGACTGCGTGGTAGTGGACCCTGCCATAGCAGATGGTCAGGCTACCGAGGGCAAGGACCTTGCTCCAGGCATACGTCTGGCCAAGGCTCTAGGACGTAAGCTTGGGCGCGGTGCCAACGTGTCGGTATTCAAGAACTTCGGCACGGCGCAGGTCAAGTGGCATGGCGAGGAAGTAGAGTTCGTAGGTGCGCGGCGTGAGAGCTATTCCCGCGACAGCAGGAAACCAATCGTGGAGGACGGCACTCTGGAGGACGACTTGGACAGGCGCGACTTCACCATCAATGCCCTGGCCATCCAACTGAACAGTGCTTTCTTCGGACAACTCATCGACCGTTTCGATGGCCTTTGGGATATGGAGGACAGGCTTATTGTTACTCCTCTCGACCCCGACATTACCTTCAGCGATGACCCCCTGCGTATGATGCGCTGCATACGTTTCGCTACACAACTCAACTTCTGCATCGAGGATGAGACTCAGGAAGCCCTGTGCCGGAATGCCGAGCGCATAAAGATAATATCCCAAGAGCGTATCATAGATGAACTGAACAAGATTATGCTGTCTCCCGTCCCCAGTATCGGTTTCATCGAATTGGAGCGTTGCGGACTTCTGGAACTCATCCTGCCCGAACTGGCTGCACTCCGTGGTACTGAAAGCAGGAACGGCAGGGCGCATAAGGATAACTTCTATCACACGTTGGAGGTGCTGGACAATATTGCACGCTCTACCGCCGATTGGGACAGGGATACCCTGTTCCTGCGCTGGGCGGCCTTGTTGCATGACATAGGCAAGCCTCGCAGCAAGCGATGGGAGGAGGCGCAAGGCTGGACCTTCCACAATCACAACTACATAGGGCAGAAGATGATTCTGCCTCTGTTCCGCAGGATGAAGCTGCCTTTGGACGAACGCATGCACTACGTGGAGAAACTTGTCACCATGCACATGCGTCCACAGGTTATTGCCGATGAGGAAGTGACGGATTCCGCCGTGCGGAGGATGCTTTTCGAGGCAGGTGAGGATATAGATGACCTTATGACATTGTGCGAAGCCGATATTACATCCAAAAATCAGATTCGCAAGCAGCGTTTCCTGGACAACTTCCGTCTGGTACGCGAAAAGATCATTGACCTTCAGGCACGCGATAACTATCGCACATGGACTAACCCCATTACGGGAGAGGAAATAATGACTGTTCTGAAGCTGCCCCCCTGTCGTGAGGTGGGTGTTCTGAAGCAAGCGGTAAAGGACGCCATATGGGAATCCCGTATTCCTTCCGACCACGACTCTGCCTATGCTTTCATGATGCAAGAAGCCGAACGCATGGGGCTAGTTAAACCATAGGTTGGGTACAAAAAGCAATTTTTTTACACACTGGTATGTGATTTTTTTGGTAGTTTGCATCCTTTGCCGTAAATTTGAGGTCTAAAACGACAAACGATACATTACTAACGTATGGGTGGTTTTTTTGGCACAGTGTCGCAGCAACCATGTGTTGCAGACCTTTTCTATGGTACCGACTACCAGTCACATCTTGGCACACGCCGTGGCGGCATGGCTTCATTTTCTTCAGAGAATGGTTTTTACCGAAGTATTCACAATCTTGAAAATACATATTTCCGCACTCGTTTTGAGTCCGAACTAGAGCGCTTTGTCGGTAACAGCGGTATCGGTGTTATCTCGGACACCGATGCGCAGCCGATGCTGATAAACTGTCATTTGGGCCGTTTTGCCATAGTTACAGTGGCACGTATAAACAATATTGAGGAACTGGCTCAGCAGATGCTGAACGAAGGCATGCACCTGAGCGAATTCTCCAGTGGCAGGATAAACCCCACAGAACTTATAGGACTGCTGATAGTACGAGGCAAGACCTTTGTGGACGGTATAGAGAACGTGTTCCGCATGGTCAAGGGTTCATGCTCCCTCCTGTTGCTCACCGAGGACGGTGTCATTGCAGCACGTGATGCATGGGGGCGTACGCCTATAGTGGTGGGTAAGAAAGACGGTGCCATGGCCGTTACCTCCGAGAGTACAGCCTTTCCAAATCTTGGTTTTGACATTCTGCACTATCTTGGTCCAGGCGAGATAATACGTATTCAAGCCGACGGTTTCCAACAATTACGCAAACCCAACAAGGGTATGCAGATATGCTCTTTCCTGTGGGTATACTATGGTTTCCCCACTAGTTGCTACGAAGGGCGCAACGCAGAGGCTGTGCGTATGGAATGCGGTCGCGAGATGGGCAAGGAAGACCCTGTAGAGATAGACTGCGTATGCGGTATTCCCGATTCTGGTCTTGGCATGGCAGTGGGTTATTCTGAAGGACATAATGTGCCCTATGCACGTGCCATATCCAAATACACCCCCACATGGCCCCGAAGCTTTACTCCAGTCAATCAGGAAATGCGCTCTCTGGTGGCAAAAATGAAGCTTATCGCCAATCGTGACATTCTATTAGATAAAAGGGTGCTTTTCTGCGACGACTCCATTGTCAGAGGTACACAGTTGCGCGACCATACCCAGGCACTTCACGAACTTGGCGCCAAGGCTGCTCACATGCGCATAGCATGCCCTCCGCTTATCTTTGGTTGCCCTTTCGTTAATTTCAGTGCCAGCAAGAATGAGCTGGAACTGATTACACGTCGTATTATCGCAGACTTCGAGGGCGACATGAACAAGAATGTGGAGGCATATACCAAGACGGACTCTCCAGAGTATAACCGCATGGTAGAAGAGATTGCCAGTCGCCTGCATCTGGACTCACTGAAGTTTGCCAAGCTAGAGACTCTGGTTAAGGCAATAGGCCTACCTAAGGAGCGTATTTGTACACATTGTTTCGATGGAAGCAGCTTCTACACACTGGAGCAGGAAAATCCCTCCATTGCCGAGCAGAGACTGGATCTCACCTACGAATGAATGGAATAAATACACAATATATATATAAACAAGAACGCCATGTCAGTCCGACAATGGCGTTCTTGTTTATAATGTATTATACCTTTTCCGTTAATGGATTATTCTGCCTTCAGAGTGAAGCGCTTCATATCCACGATGGTCAGGTCCTTGTCAACGCTCTGCAGGTACTGGGCAACGGTCATGTTCTTGTCCCAGATGTACTCCTGAGAGAGCAGGCAAGACTCCTTGAGGAACTTGTTCAGACGACCCTTGGCGATGTTCTGTATCATAGCCTCGTTCAGGTTTGCAGCCTTCTCCTCAGCGGTCTTGGCGATAATCTCCTTGGCACGGGCAACGTCCTCTGCTGTGATCCAGCCCTTGGCCATGTTGCTCTCCATGTGATCCTCGCTGTCAACGTGTGCGGGGTTGATGCCGGCCTTCTTCAGGGCAGCCTCAACAGCCTTCTGTACCTGCTCAGCCTTGGTCTTCTCGATAGCCACGGCAACCTCGTTGTCCTTAACCTCCTGGCTAACACCGCTCTCGTCGATGGCAACGGGAGCAGCAGAAGCGATCTGCATGGCAATGTTCTTGCCGCAGTCGGGGTCAGAAACGGGCTTGTTGAAAGCCAGCATTGCGCACAGGCCGTTGCGGTTCATATGGTTGTAGGTAGCCACGTTCTCGCTCTCGATAACGCAGTAGCCGTCCAACTCCATCTTCTCGCCGGTGATACCGCTGCGTGCGATAACGGCGTCCTGGATGGTGCCGTCGCCCATGGGCAGAGCCTTAACCTCGTCCAGAGTCTTGCACTTTGCAGCAACTGCAGCGTCCAGAATCTCGCGTGTCAGAGCCACGAAGTCAGCGTTTGTAGCCACGAAGTCGGTTTCGCACTTCAGGGCGATGATAGCAGCGAAGCCATTCTCAGCCTTCACCAGTACGCAACCCTCGGCAGCCTCGCGGTCGCTACGCTTTGCAGCAACGGCAGCACCCTTCTTGCGCAGGTATGCTACAGCACCGTCCATATCCTCGCTCTCAGCCAGGGCCTTCTTACAGTCGGCCAGACCTGCACCGGTCATCTCGCGGAGCTTCTTGATGTCACTCATTGTAACTTCCATAGTCGTATGTCTTTTATGTGTTAGTGATTGTTTCTGTGTTTTGAAGAAAAAGGGTTAGAGAATGCGGATAGTGTGCGTCCTCTAACCCTTATGATTCAAAGCGGGACTTCTTTGGTTAAGCCTCAGCCTTTTCTTCCTCCTTCTTTGCGGCAGGAGCTTCGTCAGCCTTCACAGCCTTGCGCTCCTCCAGACCCTCGTTGATGGCACCGCAAACTGCGTTCAGGATAGCCTCCACGCTGCTGCTTGCGTCGTCGTTAGCGGGGATTACGAAGTCGATGTTGTCGGGGTTAGAGTTGGTATCAACGATACCGAACACGGGGATACCCAGACGGTTAGCCTCTGCCACTGCGATGTGTTCCTTCATTACGTCCACAACGAACAGTGCGCTGGGCAGACGTGTCAGGTCAGAGATAGAACCGAGGTTCTTCTCCAGCTTTGCGCGCTGGCGGGTAACCTGCAGCAGCTCGCGCTTAGACAGATTGCTGTATGTGCCGTCGGCTATCAGCTTGTCGATGGTGCCCATCTTCTTCACAGCCTTGCGGATTGTGGGGAAGTTGGTCAGCATACCACCGGGCCAGCGCTCGATAACGTAGGGCATGTTCACGGACTGAGCCTTCTCGGCTACGATGTCCTTGGCCTGCTTTTTGGTTGCAACAAACAGAACCTTCTTACCGCTCTTGGCGATGTTCTTCAGAGCCTCGGCAGCGTTGTTCACCATGCCTACGGTCTTGTGAAGGTCTATGATGTGGATACCGTTCATCTCCTTGAAGATGTAGGGAGCCATAGCGGGATTCCACTTTCTCTTGAGGTGGCCAAAGTGACAGCCAGCCTCCAACAGGGTTTCAAATGATGTTCTTGCCATTTGTTTGTTTTGTTTTGTGTTTACTTTCTTTTTGTTGTCTCCTTCTTTCGGTGGAGACCAACCCTCGGGTAGTCTCATCTGTGGGAGTCCCGACGGTTTAGATACTAAACTCGGCGTGCTTCAGTTGACGTTGAACGATGAACGATGAACGTTTAAAGTTTAAAGTTTCAGGTTTAAGGTTTAACGTCGGGCGAAGACGTGAATACAATATAATACGTGAATACAATATAATATATATATAATGTATTAACGCTTGCTGAACTGGAAGCGACGACGTGCCTTGGGACGACCGGGCTTCTTACGTTCTACCTCACGGCTGTCGCGGGTCATGAAGCCTTCGGCACGGAGTGCCTTCTTGTCCTCGGCGTTGATTTTAACCAGTGCGCGGGCGATAGCCAGACGCAGAGCCTGGCTCTGGCCGGTGTAACCGCCACCCTGCAGGTTAACCTTGATATCATACTTCTCTGCTACGTCCAGCAGGTTCAGGGGCTGCTTTACTACGTACTGCAGAATGGGGCTGGGGAAGTACTCGGTCAGGTCACGCTTGTTGATGGTAATCTTACCGCTACCCTCCTCAACATATACGCGGGCTACGGCGCTCTTGCGGCGGCCCAATGCATTTACTACTGCCATCTTCTTGTATTACTTGTAGAGGTTAATGTCAATGTTCTTGGGGGTCTGGGCAGCATGCTTGTGCTCTGCACCCTCGTAAATGTACAGATTCTTGATAATCTGACGAGCCAACTTGTTCTTGGGGAGCATACCCTTTACAGTGCGGCGGATCAACTTCTCGGCACCGTTGGGCTTGGCCAGGATGTCGGCAGGAGTCTCGCTGCGCTGACCGCCAGGATAACCGGTGTAGCGGAGATACTCCTTCTCGGTCATCTTGTTACCGGTGATGATGATCTTCTCGGCATTTACGATAATCACGTTGTCGCCACAGTCCACGTTGGGAGTGAACTCGGGCTTGTACTTACCTCTCAGGATTTTTGCCACCTTGCTGGCCAGACGACCCAGGACCTGGTCTGTAGCGTCTACTACAACCCACTCCTTCTTTACGGTTGCCTTGTTGGCAGAGATGGTCTTGTAACTCAATGTGTCCATTGTTCTTGTTTCTTGTTTGTTGCTAATTGATTACTTACATTTTTCGGTATGATTCACGGACCGGGGCCGAGGCCAATCAGCTGCCTATCCACACATACCACGGGGCCCAGACTAAAGGCTCCGTTGATAATAATCGGCGTGCAAAGGTACTACTTTTCTCTAAATTGACAAGCACTTTCCCTTACTTTTTGCTAAAAAACAGGCGTTTATTTGTGTGTCAGGAGGAAAAAACGTACCTTTGTGTCATTGAAGAGCAACAATAATACCTAAACGAAATCATAGTCATGAAGAAACTTTTTCTACTCGCTTTCCTGACGGCTTTTCTTTCAGGCGGCAGCGTTTCTGCCAAGGATAACAGCAAGGAACCTTGGATGGACCCCTATGTGACCCGTGTGAACACGCTGGCTCCCCGTGCCTCTTTCTTTGCCTTTGAGTCCGAGGCTCTGGCGCAGAAGGGCGACAAGTCCCTCAGCCGTCGCTACATGTCGCTGGAGGGAATGTGGAACTTCCACTTTGCCCGTCATCACTACGATGCTCCCGAGGGTTTCCAACTCCCCGGCTACAACGACAGCGAGTGGGTGGAGTTTCCCGTGCCCGGCCTGTTCGAGCTGAACGGCTACGGCGACATCATCTATAAGAACATAGGTTACGCCTGGGCCACGCAGTTCAAACCCAACCCTCCCTACATCGAGGAGAAGAACAACTATACCGGCTCTTATCGCAAGGAGGTTGTGGTACCTGCCGACTGGAAGGGCCAGAACATCATCATGCACGTCGGTTCTGCCACCAGCAACCTCACCCTTTGGGTCAACGGCAAGCAGGTGGGCTACAGCGAGGACTCCAAGGATGCCGCCGAGTTCGACATCACGCGCTATCTGAAGCCGGGCGAGAAGAACCTCATCTGCATGCAGGTAATGCGCTGGTGCGACGGTTCTTACGGCGAGGACCAGGACTTCTGGCGCTTCACCGGTATAGCACGCGAGGTCTACCTCTATGCCCGCCCCAAGGCTCACCTGCAGGACATACACGTTGGCCAGGACCTCAACGAGGACTTCACGGTGGGCAAGTTCTCCGTTGCCCTCTCCGCTCCCAGCGCCAAGGGCAAGGAAGTGAAACTTTCCCTGTCTGACGCCAAGGGCACCGTGGTGTGGCAGGAGAGCCGGAAACTGACCTCTGCCGAGACCACCTTCGCCGCAGACATAGACAACGTGAAGCCCTGGACAGCCGAGACCCCCGACCTCTACACCCTCAGCGTCACACTGTCCGATGCCAAGGGCGTAATCGAGAGCATACGCCAGCGCGTGGGTTTCCGCCACATAGAAATCAAGGATGCACAGGTCCTGCTCAACGGCCAGCCGATCCTCATCAAGGGTGCCAACCGCCACGAGATGGACCCCGACGGAGGCTATGTCATCAGCCGCGAGCGGATGCTGGAGGATATCCGCGTCATGAAGGAACTGAACATCAATGCCGTGCGTACCAGCCACTATCCCTGCGACCCGTATTTCTACGACCTTTGCGACGAGTACGGCATCTACGTCTGCGCCGAGGCCAACTTCGAGAGCCACGGCATGGGCTACGACCGCACACGCCTGGCACAGAACCCCGACTTCCGCAAGGCCATCGTGGAGCGCAACATCTGCAACGTGGAGGTGCAGAAGAACCATCCTTCCATCATCTTCTGGAGCATGGGCAACGAGAGCGGACACGGCGACAACTTCAAGGAGGCATACCATGCCATCAAGGCTCTGGACAACACACGCCCCGTGCAGTACGAGCGTGCCGGACTGGCCAAGGAAACCGACATCTTCTGCCCCATGTACTACGACTACAACGACTGTGTCAAGTATAGCGAAGGCAATTCCAACCGTCCCCTCATCCAGTGCGAATACGCCCACGCCATGGGCAACTCCATGGGCGGCTTCATGCACTACATGGAACTGACCCGAAAGTATCCCAAGTATCAGGGCGGTTTCATCTGGGACATGATAGACCAGGCCGTGCGCGGCAAGAGCAAGGTTACGGGCAAGCAGATATGGATGTATGGCGGCGACTCCGGTCGCTATCCTGCCTCCGACCACAACTTCAACTGCAATGGCATCGTTGCCCCCGACCGCTCCTTCCATCCCCATGCCTATGAGGTGCAGTACGGCTATCAGGACTACTGGGTGAAGGGCTTCGACCCCAAGGCCGGTACTATCTCCGTCTACAACGAGAAGTTCTTCTCCGGTTCGGACAACGTGCGCATGGTGCTCACCACTCTGGTGGAGGGCCGTAAGGCGGACCGTCAGGTTGTGGACAACCTCGTCCTGCCCCAGCAGAAGACCACTGCCGTGCAGGTTCCTGCCGAAGCCCTGAATGCCGCCTTGGTAGCCAACCCCGGCAAGGAGGTGCTGCTCAATGTGGAGTTCATGCTGAAGAACGACAGTCCCCTGCTTCCTGCCGGTTACGTCATCGCCCACCAGCAACTGGCACTTCAGGACCCCTATGCCGCACAGGCCGTGGCCGAGACCGCCGTACCTGCTTCTGCCGGGGGAGAGGTCCTCGTGGACAGCATGCTGGCATGCTATGAACTTACTGCCGGCAACATGACCGTCACCATCAACCGTCGCACGGGCATGATTGACTACCTGGACGTGAACGGCCGTCCCATGCTGGCCGACGGCTATGGCGTGACACCCAACTTCTGGCGTGCCCCCACCGACAACGACTACGGTGGCGGTGCCGGTATAATAAACCGAATCCAGCCCTGGCGCAACCCTGCCTTCGACCTGAAGTCCATCCGTCTGGAACAGGACGGGGCATCTGCACGTGTTACCGCCAATCTGGATGTCGTGCGCATGGATGCCAGCCTTGTCCTTACCTATATATTATATGCCGACGGCAGCCTTACCGTCAAGGAACACCTCGACGTGAACGAGGATGCCAAGCACAAGCCCATGCCCACACGCTTCGGCATGCAGTGGGTAATGCCCGAGGAGTATGCCCAGGTCTGCTACTACGGTCGCGGTCCCGTAGAGAACTACATCGACCGCAAGGAGTCCCAGCACCTTGGCATCTTCAGCCAGAGCGTGGCCGAACAGTACCATGCCTACATCCGTCCTCAGGAGTCTGGCAACCATAGCGATGTCCGCTACTGGCAGGTGCTCAATGCCAAGGGCGAGGGTCTGGAGTTCAAGGCTCACGGCCCCATGGAGTGCTCTTCATTGAACTACTTCCCCTCCGACCTTGACGACGGTCCCGACAAGAACGCACGCCAGTCCCACTCCGGCGACCTCACACCCCGCAATCTCACCGTCACTCAGGTGGCACAGACCCAGATGGGCCTCGGTTGTGTCAACTCATGGGGCGCATGGGCCGAGCAGGAATACCTCCTTGGCTGGAAGGACCGCGAATTCATGTACACGGTGAAGTATATTAAGTAACGACGTTTAATGTTTCAGGTTTCAAGTTTCAGGTTTCAAGTTTCACGTGCCCATCCACTTTGTCCCCCTAAGATAGGGGGCGAAGAGGGCCTTTAGAGGAATGACTAAATGTCATTCTGTACCCTCTGAGGGTCGCAATCCCCATTGCGACGTTGGGTAAGCCCGCAGGGCGGAGGGGGTATGATATAAACGGAAAGGTGAAAACGGAAAACGGAAATCTGCGAGTAAGCGAGAGCAGAAGCATGGTAGGGACACGGCATGCCGTGTCCGATAACAAAGCATAAGCGGACTCGGCATGCCGAGTCCCTACATCACCGAGCGGAAGCAGATTCGACAAAGTCAAAACGGAAATCGGCGGTGAGCGGCTATATCATACCCCCTCCCCCCTACGGGGTGCTCGCCCCTGTCTCAGGGGGAGAGTCAGTTACAGGAGTAAACCACACTCAACTTTGTCCCTCTGAGACAGGGGGCGAAGAGGGTCTTTAGAAGAATGACCGAATGTCATTCTGTGCCCTCTGAGGGGAGCACTACCCAGTGCGACGCTGGGCAAAGCGAAGCGGAGGGGGTATGTCTCCCCGCTCCCCTCTCCCCGTTAAACCTTCAACCTTCATCGTTCAACTTTAAACTTTAAACTTTAAACTTGAAACCTGAAACCTGAAACCTTAATCCCTAACCCTTCTTTACAACATGCTATCTCCCTCATTGCTCAGCGCCGACTTCGGCAATCTCCAGAAAGACATGGAGTGGTTCAACCGCAGTGCAGCACAGTGGTTGCATCTGGACATCATGGACGGTGTCTTCGTTCCTAACATATCCTTCGGTTTCCCCGTTCTCAAGTACGTGGCCAAACTGACAGACAAGCCCCTCGACGTACACCTGATGATAGTGGAACCCCAGAAGTTCATCCCCGAGGTGAAGGCCCTGGGCGCATACCTCATGAACGTGCACTACGAGGCATGCCCCCATCTGCACCGTGTGGTGGGACAGATACACGATGCCGGCATGAAGGCCGGTGTCACCCTCAACCCCGCCACCCCCATCTGTGTGCTCGAGGACATCATCTGCGATGTGGACCTCGTCCTGCTCATGAGCGTCAATCCCGGTTTTGGCGGACAGAAGTTCATCCCCCACACCTTCGAGAAGGTGCGTGCCCTCCGCCAGATGATAGACCGTCGCGGCTCCAAGGCCCTCATCCAGGTGGATGGCGGTGTGGGTTTGGACAACTGGAAGCAGTTGCGCGAGGCCGGAGCCGATGTCCTGGTGGCAGGCTCTGCCGTATATGGTGCCGAAGACCCCATGGCCGTGTGCGAAATAATGAGCAAATGAGGAAACGTTTTCTCTTGGCTTTGCCCATTCTCCTTGCCTGTACTTCCCCGGCATGGAGCCAGGCCAACGAATATGCAGGACTGGTAAAGCAGGGCATGAAGGCTTTGGAAAGTGATTCGCTTTCCAAGGCCGAAACCGTTTTCCTTCAGGCCATTGCCATCAAGCCTGCCGACAAGGCAAGTGCCGTGCTCTACCGGTATATCGGCCAACTCAGGGTACGACAGGAGCGTTACAAGGAGGCCTTGGAGGCATTCAACTCCGCCTTGCAGCTCGCCCCCGCATCGCAGGAAACACTCATGGACAGGGCTTCGCTGAACATACAGATGGGTCGTGATGCCCATGCGCTGAACGACCTCGGCGACCTGCTCACCCTGAACCCCGACCACCCCGAGGCTCTCTTTTTCCGTGCCTACATCTATGCCGGGCAGCACCTGAATGCCAAGGCACGGACCGATTACGAACGCCTCGTCACCCTGCAGCCCCGCAACCGTGAGGCCCGTCTGGGCCTTGCCCTTCTTTGCGACAAGGACAAGCGTCCGCAGGAGGCCATGGAACACATCGATGTCCTGCTCCGCTATTGGCCGGACGATGCCACGGTCTATGCCGTGCGTGGCGGCATGTACCAGAAACGCCGCCAGTACGAACAGGCCCTGCGCGACATGAACCGCGCCATAGAACTGGAACCCGAGAACCCCGACTTCTACATATCCCGCGCCCTGCTCTACAAGGACTTCCACAAGAAATCCCTCGCCACTGCCGACTTCCGCAAGGCTGTGGACCTGGGTGCCTCCGCCCAGGAGTGCGCCTCCATGATGCTCGATGCCGAGTAACCCTTTTCGGGGGCGTTCCTCTCCGCTCTGCTGATGCCGCATTTGGGCCATCGGTGATGACCGTGCCTTGTCATCACTGATGATAAATTTTACCATCGGTAATCGTGCGCCGAATCATCGGTAATGATTCACCCTCGTCATCACGATGCCTCTTCCGCTTTCTTTCAATCGTATCACTCTCCGCATTCGAAAATTCATCAGCATGGTGATTAAGACCTCACGCAAAGAGCGCAGAGTTTTTTGCCATTACATTCTACGCTTGCGCTGGAGGAGTCGCAAGCTACGCTACGACAGGAGAACGCAGAGGCAAGGTGAACGGAAAAGTAAAAAGTGAAAACGGAAAACTATCCCCGCTCATCCAGCTCCTCCCCCTATAGGGGGATTGAGGGGGTCCTTCACCTCTGCGTTCTTTGCGTGAGGAAATAATTTCAGCGTGAGGAAAATAATGATCGTGTGGTGGTTATTTTTATATTTCACGCAGAGGCCGCAGAGAGCGCAGAGTTTTTGTCATTACATTCTACGCTGGCGCTGGAGGAGTCGCAAGCTACGCTACGACAGGAGAGCGCAGAGGTTAGCGAACGGATATATATTCAAAGGTAGTGGATGAAGGGTGAACGATAAACCATGAGTGGTGGATGACTTGTTTCCCGTTTTCAGTTCGTATTTGCGTATTTGCCATAAAAACATTATATTTGCATTCAGAAACGATAAACTGGGCAGATTATGAAGTACCCTATAGGCATACAGCAGTTTGAGAAGTTGCGTGAGGAAGGATGGGTTTATGTGGATAAAACGTCCCATATTCATCAATTGGTATCTAAAGGTAGTTACTACTTCCTTAGCCGTCCCCGTCGCTTCGGCAAAAGTCTGCTCATATCTACCCTGAAGGCATACTTTGAGGGCCGCAAGGACTTGTTCCAAGGTCTTGCCATGGAGCAGCTGGAGCAGGAATGGCGTGTGCATCCTGTGCTCCACTTGGACCTGAACATTGAGAAATATGCTTCGCAGGAAAGTCTGGACAATATTCTTGAAACGAATCTTGTACAGTGGGAGAAACTTTATGGGGCAGATCCCTCCGAGCGCTCTTTCTCGTTGCGCTTTGCCGGTATTATCAGGCGTGCCTATGAGAAGACTGGCGAACGTGTGGTAATCCTGGTGGACGAGTACGACAAGCCTCTGCTCCAGGCAATATCCAACAAATCGCTACAGGACGAATACCGTGCCACGCTGAAGTCTGTTTATGGAGCTTTGAAAACCATGGACGGGTGCATCAGGTTCGCCCTGCTTACCGGTGTAACCAAGTTCAGCAAGGTGAGCGTGTTCAGCGACCTGAACAATATGGAAGATCTGTCCATGAATACTGCCTATTATGATCTATGCGGTATCTCCGAGCAGGAGTTGCATGATGTTTTTGATGAAGAGGTCGGTGAACTTGCCAAGGCGAACGGGCAGACCAAGGAGGAGGCATACGAAATGCTGAAGCAGCGTTATGACGGCTATCATTTCGCCCCGGATACTTTTGGTATGTACAATCCATTCAGTGTACTGCTTACCTTGAAGAACCGTCAGTACGGCAGTTACTGGTTCAGTACAGGCACACCCACCTACCTGGTGGAGCTGATGAAGGAGGTGGACATGAATCCCACGGAACTGTCGGGCTACGAGGCCAGTGCCAGTGAACTGGACAGTGTGCAGATAATGGTGGACAATCCTATTGCGGTGCTTTATCAGAGCGGTTACCTTACCATAAAGGACTATGACCGCAGTGTCCGCCTGTACACTCTGGACTATCCCAACGAGGAGGTAAAGGAGGGTTTTGTCAGCTTCCTGATGCCTTACTACACTCCTATTTCACAGAACGACTCCCCATCGTTTGTAGGCAAGTTCGTGCGTGAGGTCAGAAACGGCAAGGTGGATGCCTTCATGCTGCGCCTAAAGGCCTTGATGGCAGATACGCCATACGAACTGATACGTGACCTTGAGGTTCATTACCAGAATGTGATGTTCATCTTTACCAAACTGATGGGGCTCTATGTGCAGGCAGAATACCGTACTTCCCGTGGACGTATAGATTTGACTATAGGAACCGACAGGTACGTCTACATCATAGAACTGAAGCTGGATGGCTCTGCCGAGGAGGCTCTGGCACAGATAAATGAGAAGGACTATGCTTTGCCCTTTGCCGTGGACGGCAGAGAGATAGTAAAGATAGGAGCAAACATCACAAGCGAAACCCGCAATCTGGAACGCTGGGTGGTGGAAGGATGAACGGTGAGCAAAAACCTGCAACCTATGTGACATCCCCCCCCCCCCTCCGCTTCCAGCTCCTCCCCCCCCTTAGGGGGATTGAGGGGGTCCTTCACCTCTGCGTTCTCTTCGCGCGAAGCTGCGACACTCCAGCGCCAGCGTAACAGGCCATGTAATCTTTGCGCTCTCTGCGTTCTTTGCGTGCGAAAATTCATTAGTATGGTGATTAAAACCTCACGCAGAGGCCGCAAAGAGCGCAGAGTTTTTTGCCATAACATTCTACGCTGGCGCTGGAGGAGTCGCAAGCTACGCTACGACAGGAGAGCGCAGAGGTTAGCGAACGGATATATATTCAAAGGTAGTAGATGAAGGGTGAACGATAAATCATGAGTGGTGGATGACTTGTTTCCCGTTTTCAGTTCGTATTTGCGTATTTGCCATAAAAACATTATATTTGCATTCAGAAACTATAAATTGGGCAGATTATGAAGTATCCAATAGGTGTACAGGCATTTGAGAAGCTACGAGCAGAAGGGTTTGTCTATGTGGACAAGACTGCTTTGGTTCATAAGATGGTACAGGAGGGGAACTACTACTTCCTGAGTCGTCCCCGCCGCTTCGGCAAAAGTCTGCTCATATCTACCCTGAAGGCATACTTCGAGGGTAAGCGGGAACTGTTCCAAGGTCTTGCCATGGAGCAGCTGGAGCAGGAATGGCGTGTGCATCCTGTGCTTCGTTTGGATCTGAATACAGAGAAGTATGATTCCCCGGACAGCGTTGACAAGAAGCTGGATCGCGAGTTCAAAATTTGGGAAAGCCTTTATGGCGCAGATTCTGCCGAGACAACTCTGCCCATGCGCTTCGAGGGTATTATCAGGCGTGCCTATGAGAAGACTGCCGAACGTGTGGTAATCCTGGTGGACGAGTACGACAAGCCTCTGCTCCAGGCAATATCCAACAAATCGCTGCAAGACGAATACCGTGCCACGCTGAAGTCTGTTTATGGAGCCTTGAAGAGCATGGACGGATGTATCAGGTTCGCCCTGATTACCGGCGTTACCAAGTTTAGCAAGGTGAGTGTGTTCAGCGACCTGAATCATTTGCGTGATCTGTCCATGTTAGAGCAGTATAATGAGATATGTGGCATATCCGAGACGGAACTGCATTCATATTTTAAGGATGAGGTTGCCGGCATGGCGGAACTGTACAAGACGTCATACGAGGAAATGGCAGACTTGCTTCGCCTGAACTATGATGGTTATCATTTTGCTCCATATACTGGTGGTATGTATAATCCGTATAGTTTGCTGAATGTGTTTGCTAACAAGAAATTCGGAAGCTACTGGTTTGAGACAGGTACACCGACCTATCTGGTGGAACTGCTTCAAAAGAACGACTACCAGCTGGATGATGTCAATGGTTATATAGTGGGCATAGAAGGCCTTTCAGGCACTGATGCTGCTGATGCCGATGCCATACCTGTCATCTACCAGAGCGGATACCTGACCATCAAGGATTTTAACCCTCGCTTCCAAAGCTACACATTGGGATACCCCAACAAGGAGGTGGAGGAGGGATTCATCAAATTCCTCATTCCACACTATACTGCCAAGCGTGAGGTAAATGGTGCCTTTGAGATCCAGAATTTCGTCAGAGAGGTGGAGAGTGGCGACATAGACGGTTTCTTTAATCGTCTGCGTTCGTTCTTCAGCGATACCACCTACGAGGTGATACGCCAGCAGGAACTGCACTACAGCAATGTGCTGTATATAGTCTTCAAGCTCCTTGGCTTCTACACCCAGGTGGAGTATCATACCAATAACGGACGCATAGACCTTGTTCTACAGACTCCCGACTATATCTATGTGATGGAGTTCAAACTGAATGGTACTGCCGAGGAGGCTCTGCAGCAGATTAACGACAAGGGATATGCCTTGCCTTTTGCCACTGACGCGCGCACGTTATATAAGATAGGTGTAAACTTCAGTCCCGAAACGCGCAATCTGGAACGCTGGGTGGTGGAAGGATGAACGGTGAGCGGTGAACGTTGAACGATTAGAGCGGGAGTATTATATTTCTGTGTATTATTCGCCTCCGCTCATCTGCTTTCCGCTCACCTCTGCGCTCTCTTCGTGCGAAGCTGCGACACTCCAGCGCCAGCGTAATAGGCCATGTAGTCTTTGCGAGCTCTGCGTTCTTTGCGTGATGAAATGATGTCCGTGTGGTGGTGTTATATATATCACGCTGCCGCTGGAGATGGGACAAAAGTAACATGTCCTAATTATTAAGTAGTTTTATCCGATTTTTTATTATCAAGAGAAATTTACGTCATAACTATTTGGTTGTTAATTTGGAACTTTGTATATTTGCAACCTCAAGATGCCTAAAAAGCGCTAAATAATGCTGACAAACATCCGAAATACCGTGAAAATAACCGCCAATATCCTTGGTGGTTCGGATTATTTTGTTAGCAAGCAAGCAAGCAAGCAAGCAAGCAAGCAAGCAAGCAAGCAAGCAAGCAAGCAAGCAAGCAAGCAAGCAAGCAAGCAAGCAAGCAAGCAAGCAAGC